>DATBAS010000213.1:0-75735 GCA_036271395.1 Kofleriaceae bacterium
GGTGCGACTGATCGCCATCCTCATCGCGGCAAATGTGCTGCTCGTCGCGATCGGGCTCGTCGCATTTCCGACGATCGACGAGCGCGTCGGCAAAGGCGTGCGCGTCGGCTTGGTGTTCGACCTCGGCGGCAAAGACGACAAGTCGTTCAACACCGCCGCGTGGAACGGGCTCGAAGCTGCGCGCGATCAGCTCGGCGTCCACATCGAATATATCGAGCCGAGCGAAGGCAACGATCGCGCGACCGCGCTGCGCTCGCTCGCCGCGAAGCACGTGGATCTCGTGATCGGCGTCGGCGTGATCGTCGGGCCGGATCTCGAGCAGCTCGCGCGCGAGTTCCCCGACGTCAACTTCGCCGGCATCGACTACGCGCCGGGCCCGAACGCGCCGAAGCTGCCGAATCTGCTCGCGCTGAAGTTTCGCGAGCAAGAGGGCAGCTTCCTGGTCGGCGCGATCGCCGCGTTGGTCTCGCGCACGCACACGATCGGCTTCGTCGGCGGCATGAAGCTGCCGCTGATCCGCAAGTTCGAGGTCGGCTACACCGCCGGCG
Organism: Kofleriaceae bacterium; assembly: GCA_036271395.1. Classification (GTDB taxonomy): domain Bacteria; phylum Myxococcota_A; class Polyangia; order Haliangiales; family Haliangiaceae; genus JABFXX01. The sequence continues at coordinate 549 of DATBAS010000213.1, forward strand.
CGCACCACGTGTGCCCGACGTGCCGCGTGCTCGCGGTCTACGCCGGCACCGAGCCGAAAGCGTTCAACGACGCGCCGCGCGGCCAGGAGCTCGGGGCCGCGCTCTACGACGAAGGCGCCGACATCATCTTCACCGCGGCGGGCAAGACCGGCGACGGCGTGTTCGCGGTCGCGCGCTCGCGCGGGCTCTACGCGATCGGCGTCGATTCGGATCAGTACGACATGGCGCCGTGCTGCATCGTCACGAGCATGCTGAAGCGCGGCGACCTCGCGGTGCTCGATGCGATCCGCGACGTCGTGGAGCATCACTTTCACGGCGGCGTGCGCGATCTCGGCTTGGCGGAGAAGGGCGTCGGCTTCGTCGCCGACGAGCGCAATCGCCGGCTGTTGCCGCTCGACGTCGTCGGGCGCGTCAACAAGCTCGCCGATCAGATCGTCGCCGGCACGATCCAGGTGCCGTTCGAATGAAGCTCGAAGCCACGCTCGACAAATCGTACGGCACAACGCGCGTGCTGCGCCGCGCGACGTTGACGGCCGAAGCCGGCAGCGTGCACGCGCTCGTCGGCGAGAACGGCGCCGGCAAGAGCACGCTCGTGAAGATCGTCGCGGGCGTGGTGCCGGGCGAGGGCGCGTTGACGATCGACGGTCGCGCCGTCGACGCCGTCGCGTGGGATCGCCGCGCGGCGCGGGCCGCCGGCATCGGCATCGTGCAGCAGCACGGCGCGTTCGCCGGCACGCTCCGCGTGGTCGAGAACGCGGTGCTCGGCGCCGAAGGTGGACCGCTGCTCGAGCTCGCGCCGACCGCGAAGGCGCTGCGCGAGCTCGGCGAGCGGGTCGGCTTGCCCATCGATCCGTGGGCGCGCGCCGATTCGTTGTCGCTCGGCGCGGCGCAACGCGCGGAGATCGTCGCCGCGCTGCACGCCGGTGCCAAGTTGCTCGTGCTCGACGAGCCAACCGCGGTGCTCGCGCCGGTCGAGGTCGATGGCTTGCTGGCGACGCTGCGTTCGCTCGCGCGCGAGGGCACGACGATCGTGCTCGTCACCCACAAGCTCGACGAGGTGCGCGCGGTCGCCGACGCGGTCACCGTGCTGCGCGCGGGTGCAACCGTCGCGACGTTCGGCAAGGATGCCGACAGCCACGCGATCGCGAAGGCGATGGTCGGCGCCGAATTGCCCGCACCGAGCCGCGCCCGCGAGCCGAGCGACGACGTCGCGCTCGCGCTCGAGCACGTCGGCGTCGGCGCTGCGCTGCGCGACGTGACGATCCGCGTGCGAAGCGGCGAGCTCGTCGGCGTCGCGGGCGTCGATGGCAACGGCCAGCGCGAGCTCGCGCTCGCGATCGCGGGGCTCGTCGATCACGCGGGCCGCGTCGCGATCGCCGGTCGAGACGTCTCGCACGCGTCGCCGCATGCGCGGCTCGCAGCCGGCTTGGCGCACGTGCCCGAAGATCGCCATCACGGCGGGCTCGTGCTCGATGCGAGCGTCGCCGACAACCTCGTGCTCGGCCGCGGCGACGTCACCGGCCGCTTCGTGATCGATCGTGACCGCGTCGCGACGTTCGCGCGCGCTCGCGTCGCCGAGCTCGACATCCGGCCGCCCGATCCCACCGCGATCGCGAGCACGCTGTCGGGCGGCAACCAGCAGAAGATCGTGATCGGGCGCGAGCTGTCGCGGCCGACGCTCGCCGCGGTGGTCGCGAGCCAGCCCACGCGCGGCGTCGATCTCGGCGCGGTCGTGCGCATTCACGATCAGCTGCGCGCGGCGGCGAGCGCGGGCGCGGGCGTGCTCGTGATCTCCGCCGACCTCGACGAGCTGCTCGCGCTGTGTCACCGGATCGTCGTGCTGCTGCGCGGCTCGCTCGTCGGCGAGCACGCGGCCGAAGCGGGCGCGCGCGCCAAGCTCGGCGAGCTGATGACCGGAGCCGGCGCGTGAACGCGCGACGCGAGCTGATCTCGGCGGCGATCGCGCTACTCGCGACGCTCGTGCTCGGCAGCGCGCTGATGCTGATCGTGCAGCGCGGTCCCGGCCACGTATGGCTCGAGATGGTCACGCGCGTGCTCGGCGATCCGACGCGGATCGGTCAGGTGCTGTACCGAGCGACCGCGCTCGCGCTCACCGGGCTCGCGGTGTCGATCGCGCTCGACGCCGGCTTGTTCAATATCGCCGGCGAAGCGCAGCTCGCGGCCGGCGTGCTCGCGTGCGCGGTCGTCGGCGCGGCGCTGCCGGCCGCGACGCCATCGCCGATCGCGATCCCGATCTGCGCGCTCGCCGCCGCGGCCGCCGGCGGCACGATCGGCGCGCTGATCGGCATCGCGCGCGTCACGCGCGGCGCGCACGAGGTGATCACGTCGATCATGCTCAACGAGATCGTCGGCGCGGTCGTGCTGTGGGTCGGCAACGCGTTCCTGTTCGAGAACGGCACGACGACCGGCCCGGCGATCGCGATCGGCGCTCGCTTGCCGCAATTCATCGCGGGCAGCTCGGCGAACCTCGCGATCGTGATCGCCGCGGCCGCGATCGCCGCCGCGTGGTGGATCCGCGCGCGCACGACGTGGGGAGCCGCGTTGCGCGCGGTCGGCCGCGATCCCGACGCGGCGCGCGCGGTCGGCATCTCCGTCGGTCGCGTGCAGATCGCGGCGATGACGATCGGCGGCGCGCTCGCCGGCCTCGCCGCGATCGACTTCGTGCTCGGCGATCGTCACGCGTACGAAGAAGGGCTCGGACGCGGCTTCGGTTTCGTCGGCTTGTCGGCGGCGCTGCTCGGCCGGCTCGAGCCGCTCGGCATCGCGGCCGCGTCGCTCGTGCTCGGGTTTCTCTCCGTCGGTGGGCTCGCGGTCTCGGACATCGTGCCCAAGGAGCTGCCCGAGATGCTGCAGGGCATCATCGTGATCGCGATCGCGGTCGCCGTGCCGTGGACGCGCAAGCGCATGCTGCGGAGGCCGGCATGATCGCGTTCGTGCAGCGCGTGATCGTCGCGAGCATCACGCTCGTGCTCGCGTCGCTCGGCGGCGCGATCACGGAGCGCTCCGGCCTCATCGATCTCGCGATCGAAGCGAAGCTCTTGTTCGGCGCGTTCGCCGCCGCCGCGGTCGGCCACGCGACCGGCTCGCTCGCCGCGGCGATCGCCGGCGGCGTCATCGCCGGGATGCTCGTCGCCGCAGTGCAAGTCGGCTGCGCGATGGTGTTCGCCGCCGATCAAGTCGTCGTCGGCATCGGGCTCAATTTGGTCGCGCTCGCCGGCACGCGGTTCTTGATGCAAGTGATCTACGACACCGGCACGAACACGCCGCCGTCGCCGCAGCTCGCCGACGGCGTGCTGGCGAACCCGCTCGTGTGGCTCGCCGCGGCGGCGGCGATCATCGTCCCGCTCGCGCTGACGCGGTCGCGCTGGGGCTTGCGGTTGCGTGCGGCCGGCGATCGCCCCGATGCGCTCGTCGCCGTCGGCGTGTCGCCGGCGCGCACGCGGCTCTACGCGGCGCTGGTCGGCGGCGGGCTCGCCGGTGCGGGCGGCGCGAAGCTGTCGCTCGCGGTCGCTGGATTTTCGGCCGACATGGCCGGCGGCCGCGGCTACATCGCACTCGCGATGGTGATCCTCGCCGGCTGGCGCCCGGCGTACGCGGCGCTCGCGTGCCTCGGGCTCGCGGTCGCCGACGCGCTCGAGATCCACATCGAGATCACGACCGCGATCGGCCGGCACATCCCGGCCGAGCTCGCGCACCTCGTGCCGTACGTGCTGACGCTCGTCGTGCTGATCGCGTGGAGCAGTCACGCTCGCAAGCCGCCCGCCGCGCTCGGGAAGTGATTTCGGCGAATTCAAACGGGCGATTGATTTCGCCGAGGTCGCGTAGACCGTCCCTACATCTGATCGGGCGAGGCGAGGCCGAGCATCGCGAGGCCTTGTGCGAGCACGGAGCGCACGGCGTCGACCAGCGCCAGCCGCGCCTCGCGCACCACGGCATCGTCGACGAGCACGCGCAGCGACGCGTCGGTGTTGCCGGCGGTGTACCAGCGCGCGAACTCGCCGGCGAGCTCGAGCAAGTAGTGACAGATCACGTGCGGCTCGCACCTCGGCGTCGCCGCGACGATCGCGTACGAAAACTCGAGCAGCTTCTTCGCGACCGCCCATTCGGCATCGCTCGTCAACTTCGAAAACTCGATCGCAGCTCCCGACCGCGCCGGTGCCTTGCGCAGGATCGACGCGCAGCGCGCGTGGTTGTACTGCACGTACGGGCCGGAATCACCGTGGAGCGCGATCACGCGGTCCCACTCGAACGCGACGTCTTTGTCGCGCTGCGACGCGAGGTTCGCGAACACGATCGAGCCCACGCCGACCTGATGCGCGACGCGATCGAGCGCATCACCGGTCAGCTCCGGGTTGATCTCGGCGAGCAACGCGCGCACGCGCGAGTCGGCCTCGGCAACCACGTCTTTGAGCAGCACGACATTGCCCGACTTCGTGCTGCCTTTCGCGCCGCCGATCGTGACGAGCCCGAATGGAATGTGCTCGCAGCGCGACGCCCACTCGTAGCCCATCAGCTCGAGCGTCTTGAACAGCTGCCTGAAGTGCAACGACTGGCCGCGGTCGACGACGTAAAGCGAGCGCGCGAAGTGATACGTGCTCCACCGCCACATCGCCGACGGGATGTCGCGCGTCGCGTAGGTGGTCGCGCCGTCGTCCTTGCGCAGCATGAGCGGCACTTTTTCACCCGGCAGCTCGACCACGAGCGCGCCTTGGCTCGTGCTCGACAGCTGCTTCGCCGCGAGCTCGGCGAGCACGCCGGGCACGTCGGCGAGATAGTCGCTCTCGCCTTTGACGACGTCGAACGTGACACCGAGCAGCTTGTAGACCTCGTCGTATTCGCCGAGCGAGATGTCGCGGAAGCGCTCCCACAACACGCGGAACTGCGCATCGCCGTCCTCGAGCTGCTTGAACGCAGCGCGGCCGCGCTCTTTGATCGCGGCGTCGGCTCTCTCCGCGGCCGAGAACCGCACGTAGAGCTCGTTGAGCTTGGCGACGTCGAGCGGCTCGGGATACTCGGCGCCCCACATCTCGTACGCCGCGAGCAGCTTGCCGTGCGTGGTGCCCCAGTCGCCGAGGTGATTGATGCCGGCGACGCGATAGCCGAGCGCGCGAAAAATCTGCACGAGCGCGTGGCCGATCATCGTCGATCGAATGTGGTGATACGCGAGGTGCTTGGAGACGTTCGGCGAGCTGTAGTCGATGACGATCGTCTGGCCGGTGCCGATCGCGCTGGGCACGAGCTTGCCCTGGGCGAGCCACGCGAACGTCGCCGCGCGATTCGCCCGAAAGTTCACGAACGGGCCGGCCGCGGTCGCGCTCGCGAGCCACTCGTTCGGCTGAAACGCCGCCGCGATCGCCTGCGCGACGGCCGCCGGGTTCTGCTTTGTCGCCTTCGCGATCGCGAAGCAGCCGACCGCGAGATCGCCGAGCTCGGGACGCGGCGGCGCCTCCACTTTCAGCGCGCGAGCGGCCACGCCGGCGTGCGCGGCGACGGCCTCGGCGGCCGCGGTGTGGAGCGGCGTCAACGAGCTCGACATGGCGTCGGGTTCTAGCACGCCGGATAGCAGCAAAAGCTCTACGGATTCCCGGCAGTTGGTTTGACCCGTCGCGCGCGGCCCTGTTACTGTTCTCGGCGAGCTGGGAGGACCTACGTGAGCAAGATCGTACTTTGCGTCGATGATAGCGCGACGATGCAGCAGGTCGCCGATATCACCTTCCGGAACACCGACTTCCAATACGTCGGTGCGCGCACGGTGGACGAAGCGCTCGCGAAAGCGAAAGCGCACAAACCAGCCGTGGTGCTCGCCGATTCGCAGATGCCCGGCAAGAACGGCTACGACCTGTGCATGGCGCTCAAGAGCGACGCCGGGACCGCCGACGTTCCGGTCGTGATCCTCGTCGGTAACGGTGCTCCCTATGACGCGGCGAAAGGCGCACAGGTCGGCGCCGACGCGAATCTACCGAAGCCGTGGGACACCCAGATCATGCTCGAGAAGGTGACCGAGGTTGTCGCCAAGGGCGCGCAGGCCAAGCCCGGCCAAGCCGCGCCGCAGCCCGTCGCGGCCGCCGCATCGGCGCCCGCCGCGCGGCCGGCTCCGGTTGCCGCCGTATCGAATGCGGCCGCCGCTGCCGCCGCAAACGCATCGAAGGAGCCGCCGCGCTCCGCGACGATCATGGGCATGCCCACGATCAAGATGCCGCCGGGCGTTGCTCCGTCGGTCACCGCCGCGGGCACCGGCGCCGCCGGCTCGCACCCCACAAAAACCACCGCCATGGCCGTGCCGCCGATGGCGCCCGAAGCCGCCGCGACCGTGCCCGGTGCGGGCGGCGGTCTACGTCCACCCGCTGGCAAGGCTCCGGCCGCCGCTGTGACTGCTGTTCCGTCACCCGCTGCTACCCCAAGCTCCGCCCCGATCGGCGGTATGAATCGAGGACCGATGGTCGCTGGGACTCCGACGAAGCGCTCCGCGCTGGTCGAACGCACGCTCGCCAAGATGGCCGCACGCATCGCCGAGATCGCCGGCGTCGAGCCAGGCTCGCCCGAGCTCCTCGCGCTGTTGAAGCTATCGACCGAAGTCGTCGAGCGGATCGTGTGGGAGGTCGTGCCCGACCTCGCCGAGCAGATCATCCGCGAAAACTTGGCGGAGCTCTCCGCCAAGCAGCGCTCGTAGACGAAGGCGCGACCACGACCGCTCGCCCGCGCCCCATCGCCGCGGGCTGGCTGGAACGCGCCGTGGTAGCGTGCGCGCGTCATGTCGACGTCGGCACTTTCGAAGCAGTACGAGCCCACCGAAGTCGAAGCGCGATGGATCCGGTTCTGGATCGAGAACGGATTCTTTCACGCGGACGAGAACAGCCCGCGCGTTCCGTATTCGATCACGCTGCCGCCGCCGAACGTCACCGGGTCGCTGCATATCGGCCACGCGCTCGGCTCGACGATGCAAGACATCTTGATCCGCTGGCACCGCATGCGCGGCGACAACGCGATGTGGATGCCCGGCATCGACCACGCGTCGATCGCGGTGCACGTGCTGCTCGAAAAAGATCTCAAGCGCAGCGAGAACAAGACGCGCTTCGAGCTCGGCCGCGACGAGTTCATGCGCCGCGCGTGGAAGTGGAAAGAGCGCAGCGGCAATCGGATCAGCGAGCAAGAGAAGCTGATGGGGTTCTCGCTCGATTGGCCGCGCGAGCGCTTCACGATGGACGAGCGCTCGAACCGCGCGGTGCGCGAAGCGTTCGTGCGGCTGTACGAAGAGGGACTGATCTTCCGCGCGAAGCGCATGATCAACTGGGACCCGGCGAGCGAGACCGTGGTTTCGGATCTCGAGGTCGACACCGTCGACGAGAACGGCTCGCTGTGGTCGATTCGCTATCCGATCGTCGGCGGTGGCCCAGATGACGCGATCGTCGTCGCGACGACGCGGCCCGAGACCATGCTCGGCGATACCGCCGTCGCCGTGCACGCGAAGGACGAGCGCTATCTCGCGCTGCACGGCAAACAGATCGAGCTGCCACTGACCGGCCGCACGATCCCGATCGTGCCGATCGACATCATCCGCGACGGCAAGGCGTGGCCGGATCCGGCGTTCGGCACCGGCGCGGTCAAGGTCACGCCGGCGCACGACCCGAACGACTACGCGGTCAGCCAGATCGCGAATTTGCCGGTGCTCGAGGTGATCGATCGCCAGGGCAAGCTGATGGCGCCGGCGCCGGCGAAGTACGTCGGCATGACGGTCGAGCAAGCGCGCAAAGCGGTGGTCGCGGACCTGGAAGCCGGCGGGTTTCTCGTCGAGACCAAGCCGTACAAAGTGCCGCGCGGCCGCAGCCAGCGCTCCGGCGCGGTGATCGAGCCGATGTTGATGGAGCAGTGGTGGGTCAAAGCGAAGCCGCTCGCGGACAAAGCGATCGCCGCGGTCGAGCAGGGCAAGACCAAGTTCGTGCCCGAGCACTACACCAAGACGTTCATGCACTGGATGACCCACATCGAGGATTGGTGCATCTCGCGGCAGCTGTGGTGGGGCCACCAGATTCCCGCGTACTACTGCGCCGACGGTCACGTCACGGTCGCGCGCGAGCAGCCGGCCGCGTGCAAGCAGTGCGGCAAACCAGACCTGCGCCAGGACGACGACATCTTGGATACGTGGTTCTCGTCGGGGCTGTGGCCGTTCTCGACGCTCGGCTGGCCCGACAAGACGCACGACCTCCGCACGTTCTATCCGAACAGCGTGCTGGTCACCGCGCCCGACATCATCTTCTTCTGGGTCGCGCGCATGATGATGATGGGCATCCACTTCATGGGCAAAGTCCCGTTCAAGTCGGTGTACCTGACCTCGACGGTCGTCGACGAGAGCGGCGCGAAGATGTCGAAGACGAAGGGCAACGTGATCGACCCGCTCGACGTCGTCAACGGCGCGACGCTCGACACGTTGCTCGCGCGCGTCGATCAAGAGAAGCCGCCGGATCCCGACGAGATCAAGAAGCGGATCAAGAAGCAAAGCCCCGAGGGCATGCCCGCGATGGGCGCGGACGCGCTGCGGTTCGCGCTCGCCGCGTTGAACACGGGCTCGTCGCGCATCCGGCTGTCGCCCGATCGCATCAAGGAGTACCGCAACTTCATCAACAAGCTGTGGAACGCATCGCGGTTCGCGCTGATGAACTTCGACGGCTATGACCCGGCGCGCTTCGAAGCGCAGATCCATGGCCCGAACGGGCGTACGGGACTCGGCGTCGCCGAGCGCTGGATCCTGTCGCGGCTGCAGCACGCGTGCACCGCGGTCAACACCGCGCTCGAAGCGTTCCGCTTCGCCGATGCGGCGCAGGCGATCTGGCACTTCGTGTGGAACGAGCTGTGCGACTGGTACATCGAGCTCGCGAAGCCACACCTCCACCAGAGCGAAGAGCTCACCGAGGATCCGGCGCGCGCGGCGCGGCGTCACGTCGTACAGGGCGTGCTCGCGACGGCGCTCGAGACCACGATGCGGCTGCTCCATCCGTTCGCGCCGTTCGTCACCGAAGAGATCTGGCAGAAGCTGCCCAAAGGCCAGCCGCTGCCCGAATCGCTGATGGTCACGGTGTTCCCCGAAGCCGATCCAGAATGGATCGATCCGGCCGCCGAGGCCGAGATCGGCGTGCTGCAGGACATCACGAGCGCGTGCCGCATGCTCAAGCAGACGTACAAGCTGCCGCCGGCGCAGAGCGTCGAGGTCGAGCTCGCGGTGCGCAGCGACGCGACGCGCGTGTCGATCGAGAAGTTCAAGGATCTGGTCGAGCGCATGGCCAAGGTGAAGGCGACGTTCGCGAGCGGCCAGGAAAATACAATGACGCCGGGCGCCGCGAAAACCGTCGTCAACGCCGAGGTCGAAGTCCGCATGCCGCTCGGCGGCCTCGTCGACGCCGCGGCCGAGACCAAGCGGATCGCGAAGGACATCGAGAAAAACCAGAAAGACATCGACGCGATCGAGAAGAAGCTCGGCAACGCCGACTTCGTCGACCGCGCGCCGCCGGACGTGATCGCCGAGCAACGCGCGCGGCTCGCCGATCATCAGGCGATCCACGCGCGGCTCGCCGAGGCGCTCGCGACGCTCGGAGCCGCGCCGTGATCGGCTTGGCCACGCAGCGCGCGGCGCTGCTCGTCGTCGATATTCAAGACCGGCTCGTCCCCGCGATGCCCGAGACCGTGCTCGCGCTGGTCGTGAAGAATTCGCGCATCCTGATCGAGACCGCGCGGCGCTTGAAGCTGCCGATCGTGGTGAGCCAGCAGTATCCGAAAGGATTGGGCGCCACCGTGGCCGCGATCGAAGAAGCGCTCGCCGGTGCCGAGAATCTGCATCGCTTCGACAAGCTCGAGTTCTCCGCGGTCGATTGCGCCGCGTTCGCCGAGCTCGCGCCGAAGCTCGGTCGCGATCAGTGGATCGTGTGCGGCATGGAGACGCACGTGTGCGTGTATCAGAGCGTGCGCGGCTTGGTCGCGCGCGGCTATGCGGCGCACGTCTGCGCGGATGCGGTGTCGAGCCGCACGAAGGCGAACTGGCGCGTCGGGCTCGGGCTGATGGAACGCGCGGGCGGGATCGTTTCGTCGACGGAGACGTGCGTGTTCGATCTGATGCACGTCGCCGGTACCGACGACTTCAAGGCGCTGTCCAAGCTCGTGAAGTGAGATGAGCGAGTCGCGCGGGCAGATCATCCGCTCGCTCGTCGCGAACATCGCGATCGCGTGTGCGAAAGCGGTCGCGGCCGTGATCAGCCGGTCGGGCGCGATGCTCGCCGAGACGCTGCACTCGTTCGCCGATTGCGGCAACCAGCTGCTGCTGCTCGTCGGAGTACGTGCCGCGGCTCGTCCAGCCGACGCGAGCCATCCACTCGGCTACGGCCGCGCGCTGTACTTCTATTCGTTCATCGTCGCGCAGCTGTTGTTCTTCGGCGGCGGCGTGTTCTCGATCCACGAGGGCCTGCACAAGATCCTGGATCCCGAGCCGCTCGACGACATTCGCGTCGCGGTCGCGATCTTGATCTTCTCGATGCTGCTCGAAGGCTGGTCGCTCGCCGGCAACATTCGCGAGATCGACAAGCGCCGCGGTGGCAAGCGGTTCTGGCGCTACCTCAGAGATACGAAAGACTCGGATCTGATCTTGGTGTTCGGCGAAAACGCCGCCGCCGTGATCGGCCTCGCGTTCGCGATCGCCGCGCTCGTGCTCGCGAAGCAGACCGGCGACGGTCGCTGGGACGGCATCGGATCGCTCGCGATCGGCGGCGTGCTGATCGGTGTCGCGACGTTTCTCGCGCGCGAAGTGAAGAGCTTGCTCGTCGGAGAAGCGGCGGATCCGGCGCTGCGCGCCAAGGTCGACGAGATCGCCGCGACCGTGCCTGCGATCGAGCGCGTGCTCGCGCTGATCGCCGTGCAACAAGGCCCGGGCGAGATCATGGTCGCGATGAAGCTCGCGCTGCGCCCGGAGCTCGACACCCAAGGTGTGGTCGACGCGATCAATGCGTTCGAGCAGAAGCTCAAGGCAACCGTGCCCGAAGTTCGGTGGAGCTTCATCGAGCCGGATGACGCAGCCTAATGCTACGGTAACGCATGGCGTCATCCACGTCACAGCACGGCGCTTCCGCGCATTCGTCGCACGAACCGCTGGCGCTGGGCGACGTCCCCGAGCTCGGTGCCGTGCCGGCGAAGATGCTCGCGCAAGTGATCCGCGCCGACCGCTTCGGCGAGCCGCGCGATGCGTTCAAGCAAGAGGCGCTCGCGGTCCCCGAGCTCGGCCCGCGCGACGTGCTGGTCTACGTGATGGCCGCGGGCGTGAATTACAACAACGTGTGGGCGGCGATGGGGATCCCGATCGACGTCATCAAGACGCGGCAGAAAAAAGGCGAGCCCGAAGACTTTCACGTCGGCGGCAGCGACGCGAGCGGCGTCGTGTGGGCCACGGGCAAAGCCGTCACGAACGTCAACGTCGGCGACGCCGTCGTCGTGCACTGCGGCATGTGGGAGCCGGACGATCCGCACGTGCTCGCCGGCAAAGATCCGATGTTCGCGCCGACCCAGCGGATCTGGGGCTACGAATCGAATTGGGGCAGCTTCGCGCAGTACACCAAAGTGCAAGACCACCAGTGCGTGCCGAAGCCGGCGCACCTGACGTGGGAACAAGCGGCGGCGTACATGCTCGTCGCGGCGACGGCCTATCGCATGCTGCACGGCTGGTCGCCGAACGTCGTCGCGCCCGGCGATCCGGTGTTGATCTGGGGCGGCGCCGGCGGCTTGGGCTCGATGGCGATCCAGATCGCGCGCGCGGCCGGTGCACGGCCGGTCGCGGTCGTGTCGGGCGATTCCAAGAACGAGTTCTGCATGAACCTCGGCGCGGTCGGCGTGATCGATCGCCGTAAGTTCGATCACTGGGGCAAGCTCCCGCGCTGGAGCGACGAGCTCGAGTACGGCGTCTGGCTCAAGGGCGCGCGCGCGTTCGGCTCGGCGTTCTGGGGTGCGCTCGGCGAGAAGAAGAACCCGACGATCGTGTTCGAGCATCCCGGCGAGACCACGCTGCCGACGTCGTGCTTCATGGCCGAGACCGGCGGGATGGTCGTGATCTGCGCCGGCACCACCGGCTACAACGCGACGCTCGATCTGCGTTACCACTGGATGCGCCAGAAGCGGCTGCAGGGCTCGCACTTCGCGAACGACGATCAGGCGCGAGGCGTCAACCAGCTCGTGATCGACGGCAAAGTCGACCCGTGCCTGTCGCGGACGTTTGCGTGGGGTGAGACCGCCGCGTGCCACCAGCTGATGCGCGACAACCAGCATCCGTCGGGCAACATGGCGATCCTCGTCAACGCGCCGAAACCCGGCTTGCGCACGCTCGCGGAAGTTCGCGACGCCGGAGGCGCGTGACGGTGCGGCCGTTCAAGATCCTCGGCGTGCAGCAGATCGCGATCGGCCATCCGAGCAAGGCGGCGCTGCGATCGCTGTGGGTCGACTTGCTCGGCGTGCCGCAGACCGGGACGTATCGCAACGAGCGCGAGAACGTCGACGAAGACATCTTGAGCATCGCCGGCGTCGAGATCGATCTGATGGAGCCGGTCGATGCGGCGAAGTCGCCCAAGGTCCACGATCCGCGGCTCAACCACATCGGCCTCTGGGTCGACGACTTGCCGGCCGCCGTCGACTGGCTGACCGCGCAGGGCGTGCGGTTCACGCCGGGCGGCATTCGCAAGGGGGCGGCAGGCCACGACGTCTGCTTTATCCACCCGAAAGCCAACGACGACGCGCCGCGTTCCGGCGAGGGCGTGCTGATCGAGCTGGTGCAGGCGCCGCGTCTACCGCAGTAGACAATTGCGCGGAAAAGCTCTCACGCGCGCGCGGTTACGGACCTCGATAGAATTATTTTCATGAAACCGTGGTTGCTCGCATTTCTGTTCGCCTGCGGCAGCAACACCATGGGCGCGATCCCCGACGCGCCGCCGATGATCGACGCGGGCAACGTCACCGCGCGAACGCACACGCTGTACTTGAACTTCGAAGGCGTGACGCTCGCGGCCGGCAGCGCCGACGATGCGACGGAGAACCTGTCGACGGTCGTCACCGCGCCGACGACGCTCTCGAAGTATCTCGGCAGCGCGCTCGATCGCTCGACGCAGATCACGAACATCACCGGCGAGGTCTCGAACATCCTGATGCCGTACGACATCGAGGTCGTGACGGCGCTCCCGACCTCGGGCCCGTTCGCCATGATCGTCACGACCGACACGCCGAGCTCGACGGTCGGGTGTACCGACTGCCCGGCGGTCGCGCCGAGCGATTGCGGCGCGGCCGACTCGCCGATCGCGTTCAACTTCGGCTCGGGCAGCGGCGCGCCGTTGCCGGTCCACGGGCTCACCGCCGACACCGTCGCGATGGTCGGCTTGACGATCCTCGGCGTGCCGACGTCGGCGGTGCCCGATGACTGCATGTGCTTCTCGGATTCGAACTGCACGTTCCCGCCGGATCGGCAGTGTTCGATCGGCGGCGCGGGGACCGCGGTCTCGGCAACCAAGCCCGGCTGCCCGACGATGGCGACCGTGATGGACGAGAACGCGCTGTTCCTCGCCGGCTTCGGCGCGCATCCCTAGCGCAGCAGCGCCGGCAGCGCGTCGGCGGCGAGCGCGAGCAGCGTCGCCATGACCTTGACCGTCTCCTGTTGCCACAGCGCGACGTTGTTGTACGTCGGATCGCTGTGCGCTTCGTCGATCACGTCGGTGACGCCGCGCAGGATCGCGACGCGCGTGTGGTTCTTCGTCGCCACGAACGCGATCGCGCCGGATTCCCAATCGCCCGCGCCGGCGTTGTACTTCGCGCGTAGCTTCGCGATCTCCGCGGGAATCAAGTCGCGATCGGCGGAGACCAGCGGCTCCACGTGCACGCGCGATGCGAGCTGCGCCGGCCACCGCGATGTATCGAGCGTCGTCTTGAACTCGGCGATCGCCTCGTCGGCATCGCCCATCGCCTCGTAGATGTCGTAGATCGTCGTCGCGTTCGCGAGCACGATGTCGCCGACGTGAAGGTCGTGACCGAACGCGCCGCACGTGCCCAGGTTGAGCACGAGCTGTGGATGCCAGCGATCGATCGCGTACTGCGTCGAGCCGGCCGCGTTGACCTTGCCGTAGCCGCCGTGGAAGAAGATCACGCGCTCGCCGCCGAGCACGCCTTCGACGAAGTCGCCGTACGGCGTGTGCGCCTGGGCCGGATACCGGTCGGCGATCGTCTTCCACTCGGCGCTCGCCGAGATCATCGCGACCGTTCGCGGCGCGCTCGTCGCGCAGCTCGCGACGATCAGCAGCGCCATCAGTCTTGAAATAGATTCTCCTGCTCGGTCTCTTCGCCGCGCTTGTCGCCGTGCAGTGCGTCGCTGAGATCATGCGTGGTCTTGCGCAGGCGCTGGCCGAGCACCTGCACGAACGCCCACAGCATCTTCACGGCGCTCGCGGGCTCGCGCTTGATGATGTCGTAGAAGTCTTTGCGGCTGATCGACACCAATCGGACCGGATCGGGGCCGGCGACCGCGGCCAACGAGCGCACGCTGCGATCGACGAGCGCCATCTCGCCGAAGTGCTGGCCGCGCGAGAGCTCGGCGACGATCGTCTCCTTGTCGACGAGGTTCACCATGCCCGACACCACGACGTACATCGCGTCGCCGGGATCACCGGCCGCGAAGATCGTGTTGCCCCCGCCGAAGTCGACCGTCTCGGCGATCGCGCCGACCTGCACGAGCTCCTTGTACGACAGGTAGCGGAACATCTGCATGGCCTTGAGCACGTCGAGCTTTTGCGACGCGTCGGCGCGGGGCGCGGCGCTACCTTCGTCACGCGGCGCGGCGTCGCCGACGCGGATCACGACGGCGGTGATGTTGTCGTGGCCGCCGCCGGCGTTCGCCTGATCGACGAGCAGCTTGGGGACCGTCTTGACGTCGGTTTGCGCGAGCTGGCCGGGAAGGGTGGTCTCGTCGACGTACGCGTACATGCCGTCGCTCGCGATCAGGAAGCGATCGCCGGGCAAGATGTCGAAGTCGAACGTGTCGACCTCGACCGAGCCGTAGACGCCGACCGCGCGCGTGACCGCGTTCTTGTACTGCTTGTACGGCGAGCTCTCGAGTTGCTCGCGGTTGAGCTTGCCGCGGCGGACCAGCTCGTTCATCAGCGAGTGGTCCTCGGTGAGGATGTGGCTCTGGTTCTGGCGCGCCAGATACACGCGGCTATCACCGACGTGCGCGATGAACCCGCGCAGCCGATCGCCGGTGCCGGCGATCAGCAGCACGGTCGCGGTCGTGCCCATGCCGCGCTTGTCGGGCTCGGCCTGCGCGCGCGTGTACACCGCCGAGCACGCCGCCTGGATCGCGTGCTCGAGGACCTGCAGGATCTCGTACGCCTGGACGGCCGGGTGGTCGACGCGGTAGCGCTCGATCAGCTCGCGGCTCGTGTTGATCGCGTCGCGGATCTCGTGGACGGCGATCGACGACGCGACCTCGCCGGCGGCGTGACCGCCCATGCCGTCGGCCACCAAGAACAGCCGCAGCTTCTTGTCGATGAGGAAGTTATCCTCGTTATGGTTGCGCTGGCGGCCGACATCCGTTGCGGCGGCAAACGACAGCTCCATGACGATCGATCAAGTATCACGGCGGCGCGTCGCTGCGCCACGCCGGGACGATCGTGTCCAAGCGTAGGCAACCATCGCAGTCACCGGGCTCGAGCTCGGCTGCGACGAGCTGTTGGAGGATGTTGGTGTCGGTGATCGACGCATAAACCCGCCCACCGACGACCGTGCTCGGCGAGGCGTGGACGCCGGAGCGGGCCGCGGCCTCGGCCCAGCGAATCGCGGCGCCGGCTTGGTGCGCCCGGCACGCCTCGAACGCGGCATCGTCGACGTGCAGCTCGCCGATCAGCTTCGCGATGATCTGCTCGGCGGAGATATGGCGATGCGCGACCGAGATCGCGCCGAGCGTCGCCTGGAGCCAATCCCAGCCGGGCGAGGTCGGGCTCGTGAAATCGGCGACGCTCGTGCCGACGCGCTCGGCGCACAGGGCCGCATCGGCGAGCATGCCGAGCTCGGCAGCATCGTCGCGCGAGACATCGAAGAACGGCGCCCACACCACGCGGACGCGGTCGCCGTAGACCACCTGCGCCGTCAGCGCGGCGCGCAGTGCGTTGCCGCAGCTCGACGCCGATGTCGACGGATTGCACAGCACCGCGATCGTCGCGCGCGCGTTCGCGGGCCCCACCGAGGGCATCCCGCGCAGATCGAGCGGCGGCGACGCGAGCTGCGGCGATGGCGGCAGCTCGCCGACGGTATCGTCGGGCGTGCTCGACTGCACGACGATCGCGAGCGGGCTCGGCGCGTTCGAGCCCTCGAATACGTCGGGCAGCTCGTTCGGCAACACGCCGCGGTCGACCAGGTCGAGCGCCGCGTCTTTCGCCTCGGCGTAGAGCCGGTCGAGCTCGCCGGCTTTCATGATGCTCGACTGTGGAACGACCGCACCGTTGATCACGATGCCGAACTGATTGCCATGCAGCCGCTGGCGCGCGCGCCGCGCGTTGTCGTCGAGGATCGCGTCGTACTCGCCGGGAGGTTTCGCGATGACGCTCGCGACTTGCTCCGGGCTCATGCCGGCCGCGGTCGCGACCTCCGCGAGCTGCGCGTCGGTGAGGTTCGACGATTGCCTATCGAGCTCGGCGAAGAACTGCGTCATTCGGCCTTCGGCGTAGGCCTCGAGCGCCGCGTAGGGTAGGCGCGAGCTGTTCGACTGGCGCAGCACGCGATAGACCAGCCGGATGCGCGTCGGATGGTCGGCCTGGAGCTTTTCGACCGCCGCGAACTCGGGGCGCCGCGTATCGACGGACGGCCGGAAGAACAGCTCGATCGTGACGAGCGCGTGCTTGGGGCCACGCGACGGCATCGCGGCGGTCTCGCGCGCCTCGACGCGCACGGCGTGACCCGGCGGGCTACCGACCGACTGGTTGGTCGGTAAAACAAGCGCGCCGAGCACGGCGAGCGCGCCGAGCTTCACGGATCGGTTTCTCCGGAATCGTCGCCGCGCTCGTCGTCGCTGCGCTCGTCGTCCGGCTCGACCGACGGCCACAAGTACGCGAAGTACAACCCCGCTGAAACCAACAGGCCGAGGACGACGGCGAGCACGAATGGGCCCCAGATCACACCGGGATGATAGCGCGCGGCGGCGGCTGTTGTAGTCTCACCCCGCATGTCCGTCCTAGCCGCGTCGCTGCCGTACTTTCACTTGGGCGCTCTCGATCTCGGCATCCAGATCCAATCATTCGGCGTGATCGTCGCGACCGGTGTGCTGATCGGCGCCGCGCTGCTGCGGCGCTACGCCGAATGGCACGGCGTCGACGACGAGCACATCCGCGGCATCACCGGCTGGATCACGGTCGCCGGCTTCATCGGCGCGCACGTATTCGACGTGATCGCGTACCAGTGGAACGATCTGATGAGCGATCCGTGGCTGATCATCGAGGTATGGAAGGGCATCTCGTCGTACGGCGGCTTCATCGGCGGCGCGGCAGGCTTCGCGATCTACGTGTGGTGGAAGCGCTTGCCGCCGCGCTTGTTCGCGGACATCGGGATCGTCGGGCTGTTGCCCGCGTTCTCGATCGGCCGCATCGGCTGCACCGTCGTCAGCGATCACATCGGCGCCGCGGTCGATCCCGGCAAGTGGTACTCGTTCCTCGCGATGGACTACCCGCGCGCGGAGAACCTCGCGCACCTCGCGGAGCACTATCCCGGCGCGAGCGAGTTCATCCGCGCGTGGAACCTCGGCCTCGTCGAGTTCCTCTACCTCGTGCCGGTGAACATCCTGGTCCTGTGGCTCGCGTTCCGCACGAAGAAGCGGCCGAACGCCGGCTTCTTGATCGTGCTCGCGGCCATCCTCTACGCGCCGGTGCGGTTCGGCTTGGACTTCTTGCGGCCCGACGAGACCGATCCGCGCTACGCCGGGCTGACGTTCGCGCAGTGGGCGTCGATCGTCGCGTTCGGCGTCGCCGTCTACGTCGCGTTCCGGGTGCTCAAGCACGGCGCGCCGGCCGAGGTCGTCGCGCGGACGTCGGGCGAGGCGCAGGCCAAGCTCAAGTCGATCTTGAAAGAGACGGCGGAAGCGAAAGACGACGACGAAGACGACGACAAGGCGAAGTCGAAGAAGGCGTCGAAGTCGAAGTGACTCAGCGCTCGCGCCAGTGGCAGCGCAGCGCGAACACTGGTGTCGCCGTGGCGTGCTTGCGCGCGACGTCGATGAAGCGGCGGCGATGGAGCAGGGCGATCGCCTCCTGTGCGGAGCGCTTGGACAGCCCGGTGCCGTCGCAGATCATCTGGTAGCTCGCCGCGGTCGTCCGCGTCGCGCCGGCGGTGCGGCGCCACAAATACAGATAGACCAGGAACGCGCTCGGGCGATGGTCGTGGCGGACCAGATCCGGCATCAGTGCATCGAGCACGT
Organism: Kofleriaceae bacterium; assembly: GCA_036271395.1. Lineage (GTDB taxonomy): Bacteria > Myxococcota_A > Polyangia > Haliangiales > Haliangiaceae > JABFXX01. Next base: position 19,033 of record DATBAS010000213.1, read on the forward strand.
AGCTATCGATCGAGAGCCGCTGCATGACTATGGCACTGCTAACTATAGCATGCAGTAGTAAAGCAGGGCTTGGCGCCGGCGGCGGCGTTTGATAACCGTGCGTGCATGATCAAAGGCATCAAGTTCGTCACGATTCCGGTCCGCGATCAGAAGCGCGCGCTCGCGTTCTACACGGACAAGCTCGGGTTCACGATCGCGACCGATCAGGAGATGGGCCCGGATGGGCAACGCTGGATCGAGCTGCGCATCCCCGGCGCCGAAACGCTGATCTCGCTGTTCACCCCGAAGGGGTTCGAGGATCGCATCGGCACGTTCGTGCCGATCTCGCTGTGGGCCGACGACATCGAGGGCACCTACGCGACGCTCGCGGCGCGCGGCGTGGAGTTCACGGCGCCACCGAAGCGCGAACCATGGGGCATGTCCGTGGTGTTCATCGACTCCGAGGGCAACCAGCTGCACCTCGGCTCGCGTTAACGGCGTTTCTTCGGCTTCGATTTCGCGGCCGGCTTTGATTTCGCCGATCTCGCCGGCTGCTTGGCCCGCGGCGATTTGGCCTTCGCGGCGACCTTCGCCGCCCGCTTGGCCGGCTTCATCAACTTCGTCGGGCCGGGCTCGCGGCGACGACCACCACCACCACCACCACCGCCGCCACCGCCGCCACCGCCACCGCCGCCACCGCCGCCACCGCCGCGGCCACCACCGTCGCGATCGCGGCGGGTCTCCATCTCCGACGAAATCTCGGTGTCGTCTTCGGGCGTCAGCGCCGCTTTCGCGATGCCGGCGAACAGCTCGTCCTCGCGGGCGATATGCGCGTGGTGCAATTCGGCGAGCCGCTCTGCGAGCTCGAGGAGCTGCTTGCCGGCGCCGGGCCGGCTGTCGTCGTCGAGGTCGCGCGCGGCCGCCGCGATCGCGTTTTGCAGCCCGACCTGCGGTGGATGCTCGGCGGACAGCTGCGCGAGCGCATCGGCGAGCTCGGGCCGGCGCGTCGACAATCGCGGGAATACCGAGCCCTCTTCGTCGAGGAAGTGGCGGCGCACCGCGCGCTCGAAGTACGCGACCGCGTCGTGGACCACGGCGACGTCGTGGTTGTCGGGGCGACCGGCGGCCAGGCGTCGCGCGGCCGCGAGCAGCTGCTCCATCACTTCGTCGTGACGGCGATGGCAGCGGTCGAGCTGGGCGAGGCTATCGAGCTCCATGGCAACGTCATTAGATCTCAACCCGGCGGCGTAAGACCACTCACGCAGCCGAAAAATGTTAGACAGCGACCATGGCCGAGCACGTCGTCATCATCGGAAGCGGCCCGGCCGCCCACACCGCGGCGATTTACGCGGCGCGCGCGAACCTGACCCCGCTCCTGTTCGAGGGCTTCATGGCCGGCGGGATCGCGGCCGGCGGCCAGCTCACGACCACCACCGACGTCGAGAACTTTCCGGGCTTTCCCGACGGGATCTTGGGCCCCGAGCTCACCGAGCGGTTCCGAGCGCAGTCCGAGCGGTTCGGCACGCGCATCATCACCGAGACGATCGCGAAGGTCGACCTCTCGAAGCGGCCATTCAAGTACTGGACCGACGAGCAGGAAGGCGAAGCGCAGGCGCTGATCATCGCGACCGGCGCGACCGCGAAACGCGATGACATCAACGGCACGCGCGACGGCGAGCTCTGGCAGAAGGGCGTGTCGGCGTGCGCCGTGTGCGACGGCGCGCTGCCGATGTTTCGCAATCGGCCGCTGTTCGTCGTCGGCGGCGGCGACTCCGCGATGGAAGAAGCGCACTTCTTGACCAAGTTCGCCTCGCGCGTGTTCATCGTGCATCGCCGCGACGAGCTGCGCGCATCGGCGATCATGCAAGAGCGCGCGAAGCACAACGGCAAGATCGAGCTGTTGCTCTCGCACAAGGTCGTCGCCGTGGAAGGCGGCAACGCCGTCGAGCAAGTGCGCGTCCACGACCTGAAGTCGAACCAAGAGCTGACGATGCCCGCCGCGGGCTTGTTCTTCGCGATCGGCCACGTGCCGAACACCGCGTTTCTCGGCGGCCAGCTCGCGTGCGACGACCAGGGCTACATCATCACGACGCCGGGCACGACGACGACCAGCGTGCCGGGCGTGTTCGCGGCCGGGGACTGCCAGGACAAAAAGTACCGCCAGGCGATCACGGCGGCGGGCACCGGTTGCATGGCCGCGCTCGAGGCGGAGCAGTTCCTCGCGCACCACGCGCACTGAGCCCGCCCGGCGATCAGGAATACCCTCGCGCTTCGCGCCGGTATTCCGCCGTGTCAAACTCGCTCTACCCCGTGAGCCAAGTCAACCGCGAATCGATTCTCACGAAGGTCCTCGCGATCCTGCTGCTCCTGGTGGCGGGTGCGCTGGTCTACACGGTCTATCAACAGCGCCACGGCACGACCGTGCACTACGTCTCCGCCGAGCCGCGACCGATCGCGCAACGGCCCGACGACAAGCTCGGCGCCGACGAGCAGGCGACGATCGACGTGTTCGGCAAATTCTCGCGCTCGGTCGTGCACGTCACGAGCCTCGCGACGCGGCGCGATCAGATCACGATGGACGTGACGCAGATCCCGCAGGGCACGGGCTCGGGCTTCGTGTGGGACCTCGATGGCCACATCGTCACCAACTTCCACGTCGTGCAAGAAGGCGACGCGGCGAGCGTCACGCTCAACGACGGCTCGACGTATCCCGCGCAGATCGTCGGCACGGCGCCGGACAAAGACCTCGCCGTGCTGCACATCGATGCCCCGCCGTCGAAGCTGTTGCCGCTGCCGGTCGGCCAGTCTGCGAATCTCAAAGTCGGCCAAAAAGTCCTCGCGATCGGCAACCCGTTCGGCCTGGATCAGACGCTGACCACCGGCGTGATCTCCGGCCTGGGCCGCGAGATCAAGAGCGTGTCGGGCCGGCCGATCTCCGACGTGATCCAGACCGACGCGTCGATCAACCCCGGCAACTCCGGCGGCCCGTTGCTCGACAGCTCGGGCCGGCTGATCGGCATCAACACCGCGATCTACAGCCCGTCGGGCGCGAACGCCGGCATCGGCTTCGCGGTGCCTGTCGATACGGTGAACGCGATCGTGCCGCAGCTGATGAAGTTCGGAAAGATCACGCGGCCTGGGCTGGGCATCAACCCGCTCGCCGACGCGATGGCGCAGCGCAACGGCATCGACGGCGTCGCGATCGTGCAGGTGCAGCCCGGTGGCGCGGCCGATAAAGCGGGCATGGCCGGCGCGACCCGCTCGTCGGCGGGTATCCAGCTCAACGACGTCATCGTCGACATCGAAGGCGCGCCGATCCATCGCCTGAACGATCTCTACAAAGCGCTCGACAACCACAAGGTGGGAGATACGGTCGAGGTCACACTCGCGAACAAGGGCGAGCGCCGCAAGGTCAAGGTACAATTGCAAGCGGTCCAGTGAGCCGTACCGCTCTATCGTCGCGCACCACACCGTCGCGCACCACACCGCCTGAATCGATCGAACCGCCGCCGCGCGTGACCGCGTGGCGCGACACGCTGTTTCGCCGAGCGCGCTCGTTCGTGGCGAACGCGTTCTTCGAGTCGTTGTCGGCGACGGGCCGGCTGCATCCGGCGGCGAGCCCGAAGCGGCACGGCGTCGAGCTCGTCTCGGACGTCGCGTACGGCCCCGACGAGCGCTTTCACCGCCTCGATATCTATAAGCCGATCCATAAACCGAAGCCGTGGCCGGTCGTGCTGTACGCGCACGGCGGCGCGTTCCACCTGCTGTCGAAAGACACGCACTGGCTGATGGGCCTGGTGTTCGCGCGGTTCGGCTACCTCGTCGTCAACATCAGCTACCGGCTCGCGCCGCGCCATCCATATCCGGCCGCGATCGACGACGCGTGTCGCGCGTATGGCTGGCTCGCCGAGCACGTGCGCGAGCTCGGCGGCGATCCGGATCGCGTCGCGGTCGCCGGTGAATCTGCCGGCGCGAACTTGATCAGCGCGCTCGCGCTCGCGACCACGATCCGCCGCGACGAGCCGTGGGCGCGCGCCGTGTTCGACTGCGGGGTCCGGCCACGCGCGGTGCTGCCGTTTTGCGGCATGTTGCAGGTCAGCGAGACCGATCGATTTCGCAAGCGGCGCGCGCTGCCGTGGTGGGTCGACGGAATGATCCGCGACGCCGGCGCGTCGTACCTGCATGGCCATCCGCCGGTGCGGAGCGCCGCGACCGCGCTCGCCGATCCGCTCGTGCTCGTCGAGCAAGCCGCCGCTGGCGAGCTCGTGCTCGATCGGCCGTTGCCGCCGTTTTTCGTACCAGTCGGTACGCGCGATCCGTTGCTCGACGACACGCGCCGGCTCGAAAAAGCACTCCACAAGCTCAACGTGCCGTGCGAAGCGCGTTATTACCCGGGCGGTATTCATGCGTTTCACGCTCTGGTCTGGGATCCCGCCGCGCGCCGCTGTTGGCGGGATGCGCTCGCGTTCCTCGATCGCCACATGCGAGTCTGAGCGCTAGTGACGCCACCGAAACGCCAGCTCGGCGTGCTGATCGCGGCGGCGCTCGTCATCGCGAACATGATCGGCGCCGGCGTGTTCACCAGCGCCGGCTTTCAGGCCGCGTATCAGTTCAAAGATCCGGTGTCGATGATGTCGACGTGGGTGGTCGGCGGCGTGCTCGCGCTCGCCGGCGCGGGTTGCTACGCCGAGCTCGGCTCGCTGATGCCGCACGCCGGCGGCGAGTACATCTACTTGCGCGACGCGTATCACCCGGTCGTCGGCTTCATGAGCGGCTGGGTCTCGCTGGTCGTCGGATTTTCCGCGCCGATCGCCGCGGCCGCGCTGCTGTTCGCGTCGTACCTCGGCGCGATCATGCCGGGGCTCGCGAGCTCGGGGATGATGAAGCTGGTCGCGTGCATCGTGATCGCCGGCATGACCGCGCTGCACGCCATCGACACGCGCGTCGGCGGCCGCGTGCAGACCGTGCTGACGACGATCAAGGTGCTGCTGATCGCCGGCTTCGTGATCGCGGGCGTCGCGATCGGCACCGGCGATTGGGGCCACTTCGCATCGCGCGGCGACGGGCTGGTGAAGCTCGGGACGCGCGCGGGCGCATCGGCCTACGCGAACGCGCTCATGTACGTCAGCTTCGCGTACTCCGGTTGGAACGCCGCCGCGTACATCGCGGGCGAGATCGATCGGCCGCAACGCACGCTGCCGCGCTCGCTGTTGCTCGGCACCGGCGTCGTGATGCTGCTCTACATCGCGCTCAACCTCGTATTCCTCTACGCGGTCACACCCGAGCAGATGGCCGTCGATCCGATCAAGCAGCCGGTCGGCGCGATCGCGGCGCGCGCGTTGTTCGGCCAACACGCCGGCGACTTGTTGAGTGCGCTGATCGCGCTCGCGCTGATGTCGGCGGTGAGCGCGATGATGATGGCGGGGCCGCGGGTCTACGCCACGATGGCGGCCGACCACGCGCTGCCGAAGCCGCTCGCGTACTACTCCAAGCGCGGCGTGCCGGTGGTCGCGGTGATCGTCCAGTGCGTGCTCGCGATCGGCTTCGCGATCTTCAGCGATCCGGACGGGCTCGTTCGCCTCGTCGGCTTCACGCTCGCGATCTTCGCCGCGCTGACTGTCGGCGCGGTCTTCGTATTTCGCGCGCGCGGCCAGGTCTCGCCGTTCCGCGTGCCCGGGTATCCGCTGACCCCGCTGCTGTTCTTGGGGCTGTCGGCGTGGACCGTGTTTTTCGGGGTGTCGTCGCAGCCCAAGCTGACGGCGGAAATCGTCGCGGTGCTGGTCGCCGGTGGTCTCATGTACTTCTTCACATCGCGCGGGAAACCCCGCACGCCGATCGAAGCAGACGAATAACGCCGGTCGTGGCATGCTTGGCGCGTGCGGTGGGTCCCGCTCGCCCTGCTGGCAATGAGCGTGAGCTCGTTTGCCGACGCGCCAGCGCCGCGCTCGTCGTGGTCGGCGTGGGTCGGCGATTGGCAGGGCAAGTTGCGCTGGACCGGCTGCACGGTCGACGGCGAGCCCGCCGCGTCGATCGCGATCGACGTGGTGGACGGCGCCGCGGCGATCGACCTCGCACCGGCCGGTGGCGCGCTCGATAAGGTCGCGCTCGAGCCCGACTCCAGCGACGCCTGGAAAGGTCGCGCCGGCGATGTCGCCGTGCATCTGACGCGTGGACCGGCGACGCTCGAGCTCGCCGTCGATCTCGAATCGGGCTGCTCGATGCGCGGCTCGTTGCATCGCACGAGCGTCGGCATCGCCGCGTGCGACGAGCTCGAAGCGTGGGCGCGGATCGAAAATCGCTGCACGCGCTTGGTCAAGCCGCCGCTCGAGAACATCTCGCGAATCGCGCATCAGCGCGCGACGTGGATGAAGGCCGAGGCCGACGCCGAGGCGCGCGTGCGGCTGGCGACCCAGTGCAAGGCGCGCGCGACCAAGGTCGAAGCCGAGCTCGCGCAGGCGAGCTGCGCGCCGGATGCCGCACCGGCGCGGTTTCCCGAGTGCGGCGCACTGCGGCTGTCGGCCGCGAAGGTCACGCGCTGCCAGACGCTCGCGTTCGACGTCGCGACCTCGCTCGCGCACGATGCGAACGCTCTCGCCGACGCGACCGGCGGCACCGACGGCAGCACGAGCTCGCACGACGTGCTCGAAAAACAATGCCGCGCGATGCGCGAGTCGCTCGTCGCGACCGCGCAGCAAGCGGGCTGTAGCTTGTAACGCGCGGCCAAGGATTTGGGTGTGCGAGAGGTCTAAGCTCGCATGATGAGATCAGTCCTTGGGGTTGCGGTCGCGGTTGCGTGCGCGCTCGTGCCGGCGACGGCGCATGCGTTCTGCGGGTTCTACGTCGCCGGCTCGAACCAGCCGATGTTCAACGACGCGACGCAGGTCGTGCTGATGCGCCAGGGCACGCGCACCGTGCTGTCGATGCAGAACAACTACAAGGGGCCGCCCGAGGCGTTCGCGCTGGTGATTCCGGTGCCCGTCGTGCTGCACGAAGGCGACGTCAAGACGCTCGACAAAGGCGTGTTCGCGCACGTCGAGCAGATGGGGGCGCCGCGGCTCGTCGAGTACTGGGAGCAGGACCCGTGCGCGCCGCCGGTGAAGTACGACATGATGCCATCGCCGATGGCGTCCGCGGGCGTGGCCATGGCGATGGACGAGGCGAAGGATCACGGCGTCAAGATCGAGGCGAAGTTCAACGTCGGCGAGTACCAGATCCTCATCCTGTCGGCGAAAGACTCGACGGGTCTCGACACCTGGTTGCGCGACCAGAAGTACAACATTCCGGCCGGCGCCGAGCCGCTGCTGCGGCCGTACGTCGAGAGCGGCGAGAAATTCTTCGTCGCGAAAGTCGATCCGGCGAAGGTGAAGTTCGAAGCCGGGCGCGCCGCGCTATCGCCGCTGCGATTTTACTACGATGCCGACGAGTTCGCGCTGCCGATCCGGCTCGGCGTCGCGAACAGCTCGGGTACGCAGGATCTGATCGTCAACATCCTGGCGCCGATGCAGCGCTACGAGGTCGCGAACTACGACAACGTGACGGTGCCGACGAACCTCGACGTCACGCCGTCGGTCAAAGACAAGTTCGGCGCGTTCTACGCCGCGCTGTTCGACGCGACGCTCGAAAAACACCCCGGCGCGGTCGTCACCGAATACGCGTGGCAGGCGACGACGTGCGATCCGTGCCCGGGCCCGGTGCTCGACGCGAGTGACTTCCAGACGCTCGGCGCCGACGTGCTCGGCGGCGCGCCGGGTCATGCGTCGCGCTACGACGGTGAAGACTTCGTGTTGACGCGGCTGCACGCGCGCTACGCGAAGGACGTCAAGAACGACCTGGTGTTTCGCCACGCGGACCCGATCGTCGGCGGCCGCGAGTTCGTGCAATCCGGCGGGCAGCTCGAGCAAGGCGCTCGGCCCGACTCGACGAACAACTTTCAAGCGCGCTACGCGATCCGCCATCCGTGGACGGGGCCGATCACGTGCGAGTCGCCGCAGCGCGGGGTCTGGGGCGGTCCGCCGGCAGATCAACAGCAGCTCGCGACCGGCACGGCGACGGCGACGAACCTCGCGTTCGCGCCGCGCGGCACCGTGCAGCTCGCAGCGTCGGTGCCCAAAGGCATCCCCGAGCTCGGCGTCAGCGGCGGCGCGGGCGCGGTCACCCCTCCGGTCGCGGCGGGCTCGGCCGAGCCCGTGACCTACTCGACGACGCAGCCGAAGAAGACCGGCTGCGGCTGCGATAGCAGCGAGCCATCGGCGTTGGTGACGATCGTGCTCGTCGGGTTCGTGCTGGTGCGGAGGCGCGCGTGAAGTCACTGATCATTGCCGCGGCGTTGCTCGGCAGCGCGACCAGCGCGTACGCGTTCTGCGGCTTCTACGTCGCGCCCGGCGATCAGCCGATGTTCGACGATGCGACCGAGGTCGTGCTGATGCGCAGCGGCACGCGCACGGTGCTGTCGATGCAGAACAACTACAAAGGGCCGCCGTCGGCGTTCGCGCTGGTGATTCCGGTCCCGGTCGTGCTGCACGAAGGCGACGTCAAGACGCTGCCGAAAGCCGTGTTCGATCGCGTCGACACGATGGGCGCGCCGCGGCTCGTCGAATATTGGGAACAAGATCCGTGCGCGCCGCAGATGGGTTACGGCGTCGGCGGTGGCCGCGGCGCCATGCATGCCCTCGCGCGCGACCGAGCCGCCGAGCCCGCCGCGCCGTTCGGCGTGACGGTCGAAGCGAAGTTCGTCGTCGGCGAGTATCAGATCGTCATCTTGTCGGCGAAGGATTCGACCGGCCTCGAGAGCTGGCTGCATCACGAGCAGTACAACATTCCGGACGGCGCCGAGCCGTTGCTGCGGCCGTACGTCGAAGCCGGCTCGAAGTTCTTCGTCGCCAAGGTCGATCCGGCGAAGGTCGCGTTCGAGAACGGCCGCGCCGCGCTGTCGCCGTTGCGGTTTCACTACGACAGCGACACGTTCGAGCTGCCGATCCGGCTCGGCATGGCGAACAGCTCGGGCACGCAGGATCTGATCGTCAACATCTTGGCGCCGAACCAGCGCTACGAGGTCGCGAACTATCCGAACGCGACGATCCCGACGAACCTGGATGTCAAAGCTTCCGTGCGCGAGCACTTCGGCGCGTTCTACGCGGCACTGTTCGACGCGACCGTCGAGAAGCATCCGGGCGCGGTGATCACCGAATACTCGTGGCAGGCGTCGTCGTGCGATCCATGCCCCGGGCCGACGCTCGGCTACGCCGACTTCCAGCTGCTCGGCGCCGACGTGATCGGTCCACAACCAGCGCCACCGCCGCGGCGCGGACGCTACCTGGGCGGCGGCGGTGATTTCGTGCTGACGCGCCTGCACGCGCGCTACGGCAAGGACCTCAAAGACGACCTCGTGTTTCGCGCGGCGGCGCCGATCGTCGGCGGCCGCGAGTACGTCGTCGACGCGCAGACCGGCGGGCTCGAGGACGGCGCGCAGCCGTCGAGCAACAACACGTTTCAGGGCCGCTACGCGATTCGCCATCCATGGACCGGCGCGATCGCGTGCGCGAGCCCGCGCCGTCATCTCTGGGGTGGTCCGCCGAACGGCGTGCGCCCACCGCCGATCGCCGGCACGAACCTCGCGTTCGCGCCGCGCGGCGAGATCAAGCTCGCGTCGGTGGTCGATCGCGATATTTCCGAGCTCGGCGTGGTCGCGACGACGCCGGTCTCGTCATCGCCCAGCGTCGTGCCGACCACGGCGCCGGCGCCCGAGCCGGTGACCTACACGCCGACCAAGAGCCAAGGCTGCGAGGCCGGCAACGGGTCGGGCTGGCTCGTCGGGCTCGGCGTCGTCGGCATGGCAATTAGATCGCGTCGCCGCCGCGCGCGTCAGATCAACCAATGAAGCAAGCGATCGCCTCTACCGCCCTCGCACTCGCCGGCCTCGCAGCTTCGGCGACGACCGCGCATGCGTTCTGCGGGTTTTACGTCAGCGGCTCGGGCGACAAGATGTTCAACGACGCGACGCAGGTCGTGCTCGTTCGCGACGGCACGCGCACGGTGCTGTCGATGCAAAACGACTTCGCCGGCCCGCTCGGCGACTTCGCGATGGTCGTGCCGGTGCCGGTCGTGCTCCACGAGCCCGACGTCAAGACGCTGCCGAAATCGGTGTTCGAGCACGTCGAGTCGCTCGGCTCGCCGCGGCTCGTCGAGTACTGGGAGCAAGACCCGTGCTTCATCCCGCCGCCGACGGCGCCGATGTCGGTCGCGACGAAGGGCGCCGCGTACGACGGCATGGGTGGCGCCGAAGACAAGAAAGACAACGGCGTCAAGATCGAGGCGAAGTTCGACGTCGCCGAGTACAAGATCCTGATCCTGTCGGCGAAGGACTCGTCGGGGCTCGAGACGTGGTTGCACCAAAACCACTATCAAATTCCGCCCGGCGCCGAGCCGCTGCTGCGGCCGTACGTCGAGAGCGGCTCGAAGTTCTTCGTCGCGAAGGTCGATCCGAGCAAGGTGCAGCTCGTGAACGGCCATGCCGCGCTGTCGCCGCTGCGCTTCTACTACGACAGCGACGAGTTCTCGTTGCCGATCCGGCTCGGCATGGCGAACAGCTCGGGCACGCAGGATCTGATCGTCAACATCATCTCGCGCGACAAGCGCTTCGAGGTCGCGAACTATCCGAACGTGTTCGCGCCGACGAACTTCGACGTCCGGTCGAGCGTCAAGACGCGGTTCGGCGAGTTCTATGCCGCGCTGTTCGATCGCACGATCGCGACGCACCCCGGCGCGGTGGTCACCGAATACGCGTGGACCGCGTCGCGCGGCTATCACTGCGATCCGTGTCCCGACCTCGATGTGTCGACGCAGGACATCATGACGCTCGGCGGCGACGTGGTCGGTGGCGGGCTCGACAACAACTTCGTGCTCACGCGCCTGCACGCGCGTTACGGCAAAGGCACGCTCACCGACGACTTGCGCTTCCGCGTCGCCGATGCGGTCACCGGCGGCCGCGAGCAATACGGCGTCGGCAATCAGCTCGAGCACGGCGCTACGAAGTCCGCCGAGAACTTCTTCCAGGCGCGCTACGCGATCCGCCATCCGTGGACCGGCGCGATCAAGTGCCAGAACCCGCGCCGCGGCATCTGGGGTGGTCCGCCCGACGGCAGGAACCAGGTGATCGCCGCGAGCAAGCTCGCGTTCGCGCCGCGCGGCAAGCTCGCGCTCGGCGACGTCGTGCTGCGCGACTTGCCCGAGATCAAAGTCTGGCAGGGCGCGTCGAAGCCAACGCCGGCGACCGGCTCGCACTTCGCGCAACCACCGGCGAAGACGCAAGGGTTCGGCGTCGGCGCGCTCGTCACGCTCGCGCTGCTCGGTGTGGGCTCCCTGCTGGTGCGCAAGAAGAAGTGAGATGCGGCGCGCGCTCGTGATCGCGTTCGTGTGCTCGGCCGGCGGGCTCGTCGCGGCGCCGTCGCCGACGCCCGCTCGTCTGCCGATGCAGCCGGGCGCCTTCGGGCCGAGCTTGGTGAAGATCGATTCGAGCGCGCCGCGTACGCCCGGCGAGGTCAGCGAGGGCACGCAGCTCTCCGACGTCGACAGCTGCGCGACGTGCCATCCGGCGGCAGCCGCGCAATGGTCGGCGAGCGCGCACTCGTTCGCATCGTTCGGCAATCCGATCTATCGCGTCAACGTCGAGCTCGCACGCACGCAGCTCGGCAACGATGCCAGCCGTCACTGCGGCGGGTGTCACGACATGCCGCTGATGGTCGACGGCATGATGGCCGGCAAGATCCCCGCGGACGATCTTCGCGCGCACTCGGGTGTGTCGTGCTCGCTGTGTCACGGCGTCGAGAGCGTCAGCAAAGACGGCAACGGCAGCTACGTCTGGTCGCGCGCGCCGATCGACGCGCCGAACCTGCACGACCCGGCGTCGATCGCGAAGCATCGCGCGCAGGCGTCGGTGAAGTCGCTCGGCACCGAGCTCTGCGTCGGTTGTCACCGCGGCTTCGTGTCGGCCGACATGAACATGCCGGTGCACCTCAGCGGGCTCGACGAGCCCGGCGCATGGCGATCGAGCGCGTGGGCCGGCAACGGCATGGGCCGCGTCGACAAGGTCGCTCAGCAGACGTGCATCGATTGCCACATGGCTCGCGAAGCGGCCGGCTCCGACGAGGTTTCCGCGCACGGCGGGCAGATCGCATCACATCGCTTCTTGGGCGGTCACACGTGGATGGCGGCGATGCGCGGCGACGACGATCAAGTGCGGCGCTTGCAGGCCAAGCTCGAAGGCGCCGCGTCGATCGACATCGCGGGCGCGCTCGTCGATGGCCGATGGCATCTGCCGGCCGACGGCGCGCCGATCACGCCGGGCTCTCGCGCGAGCGTCGACGTGGTCGTGCGGAACCTGCTCGTCGGCCATCGTTTCCCCGGCGGCGTGCTCGATATTCAAGATACGTGGATCGAGGTCGAGCTCGCGGATCGCGACGGCAAACGCCTCGCCGAATCCGGCCTGCGCCACGCCACCGCGGTGAACGACGACGACACGCACGTGCTGCGCACGCTCGTCGTCGACGACAAAGGCGAAGTGCTCGAGCGCCACGAGATGGCGGAGTTCCGCACGCAGATCGCGACGCAGACGATCGCGCCTCGCGACGCGCAAGCCGTGCGTTACGCGTTCGACGTGCCCGCCGATGCGAAGTTTCCGCTGCGCGTGACCGCGCGGCTTCGCCATCGCAGCCGCACGCTCGCGATGCAGGCCGAAGTCTGTCGCGGCGCGCATACGGCCGACGGCAAGGCGTTCATCCGCGGCGCCAAAGGCGCGCGCTCGGTCGTGCTCGATCCATGCAAGCCGCAGCCGATCACGTTGATCGCGGAGGCGAGTGCGCAGCTCGGCGCCGGCGCGGTGGTGTCGAACGCGCGGCCGGCGTGGTCCCGCGAGTACGAGCACGGCATGGCGCTGGTCGCGACCGTGAGCGAGCGGACGGGCGAAGCCAAGGCGGTCCTCGAGACCGCGCTCGCATCGGCGCCGGTTGGCACTCCGCGCGCGATGATCCTCGTGCAGCTGGCGCAGGTCGCGAGCAAGCAGGGCAGGGCCGACGACGCGCTCGCGCTGATCGCAGAGGCGCGTGCGTACTTTGTCAAAGCACCGACGCTCGCCGAGCTCCTGCACGGCGTGCCGAACGTCGACCTCGCGCACGTCGGGCCGCCGGTGCTCGACGCGACCGCCGCCGATGCCTTGATGCGCGTGTGGCGCTGGGGCGATGCGACCGAGCCCGCACGCGTGGCCGCGAGCAAGGCGCCGGGCAACGCATCGGCGTGGATGGTGCTCGCGCGCTGTCTCGGCTCGGTCGGCGACAACGCCGCCGCGCTGCTCGCGGCGACGACCGGGCTCGAGCTCGCGCCGCGCGACACGGACCTATTGCGCAGCCAAGCGACCGCGCTCGCCGCGCTGCACCGGCCCGAAGCCGCCGCGGCGCTCGCCGCATACGATCGCTTCCGCTCGCCCGACGATGCCGCCGAGCTGCGTATCACGTGCGCGGCCGATTCGGCGCGCTGCGCCCGCGAGCGCGAGGCGGGGCACACGCATCAGCTGCATCCGGTTCGCTAGAACCGAGCTGCGATGCCCAACCCGGGCACGGTCGCTCGCGACGGCGTGGGGATGCCGACCGGCACGAGCTCGACGTGGTGCTCGCGGTTCCATCGCGCCGCTGCCGAGCGCGCGGTTGCGAGGTCGAGGACGGTCCCGCCGACGATCGCCAGCGCACCGATGCCGGCGAGCACGAGCGGCCCACTCGAGCAGTTGTCTTCGCAGAACAGCTGACCGAACGTGCCGATCGCGCCGCCGGTCAGTGCGGCCAACCCGGCGATGCGCAGGATCGTCCCGCCGGTGAAGAACCGGTGCTCGCCGTAGACGTGGCCGATCGCCGGTGTGACGACGAGCGATGCGATGGCGCCGAGCACGAGGCTCGCGCCGACGGCCGAATGGTCGTTCCACACGGCGATGCCTGCGCCGGCGAGCGCGATCGAGCCGGCGGTCGAAGCGATCGAGATGTCGGATGCGAGATCCGGATCGCGCGCCGGATCGGCGCGAGCCACACGGGCGAGCACGAGCATGACGAGCATCCAACGTCGAGGCATCGCGACGCGGTTGGCTGCAACGCACGTGCCCGGCGGAAATCGCCGCAACGGCGAGTGTCGCGTTGGAGAGTTGTCGGGAATGTCCGGATTCCGGCGCCGGTTTGGGCCGCATGTCCGTGCTCAAAGATCTCGCCGTGCTCGTCGTGGTGTCCACGCCCGCCCTCGCCATCGCCGCGCCGTGCGTCGAGACCGCGAAGACGACGGCTGCGGTCCAGTGCGTCGAGGACCACTGGCAGCGCGGCTTCATGAGTGGCGATGGCGCGTTCTTGGGCTCGCTGCTCGTCGACGGCTATCACTCGTACTCGGGCGACGGCACCGGTCACGACAAGGCCGCGATCGTGAAGGCCGCGAGCGACTACGCGAAGGCGCACCCCAACGAGCCCGTCACGCCGCCGGCGATGGCTCCCGACATCCAGCTGCGCGGCGACGTCGCGATCGTGTTCTGGAAGAACGCCGATGGCTCGCTCGCGAGCGTCGACGCGTTCGCGTGGGACAGCGGGCGCTGGCACGCCTGGTACTCGCAGCACGCGGCGCCGGCGGCGAAGAAGAGCTAGCGCGCTCTACTCGGCCCAGCCGCAGCCGTTGCTGCCGCTGACGCAGTTGCCTTCGAAGTCGTCGAGCTCGGGCCCCGACGCCGCCCAGCTCAGCGTCGCCGTGATGGTTTCGGTCGACGGATCCTGCGAGCACGGGCTCGGGCACTGCGGCGTGATCGCGAAGACGCCGGTTTGCGTGCCCGACACGACGACCACCGCAAGGCCGGAGCCTTGCGACGCCGCGTATGACGGGAAGTCGAGGTCGACGTGGATCGTGTCGCCGCTCGCGTAGCTCGCGCTGCCGACGTCGGCCGACGTGATCGTCGCATCGAGCTTGTAGTCGCCGGTGAACGTGAACGGCACCGGCGCATCGGGCGTCGGCGATGCCGTCGGCGTGCTCGAGCACGCCGCGCACGCCACCAACACCGCGAACCGCATCGACGTAATGTATCAAATCAGGAGCGTGACCGGCGTGTCCGCCGCGGTGCAGGTCTCGCCCGCTTGCTTCGCCGGCGCGGTGAAGGTCATCGCGCCGGTGATGCCGTCGGCGTTGAAGTCGAGTTGCACCGACGCCGCGATCGCTCGCGATCGGATCGCGACCTTGCACGCCGCGGTCACTTCGACCGTCGCGGGTTGGCCGGGCGGCCACTCGACGCGAAGCGTGGCGGCATCGCCGTGCACGGTCAGCTGGCGCATCGACGCCGCGAAGAAGCTCGCGAGCGTCTGCTTGCACCACGACATGTCCGTGATGCGTGCGTCGCTATACGTGATCTTCGCGGCATCGAGATCGAGCGTGAGCAGGTAATCGCCGGCGAGCTTGCACGCCGGCTCGGTGGCCGCGCTGCCGGCCGGCGACCACGCATTCGCGACCGGCGGTGGCGATGGTTTCGGCGCGCTCGAGCACGCCATGACGAACAGCAACGCGCGCTTCACGGCGCGCGCGTGATCGACAGCGCCGCGTTGGTCGCGGTGCAGGTGTCGCCTTGGTGCTGCGTGCCGACCGTGAACGTCGTCGTGCCGGCCGCGCTGCCGGCAGCGAACGTCACGTGCGACGGCATCGGCTGCGACGTGATCGTGAGCTCGCACGGGCCGCGCACGTCGAATGTCGCCGGGTGACCGGGCGGCCAGTCGATCGCGAGGGAGCCGGCGTCGAAGCGGATCGCCATCGCGCTCATCGCCTGCGACGCGACGCCGGCGAGCATCGACGCGCACCACTCGGTGTCGGCTTGGCCGGTGTCGCCTTGCGTGATCGTCGCGGACTTGAGATCGACCGCGACGTTGTAGTTGCCGGCGACGATGCACGCGTGATCGACGGCCGTCGCGCTGCCGCTGCCCGCGGGTTCCGGCGCAGACGACGGATCGAGCACGTTCTCGGGCACCGGTGGCGTGATCGGTGCCTGCGGGCCGCCGCAACCGAGCACGAGCGCGAGCGCGAGCTTCACTGCGCCGCGACGTGCTTCGTGTACGCGTCGGCGGCCATCAGCTCGGCGATCTCGCTCTTGTCGGCGGCTTCGATCTCGATCATCCAGCCGTTGCTGTACGGATCGGAGTTGACCTGCTCGGGACCGTCTTTGAGCGTCGTGTTGATCGCGGCGACTTTGCCGGAGACCGGCGCGTACAAGTCGCTCACGCTCTTCACGCTCTCGATCGTGCCGAAGCGTTGGCCCTTCGTGATCAGGTCGCCGACGTTGGGCAGATCGACGAGCGTGATGTCGCCGAGCTGATCGACGGCGAACTGCGTGATGCCGACGCGCCAGTTCGCACCTTGCGCGCGGAGCCACTCGTGGTCGTTCGTGTAGCGGAGGTCGGTCGGGAAGGTGCTCATCTTTTATCTCTGCTTGTTCGGCTTGTAGAACTTACCGGCGACCACCGTCGCGGTTGCGAGCTTGCCGCGGCAATCGATCGACAACGTGGTGCCCGGCTGGGCGAGCCGCGGTGGCACGTAGGCGAGGCCGATCGCGCCGCCGACGACGATGCCGGGGCCGCCGCTCGTCACGACACCGACCGGCGCGTTGGCTTCGACCACGCTGTAGCCCGCGCGCGCGATCATGCGCTGGTCGGCGGCGATCGTGAAGCCGACGAGCTGGCGCGGCAGGCCGTTGGCTTTCTGCTGCAGCATGGCGTCGCGGCCGAAGAAGTCGCCTTTGTCGAGCTTGACGGCCCAACCCAGGCCGGCTTCGAGCGGCGTGTGATCGTCGTCGAGGTCGTTGCCGTAGAGCGGCAACTTGCTCTCGAGCCGCAGCGAGTCGCGCGCGCCGAGCCCGACGGGCAAGCCGCCGAGCGGCAACGCGGCCGCGACCAGCGCGGCCCAAAGTGCAGGCGCGTCGCTCGAGCCGCACGCGAGCTCGAAGCCGTCTTCGCCGGTGTAGCCGGTGCGCGCCGCGACCACCGCAATGCCGGCGACCTCGCCGTCGCGGAACGTGAAGCTGGGCATGCCCGCCAACGTGCCGCCGGCGAGCGCATCGACCATGCCGACGGCTTTGGGGCCTTGCACGGCGATCAACGCGGTGCGATCGGAGACGTCCTCGACGTTGCAGCCGCTCGACGCGTGATCGCGGAACCACTCGAGGTCCTTCGCCTGGTTCGATGCGTTGACGATCACGAAGAACTCGTCGTCGGCGCGCTTGTAGAAGATGCAATCGTCGACGACGCCGCCGCTCGGCGTGCACAACAGCGTGTAGACCGCTTTGCCGGGGGGCGCGCTCTCGACGGCGTTGGTCGTGAGCTTGGCGACCGTCGCCTTTGCGGCGGGGCCGCGAAAGTACGCCTCGCCCATGTGCGAGACGTCGAACAAGCCGACCGCTTCGCGCACCGCCTTGTGCTCTTTGATCGTGCCGGCGGGATACGAGACCGGCATTTCCCAGCCGCCGAAATCGATCAGCTTCGCGCCGAGCGCCTTGTGCGCGTCGTAGAGCGGCGTGCGTTTCATGCGACGCGACACTACCTCAGGTCGACGCCGACGTGCTCGCGCTCGACCGCCGGATCGCGCGTGCGTCCACCGATCTCGAAGTGCGCGGTGCCGCGACCTTCGAGCGCGCGGATCTCGCGCCAGAACAAACCGGCGCGCTTGCTGATCGCGATGCGCGCGTCGCCGATCTCGGTGTTCGCGCAGAACACGCGCGTGCCATCGGGATCGAGATACGGCGCCGAGACCATCCGCGCGGGAGCGCACGCGAGCTCGCCGGCGATCTTGATGCCGCCGCCGATCGCTTCGAACTCGACGCGCGATCCGCCCCAGCTCGCGCGGTTGCGGATCACGTGGCGGAACTGATTCATCCGATACTGCTCGCCATCGAGATCGAGCGCGAGCAAGAACAGCGTCGGCAGCGAGACGGGGCCGCGCTTCAATCGCACGCCGAGCAGCTCGAGCACGGCGCCGGGTGCGCCGACCCATTCGGCGCAGCGGCCCCACGTCCACGAGTACGCGTGTTTCGTGCCCCACAGGTGCGTCTGGCCGAGGACCGCGCGATCGAAGTCGATCGCTTCGCCATCGACGACGACGCGGCCCGACATCAGCACGCGCGGGTTCGGCGACAGCACCAGCGTCTCGGCGCGTTCGCGGGCGGCGCCGTGGCCATACATCGCATCCGGTAATAAGCGCAGCTCGCGCTCGGCCGGCTGCCAGCGCAGATCCCACGTGATCGAGTGGCCATCGCCGTCGAGCGAGCCTTTGGCGCCGTCGTGGGCGAGCGTCGCGCCGGCGATCGTCACGGAGAACGGCGCCGTCGTCGCGGCGGGCGGCGCGAACGCGCGATGCACGCCGAACGTGCAGTTCGGAGCTTTCGGATCGAAGCGCGCGAACCACAGCTCGCCGCGCGGCTCGCCGACGTGCGGCGACTCCGCGATGTAGCGTAGCCAGAAGCCTTGCCCGGTTGCCGCGTCGTTCCACGTCAGGTACCAGACCTCGTAGACGCCGCGGCGATCGCTGGGCCACTGGCGATGGTTGAGCTGTTCCGTGCTGCTCATGCAATGCTCCTCGGCGGCAGCGCGAGCTTCGGGGTACCGAGCACGCGCTGGCTCATCCACGATGCGAGTCGGCGCGGCACCAAGCGCACGCTCCAGCACGCCAGCTTGTTGACGAGCCCCGGGATCACCGTGCGCTTGCGAGCGAGCATCGCGCGCACGCTGATCGCGGCGACGGTCTCGGCGCTCATCATCGACGCATTCGCGAGCCAGCTATAGTCGCCGGCGCCGGCTTGCTCGTGAAACGCGGTCTTCGTGCCGCCCGGGCAGATGCATGTCGCCGAGGTCTGGCTGCCGCGCAATTCGTCGTGCAGACCTTCGGTGAAGTTACGCACGAACGCCTTCGACGCCGCGTACAGCGCCATGTTCGGCACCGATTGATACGCGCCGATCGATGCGATGTTGAGCAAATAGCCGGGCCGCTTTTGCAGCGCGAAGCGCTTCGACAGCGCGACGAGGGACGTGATGTTGAGCTCGATCATTTCGGCGTCGCGCGAGGCTTCGGTGTCGGCGAACGGCCGGAACGCGCCGAACCCGGCGTTGTTGACGACGATGTCGAGCGGGCCGTGCGCGATCGCGGCCGACCACACCGCATCCGCGCCGCCGGGCTTGCCGAGATCGCTCGTGATCGTCTCGACGACGGCGCCGCTGCAGCTTGCCGCAACTTCGTCGAGCTGTGCGGTGCGGCGCGCGGTCAGCACGAGTGTCGCACCACGCGCGCCGAGCTCGCGCGCGATCGCCGCACCGATCCCACTCGAGCCGCCGGTGATCAGCGCGCGCATGCCTGAGAGCTCGCCCATACACGCATGGTACTCTCGGCCGCATGCGTGCAGCATTCGTGGTGGCAGTTGCAATTGCCGCGTGCGCGCCGTCCGATACCGATGTTCGCACCGCGAAATCGGCGATCTATAACGGCAACGCGGATCAGATCTTCCAGATGGCCGAGCAAGGCGCGATGGACGAGAACTACAAGATCGGTCCTGTCGATGCAGGCCACTTGATGTTCGAGACCGAGGGCCACTTCTACAGCGCGACCGGCGATCGGCAATCGGAAGGCGCCGAAGGGTACGTCAAGGTCGACAACCACAGCGTCAAGGTCTCGTTCATCGTCACGGTCCAGCAGCTCGCGCGCGATCAATTCACGATCCAGGTGAAGCCGCGAACGTGGCAGTACATCGCCGGCAGTCCGCAGATGCGCGAGCTCGAGGTCGGCGATCCGAGCTTGCCGCCGTGGGTGCTCGGCCGCGCCGATCATCTGTCGCTCGCGATCTACGACCGCACGAAGAGCTTCCAGGTCGCCGCGCCGCGCTAGCCGGTTTTCTGGTACGACAGCGGCATGCGGAACCTAGTTTTCTCGGTTGCAGTCGTGCTCGCATGCGCTGCGTGCGGCCCGTCGTCGTCCGACGTTTCGGGCGCGAAGACCGCGCACTATCACGGCGACAAAGCCGCGTTGCTGCAAGCCGCCGTGCAAGCCGCGCAGGCGAAGTACCGCATCGAGAAGGTCGATCAGAACGCGTTGAGCTTCCAGACGTCCGGTCGCTGGTACACGCCGGAAGGTCTGGCCGCCGCCGAGAGCGGCGAGGATATGCGCCAGGTCCCCGACAAGAGCTTGTCGATCGCGTTCGTGGTGACGCTGCGCCCCGACGGTGAGGCATACGTCGTCGACATCAAGTCGCTGATGATCCGCTACCTCGCCGGCAGCCCGAAGCCCGAACCGATCAGCGAAGACGATCCGAGCGTGCCGGGCTGGGCCACGGGCAAGAAGGACGCGCTCGCGCTCGACGTCCACGAAGCCCTCAAGCAATGGGAAGTGCAGACCGTGCCGGGCAACGTTACGCCGCCCGCGCCGGCGAACACGCCGGCGACATCGCCCGCACCGAACGCACCCGCGCCGGCGCCCGAGGGCTCGGCCGCACCGACGCCATCGCCGGCATCGTGATTCGCGTCGACGGTCTCGTCGTCGATCGCGACGAGCGCGTCGGCGAGGGCGGGTTCCTGGCGATCCGCCGCCTGCGCCTGCGCAACGCGCGCGGCGATGGCTCGATGTCGCCGCCGTACGTGTGCGACGTGATCGCGCGGCCGTATGGCCAAGATGCCGTCGTCGTCGCGGTCTTCGCGCGCGACGTCCGCGGCGTGAACGTGCTGGTCCGCCGCTGCCTGCGTCCCGCGCTGGCGCTCGGCCGCGATGCCGACGCCGCGCCGCTGCCGGAGTCACCGCCGGAGCTCATGCTCGAAGAGCTCGTCGCCGGCATCGTCGAGATCGGCGATCGCGGCGAGCTCGGCTTGCGCGCGCGCGCGGCCGCCGAAACGCTGGAAGAAGCCGGCTTCGCGGTCGATCCGGCGGCGATCATGCTGCTCGGCGCGGGCATGCTGCCGTCGCCCGGCTGCATGGTCGAGAAGTTTTACTTCACCGCGGTCGAGGTCGATCCCGCAACGCAACAAGCACCGGCCGGCGACGGCTCGCCGATGGAAGAGGGCGCGACGACGCGCTGGCTGTTGCTCGACGATGCGCTCGACGCATGCGTGCGCGGCGAGCTCAGCGATCTCAAGACCGAGCTCGGCCTGCGCCGGTTGCGCGATCATCTCGCGAGCGTGCGCGTGAGCGACACGAAGCCGGCGAGCACCGGCGGAGTCTAGCCTGCGACCACCTCGATCGTGGCGCCCAGGTCACGAAGTCGCTTCGGCGCGCTGCTTGAGCGCGGCCGCGAACTCGTCGAACGCCGGCTGCATGTCGGGGATCGATTTCTCGATCAGCTTCGACATCGGTCCGGAGAACACTTCACGCATGTGAAATTCGACGGCATCTTCGGCCGGCGTCGACGTCAGCGTGTACGTGCGCACGCCCTTGAACAGCCCGAGCGGCATGCCGCCGGTCCACACCATCTTCGACGGCTTGTCGAGCTCGCTGACTTTCACCGGGAACGCGCGGCCGGGGCTGAGCTTGACGAAGACTTTGACCTTCTTGCCGAGCTCGACGCTGCCTTCGGTCTTGTCGACGGTGGTGTTCCAGCTCGGCCAGCTCGGCAGATCGACGAGCAGCTCCCAGATCTTCTCGCGCGGTGCGCGAATCACGGTCTTGGTCTCGGTGACTCTCATACAGCACCGGTAACACAGGAGTTACCGGTGCTCAAGCGCGTACGCCGCGAGCGCCGGTAACAACATCGCCCACGACTGCTCGAACTTCGCAGCGCGCTGGTTCCAGATCGCTTCGCTCGCGGGCAATGGGCCATGCTCGATCGTCACGCGCGTGCCGCTGTCGGTCGCGTCGAATCGCACGGTCACCTGCGTCGGGTGAGCGGCATCGCTGCCGGGATAGAAGTCGAGGACGAGCCGCTCGCCGGGCCGCCACTCGCGCACGACGCCGAGCTCGACTTCGCGGCCGTCGCTCGCGCGCTCGTAGAACCGGCCGGTTTGCAGCATCGCGATCGCGCTGTGCGGATCGCCGGTATGCCGCCGCCCCGGCGGCCACCACGCCGACGCTTGTTCGCTGAAGATCGCGAACGCGCGCACCGGATCGCACGCGAGCTGCACGGTTTTCACGATCACTTGCGCGCGAGCTCCTGCAGGCGCGCGAGTGCCGCATCCCAGAACTCGTCGACGAACGCGTGGACCGGCGCGAGTCCCTCGACGCGCACCGCGCACACGTTGTGCTTGCCGCGCGCGCGGGTCTCGATCAGACCGGCTTGCTCGAGCACGCGCAGGTGGCGCGATACCGCCGGGCGGCTCACCGGCACGCGGCGCGCGAGCTGGCCGACCGTGAGCGGCTTGATGCGCAGCGCGCGCAGCAGATCGCGACGGACAGAGTTGCCGAGCGCGTCGAACGGATTCACCTTCGTAACTTAGCGGTTACCATCAGCGATCGCTAGGGCGATCGGGCGGCTCGGTCTGCGCGCGCGGCGGCTCGCTGGGCGGATCGGCTTTGCCGCCCGACGCACGCGCGTACTCGTCGAGCTTGCGATACAGCGTCTTGCGATCGAGCCCGAGGCGTTGCGCGGCGCGGGTCTTGTTGCCCGCCTCGTCGGCGAGCACCGCTTCGATGAACTCGCGCTCGAGATCGGCGAGCGTCATCCGGCGCGCGACCGCGGCGCCCAGGAAATCGGCGGGCTTGCGCTCGCGGATCTGCGCCGGCAGATCTTCGTCGGAGATCAGCTCGCCCTGGCACAGCGCGACGCCGCGCTCGAGCACGTTCATCAGCTCGCGCACGTTGCCGGGCCAGTTGTACGTGAGCAGCAGCTGCTGCGCTTCGGGGGCGAGCCGCATCCGTCGCGGCGGTGATTGCTTCGCGCCGAGGTTCGCCAGCACGTGCTCCGCGAGCGGCACGATGTCCTCGGGACGCGAGCGCAGCGGCGGCAGATCCAGGTGGATCACGTTGAGCCGATAGTAGAGGTCCTCGCGGAAGCTGCCGTCGGCGAGCATCGCCTCGAGCTGCTTGTTGGTCGCGGCGACGACCCGCACGTCGACGCGCTGATTCTTGGTCGCGCCGAGCGGACGCACCTCGTGCTCCTGCAGCGCGCGCAGTAGCTTGGCCTGCAGCGGCAGCGCGAGCTCGCCGATCTCGTCGAGAAAGATCGTGCCGCCGTCGGCTTCGACGAACAAGCCATTCTTGTCGGCGCGCGCATCGGTGAACGCGCCCTTCTTGTGGCCGAACAGCTCGCTCTCGATCAGGCCTTCGGGCACCGCCGCCAGGTTCACGCCGACGAACGGCCCGGCGGAGCGGGTCGAGTTGTAGTGGATCGCGCGCGCGATCAGCTCCTTGCCGGTGCCGCTCTCGCCGGTGACGAGCACCGATGCGGTCGAGCCGGCGATGCGCTGCACCATCGCGATCACATCGCGCATCGACTGGCTCTTCGCGATGATGCTGCCGAGCCCGAAGCGCTCCTCGACCTCGCGCTGCAGCCGCGCGACCTTGGTGCGGAGCGCCTTTTCGCCGAGTGCTTTCTCGGCGACCAGCAGCAGCTCCTCCATCTCGAACGGCTTGGTGATGTAGTCGTACGCGCCGAGCTTGACCGCGCGGATCGCGGTCTCGATGCTGCCGAATGCCGTGATCATCACGACGTGCGGCGCATCGGGGAGGGCGACCACGCCGCGGATCAGATCGAAGCCGTCCATCTCCGGCATTCTCAAATCCGTGATGATCAGATCGTAGCGGCCGGCGCGCGCCATCTCGAGCCCCGATGACGCGCCCGCGGCGGCGGCCACCGTGTAGCCGGCGTCGCCGAGCTCCTCGGCGAGGAGATCGCGCATCGCGGCGTCGTCTTCGACCACAAGAATCGACGCGGACGTCCGTTCCACGCTCACGGTTGTACTCGTTACGGCAGGCAGCGGCCAGTGGACTGCTGGCACGATAGCCGCGCCCACGGCCCGGATTGCGGCTGATCGGCGGTCACGACCGGGCATTGCATGTCGTCGGTGCAGCGCTGCACGCAGAAGTTTTGCTCGAGATAGGTCGTGCACACGAAGCCCTGGCCGCACTGCGAGTCGTTCGTGCAGGTCGGCTCGCACACGTCGCGCGTGCTCGCGTCTTCGACGAAGTAGAAGCTCGGGCACTCCAGCCCGGCCGCGCAGTCGCTCTGTGAATCGCAGGCGCCGCCGAGCGCGACCTCGCCGCTGCCGACGAGATCGACGCACGCGCCGGCCTCGCAGCTGCCGCGATAGATCTGATTCCGGAACTCCGCCGCACAGTCCGCAGAGCTCTGACACGGCGAGCCCGGCGTGCGTTGCGCCGCGATCGAATACGGCTGCGGATAGCTATCGGGATCGGGCGACAGCTCGCGCACGTAGGCGTAATAGCGGCCGGGTGCCAAGTACGTCAGCTCGACGCGCTCGGGTTGTTCCCAGTACGACAAGCCGTAGAGCTCGCCCGTCGCGCTGTAGACCTCGAGCTGGAGATCGCGCTGACCGTTCCAGCCCAGCGTGAGGTCCCAGATGTCGCCGGTCGAGCCGACGTCGAACGCGTAGAAGTCGCCTTCGCTGCTCGGGTTCGAGCAGACATGCGCGACGACCTGCGCCCCGGGCGCGAGCACCGTCGCGCCGGCCGGGCCGTCGTCGTTCGGCTCGTTCGCGTCGTCCGCGGTGCACAGGTCGGTGCCGGCGACGCACGTGTTGCTGGCCGGATCGCACAGCGACGCCGTCGGCGCCGTGCAATCGAAGCTCGTCGCGCATTGCACGCACGTGCCGTTCGAGCACACCGGCGCGCTCGCCGTGCACTGATCGTTCGTCGTGCAGCTCTGCGGATAGACATCGAGCGTGAAGTTGCCGCCGTTGGGCGGCTCGACCGACGCGTAGTAGTCGACGACGACGTAGACGCTCGAGCTCGGCGCGACGAACTGGCCGACCTCGGCGCCGGTCGTGGTCGCGTCTTCGAACAACAAGCACTGATCGCTCGTCGGGCCGGTCGACGTGCCGCAGCCGGTCGCGACGTAGAACAACAAGTCGTCGGTCGATTGCAGATCGACGACGTAGGTCTGGCCCTCGGCGAGCCCGGTGACGAGCACGACCTGATCGGGGCCGGCCGATTCGGTGCCGTACGGTGCGTTCGTCACCTGGCATTCGCTCGGGCTCTCGACGTTGTTGCCGCCCGACAGCGTGCCGCTCGCGTGCATCGGCACCGGCATGCCGGTCGTATCGAACTCGCCGCACGCGGTGAGCCCGACCGGCGCGTCGCTCGTCGTTCCGCCACCGCCGCCGCCACCCCCGGCATCGGGCAACGAGCTCGCGGTCGTCCCGCTACACGCCGCCGCCAAGACCAGGAGCCAAACCCGCACGTCGAGCGCACCCTACGTCGGCGATTCGGCCAACGTCATGACCGAGCGGTGACATGACGTGACGGCGATGCGAGCCGAGAGCAGCAGGTTACGAGACGCCGTGTTTGCGGCGGGATCGGCGGTGGTCGTGCTCTTCGTCGACGAGCCGGACGTAGTCGAGCGGCTCGTCGCTGCCGAGGTCCTCGGGCGGCGTGTTGCCGAGCTCGCGCACGCGTGCGCGAAACGCCTCCGAGATCCGCTCGAACGGCGGAAGATCCGTGCGGCCCGAGAGCGCGCCGCTCGTCGCGGCGTCGGCGGCTTCCGCGACGAGCTGGAGCGCCGATTCGCGCGAGATCCGGCCGCGCCGCACGACGTCCTGCACGCTGGTCGCGAGGTGCCCCAGCTCGTACTGGCCGGAATCGAGCATCTCGAGCGCCACGAAGATCACCTGTCGCGCCGACAACACTTTGTCCTCGTAGAGCACGAGCGCGGCTTGGAAATAGTTGTAGACCGGCACGAGCCGCGGCCCGAAGCGGCGAAACCCGAGCGGCGGCGATCGCCGGTCCAGGTGGATGAACATGCGGCGCACCGCCGGCGTGTGCGCGATCTGCTGTGCGAGGTCGAGGCAGTGCTGGGCGTCGTCGTCGTACGCCCGCGAAGCTGTCAGCACGCGCTCGAGATCGTGCAGCGTGACGCGGCCCGCGACGAGATCGGCGTAGAGGCAATAGATGATCGCGTCGGCTTCGGCGTCGTCGCCGAACAGCGTTTCGCGCTCGGCGGGAACCGCGAGCCGCGAGCGCAGCATCGCCGGCAGCTTGTACGGGATCTGCGCGCGGATCGCGCGGAACCGCCCGCGCAAGATGTTCTTGAGGTTGTTCTTGAGCACGAACTCGTCGTACTCGACGCCGTCGAGCGCGAGCTTCGCGGCGAGCACCTGGCGCATTTGCGTCGGGCTGCCCGATACGATGCAGATGCGATGCTCCTCGCGGTGCAGCGCGCGCAGCAGCGCGGTCGCGCCCGGGAACGCTCGCTTGTCGGTCGCGGTCTCGATCGCGCTCTTCGCGAGATCTTTGATCGAGTCGAACTCGGTGCGCAGATACGTCTTGTCGAGGTCCCAGCGAAACGTGTGACGCGGCGGCGGCACGCCCGGCGGCAGCGGCTCGACGTCGGGCTCGACGAGCCCGACGCGCTCGGCCACACGCACCGGCAGCCGGCGCAGCCGATCGAACATCTACATCTCCTTGGGCTGGGACGCGCGGCGCTGAGCGCGCTCGTCGAGCTCGGCCATCGTGCGCGCGATGTTGCCGCACAAGTTGCCGGCGAGCGCCTTGTGCGCGACCTTGACCGCGTTCGTGATCGCGCGCGCGTTCGAGCGGCCATGCGCCTTGATGAACGGGTGCGTGAAGCCCAAGAGTGGGGCGCCGCCGTATTGCTGCCAGTCGGTGATCGACTTGAGCTGATCGATCGCGGAGCTCAGCGCGACGAGCCCGAGGCGCCAGGCGAGCCGTTCCTTGTGCGCATAGCGCGCGAGTCGGACGACCGTCTCGCTCACGCCTTCGAGCATCTTGAGCACGACGTTACCGACAAAGCCGCTGGTCACGACGACATCGGCGACGCCGCGCGGGATGTCGAGGCCTTCGATGTTGCCGATGAAGTTGAGCTCGGTGGTCTCGACCAGCGCCGCGTTCGCCTGCTGCACCGACGGCGGGCCCTTGCCGGCCTCGGCGCCGTTCGACAACAGCGCGACGCGCGGCCGGCGATTCTGCGAGACCAGCTTCGCGTACGCCGATCCCATCACCGCAAAGCCGACGAGATCTTCGGCGGTCGCGTCGATCGTCGCGCCGACGTCCAAGATCAGCGAGAACGGGTCGTCTTTTTCGCCGCGGCGCAGCTCGGTCGGAAACACGGCGGCGAGCGCTGCGCGCCGCACGCCTTGCAAGAGCTGCCAGCGCCGCGCACACGCGAGGACCGACGCGCCGGTGTTGCCGGCCGAAACCACGGCATCGCCTTCGCCGCGCGCGACCAGATCGACGGCGACCGCGATCGACGCCTCCGGCTTCGCGGCGAGCGCTTCGGCGGGCCTCTCGTCCATCTCGACGTGCTGCGGGGCGTGATGCACGCGCACGCGCGCGCCGTCGTGGCGCATGCTCGGCAACAACCGGCCGAGCACGGCGGCATCGCCGACCAAGATGATCTCGGCCGACGGCAGCTGCAGCGACGCCTCCGCGGCACCCTGGACGATCTCGTCCGGCGCGTGATCGCCCCCCATCGCGTCGACAACGATCCGCTGCACGCGCGCATCTTGCCTTAGCCGGCTCGGTTCACCAAGTGGGCGCGACGCCGACGACCCCGCCGGCACGAAAGATCGTACGCAAATTCGGCCGACGCAGACGCACTCGAAACTAGGAGGGACGTCTGATGAAGAACGTGTCGAGTAGGGTGATTCCACTCGTTGCCGCCGCGATCGCGGCGATCAGCCAGGGCAGCGACGCCAAGACCTACAAAGAGCCGAAGCTGGTCGCGATCGCGAAGGCCGATCGCCCGGCGCTGCCGGGACCGCCGCCGACGATCGCGATCTCGAGCCCGCCGGATCTCGAGATGATCAAGAACAAGCAGATCGAGCGCTCGAACAAGGACGGCATGCGCTACTACGAGATCGACGCCGTCGATCCGAAGGAGACGCAGCTCAAGCTCGACGTCAAGAACTGGAAGGTCTCGCCGCGAGGCAACGGCATCGTGCTGGTGCTCGACAACTCGTTCGCCGCCGAGATCCACGACCTCAGCAAGCCGATCGATATCGTCAAAGTCTTCGACGTCCGCACGACCGAATCGCCGTACGGCCAGCTCGAAGATGGCTGGCACTTCGTCGCGGTGTTTCCGGTCACCGCGAACAACATCGCCGTCGACGCGCCCGGCGCGCTCGCGGTCGTGCACTTCTTGTGGGGCGAGGAGAACGGCGTGATGGAGCCGGACGTCTGGAAGGGTAAGCCGCAGCTCGTGATCAACCGCGCGGCGCTCGGCACGATGGTGCACCGCACGTCGGGCGGCACGATGGGCGGTCGCGTGCTGCGCGATCCCACGCATACGCCACTCGATCTGCTCGTCTGGTTTCCGCCGGGGGCGCCGCGCGACTGTGTCGTGCCGGTGCTCAGCGGCGTCGATGGCGGCGAAGAAGCCGTCACCGCCAACGGCGCGCAGGATCTCGACCCGACCACGACCGCGAAGGTCAAAGCGCCGGGCCTCTACTACTTGAGCGGCCTCGACCAGGATCGATTCGTCACCGGCGGCTACGAGGGCGACTCGACGATCGGCGTGATGCACATGGAGTGTCCCGCGAACAGCGCCGTCGCGATCGCCGACTGGGACGCCGCGCTGATGCGCATCTGGCTGAAGTGATCGGCCGGCAGCTCAATCGACGCGGACGCCGGGCGCTTCGCGGCACGACGCCGACGGCTGGAACGTCACGCCGGCCATCAGCGAGAAGCCGTTGGTGTCCATCGACCCGGGGTGGACATCGTACTGGCCGATCGCTTGAACGCCCCAATCGCAGCTCGGCTTGACCGTCGCCGCGGCCCACACCGGCAGGTAAAACGACGCGTCGGCGCCGTTCGGAGGCGATGCGAGCGACTGGTTCGACGTTGTCTGCGCGTTGTAGAACCACGCGTCGAGACCGAGGCCGCTGCCGCCTGCGAGCGCGACGTACTGCAGCGGGAGCCGCGCGCCGACGCGCAGCTGCGTGCGCCAATCGAACACCGAGCCCGAGAACGGCGACGTTTGCGACGGCTCGCCTGGAAACGCGTTCAGCGTGCTCGTCGCGGTGCCGCTGATCCCACCCGACGCGAACGCCTGATCGAACGCGAACGCGAAGTTGCGGTGCTCCCACGACAGCGAGATGAACCCGCCGTCGGCGCTCGTCTGCGGATCGAACGCGTAGTTCGTCGAGAACGTCGGGTTCGACGTCGAGCCCATCGGCGTCGGCATCAGGATCAAGCCGGCGGTGATGCCGAGGCCGTTCGGCGCGCCGACCGGGCCTTCGAGCGACCAGTCGTCGAGCGCGAGCCGGCCGATCGCGTGCGTCGAGTGCATCGGATCGGCGGTGATGTCGAACTCCGATGGCGAGCAGCCCGGCGACGTGATCTGGACGTGATGCGAGCCCGGCTGCAGCAGATAGCCGGTGTCGGTCGCGTTCCACGACTCGCCGGTGTTGCCGTCGCCGTCGGTGTAGCTGCCCCACCGGCCGTTGAGGCCTTGCGGGTCGGTGGGCTGGCCGTCGACCGTAACGCCGAGCCCGTCACTCGGTGTCACCCACGTCTCGGCGCACGCGATCGACAGCCGCAGGTTGCCTTTGCGCGCGATCCACGGCGCGACGTTCGTCGTGTCCTGCGGTGCGGCGACGACGGTCGGCGTGGTGGCTCCCGGCGTCGTCGGCGGCGGCGATTCGGGGTCGGTGATGCCGGGTTGCGCGAAGGCAGGAGCGGACGACGCGATCAGAGCGAGCAGGATGCGTTTGACCATGTCCTTTGCGTGGTCACTCGATCCTGCGCCTTCATTGAGACTGGATTACGAACTGTGGAGGCGCGACTCGAGGCCGTGCGCGCCGGGCGAGCTTAGGTTTCGGGCTATAACGCCGCTCGTGCCGGAGCGGCTCTACATCGTCGACGGACACGGCTACATCTTCCGTGCGCATTACGGTTTGATGAACGCGTCGCGCGGCGAGCGCAAAGAAGTGCGGCTGTCGACCAGCGAGGGCATGCCGACCGGCGCGCTCTACGTGTTCGCGCGCATGCTGATGCGGCTCGAAGAGGACAACACGCCGGCGCGCATGGCCGTGGTGTTCGATCACAAGGGCGGGAAAAAGACGTTCCGCGCCGAGATGTACCCGGCCTACAAGGCGACGCGCAAAGAGCCGCCCGAAGAGCTGCAGGTCCAGATGGAGTACTTCGCGAAGATCGTCGAAGGGCTCGGCTGGCCGGTGCTCGCGATCCCGGGCGTCGAAGCCGACGACGTCATCGCGACGCTGGTCCAAGCGGCGCGCGCGAAGGATTGGGAAGTCATCATCTACAGCGCCGACAAAGACATCATGCAGCTCATCGGCGATCACGTGTCGATGATCGACGCGCTGCACGGCAAGACGTACACGCGCGAAGAGGTTGTCAAGAAGATGGGAGTGCCGCCGGAGCAGATTCCGGACTTCCTGGCGCTCGTCGGCGACACCAGCGACAACATTCCCGGCCTCAAGGGCGTCGGCGACAAGACCGCGGCGAGCTTGCTCGAAAAATACGGCTCGCTGCAGGCACTGATCGACGCGAACCCGATCGTGCCGCGCATCGCGACCAAGCAGCCGTTTTCGGATCCCGAGCAGCTCGGCCGCGTGAAGCTCTCGCGCGAGCTCGTCGAGCTCAGGCGCGACGTGCCGCTGCCGGTGACGCTCGAAGATCTCGTCGTGACCGACTGGAACCTGCCGGCGCTGCTCGCACTGTTCACCGAGCTCGAGTTCGGCGTGCTCGTCGAAAAAGTGAAGATGAAGATGCCGCCGTCGGACGACATGGTGGTCGTGCCGGCGCCGGAAGCTGTCGCGGTCGCGACCGTGGCGGCGCGCGGCGACGCGCGGATCATCACCGGCGGCGCGATCGCCGAGCTCGCGCGAGAGGCCGAGCGCGCCGGCAAGCTCGCGATCAGCATCGAGCTCGATCCCGAACGCACCGAGCGCGCGCACCTCGTCGCGATCGTGATCGCGATTCCCGGCGCGGCGCCGGCGTACGTGCCGCTCGGCCATCGCTACATCGGCGCTCCGGCGCCGCCGCCCGAAGCCGATCTCAAGCCGCTCTACAACGCGCTCGAAGACCCGACGATCGCGAAGATCTGTCAC
Organism: Kofleriaceae bacterium; assembly: GCA_036271395.1. Lineage (GTDB taxonomy): Bacteria > Myxococcota_A > Polyangia > Haliangiales > Haliangiaceae > JABFXX01. The sequence continues at coordinate 50,229 of DATBAS010000213.1, forward strand.
GACTCCAAGGCGGTGATCCGATCGCTCGCGGCGTACGGCGTCGAGGTCAACGGCGTGGTCGACGACACGATGCTCGCCGCGTTCTTGCTCGATCCGACCCAAGACGCCGAGGCGGGCGAAGCCGTCGCGGCGCGGCTCGGCGGCACGATCCTGCCGGAGCGCGCCAAGCTCGCGGGCCGCGGTGGGCGCAAGACGCTCGAAGGTGTCGAGGTCGAACGTGCGGCGGCGTGGGCCGGCGCGATCACCGACGCGATGCTCGGCGTCGCCGAGCAGCTGCCCGAACGGCTCGCGAGCGGCGGGCTCGACAAGCTGTATCGCACCATCGAGCTGCCGGTCGCGCGCCTGCTCGCCGAGGTCGAGCGCATCGGCATCCACATCGACGTGCCGCACTTCAAGCAGCTGTCGGCCGAGGTCGAGACCCGGCTCGACGCGCTCGAGAAGCACATCTACAAGCTCGCCGACGGCGAATTCAACATCGGCTCGCCCAAGCAGCTCGGCGAGCTCTTGTTCGACAAGCTCGGGCTCGACACCAAGGGCGTGCGCCGCACCAAGACCGGCTGGTCGACCGAGGCCGAAACGCTCGAGAGCCTCGAGCACCCGATCATCCCGCCGATCCTGGATCATCGCGAGCTGTCCAAGCTCAAGGGCACGTATCTCGACGCGTTGCCGCCGCTGATCTGGCAGAAGACCGGCCGCATCCACACGACGTTCAACCAGGTCGTCGCCGAGACCGGCCGGATCTCGTCGCAGGATCCGAACCTCCAGAACATCCCGATCCGCAGCGAGCTCGGCATGAAGATCCGCAAGGGCTTCATCGCCGCGCCGGGCAAGGTCCTGATCGCGGCCGACTACTCGCAGATCGAGCTGCGGATCTTGGCGCACCTGTCGGGCGATCCGCTGCTGACCGCCGCGTTTCGTGATCGCGTCGACGTCCACACGCAAACCGCCGCCGAGGTGTTCTCGGTGCCCCGCGAACAAGTCACCGCCGAGCAGCGCCGGATCGCGAAGGCCGTCAACTACGGCCTGTCGTACGGCCAGAGCGACTTCGGGCTCGCACGCACGCTCGAGATCACGCGCACGCAAGCGGCCGAGTACTCGCGGCGCTACTTCCAGCGCTTCCCGACGATCCACAAGTTCATGGACGAGATCGTCGCGGTCGCACGCGCGCAGGGCGGAGCGCGCACGTTGCTCGGCAGGTGGCGGCCGATCGCGAACTTGATGTCGAAGAGCCCGGCCGCGCGTCACGCGGCGGAGCGGGTCGCGCAAAACACGCCGATGCAGGGCACCGGCGCCGACCTGATCAAGCTCGCGATGCTGCGCACGACCGAGCGGATTCGCCGCGAGCAGTGGCCGGTGCAGCTCTTGCTCACGGTGCACGACGAGCTCGTGTTCGAGGCACCGCCGGAGCTCGCCGACGAGCTCGGCGCCGCGCTCAAGCAGGAGATGGAAGGCGTGTATCAGCTCGATGTCCCGCTCGAGGTCGACATCGGCGTCGGCGCCAACTGGGCCGATGCTTGATATGGTCGGCGCCATGCGATGTGTTGTAGCGCTGGTTCTCCTCATCGGTTGCGCCGATGCGTCGAAGCAGATCGAGAAGCTCGCCGACCGCGCGTGCGCGTGCACCGAAGCGGCGTGCGCCGAAACGGTGCTCGATGACTTCGTCGCGTTCGCCAAGGCCAACCCGGCGATGTCGGGCGATCAGGACGATGCGATCAAGCAGGCCAAGCGGCTGTCGGAGTGCTCGACGAAAGCGGGCGTCCCGCTCGCGACGCTGATGGCCAAGATGAAAGCCGTCCAGGCGGCGCACTGACGCGGACGGGACCGGCGACGACCGTCGCTGTCGTCGTTGTTTCGCCTTCCGGCCGTCGGGCAGGTATGCTCGCACCATGTTCCGGGTCGCTGTAGCGAGCCTCGTCGCCGCGCTGACATGCGCCTGCAACAACAGCTCGACGCCGTCGTCGCCGCCGCCCGCGTCCGGCGAGCATCATCCGCAGCCGGCGCTCGCGCAGCCGGCCGCTGCGTCGACCGCGCCGCCGGTTCCGAGCAAGCCGGGCCTGGTCGAAGGCTCGAGCGTGCGGCCGCATCACGAGGAGGTCGTCGTCGAGTGCCCGGCGAAGATCGCGGACACGGCCGACGACGACACGCGCGTCGGCCTCTTGCTCGAAGAAGCGAACAAGCAGATCGAGGCGGCGAGCTATTCGGCGGCGTGGACCTGTGCGGACCGCGCGGCCGATCTCTCGCCGCAGTCGGTCGAGGCCAATCATTTGCGCGCCGCAGCGCTCGCCGGGCTCGGTCGCGATGGCGACGCACAAGTCGCGTATCAGCTCGCGCTCGCGCTCGATCCCGACGATCCCGAGACGCTGCGCGCCGTCGCCGACTTCTACATCAACGGCAAGGGCGAGCGCGGGCGCGACGCGCTCCGGCTCGGGCTCGTGCTCGCCGAGCGCGGCAGTCGCCGGGTGATCGCGCGCAGGCATCGCAACGCGCCACTCGCCGCCGATCTGGCGGTGCTCGAAGCGCAGGCGCTCAACGATCTCGGCCACAGCGACGAGGCGCTCGATCGTGTCGATGCCGCGCTGCGGCTCGCGCCGGGCCGCGGCGATGCGCTGCACGAAAAGGGCGTCGCGCTGTTCGACATGTCGAAGTTCGCCGAGGCGAAGGCCGCGTTCCAGAAGGCGCTCGGCATCCAGCCCGACGATGCGTACACGCACCAGATGCTCGGGCTCACGCTCGAGCAACTCCGCGATCCGGGCGCCGACGCCGAGCTCGATCGCGCGCTCAAGCTCGCGCCGGGCGAGCTGTCGCCGCCGGTGATGATCAACAAGGCCGAATTTCAAAAAGAGATCGATCAGGTGATCGCGACGCTCGCGCCGGATCGCGCGGCGCGGGTGGCCAAGGTGAAGATCGAGATCGAAGATTTGCCCGACCAGGCCGACCTGCAGGCGGTCAAGCCGCCGTTCCCGCCGACGATCTTGGGGCTGTATCGCGGCCCGGTCGGCCGCGCGCCGGAGCCGGACGACGAGCCGCCTTCGATCGTGCTGTATCGCAAGAACCTCGGCCGCGCGGTCAAGACGCGCAGCGAGCTCACCGAGCAGATCCGCGACACGCTGCTGCACGAGATCGGCCACCTCGAGGGCCTCGACGAAGACGATCTGCGGCGCCGCGGGATGGAATGAGCACGGCGCTGCTCGTGCGTCAGGCGAAGCACGATCCGAGCGTGCTCGAGGCGACGCGCGTGCGCGGCCGGCGTGTGATCAAGCGCGGCCTCACGGTCCTGGCGACGGCGGCGGTCGCGGCCGCGCTGTTCTACGCGCTCGTCGGTCGGGTTCCCGATGCAATCCCGTGGGCGATCGGCACGTACGCCGGCGTCGCGCTGGGCGTCGGCGCCACGTTCATCGCCGTCGGCGTGCGCCGGCTCGCGCTCGCCGCGAATGCCCGGCGTGTGCTCGAAGCCGGCCGGCTTCCGGTCGCGCGGTTGCGCGTCTGAAATACGCTAGGATGGCCGCGGATGGCGGACGGACCTCTCGCAGCGGCAGCCGTGCCCGAGGAGCTGCAATCGCTCGAGGTCGCGTTGCGCCGCGAGCAGCGCAAGCTCGCGCTGGTGCAGGATGTCAGCCGCGCGCTGTCGTCGGTGGGCGACCTCGATCAGCTGCTCGCGCTGATCATGGAGAAGGTCACCGAGCTGATGGACGCCGATCGCGCGACCCTGTTCCTGATCGACGAAGTCGACGGCACGCTGTCGTCGAAGGTCGTGCAGGGCGGCGACCTCGTCGAGATCCGGCTCGCGAGCGGCGAGGGCGTCGCCGGTTGGGTCGCGCAGACGCGCGAGCTCGTCAACATCCCCGATGCGTACGCCGACCAGCGCTTTCAACCCGCATTCGATCTGCGCAGCGGCTACCGCACGACCACGATCTTGAGCGTGCCGATGACCGGTGCGAACGGCGCGCTCGTCGGTGTGCTGCAGGTCCTCAACAAGAAATCGGATGGCGCGTTCTCGCGCGCCGACGAGGAATTACTCGGCGCACTCGCAGGCCCGGCCGCGATCGCGATCGAGAACGCGCGGCTCTACCAGTCGCTCCTGTTGCAGAACTTGGAGCTCTCCGACGCGCGCCGCGATCTCGAGCGCCGCCAGCGCGAGCTCAACGCGCTGTACGAAGTCGAGAAGGACATGTCGCACGCCCTCGATCTCGACGACCTGCTGTCGCGCATTCTCGCCCAGGCGATCGGCGTGCTCGGCGCGGGTGCCGGATCGATCGCGCTCGTCGAGCCCGATGGCTCGCTGCGGTTTCGCACGGTGCAAGGTCCGGCGGCGCCGCGGCTGATCGAGCGCACGCTGCCGCACGGCACCGGGCTCATCGGCTGGTCGATCGCGCACAAGACGCCGGTGATCGTCGACAACCCCGGCGACGATCCGCGCCACGCGCAAGAAGTCGCGCGCGAATCCGGCGTCACGCCCGCACACTTGATGGTCGCGCCGCTGGTCGACGGTGAAGATGTCATGGGCGGCATCGAGATCATCGATCAGCGCCGCCAGGTGCGCGATTCGCGCTCGCAGATCCGCGGGCCGTGGAACGAGGTCGATCTGCGGTTGCTCGTGCTGATCGCCGCGCAAGCCGCCAGCGCGATCGGCCTCGCGAGGCGGCGCAGCGAGCAGAGCAAGAGCGATCGGCTGGCGTCGATCGGCCGCATGCTGGCGGGCCTGCTCCACGATCTCAAGACGCCGATGACGATCATCTCCGGCTACGGCCAGCTGATGGCCGCCGCCGATGACGCCGCGCAGCGCGAGCAGTACGTCGAGCAGATCCAGCGCCAGTTCGATTTGATGGCCGGCATGACGCGCGAAGTGCTCGCGTTCGCGCGCGGCGACACCGACCTCGTCGTGCGCAAGGTCTACGTCAACAAGTTCGGCGAGGAGTTGTCGACGCAGCTCGGCGCGGCGACCGCGGGCCGCGGCATCGACTTCGTCCTCGAAGCGAACTACGACGGCATCGCGTACTTCGACGAGCAAAAGCTGCTCCGCGTGTTTCACAACCTCACGCGCAACGCGATCGAGGCGATGCCCGAGGGCGGCAAGCTGCGCGTCACGATCGACAAGCAGGGCGATCAGCTCGAGTGCACGGTCGTCGACAGCGGCCCGGGCATCCCCGCCGAGCTGCGCGGTCGCTTGTTCGAGCTGTTCGCGACCGCCAAGAAAGGCGGCACGGGCCTCGGGCTCGCGATCGTGAAGAAAGTCGTCGACGATCACCGCGGCACGATCGCGGTCGAGACCGGCCCGTCGGGCACGGCATTCGTCGTCAGGCTCCCGCTGCAGCGAGAAAAAGATGTCGACTAGATCATTGATGGCGATGGTCGCGATCGCCGCGTGCTCGAAGGCGCCGCCGGCGCCCGCAGCGAAAGGCTCGGCCGATCCGTGGCTCGCGAAGCCCACCGCGCCCGATACGCCCGAGCGGCGCAAGGCGCGCGCGGACGCCGCGCTCGGCCGCGTCGCCGGCATCATGCCGAAGCTGGCCAAGCTCCGCCAACTCGACTTCATCCACGACATCCCACGCGAGGTGCAATCGACCGACGACTTCCGCACGTTCGTGCACCGCGAGATCGCGAACGAGCTGCCCGCGGACAAAGCCGCCGACGAGTCGCAAGCGCTGTTCGATCTCGGGCTCTTGCTCAAGCCGGCGAACCTGGCGGAGCTCGAAGAGCAGGCGTTCGTCACGCAGGCCGGCGCGTACTACGACCCGAAGCAAAAGAAGTTCTTTCTCGTCATGGTGCCCGACAACGACACCATTCTCGACACGATCTCCGCGCACGAGCTGACGCACGGCCTGCAGGATCAGCACTTCGATCTGCAGAAGTTCTTGCCCGACGAAGGCGGCGGTTCCGACCAAAAAGCGACAGCGTTGGACGACGACGCGTCGAGCGCGCGGCGCTTCGTCGTCGAAGGCGACGCGACGTTCACGATGTTTCTCTACATGGCGTCGGCGGCGTCGCCCGGCGGTAAGATCCCCGACGCCGCGATCGACGTGCTCGTCAACCAGCTCGGCACCTTCGCGAACATGTCGCCCGCCGACCTCGCGAAGATGAGCGCGCCGATGGCCTCGTCATCGGATCCGGAGATCAAGAAGTCGATCGACGCGATGAACGACATCCCGATGACCGTGCTCGTGCCGATGATCGACTCGTACATGAGCGGCGCGCTGCTCGTCGCGGCGGCGTACAAGCGCGGCGGCTGGCCCGCGGTCGACGACTTGTTCGTGCATCCGCCCGAGTCGACCGAGCAGGCGCTGCATCCCGACAAGCTCTTCGCCGGCGATCATCCGCATCGCGTGACGCTACCGGCGCTCCCCGGCAAGCAGCTCGCCGACGTCGTGTTCGGCGAGCTGCAGTGGCAGGTCTACTTCAGCTTGTGGGTGCCCGATCAAAAGACGGTCGCCTCGGAGGGTTGGGGCGGAGATCACGAGTCGGTCGTGGCTCGCAAGGATGGTCGCGCGATCGCGCGCGTCGCGACGACCTGGGACACCGACCACGACGCCGACGAGTTCGCCCGAGCGTACGTCGCGAGCCTCGCGAAGCGCTTCCCGAAAGGCTCGGGCGATCCGACGAGCGCGACCGGCTTCGACCGCGGCGATGGCGCCGGCAAGATCTTCCTCAAGCGCGACGGCGTGCACGTGTTCGCGATCGATGGCGCCGATTCACCGCGCGAGCTCGCAGCTCTCGTGACCGGCACGAAGATCGCTCGCTAGCGATCGCCATCGATGGCGCGCGCGGAATCGGCCGCTAGCAGACCTCGACGCCGAGCCACAGCGGCGATCGACTCTCCCTCGCGCGCCTCCGTGCCGTCTCGATCTTCGACCTCGCAACGTCGGCGGCAAACCGGCCGACGATCGCGCGGCCACGCTCGTGCGCGTCGCGCATCGCGGTGTGTGCGCTCTCCGCCGTCAGCTCGAACACGTCGCGCAAGATCGCGACGACCGAGTCCTGTGTCGTGTAGTCATCGTTGCGGACCATGACGTGGACGTGGGTCTCGCCGAACAGCGTCACCGGCGGGACATCGCCGTGCACGAGCTGGAACAGCAACGCGCTCGGCGAAACCGGCGGCGCCTCCAGCAGCGCGGCGAGCGGCGTGTGCGCGAGCTGATTGAGCGCGTCGGCGAGCGTCATCTCGCGCTCGTGTGCGCGGGCGAGCCCGAGGGCGGTGCCGAGCAGCTGGTTCGCTTCGCGCGGATCGGCGTTCGTCGCGCCGGGCCGTTCGAGCTCCTGGTCGATCGCCGCTTCGATCGTCGCGACATCGCCGCCGAGCGCGCGGATCGCATCGCCGACGCGCTCCGCTTGCACGAGCGCGTAGAGCACGTGCACCGGTGACAGCGCCTGCTGGCGCGAGCTCGCGGCGTGCTTGGCGAGCGCGAGCGCGACTTGCATGTCCTCGTCGAGCCAGGTCGCGATCTGCTTGGCGCGGTGGGCGTCCTCGCGGAATCTCGCGCGCGCCTGCAGCGACCACAGCGCGCTGGTCGCGCCGAAGGCACCGAGCAAGAGCACTAACGTCTCCACGTATGCAGGTTACATCGCTTCACGCGATCCGCCAGGTCGCGCCGTGCCATGCTGCCCGTGTGCTCCAGCTCGCGGGCATCACGAAGTCGTTCGGCGCGCGCGCGGCGCTTTCGGGCGTCGCGCTCGAGGTCGCGGCGGGCGAGCTCGTAGTGCTCGCCGGGCGTAACGGCGCCGGCAAGACGACGCTGCTCCGCATCGCGACCGGCTTTCTCGATCCCGACGCGGGCAGCGTCACGCTCGACGGCATCTCGCTGCTCGGCTCGCCGCGCGATCGCGCACGTGCGCAGCGCGCGCTCGGTTACATGCCGGAGACCGCACCGGCGCCGCCCGAGCTGAGCGTGCGTGCGCACCTCGTGCTTCGCGCGCACCTCAAGCGCGTTCGCGAAGTCCGCGCGGCGGTCGATCGCGTGATGGCCGCCGCCGCGATCGCGAGCGAGGCCGATCGACGCATCGGCGCGTTGTCGAAGGGCTATCGCCAGCGCGTCGGGCTCGCCGATGCGCTGCTCGGCGATCCGCGCTTGCTCGTGCTCGACGAGCCGCTCAGCGGGCTAGATCCGATCCAGATGCGCGAGCTGTGCGATCAGCTCGACCGCATCGCGAAGACCGATGGCCGCGCCGTGCTGGTCTCGAGCCACGTGCTCGATGATCTGCTGCGGCGCGCGACCCGCACGATCGCGCTACACGAAGGCAAGCTCGCCGACATCAGCGTCGTGACCGAGGTCGCGACGTGACCGCGTACTGGGTCTGGCGCCGCGAGCTCGCGGTCACGCTGCGCGCGCCGATCGTCTACGTGATCGGCGGGCTGTTCCTCGTCGTGCAGGGCATCGCGTTCGCCGGGCTCGTCGCCGCGCTGTCGGATCCGCGCCGGCCGGCGCCGCTCGGCGCGCTGCTCGAGGGCCAGCTCGCCGGCACGCTCTTGACGTGGGTGCTCCAGCTCGTCGTGCTCACGCTACTCGGGATGCGGGCGATCGCCGACGAGCGGCGCGCCGGCGGCTGGGAGTTGCTGCTTACCGCCGGAGTCGGCGAGGGTGCCGCGGTCGTCGGTAAGTGGCTCGCGGCGGCGACCGTGTACGCGCTGTTGTGGCTGCCGACGCTCGCGTATTTTGTCGTGGTCGCGAGCTTTCGCGCCGACGCGGGCGGCTGGGACGTCGCGACCATCGCGTGCGGTTATGCCGGCGCGATCGCGCTCGGCGCGGCGTTGCTCGCGTGGGCGATCGCGGCGAGCGCCGCGACGCGATCGACGCTCGCCGCCGGCGGGCTCGGGTTCGCGCTGCTCGTCGGCATGTTCCTCGTCGGTGAAGTGCCGTCGGTCTGGCCCGGCGCTCATGCGCTCGCCGCGGCGAGCGTGCGCGCGGAGCTCGATAGTTTCGCGCGCGGCGAGATCTCGCTGCACGCGATCGCGTTCGTCGTCGGGCTCGCCGCGACCGGCATCTCGCTCGCGATCGCGCTGGCGTGCGCCGACCGCCGCCGCGACGCACGCCGCCGCGTGCTCGCGACCGTGTTGATCGCCGCGATCGCGATCCTCGCGAACCTCGCCGCCGCGCAGCATCCGCACGCGATCGACGTGAGCGCCGGCGGCCGCAACACGCTCGACGCCGAGACGCGCGACGTGCTCGACGAGCTGCCGCATCCCGCGACGTTGATCATCATCTCGCCGACGCTGGGCAAGCTCGACGATCTCTACGCCGAGGTCGACCGCGTCGCCGAGCGCATGGCCGCCGTCGGGCCGGTCAGCGTGCGGCGCGTCGATCCGGCCGCGTTGCCGGGCGGTCTCGCGGCTGCGGCGCGACTCGCCGGCGTGCCGGCCGATGCGCTCGCCGAGAACGGCGGCGTCGTCGTCGAGGTCGGCGATCACAAGCGCATCGTCGACATCTTGCAGCTCGCGACGATCGATCGCGACGCCGGCGGCACGCCGCAGTTCGAGCGGCTCGCGATCGAGCAGGCGATCGCCGGCGCGCTCGCCGAGCTGTCGACGGCAACGCCGATCACCGTGTGCGCGACCACGGGCCACGACGAGCTGTCGATGACGACGGCATCTCCGACCGGCGCCGACTGGACGCTCGTCGCGAATCGGCTCGCCGCCGCCGGGATCACGGTGCGCTCCGACACGTCGCGCTGGAGTGACTGCGCCGCCGTGATCGTCGCCGGCCCGACGCAGCCGCTGTCGCCCGACGAAGCGCTCGCGCTGCAAACCTACGTCGCGCGGGGCGGCGGCCTCGTCGTCGCCGCGGCGAGCCGGCCGGTGCCGAACGGGCCGCAGCTCGCGCCGACCGGGCTCGAGCCGGTGCTCGCGAACGAGGGCATCTCGCTGCCGCTCGCGATCGCGGTCGATCCGTCGCTCGCCGTTCGCGAGATGCCGGGCGCGCTGATGATCGTCGATGGCTATTCGCAACACGCGATCAACACGGGGTTCGCGGGCGCGCGGTTCACGCTGTGGTTTCAGCCGCGCGTCGTGGTCGCGACCGGTGCCGCGCGCGCGTTGGTCTCGGCGACGAGCCAGAGCTGGGGCGAGCGCGATCTCGAGCACGGCCCGCCGACGAAGGATGCCGACGACCTGGCCGGGCCGGTCGCGCTCGCCGCGATCGGCGGCGCGCATCGCGTCGTCGCGATCGGTTCCGCAGAATCGTTCACGACCGCGGCGCTCGCCAGCGGCGCATCGGCCGGCGATCGGTGGCTCGAACAGGCAGTCCGATTCGTCGCCGGGCAAGCGCCGCGCGCGGCGGCCGGCGGCCACGCCCCCGCGCACGTGCGGCTCGTGATGACGGCGGCCGAGCGCCGGATCGTGATCGCGCTGTGCATCGCCGGGATTCCGCTCGCGTGGCTCCTCGTCGGCGGCGCGGTCGTGCTCTTGCGCCGGAGGCGCCAGTGAGCGAGCCGTTGCGCCAGAGGCGCCAGTGATCGAGCCGTTGCGCCAGAGGCGCCAGTGATCGGATCGATGCGCGGGCTCGTCGTGCTCGCGGCGATCGCGGCCGTGCTTGCGGTCGTCGTCGCGCTGCACCGCACGATCGAGCCGGTCGATCGCGCGATCTTGCCCGGCTTCACCGGCGACGCGCACGAGCTGCGCTGGCAGCGCGCCGTCGGCGATATGGCGATCACGCGCGCCGGCGACCGCTGGCTGATGGGCACGCGCACGCTCGACGCTCACGCGATCGACGGCGTGATCGCCGCGCTACGTGGTGCGCATTGGCATCGCCGCGCCGAACGGGCACGCGCCGGTGCCATTCACGCGACGCTGTTCGTCGACGGTCGCGGCGTCTCGATCGGCGAATCGATCGCGGGTGTCGATCAGACATGGCTCGTCATCGACGGCCATGCCGAGCTCGTCGACGGTTGGGTCGCGCGCTCGCTCGAGCCGCAGCCGATCGCGCTGGTCGATCGCGAGCCGTTCGCGGCGGCCGCGTCGTCGGAGCTGCACGTGTCGGCGCCGGAGCTCGCATTGACCGGCACGCCGCGGCGCTCGGCGCTCGGCGTGGTGTCACCCGCGCGAGTCGGCGCGCTCGTCCACGCGCTCGCCGCGATCGAGCTCGTGCGGCTGCCGACGCTGCCCGCCGCCGGCGCGACGGTGACGCTCGGGGCGCGGCCGATCGTCGTCGGCGGCAAGTGCGCCGCTGATTCGCCGCTGCTCGCGCTTCACGCCGCGACCGGCGATGGCTGCATCGAGCCCGCGGCGTGGCAAGCCGTCGTCGCCGCCGCGACGGCACTCGCGTCGCCCGACGCGCTCGATCCGCGACCGGCCGGCTTTCCGATCGCGCGCGCCGGCGAGCTCGACCTCGCGAAGCCCGCCGGGCTCGATCCGGATCGCGTCGCCGAGCTCGTGAGCGCGCTCGCAGCGCCCGGCGAGCTCGTGGCGCCGGCCACCGGCGCGGCGCTGCGATCGATCGCGATCACGCCGCGCGGCGGCGAGCCGATCTGGCTCGACGTGTTTGCCGGCGTGGTCCAGCGCCGCGGCGAGCCGCGGGCGATCCGCGTGGCTCCGACCGTCTTGGCGACGCTCGCGCGACCGGCGCACTGGTTCGCCGACGCGACCCGATGGGCCGAGGATCCAGCCTCGATCACGCGCATCGCGATCGACGGCGCGACGTACGATCGCGGCGCGACGCTCGGCGAATGGACCCGCACGCCGCCGGGCGCCGTCGATGCCGCACTGGTGAGCGCGCTCGGCGAAGCGCTCGCGACCGTCCGCGCGCCGGACGAGCCGGTGCCGGCCGGGTTTCGCGCCGTGCATCGCATCGCCGTGACGTTCGCGCCACCAGTCGGCGCAGCCGCGACGCATCAGCTCGAGATCGGCGCAGGCTGCCACGCGCGGATCGACGGGGTCGACGCCCTCGCGCCGATGCCGCTTTGCATGGCCGCCGCGGCGGCCGCGCACTAGCCGCGCTGACTAACCCTTGTGGTTGGCGACGTCCTGCGGCGACGGCTTCGCCGGGCCACCGGCGGGCGCGGCACCCGAGCCGGCGTCGGGCGGCGGCACGTCGGGCGATTCCCAGTTCTGGGTGATGTTCTTCATCTTCTTGTAGACGAGCAGGCCGTCGGAGTTGCGCTCGCTGTGCGGCGACGAGTTCTTGAACGACCCGGTGATGACGACCTCGTCGCCGACCGCGTACGGACCGCAGATGTTCGTCTTCGGATCGGCCTTCAGCTCGCACTTGAGCGGATCGGTCCGGTCCTTCTTGTTCGGCGTGTTCTTGAGCTCTTGGCGGTTGTAGTAGCGCGGCACGTCGACGATCCACAGCGACTTCTCCACCGGCGTGGTCTTGTCGTCGCCGATGTAGAACTTCGGCCGCTCGCACAACGTCGGGTCACCGACCATCTTGCCGTCGACGAGCTTGGTGCCGTCGATGCGGTCCTGGACGTCTTTGTCGCTCTCGCCGGGCTTGCGGATCGCGGTCGCGCAGTCGTACGACCACGTCACGAAGCCGTGCACCGTGACGTCGGTGTCGAACAGCTTCTTGCCTTTGACGCGGAGCTCTTTGACCGCGTGCGATCCGTCGGCGGGCGCCGGCGGCAGATCGAACGCGGGCACGTTCGGCAGGTCGAGCTTGACGTCGGTCTTCTTGACCTCGGCCTGCGGGCCTTGGAACTTGTCCTTGTCGCAGCTCGGCAAGCAGCTGATCGCGAGCAAACTGATCGAGATAGCGCGGACGCTAGGAACGTGCGACATGGAGGCGGTCTTAACATGGTGAAGCGGGCCCCTCAAGTCGCGCTCGTCGGTGCGATCGCGGCTATCGCGATCGGGACCGGTTGCGATTCGCCCGCACGCGTCAAGCCGTGGCGGCATGCGCCGGACCCGACCGCCGAGGCGAAGTCAGAACCCGCGTCGCAGGTGCTCTCGAACCTGGCCGGCCAGTCCGACGGCGACCTCCGTGCGAATCGCCCGCACACCCTGCGGATCGACGTCGACGCCGAGCCGGGCCGATTGACGCCGCTCGTCGAACCGTCGGTGTGGGCGCGCCGGATCACGCTCGGCACGATCTTCGAGCCGCTCCTGCGCTACGTGCCGCCGGAAACCGGCCAAGGCCCCGGTCGCTACGAGCCGCGGCTCGCACGCAGCTGGCGCGTCATGCCCGGCGGCCAGGAGATCCGCGTCGAGCTCGAGCCCGACGTGAAGTTCCACGACGGTACGCGCATGACCACGTCGGACGTGCAGTTCACGCTCGACGCGGTGCGTACACCGCACAAAGGCCTCGAGCACTTGCGCGCGATGCTCGACGATATCGAGGCGATCGAGCTGGTCACCCCGACCGAGCTCAACATCGAGCTCAAGAAGCCGAGCGGCTGGGTCCTGCGCGCGCTCGCCGAGGTTCCGATCCTGCCGATGCACGTGTACGACGGCAGCTTGCTCGCCGGGGGTGCATTAATTGGAACCGGACCGTGGAAGTTGGTGTCTAACCGAGGCGGCGTGGTCCATCTCGGCCGCTTCGATAAATATTGGGGCACGCCCGCACCGATCGCGGACGTCGAGTTTGTCTATCAGCCCGACGCCGCGATCGCGTTGATCGCGGCCAAGCGCGGCGAGCTCGACATCGTGCCGGCGCTGATCCCGGCACACTGGCCGGAGCAGGCGACCTCGCCCGGGGTGGCGGCATCGTTTCAACCGCTCGTGCTCGCACCGCCGCGATTGCGCTACCTCGCGTTCAACGCCGCGCGGGCGCCGCTCGACGATGCGCGCGTCCGTCACGCGCTCGCGTTGCTCGTCGATCGGCGCGCGATCGCGAAGCGCGTGTTCGGCGGCCTCGCGCGGCCGGCGCTGTGGCCGATCTGGCCCGGCGGACCGGTCGACGGCGCCGAAGCGCCGGTGCCGGAGCTCGATCCCGCGACCGCGGGCAAGCTGCTCGACGCCGCCGGCTGGACCGATCGCGACGGCGACGGCATTCGCGACAAAGACGGCAAGCAGCTCCGGCTCGTGTTGATCGGCGCCGAGCACGCCGCGCCCGATCCGGGCAACCCGGCGAAGAAGACCGAGCGCGACTACTTCGTCGAGGCTGCGAAGCGAATCGGCGTCGTGATCGAGGTGAAATCCGGTGGCGAGTCGTTCATCGACAAGCGCACGACCGACGGCTCGTGGGACATCGTCGAAGACAGCTGGGCCGGGCTCGCCGACGGTCCGCTCGACGGCGTGCTCGCGAGCGCCGCCACACCCGATTCGGCGATTCGCACGGCGCTCGACGCGCTGGGCGCGGCGTGGGATCCGGCGGAGCGCGAAAAGCTCGCGCCCGAGCTCGCATCGGCGCTCGCCGACAGCTGGCCGATCGCCGGCATCGTCGCCGACGCACCGCAAGGACTGGCGTCGCGCCGGCTGCGCAACGTGCGCGCGTGGGAGGGCTGGATCGACTTGTCCGTCTTGAGCTTCGGCGAATCGCCGTAGATCAGAGCATGCCGCTCGGCGTGCTCGGCATGGCGCAGCGCGAGCTGATCGGCAGGCCAAGCGAGGTCGTCTTCCGCCGTCTGCGGCCGATCCCAGCTCGGGTCGTCGCCCGGTGACGCGGGGCCGACGAGCTCCGGTGCGACGCAGCCGCCGAGGATGATCGCGAGCACGACTACGAACCTCACACTGGTGATGGTGCGAACGCCATCGTGCGCCCGTCTTGCGCTCGCGTTGCGCCGTGTGAACCGCTACATCTAGAAGGCCATGTCGACCATGCGCGCCGCGCTCGACGCGACGTTCGCCGCGCTGCCGGCGGAGCTGCGCAAGCCGGGCACCGGCGCGACTTCGGCGCGCACGATCTCCGACGTCTACGATGTCGCGATCGGCGAGCGCTTCATTGCCGCGTGTGAAGACGCCCAGCTCGCGCTCGTCGCGACCGGCGGCTGGGCGCGCCGCGAGCTCGCGCCGTACTCCGACATCGACTTCATCATCCTCCACGACGGCGACGAAGCGACGGCGAAGCAGGTCAGCGATCGCCTGCTCTATCCGCTGTGGGACGAGAAGCTCGCGATCGGCCACGCGGTTCGCGAGCCGCGCGCGGCCGCGCGGTTGGCCAAAGACGATCTCGCGACCGCGACGGCGCTGCTCGACGCGCGCCACATCGCCGGAGCACGCCGGCTGACCGGCGATCTCGTGCGCGCGACCGCGGGCGCGCTCGCACCGAACGGCAACCCCAACGAGCTGATCGCCGCGCTCGCCGCCGAGAACAAGGCGCGTCACGATCGATTCGGCGCGGCGATCTACGTGCTCGAGCCGAACCTCAAGCAGGGCATCGGCGCGCTGCGCGATGGCTCGGCCGCGCTGTGGGCGGCGGGCGTGCGCTGGCACCCGCCGAAGCCCGATGCCGATCCACCCACCGCCGAGGGACTCGTCGCAGAGCTGGTCGCGATGGGCCACTTGACGCGCCGGCAGGGCGACATGCTCGCGCTCGCGCGCGACTTCCAGCTCCGCTTGCGCGCGCTGGTCCAGCTGACGACGAAGCGGCGCTTCGATCAGCTGACGTTCGAGCTGCAGGAAGTGATCGGTCCGACCGTCTATCCGGATCCGTTGGCCGCCGCGAGCGGCTCGGGCGATTCGGCCGTCGCGCCGGCCGTCGAGGCGCTGATGCGCGACTACTACCTGCACGCGCGCGCGGTCGTGCAGGTCGCCGAGCGCTTGCTCGAGTCGGCTCGCGTACCGGCGCGCCGCAAGCCGAAGATCGTGGCGATCGACGAGTCGTTCATCACGTTCAACGGCGAGCTCGCGCTCAAGGATCCGAAGCGGTTCGCCGAGCGCCCGGCCGAAATGGCGCGGCTGTTTCGCGTCGCCGTGGCCGAGCAGCTACCGATCTACGGCCACACGCGCGAGCTGGTCGCCGAGACCATCGCGCGCGATCCGGCGCCGCTCGCCGCCGACGACACCGCCGCGCGCTTCGTGCTCGACGCGCTCGTCGATCTGCGCGATCGCGCGATCCCGTCGGCGTTCGAGCGGATGCACCAGCTCGGCATCTTGTCGGCGATCTTGCCGGGCTGGGCGCCGTGCACCGCGCGCGTGCAGCACGACCTCTATCACGTGTACACCGTCGACCAGCACCAGCTCTACGCGCTCGCGATGCAGAAGCGGCTCGCGCGCGGCGAGCTCGCGGCCGAGCATCCGCTCGCGACCGAGCTGTGGCGCGGCGTGACGCGGCCGGCGCCGCTGCTCCTCGCCACGCTGTTGCACGATGTCGGCAAGCCGCTCGGCAAGGGTCACGCCGAAAAGGGCGCGGTGATCGCCGGAGCCGTCGCGCGCCGGCTCGCGCTGCCCGAGCGCGACGTCGAGCTCGTCGAGCTCTTGGTCCGGCAACACCTGACGATGTCGCATCTCTCGCAGCGCCGCGACCTCGCCGATCCCGACGTGATCGCGCGGTTCGCCGAGCGCATCGGCAGCCCGTTCGGGGATGCGGACGAGCGCCTGGTCGCGCTGTATCTGCTCACGCTGTGCGATACCGCGATGACGGCGCCCGACAACTTGTCGGCGTGGAAAGCCGATCTGCTGCGCGAGCTGACCGTCCGCACGCGCGCGTACTTGCGCGGCGAGCCCGACGCGGACAACCTCGTCGTCGATCTGCGCGCGAAGACGCACGAGCTCGTCGCCTCGCCTGAAGAACGCGCGGTCGTCGACGGCATCAATCCGCGCTTGCTCGCGCAGCTGTCGCCGCGCCAGGTCGCGCGCCACGCCAAGCTCGTCGCTCATCTCAAGGCTTCGCGCGTCGCGATCGACGTACGCTGCTTCCCGATGAAGGGCCACAGCGAGCTCGCGATCGTCGCGCCCGATATGCCGGGCGTGCTCGCCGCGATCGCGGGCGTGTTGACCGCACATCGCCTCGACGTGCTCGGCGCGATGCTCGGCGGCGTGTCGAACGCGTTGGTGCTCGACGTGTTCTTCGTGCGCGATCTGAAAGGCGCGGCGATCGCCGAGGACGATCCGCGCTGGCACAAGCTGCTCGCCGATCTGCGCGCGCTCATCGCAGGGCCACCCGATCAGGCCTCGGTCGCGGCGCTGATCGCGAAGCGCCGGCCGCCGAGCGGGCTGCCGCCGCGCGTGACGCCGGGCGTGATGACGGAGATCAAGATCGCCGACGATTCGGCGCAGGCGACGATCGTCGAAGTGGCGACCCGCGACCGCGCCGGTGTGCTGTACGCGATCACGCACGCGATCGCCGAGCTCGGTCTCGATATCTCGCTCGCCAAAGTTGCGACCGAAGGTGAGAAAGTCGCCGACGTGTTCTACGTGACGCGCAACGGCGCGCGCATCACCGACGCCGCCGAGCGCGCGACGATCATCGCTCGCCTCGGTGATGCGGCGGAGCGCGCGTGAGCGCGATCGACATTCCGCCCGGCATCGGCCTGCGCGGCACCGCGCTGGGCTTGTATCGCGCACCGCAGGGCTCGCGCCGGCTCGCGACGATCTCGCTGATCGCGGTCGTCGTGCTCGGCGGCATCACGTGGGCGCTGGTCGCGCGCCATCCGTATTATCACCGCCACGCGAGCACCCAGATCGTGCTGCCGTTCGCGTTCGCGCTGTTCGCGCTGCTCGGGTTCACCGTGCGCACCGCGCGGCTCGAAGTGACGCGCGACGGCGTGCGCTGGGGCTGGGACGCGCTCAACTTCACGCAGAACGCATCGCGGCTCGCGTTCGCGCACGTGTGGACCGATGGCATCACGCTCGAGCGCAAAGGCGGCGGCACGTGGTTCTTGGGTGCGCGCGATTGGGATCGCTTCGACGCGCTCGTACGCCAGCTCCGCCGCGCCGAGCTGCCGGTCAAAGATCACGCGACCCGCGCTCCGTTGCGCGCGCGCTTGCAGAGCTACGGCCGCTTTCTCGACGGCCTGCTGGTCGGCTCGGTCGTCAGTGCGCTGTTCGTGCTGATGTGGGCGCTGTAGCCGGCGGGTAAGGCTCGGCGATCGCGAGCGCGCCGGTCTCGAGCAGCGACTTGAGGTTCGACAGGAGTTTCGGCCAACCTCCCGAGACCGATTCGATCAGCTTCGAGTGCTCGCGGTCGATCGTATGCGTGATCGACAGCTTCACCGCCGAGCCTTCGCGCACGAGCTCCATCGTGCAGCGCGACTCGCCTTCGGCTGCGAGCTCGGGCTTGCGTTTGTGCGACCACCGGATCACGAGGCGATTCGGCGGCTCGGCCAGGTCGATCGTGCCGGCGTCCATCACGGCGCCCTCGCCGTTGACCAGCTGCCACGGCGAGCCCGCGGTCCACTCGCTCTCGCAAACGCAGCCGAACCAGTACTGCTTCATCAGCTCGGCGTCGGTGGTCAACGCCGACCACAGCTTCTCGGGCGTCGTGCGGATGTACGTCACGTAGACAAAAGTCGATCTAGCCATTTGGTTTCTCCAATCGTCGTTTGAGCTGTGCAAGTGCCTTGAGGCGCGGCTGTTCGAACTTGGCGATCCAGCGCTCGTAGATTTGCTGCAGCGGCACCGGATTCAAGAAATGCAGCTTTTCGCGGCCGCGCCGAACGGTGGCGACGAGGTTCGCCGCGACGAGCAGGTCGAGGTGCTGCGTCACGCCCTGGCGCGTCATGTCGAGGTGCTCGCACAGCTCGTTCAGCGTGCGGCCGTCGTGCGCGTGCAACAGATCGAGCAGCTTGCGCCGGCTCGGATCGGCGAGGGCCTTGAACAGCAAATCGGCGTCATCGATACGCAAGCGTTTACCTGCCTATTAAACTGGCAAGTATCTGCTTGCCTGTCAAGGGGCGATCAAAGCTTCAGCGCGGTCGCGAGCTCGGCGCCGGTGAAGTCGCGCTTGCCGCCCGCTTCGGCCGCGTGCACGAGCTCGACCAGCTTCGCGTTGATCGGCGCACGCTTGCCGACGCGATCGGCGAGCGCGACGATCTCGCCCTGCAGGTAGTCGACCTCGATCGGGCGATTCGTCGCGAGATCGTCCGCCATCGACGACCGCGCGTTCGGATCGACGCCGGCGACGCGCGTCGCGATCGCGCGGAACAGCACATCGGGCATCGGCAGGATTCGCGCGATCCAGCGCGCCGGCAGCGCGAGCACGCGCGCGACCGGCAGCTTCGCGGCGTCGAGCACGTCGAGCGCTTCGCGCTGCGCGGCGGCGAGGCAGCGGCGAAACGCGCGCACGCCGAGCTGGTCGGCGAGCGGCACGCCCGATAGCGCGTTGATCGCGTTGTTGAGGTTCATCACGAGCTTGCCCCACTGCACGGCGACGATGTCGGCGCGGGCTTCGCACGCGAGCTCGGCGCGGTTGCACGCGGCGACGAACGCCGCACCGGCGTCGCTCGCTTCGATCATCAGCTCGCCGGTCGTGCCGCGGTGATAGTGACCGGGCGCCGTGCGTGCGATGTTGTAGGCGACCATTCCGGCGAGCACGCGGTGGTTCGGCAGCACCGCGCGCAGCGTGTCGGGGTTGCGCACGCCGTTCTGGAAGCTGATCACGACCGCGTCGGGCGCGTGGAGCTGCTTCGCGGCGTCGGCCGTCGCCGCCGACTTCGTCGTGACCAACACGATCTCGGCGTCATTGGCCGCGCTCGCTTCGGTCGCGAGCCGCGGCGTCGCGCGCCAGCTGCGCCCGCCGAGCTCGCTGAGCTCGAGCCCGCCGGCGAGCTCGTCCATCACGCGCGGCCGGCCGATCAGCGTGACGTCGTGACCGTCCGCAGCGAGCCGGCCGCCGATCCAGCAGCCGATCGCGCCCGCGCCGAGCACGGCGACCCGTGTCATGCGGCGAAGCTTACGGCTTCGCGCCGGCCGTGATCCACGCGAGGAACAGCTTGTAGTCGGGATCGTTGACGTCGAGGAACGTCGCGTTCGGATGGTTTTGCGGCGGGGTCGTCTCGTAGAGCGGCATCGTCAAGAACAACGAGGTCGCCGGTGTTGCGATGACGACCACGCCGGCCGTCGTCGTGACGAGCGTGAACGTCGCGGCGGAGGCGCCGTCGTACGGCAACGCATTCGCGCCGGCCGGGCCGGTCGCGGTGTGGCAGTTCGCGCAGCCCAACCCGCCGTGCGCGGCGGTCTGCAACCGCGGATAGATGTCGGTGGCGAACGATGGCTGCGTCGGCGGCGGTGCCGTCGATGGCTGGCCGACGCCGCCGGAGATCACGAGCGTCGCCGCGCCCTCGTTGACGACGACCGGCGTGTAGTTCGTGTTCGGCAGGCCCATGCCGTTGGTGTAGGTGACCGCGAGCGAATATTGCCCGTCGGGTACGTTCAGCAGGCCGGCGCGCGCGCCGTTGCTGCCTTCGGCGGTCGAGGTCGTGACGGTCAAATCGAGATCGCCGACCGCGCCGGCGAAGTACGTCGAAACCGGCACGGCCGATCCGGACTCGTCCGTCAACACGACGGCGGTCGTCGCGATGCCGGTGAGCGGGGTGCCGTCGTTCTTCTCGAGCTCCACTTCGACGTAGCCGGCGGCGCCATTCTCCGCCGAGCCGACCGACGAGTACTGGCGTTTGACATCGCTCTCCGACAGCACGAACACGTTCTGGATCACGTCGCTGCCGCTGACCGAGGTCACCGGGTTGCGCGTCGTCAGATAGTTCGCGCGCGTCGCCACCAAGTACAGCTTGCTGCCGGTCGCGACCTGCAGGTTGTACGAGCCGTCGGCGGCATCGGTGGTGTTGACCGCAGGATCGAGGCCGTCGGATTGCACGATCGTGGTGTCGAGCAAGTTGCCGGTGAAGTAGTCGGTCACGTTGCCGCTCACCGCGAGCTCGGTCGCGTCGCTCCCCAGCGGCGCGTCGGCGTCGTCGCCACCGGTCCCGCCGTCGGCTGACGTTGCCGGTTGCGGCGGTGCCTTGCCGGCACAGCCGATCAGGATCGCCACCCATGCGATGCGCTTCACGGGCTTGTCATCATCAAGCGCCGGGCCATACCAAGATGCGCAGTTTCGCTGCGTTGCGTCGCGACTCAGTGGGAGTCGGACCCCCAGTCTGGGGCCTAGCCTCCCAGCTCGTTGCCGACATCAGACCCCTCCTATAAGGTGCGCCATGCTCGAGGACAAGCTTCGCGACGCGCTGACGTTCGACGACGTCTTGCTGGTCCCAGCCTATAGCGAGGTGATCCCGCGCGACGTCGATGTCGCGACGCGACTGACACCGGCGATCCCGCTGCGTATGCCGTTGGTCAGCTCGGCGATGGACACCGTCACCGAGGCCGCGACGGCGATCCGGATGGCGCGCGAAGGCGGCATCGGCTTCGTCCACAAGAACCTCACGATCGAAGATCAGGCGCGCGAGATCTCGCGCGTGAAAAAAGCGCAGAGCGGCATGGTCGTCGATCCGCTGACGATCGCGCCGTCGCGCACGTTGGAAGAAGCGCTCGCGCTGATGCGCCACCATCAGTTCAGCGGCCTGCCGGTGATCGACGCCGAGAAGCGACCGGTCGGCATCCTCACCAACCGCGACGTTCGCTTCGAGAAGCGGCTGACGCTGCAGGTCGGCGAGCTGATGACGAAGAATCCGGTGACGGTCAGAGACGGCGTCTCGATCGAAGAGGCGAAGGACCTCTTGCACAAGCACCGTATCGAGAAGCTGCTCGTCGTCGACGCCGCGGGCAAGCTCAAGGGCCTCATCACGATCCGCGACATCGAGCAGGCCGAAGCGAACCCGACCGCCGCGGTCGACGATCTCGGCCGCCTGCGCGTCGGCGCCGCGGTCGGCGTCGGCGGCGATCGCGACGCACGCATCGAGGCGTTGATCGCGGCCGGCTGCGACGTGATCTGCGTCGACACCGCCCACGGCCACTCGGCCGGCGTGATCGCCGCGGTTCGCGACACGCGCAAGAAGTTCCCGAAGATCCAGCTCGTCGCCGGCAACGTCGCGACCGCCGAAGCGACGCGCGCGCTGATCGAGGTCGGCGTCAACGCGGTGAAAGTGGGCGTCGGGCCCGGCTCGATCTGCACCACGCGCATCGTCGCCGGCGTCGGCGTGCCGCAGCTCACCGCGATCAGCGACGCGGTCTCCGCCGCGAAGGGCTCCGGCGTCGCGATCATCGCCGATGGCGGCATCAAGTACTCGGGCGACGTCGCGAAGGCGCTCGCCGCCGGCGCCGATACCGTGATGATCGGCTCGCTGTTCGCCGGCACCGACGAAGCGCCCGGCGAGGTCATCCTCTATCAAGGCCGCAGCTACAAGTCGTATCGCGGCATGGGCTCGATCGGCGCGATGAAAGAGGGATCGAAAGATCGCTACTTCCAGGCCGACATCTCGAACGACGCGCCGCAGAAGCTCGTGCCCGAAGGCATCGAGGGCCGCGTGCCGTACAAGGGCGCGCTGCGCGAGTCGATCTATCAGCTCGTCGGCGGCCTGCGCTCGTCGATGGGCTACGTCGGCTGCGCGACCATCGCCGAGCTCCACGAGAAAGCGCGGTTCGTGAAAATTTCGGCGTCGGGCCTGCGCGAGAGCCACGTTCACGACGTGATCATCACCAAGGAAGCGCCGAACTACCGCGTGGAGTAGGCCAAGCGAGCGCTCGGCGGGGTCGACCGTGACCCCGCAGCGAGCGGAGAACAAAAGCATGCACCAGCTCGTCGTCGTCCTCGATTTCGGCTCGCAGTACACGCAGCTCATCGCGCGCCGGATCCGCGAGCAGTCGGTGTACTGCGAGATCCATCCATACACGCTCGCGAACGATCCGGCGAAGCTGCGCGCGCTGAACCCGATCGGCATCGTGTTGTCGGGCGGCCCGAGCTCGGTCTACGAGGACGGCGCGCCGCACGTGCCGGCCGGCATCTTCGAGCTCGGCATCCCGATGCTCGGCATCTGCTATGGCGCGCAGCTCACCGCGCTGCTGCTCGGCGGCAAAGTGCGCTCGGCGGAAAAGCGCGAGTACGGCCGCGCGACCGTGCGCGTGAAGCAGGCGACCGGCGTGTTCAAGTCGGTCACGACGGGCGACGAGCTCGCGGTGTGGGCCTCGCACGGCGACCACGTCGATGCGATCCCGCCCGGCTTCGTGCACACCGCCGAGAGCGACAACTGCTCGTACTCGGGGTTCGCGAACGAAGCGCGCCGGATCCACTGCGTGCAGTTCCATCCCGAGGTGGTCCATACGCCCCGCGGCGCCGAGCTGCTCGGCAACTTCCTGTTCGGCGTGTGCAACGCGGCCGGCGATTGGTCGATGGCGTCGTTCGTCGATGAAGCGGTCGCCCGCATTCACAAGCAAGTGGGGCCCGCCTCCGAAGGAGGGCGCGTGATCTGCGGCCTGTCGGGCGGCGTCGACTCGAGCGTCGCCGCGGCGCTGATCCACAAGGCGATCGGCGACCGGCTCACGTGCGTGTTCGTCGACAACGGCCTGTTGCGCAAGGGCGAGCGCGACTACGTCGCCGCGATCTTCCGCGACCACTTCAAAGTCGATCTGCGCGTGATCGACGCCGAGCAGCGGTTCCTCTCGCAGCTCGAGGACACGACCGACCCCGAGAAAAAGCGCAAGATCATCGGCGTCGAGTTCATCAACGTCTTCGAAGAGCAGGCCAAGACGATCCAGAACGCGAAGTTCTTGGCGCAAGGCACGCTCTATCCCGACGTGATCGAGAGCGTGTCGTTCAAGGGCCCGAGCCACACGATCAAGAGCCACCACAACGTCGGTGGCTTGCCCGAGCGCATGAACCTCGCGCTCGTCGAGCCGCTGCGCGAGCTGTTCAAAGACGAAGTCCGCCAGCTCGGGCTCGAGCTCGGCTTGCCGCGCCACATGGTCTGGCGCCAGCCGTTTCCCGGCCCGGGGCTCGCGGTGCGTTGCCTCGGTCCGCTCACCCGCGCGCGGCTCGACGTGCTGCGCTACGCCGATGCGATCGTCGAAGAAGAAATCCGCGCGGCCGGGCTCTACGACTCGATCTGGCAGTCGTTCGGCGTGCTGCTGCCGGTCAAATCCGTCGGCGTGATGGGCGACGCGCGCACCTACGAAGAGACGCTCGCGGTGCGCGCCGTGCACTCGCGCGACGGCATGACCGCCGATTTCGTGCAGCTGCCGTACGAGGTGCTCGCGAAGATCAGCTCGCGCGTGATCAACGAGGTCCGCGGCATCAACCGCGTGGTCTACGACATCACGAGCAAGCCGCCCGGCACGATCGAGTGGGAATAGCGGCCGCGTCGACGTTGCTGGCTCGTGTGCCAGCTCACATCGTGTAGAAGAACTCCTCGCGCACGATCTTTGTTGCACCAGAGGGGTCGGCCCTGACGGTGTACAGCGCGACCTCGCGCATCGCGAAGCGCTTGCCGCCGGCGCGCGGCGTGACGTCGTAGTCGTAGAACACGGCGAAGCGATCGCCGTTCGGGAACGGCCCGTCGATCTTCGCGCCGTGCACTTCCATGCGCGCCTGCCACTGCTTGCCCTTCTCGAGGCACGCCTTCACGCCTTTGACCTCGGCGCTGCCGCCCGGCGGTGCGCCGGCCTCGACGCTGACGATGTCAGGCGCGTAGAGCGTCTCCATGACTTCGTGGTTCTTGCCGGCTCGTACGAGCTCGACCAACTTGGTTGCGATTTCGATTGTCGTCATGTAGCGAACATGGCGCGGTCGAGTGACAGCTATATGTCAGCTTTGATCTCAGGTAGCGATGCCGACGATCGGCGCGCCACCGGTCACCGGGACGTACATATCGCCGCCGACCGGCGTCGCCTCCACCGGCGCGTCACCGGTCGCCGGGATCACGATCTCCGGCGCGGCGGTTTGCGAGCTACTCGAATCTGCAAAGCTCGCTCCGGCGCTGTCGTCAGCGTCGGCGGTGCGAATAAAGCCGGCTCCGAGCAAGCCGGCGACCAGCACGAGCACGATCGATTTTGTTGTGGTCATGCTCGCAACGTGGGCTCGCGATACGTGCGGTCAACTGCGCTTTACATTTTGTAGAAGAACTCTTCGCGCACGATCTTGTCGCCCTTGACCGTGTAGACGGCGACCTCGGTCATCGTGAAGCGCGGGCCGCCGGCTTTCGGCGTGACGTCGTTGCTGAGCACGAGCGCGAACTTGTCGCCGTTGGGATACGGGCCGGTCGCGTCGTGGCCGTGCACGTCCATCCGCGCGCGGAACTGGTTGCCTTTCTCGAGGCACGCCGGGAGGCCGTGTGATTCCGGGTTCTGGCCGCCGGGCGCGCCGGCTTCGACGCTGACGATGTCGGCGGCGTAAAACGTCTTCATCGCCTCTTCGTTCTTGCCGGCTTTGATCAGCTCGACGAGCTTGGTTCCGATTTCGAATGTGGTCATGCCGTGACACTATCGCCGCGTGAGGCTCGGAATCGCGCTCGTCGCGGCAATGTTGCCGAACATCGCGCATGCGGGAGTCGATTGGGCCACCGGGCTGGTCACCGCGGACGGGCTGGGTGTCGCCGATCGCCACGCGCCGAGCCCGGCGACCGCACGCGGCACGTCGCGGCGCGTCGCCGAAGATGCGGCGAAGGCCGAGCTCGCGCGCGCGATCTTGGCGCTGCCGGTCGCCGGCGGCGGCAGCGTCGGCAAGCGCGCCGAAACCGATCCGGCGGTGAAGCCGCGGCTCGATGCCGCGGTCGCGCACGCGTACGCCGTCGCCGCGGAGCCCGAGACCGACGGCGCGTGGCG
>DATBAS010000214.1:0-36847 GCA_036271395.1 Kofleriaceae bacterium
GCAGTATCGGCAGCGAGCGCGTGGCGCTCGAGCCGGAGCCAGCTGATCGGCTCACCGATGCATAGCATGCTATGCAACCTCCCGCAGCGCGACCACGGTCTCGCGGATGTGATCGAGCCGGCGGCCGACGGTCTTGCGCGAGATCTTGAGGTGCTCGGCGATCTCGTCTTGCGTCATGTCATCGACGAAGCGTGCGACGAGGATCTCCATGTGCGCGGCATCGAGCCGATCGGCGAGCTGCGCGATCAGCGACAACCCGACGATCTGATCGTCGAGCCGAACGCGGCCGACCGGCGCTGCGACCGTCTGCTCGCGCTCGAGCAAGCGCGCTCGCGTGCCGCGATCTCGCACGAGATTGAGGCAGCGGTTCGTGACGGCGCGATAGAGATAGGGCAGGTCCACGTCGGAGGTCCAGCGAGGGATGAGATCGGCGAACAGCGCATGCACGACATCGACGGCGTCTTCTCGGCTTCTCAGGACGCGTTCGGCCTTACGCACGAGCGCGGGCCCGTACGCGCGATACGCGGCTTGCGGATCATTGGCAGCTTCCACCTTGAACGCCGACGGTCAGACACGGGCCGTTATCGAGAGGATTCGAGACGTCGGAGCCGCCGAACGGACAGTCCGCGTCGCTCGTACAAGCGCGGCCATCGTCGCATTGCATGCGCTCCTGGCCGTTGCACGCGTCGCTCGCGCAATCGGCGTTCGACGCGCAGGCTGCGCCGCTCGGCAGCTCGTGCTGGCCGGGCGCGCACACCCACGGCACGTTTCCAGACGCCGCGATGTTCGTCCAGCCACCGGGGCCGCACGCGACGCCGCTACCGCAACCTTCGCCGTCGATCCGGCATGCCGAGCAGGTGTTGGTCGTGCAGATGCCGGTCGCGCACTCGGCGTCGACGACGCACGGGGCGCCGAGTGGTTGCGAGGCGGTCGCGACGCATTCGGTAGGAATCGGCTGGATCGGCGACGGCGGCGCGCCGAGGCCACACACGTCGCCCGAGCCGCACGAATCGCCGGCGCTCCCGGTCGTGCAACCGACGCACTCGCCCAGCAACAACCCGCCGCCCTGGCAGGTGTTGCCGCTGCCGCAGTCGGCATCGACCGCGCACGCGGCGGCGATCGGGATCGTCACCGGCACGATCGGCGTGAACCCGACGCATTGCGACGCGTCGAGCACGGTCGCGCTGATCTGGGCGAGCACCGCATGGCCGCTGCCGGTCTTCGTGATCTCGAACCGCATGCCGGTCCACGTAGCGCCGGCGACGTCGATGATGAACGACACGGGTTGCCAGCTCGAGGTCGGGATTTGCTGCGAATCGTCGACCGATCCGTCGTCGTAGATGTCGAAGTTGATCGCGACCTGGGCCGTATCGTCGACGTTCGCGACCATGTCGACCTCGATGCAGCTGCCATCGCTCGCGGCCACCGGCGAGACTTGCTCGATCGCGACGTCGTTGCCGTCGAGCGAGACGCCCGGATCGCCTTCGTTCCACGTCGGAACTTTGCTGATGACGCCGCGCTCGACGGTCCACGAGCACAGCGTGTCGCCGCACCACAGATCGAAGCCGGGATCTTTGATCGCTTGGCCGCAGTCGGTCGCGCCGACCTGCGACGCCGCGACGATCAGAAGCACGAGCTGGATGCGCATTACAGCCTCCCCACGATCGCGGCGCCGATGCGGCTGCCGCCGCTGTCGTGCGTATCGCCGATCAGATCTTTGATCACCGGCGCGTACTCGTATTCGTAGCCGAGCATGATGCCGGAGCCCCAGCGATCGATATCGAAGTAGAAGCCCGCGCCCGCCGAGGCCGCGAAGCCGAAGTCGACCGTCGTCGTCGACATGCCGTCGGGCGGCGTGAGCTTGCTCTCGCCGATGCCGAAGCCGAGCTGGCCTTCGTAGTACATGCCGACGGCGTGGTTGAACGGATACGTCAGGCGCGCGACGGCGGTGACCGTTTGCGTGCTCCACGACAACGCCTGCGTCGCCGAGTCGTCGCCGACGATCGACTTGCTCCACGGCGGCATGTACTCCCACGCGAGCTGCATGCCGACCCAGCCGTGGTCGGCGATCCGGCGCAGCGCACGTGCACCGAGCTCCTCGGCGAAGCCGAGACCCTGCTGGGTGTAGCCGAAGTTCGATAGCGTGCGCGTGTAGCCGTCGGCGCGCTCGCCGCCGAGCGCACCGAACACCTCGAAGCGATACGGGTGCAGCCAACCGCCGCCTTTGTGGCGGCTCTCGACGACGGCTTCGCGCCGGCAGCTGCCGAGATCGACCATCCCCGGCGCGACGACATCGCAGCGCTCGAGCTGATCGCCGTCGCGGACGAGCACGTCGTATTCGCCTGGCGCGACCGCGACGCGCAGCGCGGTGCCGCTCGCCTTGTAGATCTCGGCGACGACGGTCTTGCTCTGGCGCGCGGAGACGAGCGTCTTGCCGTGCATCGCCGGCGGCAACACGATCGCCGCCGATGCGGCGCGCGGAAAGCTCAGCGCGACCTCGCCGTGGCCTTTGAGATCGGCTTCGAACGTGACGTGCTGGCCGCCGACCGCGGTCTCGGCGGTCGCGAGCAGCGTCTGGTGATACGCATAGCGATAGGCCTCATCGATCGAGACCTCGCCGTCGTTGTTCGCATCGCCGGCGCCGCGCAACGCGACGAGCAAGTTGTGCGTGAAGTACGAGCCGCGGAGCTCTTCGCTCTCTTGCGACAGCTCGCTGCCGCTCGACGATGCCAAGATCGCGACACCGGCGGCGTCGAGGTGCTGGCGCGAGCTGTACGAAAAGTCGGCGGCGGGCGCCGCGCCTTTGACGCGCGTGAATGCGCCGCTCTGACACGCGTCGAGCACGACGACGGTGAGCGTCGCCGGAACCTTGAACAACCGCTCGCGCAGCTCGGTCAGCGGCAGCTCGGACGAGCCGAGATCGATCGCCTGCGCCCGCGCGTGGCCGCTGTAATAGAAAAACACGCGCGCCTGGCGACCGGCAGCGGCATCGACTTCGACTTTGGCTTCGAGCGAGGCGAGGTGCGCGCGCAGCTCGTCGGGCGTCGGGTGCTCGATCACGTCGACTTGCGCGGCCGTGTAGCCGCCGAGCTCGACCAGCACTGCGGCGACCTTGCGCGCGTCGTCTTCGGCGAAGTGCAGATCGATCTGGCCGGGGCCGCCGGTGTTCGAGCCGACCACGATCGCATACGTCGCGACCGAGTCGTCGGCATACGCGACACGCGCCAGTGCGAGCGCGACCAAGATAACGAGCCAGCGGACCATGAGTGCCTCTCCGCCTATGACACGCAACCGGCCCGGCTTGGGACGCAAAATCATTCGTCGCTGTCGTTCCCCGTTCCGCCGGCCGCCGCCGGCGGGTGATTACCGAGATGTACCGCTCGGCGCAGGCCGGCGCGGCCAAACTTTGCCGTCACGTCGTCGAGCGTCTGGCCGAGCCGTTCGCCGCGAGCGCGCGAGGCTTCGTCGAAGCCGAGCTGGCGCGGGGCGTCGCGGGGCTCGAGCTCTTGCGCCGACACGCCGCACAACCGGGCGCGGCCGCCGCGGCGAGGCTCGATCGCGACCTTGGCAAGCAGCTCGATCGCGGTGCGCGCGATCACGCCGCCGTCGCTGGTCGCCGACTCGAGCGTGGTGCGCCGCGTGATCGACCGGAAGTCGTCGTACTTGACGATCAGCACGACCGCACGCGCGCGCAGCTCGGCGGCGCGCAGCCGAGCCGCGACGCGATCGGCTTGGCCGAGCAAGATCACCGCGAGCTCGCCCTTGTCGTCGAGATCGTGCTCGAACGTCTCCTGGTGGCCGATCGTGACGGCTTCGCGCTCGCTGACGACCGGACGCGGATCCTCGCCGCGCGCGAGCGCCGCGAGGTGATGGCCGGTCGATGGCCCGAGCTTGCCGACCAGCGCGGCTTCCGGGTAGCGCGCGACACTACCGATCGTGGTGAGCCCGAGGCTCGCGAGCGCTTCACGCGTCGCTTCGCCGACGCCCCACAACCGCGTGACCGGCAGCGCGTGCAAGAACGCGAGGAGCTCGTCGGGCGCGAGCACGCGCAGGCCATCGGGCTTGTCGATGTCGGACGCGATCTTCGCGGCAAACTTGATCGGCGCGATGCCGACCGATGCGACCAGCTCGAGCTCGCTGCGCACGCGGCGCTTGATCGTCTCGGCGACGCCGCGCGGTTCGCCGAGCAAGCGCTCGCTGCCGGTGAGATCGAGAAACGCTTCGTCGAGCGAGAGCCCTTCGACGTCGGGCGAGTACTCGCCGAGGATCGCGAAGAACGTCTCCGACGCGGCGACGTAACGATCCATGCGATGCGCGACCACGATCGCGTGCGGGCAGCGCCGCATCGCCTCCGCCATCGGCATCGCGCTCTTGATGCCGAACGTGCGCGCTTCGTAGGAGCACGATGCGACCACGCCGCGCTTGACCGAGCCGCCGACGAGCACCGGCTTGCCGCGCAGCTTCGGATCGTCCCGCTGCTCGACCGCCGCGTAGAACGCGTCGAGGTCGACGTGCAGGATCGTACGCACGCCCGAGCTTAGAACGGCTGCATGACAACGAGGATCACGATCGCGACGACGGCGGCGAGCAACATGCTCCATTGCCACTGCGGCACGGCCGGGTTCTCGCCGCGGCTGAACTTCTTCACGCGCGCGCGGATCATGCCGTGCACCGGCAAAACGCCGAGAACGACCAGCGCGAGCTTGGTATGCAGCCAGCCCATGTGCGGAAGCGCCAGCATGTTTTCCGGGCTCACGATCATCGCGATGCCGGTGCCGATCGCGAGCGCCGCGGCGATGTCCATCATCAACGCGAGCGAGCGCTGCATCGCGGTGAGCTGATCCCTCGCGTCGCGCGGCGCGTGCGACTCGACGCGTTGGACCCAATACACGGTCATCAACCCGCCGACCCACAGCAAGATCCCGATGAGGTGGCCGGTGAGAAGCCACGACAGTTGATGTCGCATCTGGAGGTTGTAACACCTCCGCCGACATGCCACGGCGACGAGTGCGATCTCGGGTATCATCGGCGCCTGGCGCGGGTCTCGAGCAAAGCCTGGCGCCTGCCAGGCGCGCAGCAGCGCCGAAGGCGATGCGCAGTCTAAAGATCTTCTTCCACGACGCGTGCTTCGACGGCACGACCTCGGCGGCGCTGTTCGCGGCGTTCTATCGCGACGTCATCGATCGCGATGTCGCCGTCGTGCCGGTCGGCATGATCCATCGCGACGGCAATCCGTTCGAGGGCGTGCCGCTCGATGCGGACGATCACGCGTGCGTCGACTTTCGATTTTGCGCCGATCCGAAAATGCGCTGGTGGTTCGATCATCATCCGACGGCGTTCCAGCCGCCCGCGCTCCGCGATGTGTTCGATCGCGCGCACGCGCCGACGTGGTTCTTCGATCCGAGCGCGCCGTCGTGCGCCGGGCTCATCGCGCGCCAGCTCGCCGCCGGCTGGGATTGGCAACCGCCGCCATACCTCGCCGACGCCGTCGTATGGGCCGACAAGATCGACGCCGCGCGATTCTCGTCCGCCGCCGACGCGGTCGCGCTCGACCTGCCGGCGCAGCGCCTCGCCGCGTGGCTCGCGCATGGCCGCTCGCCCGCCGAGACCGCGCAATACGTCGAGTGGCTGTCCAACGCCTCGCTCGCCGAGATCGCCGCGCGGCCGGAGCTCGCGAGCGACCTCGCGTCGATCGAGCACGCTCGCGAGCTCGAGCTCGAGATCGTGCGCACGCTCGGCAAATGGCATGGCGACGTGATCGTGTTCGATCGCATGGACGACGTCGGCGCGCGTAACCCGGGCTTTCTCGGTTACCTGCTATTTCCCGGCGCGCTCTACACCGTCGACGCGACGCGCACGCAGACCAGCATCAAGATCACGGTCGGGCTCAACCCGTGGACGACGGCGTCGCGGCGCACGCGGATCGACGTCGGTGCGCTGTGCGCGCGCTACGGCGGCGGCGGTCACGCGGTCGTCGGCGGCGTCACGTTGCGCGCCGACGAGCTGCCGCGTGCGCGCGAGACGATCGCGAAACTGGTCGCCGAGCTGGTCGCCGATTAGAACGGGAACTTCGGCGCCTGCGCGGGCAGCTGCGTGCCGCCGTTGCAGTAGTCGGTGACCATTTTTGTCGCGCGCTGCTTGTCGAGATCGGTCGCGTTCGCGCCGTACATCTCCGACGCGAGCTTCGGTCCGCCCTCGAAGCCGGCCGCCTGGCAGACGAGCGCCTTGTAGTCGCTCTGCATCGAGCTGTGCAGGCTGTTCTCGAAGTCGGTGAAGGTCGGCGCTGCGGGCGCGGCGGGTTTCGCGGTCGGCGCGCCGCCGGTGATGGTCGCGAGATCCGCGATCGACAGATTGGACATGTCGACGACGTGTGCAGCGCTGGTGCCAGCGCCATCGCGTAACCCGCCGGATGCGATCGCTGCGACAACTACGCGATTGCTCGTCGCGGGCCGACAGGCGCGCTGACCACAACCGTTGTCGCCAGCTACCTGCGCTTCTTCTTCTTCGATTTCTTTTTGTCGGCCTTCGGCGCGTCTTTGACCTCCACCGTCTCGATACGCTCGCGCAGGCTCGTCGTCAGCGCTCGCAGCTCGCCGATCTCGTCGCGCAGCCGGCGCACGTCTTCGGCGAGCGGCGCGCCGGTCTCGAGGTCGCGCGCGATCTCCTTGCCACGGCGGCGCAGCCGGCCGTCGAGCTCGCGATCGATCATCTTGCGCAGCGCGCCGATCGATGCCGGATCGCCGACCACGCCGAGTGCTTCGATCGCCGCGGCCTGCACGCGAAAATCTTTGTCGGCGAGCAAGAGCTCGAGCCGCTCGCGCACGTCGCGCGCCTCGCGATCGCGGCGGCCGCGCATGAGCTGGGCGAGCGCGCCGGCGGCGGCCCGGCGACCTTGCGTGGGGTGCCCCCACTTGACGCCGTCGGCGAGCAGGCCCAGCGCGCTGTCATCGCGCGCTTCGGCGAGCCCGCGATACGCGTGCTGCCGGATCACGTCGGTGAACGACTCGCGCATCGCCGCCTTGCGCAGCAGCTCGCCGGCACGCGGGTGACGCGTCTTGCCGAGCGCCAGGCACGCTTCGGCCTCGACGAAGTAGCTCGGGTCGCCTTTGTCGACGATGGCGGCGAGCGCGGCGCCGGCCTGCGCGTCGTGCACGAAGTCGCCGAGCGCGCGTGCGATCGCGCGGCGTGCGCGCGGATGCACCTCGCCGCGCAGCCGCTTGATCAGGCGATCGCGCGCACTGTCGCTGCGGATCTGGCCGAGCGCCGCGGCGGCCGCGCCGCGTACCGCCCAAGACTTGTCGCGCTCGAGCGAGTCGGCGAGGGCACGTTCGGCGGCGCCGCCGGCGCGCTTGCCGAGGGACTTCGCGGCGGCCGAGCGATCGGTGGCGAGCGTCGCGCCGGCCAGCTCGGCGATCCACATCGGCTCGGGTTTGTGATCGTCGCGGGCGGCGAGCACGATGCGGCCGGGATCGAAGATCATCTGCGTCGGCTCGGCCGATAGCGGGATCCGGAACACGTGCAGCTTGTCGGTCAGCTCGATCGGCACGTCGACATCTTTGCCGTTCGGGTCACCGACGCGGAAGCGCACGCGCGTCGGCACGCGGAACACCGGCGTATGCGCGTCGACCTGTTGCTTCTGCTCGACCGTGACGACCGCGAGCTGGTCGTCGGCGTGCCACGCCAGCTCGATGTCGAGCTCGGGATGGCCGGCGCCGTCGATCACCCACTGGCTGATGAACCAATCGACGCTCTTGCCGGTCGCTTCTTCGATCGCGCGCGCGAGGTCGCGCGACTCGACGACGCCGTGCCGGTGCTTGGTGAGGTAGTGCGCGATCGCGCGCCAGTACGCCGCGTCGCCGAGCACGTCGCGCAGGATGTGCAGCACGCGACCACCTTTTTCATAGAGGTGGCGATCGAATACGTCGATCGGCTCGTCGTAGAGCTTCGTCGCGATCGTGCGGCGATAGCGATGCGAGTCCTCGCCGAAATATTCGTCGCCCCAGTCTTCGAGCTCGAGGTCGGCGGCGTCGCGGCCTTCGTGATGCTCGCGCCACAAGTACTCCGAGTACGTCGCGAAGCCCTCGTTGAGCCAGCCTTCGCCCCAATCGCGACAGGTGACGAGATCGCCGAACCACTGGTGCGCGAGCTCGTGCGCGACGAGCGAATCGACGTCGTGGTCGATCGCCGCGCGCTCGTCGAGCAGCACGGTGTCGGTGAGCGTGGTCGCGCTGGTGTTTTCCATTCCGCCGAAGATGAAGTCGGCGACGAACACCTGCGCGTAGCGCGGGTACGGGTAGGCCACGCCGAACAGCTTGCCGAACAGCTCGAGCATCTCGGGCGTGCGCGCGAGCGTGCGCTCGGCATCCGCTTCGCGGCCGCGCTCGACGTAATAGACGACCGGCGTATCGCGCCACTTCGATTCGATCGACGCGAAATCGCCGACGCATAGCGTGACGAGGTAGCAGCTGTGCGGCACGTCGAGTCGCCAGTGCAGCGTGCGCTTGCCGCCGTTCGCGCGATCGGCGACCAGCGTGCCGTTCGAAACCGCGAACATGCTCGCGGGGACCGTGACGGTGACCTCGCTCGTGGCCTTTTCGTTCGGCGAGTCGAAGCACGGGAACCAGTAACGCGAATCTTCGTCTTGGCCCTGCGTCCACACCTGCGTCGGCTTGTGCGGATAGCCGTCGTCGGGACCGACGAAGTAGAGGCCGCGGCGCGGCGTGCCCGAGTATTCGATCACGAGCACGAGCTCGTTGCCGGGCACGAGCTCGGTCGCGAGCTCGACGCGCAGCTTCTTGCCGTCGTGGCGGAACGCGGCCGGCTTGCCGTTCGCGGTGACGCTCGCGATCTCGAGCTCGACGGCATCGAGCTCGACGGCGCGCGTCGAACCGAGCGCGGTCGCGCGCAGCGTCGCGGTGCCCTCGACCGAGCGTGCGGCGGGATCGACCTCGAGCACCAGCGCGATGTGCACGATGTCGACGACGCGGTCGGGTGCGAACTTCGGGCGCGTGCCGGGAAACGCAAACTCGCGGGACATGGCCGCGACTGTAAGTTATTGGCCAGGCGCGATGTAGACGAGCTCGTCGCGATCGAGCACGCGATTGGATTCGAGCACCACGTAGCCGCCGGCCAGCGGATGCGGCGGCTGCGGCGCGCTCGCCGATGGCCACACCCAATTCGGATCGGTCGAGCTCGCGATCGGCGAGGCAGCGGAGCCGGCGTAGCTGGTGTTTGCGATCGCGATCACGCTCGTCGCCGACAACGGGCCTTCTTCGACGACGTGAAACGCGCTGCTGGTCGCGAGCGTGGCGAGCGCGTGCGTACCGCTGCCGACCGTATCGATCTCGTCGGTCGTCAGATTGTTCTCGACGAAGATCACGGTCGCCGACACCACGAGCCAATCCATCGTGTCGTTTTGTGCGACGAGCGACGTCGCGGTGCCCGAGCCGTCGCGGCGATAGAGAAAGCTCTGATCGACGAAATACATCGCCGGCGTGCCGGTCGCATCGAACGCGCCGGTCGGATCCCACGCGAGGCCGTTCAAGTTGTTGTTCGAGCCGTCGCGCGCGATCGCCCACGTCGCCAGATCGACGCGATTAGCCCGTCGCCGCCGCCCTGCGACGACGCGCCGATCCACAGCTGCGCACCGGCATCGGGCGTATCGCCGAACGCCATGCCGCGTCCAACACGACCACCACGACGAGTGGCGCGCGGCGCACGAAACCAGTGTGGCGCTACACCGGCATGACGGGCGCCTGCATCGGCGGCTGGCCGTACGCCGCGTACGGATAGCCCATCGGCGGTGCTGCATAGCCGTACGGCATCCCGCCATAAGGCATCGCATACTGCGACGGTGCTGCGCCGTTACCGCTCATCAGGCTCAGCATCGTCTGCACGAGCTGCGCGTTGTTCGACGCGTTGCTATTGGCGGTCGTGAGCGTTTGCATCATCGCCGTCTGCATGTTCATCAGCGCGAGCTGCATCACGCGATGATTCATGCCTCCGGACACATTGCTTAGCGATTCGGTCGAGACTTCTTCGAACATGGCTGATCGACGGTGAGAGCATGCGATGTGCCATCACGGACGTCGTGCTCTCGCGCGGTTGTCACGCAGGTGGCCACTAGAGTAGCGGCCGTAAACTCGGGGACGCTATTTCAGCGTCGCCAGCGTGCTCGCGATGCGGGCGACGCCGGACTCGATGTTCGCCATCGAGCACGCGTACGAAAGCCTCACGTAGCCGGGCGCGCCGAAGCCCGAGCCGGGCACGACGGCGACCTTGCCGGCATCGAGCAGCCAGTCGCACAGCTCGACGTCGTTCGCGATCACGTTGCCGTGCGGCGTCGTCTTGCCGACGTACGCGCCGAAATCCGGGAATGCGTAGAACGCGCCCTTGGGCTCGCGGCACGCGACGTTCGGGATCGCGCGCAGCAGCTTCACCATCGCGAGCCGGCGCTCGTCGAATGCCTTGCGCATCGTCTCGACACAATCTTGCGGTCCGGTCAGCGCCGCGAGCGTCGCGATCTGCGAGATGTGCGACGGGTTCGACGTCGACTGGCCTTGGATCTTGTTCATCGCCTTGACCAGCGGCGCGAGCGCGGCGGTGACCGTGGTGTAGCCGATGCGCCAGCCGGTCATCGCGTAGGTTTTCGACACGCCGTCGACGAGGATCGTGCGATCCGCGAGCGCCTGCGAGATCGCGGCGATCGAGACGTACTCGGCACCGCCGTAGACGAGCGAGCGATAGATGTCGTCGGAGATCACGAGCAGATCCTTCGCGACGACGACCTCGGCGAGCGCTTCGATCTGCGCGCGCGTGTAGACCGCGCCGGTCGGGTTGCTCGGATTGTTGAGCACGATCGCGCGCGTTTTTGTGGTGTACGCGGCGGCGACTTGCGCGGCCGTCACCGCGAAGTCGTCGCTCGCCTTGGTCGGCAGCATGACCGGCGTGCCGCCGGCGAGCATGACCATGTCGGGGTAGCTGACCCAGTACGGCGCGGGGACCAGGACTTCGTCGCCGGGATCGATCAGGGCCATGAACACGTTGTAGAGCGAGTGCTTCGCGCCGGTCGACACCAGCACGTTGGCCGGATCGAACGCCGCTTTGTGCACGCGCGACATCTCGGCCGCGATCGCTTTGCGCAGCGGCAACACGCCGGCGACGTCGGTGTACTTGCCGACGCCCTTGTCCAAGGCCGCGACGGCCGCGTCCTTGATGTGCTTGGGCGTGTCGAAGTCGGGCTCGCCGGCGCCGAAGCTGATCACGTCGATACCTTCGGCCTTGAGCCGCGCCGCCTTTGCGGTGACGGCGAGCGTGATCGACGGCTTGATCGGGTCTAAGCGCGAGGCGAGCTTGAGCGTCATCATTTACCTCTGTACTTGTCGGCGAGCGCGGCGACGACGGGCGCCGGAACCAACCCGGTGACATCGCCGCCGAGGCTGGCGACTTCTTTGACCAACGAGCTCGACACGTAGTGGTTGCGCTCGTCGGTCATGAAGAACACGGTGTCGACGTTCGGCGCGAGCCGCCGGTTCATGTGCGCGAACTGAAACTCGTACTCGAAGTCGGCGAGGGCGCGCAGGCCACGCACCAGCACGGTCGCGTTGTGGCGGCGGCAGAAGTCGACGATGAGCCCGTCGAATTGCTCGAACTGGAGCCGCTCGCCGGCCTCCGGCATCGCGTCGTGGATGAAGCGGATGCGCTCGTCGACCGTGAACAGCGGCTGCTTGCGCTGGTTGACCGCGATCGTGACGATCACGCGGTCGAACAGCCGCAGCGCGCGCCCGAGAATGTCGAGGTGCCCGTTCGTGATCGGATCGAACGTGCCCGGGTACACAGCGACCGAGCTAGATTGGCTCATGGCGGCGCCTTGTAGAACGAGAGCTGCGTGTCGCCGTAGCGGCGATGATCAGTTCGTAGCAGAGATCCGAGCTGCTCGGGAGGCGCGTGCCGGAGATCGTGCTCGATGACGACCGTCGCATCGGCGGCGAGATTTCCGAGGGAGATCGCGCACACCGCGCGCACCGCGAGATCCGACGCGTACGGCGGATCGACGAACACCAAGCCGTAGGCGGCGACGACCGGCGGGTTGCGGACGAGCCGGAGCGAATCGGTCGCGAGCACCGCCGTGCGGTCCGCGACGCCGAGCGTGTCGACGTTCGCCCGGATCGCGAGCTGCGCGGGCTTGGCCGAATCGTTCAGGACGGCGTGCGCCGCGCCGCGCGAGATCGCCTCGATGCCGACGGCCCCGGAGCCGGCGAATAGATCGAGCACGTACATGCCCTCGACCGAGCCGAGGATCGCGAACATCGCCTCGCGGACCTTCTCGGAGGTCGGGCGCGTCGCGGCGCCCGTAGGTGCACGGAGCACCCTGCCGCCGAGGCTGCCGCCGACGATGCGCATGTGATGAATCTACGTCTTCTTTTTGTTGGCCGGCGCGACTGGCAGTACGATTAGCCGGCAGATGGGAATGAGCGGGAACCTGGCGTCGTGGCTGCTCGACGGCGCGCTGGCGAATGGTGCAGGGCCGCGGATCGCGCTGCGCGAAGGCGATCGCGCGTGGACGTACGATCAGCTCGCCGATCAGATCGGCCGGCTGTCGGCGGCGCTGCGCGGGCTGCGGCTGTCGCGCGGCGAGCGCGTGCTCGTGTTCATGCGCGACACGCTCGAAGCTGCGACCGCGATCCTCGCGACGATCCACGCCGGCGCGGTCGCGGTGCCGGTCAACGAGCTCGCGACCAGCGACGACATTCACGACTACGTCCAGCACGCCGGCGCGGTGATCGCGATCACCGATCAGAATCACGAGGTGCGGCTCGACGCGATCCGCAACGAGACGCCGGATCTGCGCGACGTGATCTGCGTCGACGCCAAGCTCGAGGGCTCGCACGATTTCGCGAAGCTCGTCGCATCGACGCAAGCGCAGCCGGCGGCGCCGAGCGGCGAGAACGATGTCGCGGTGCTGTTGTATTCGGCCGGCTCGCCGGGCGAGCTGTCGGCGGTGCCGCACACGCAGCGCACGATCGAGGCCGCGCGCGATTCGTTCGCCAAGCAGCTGCTCTCGCTCGCCGCGACCGATCGCGTGCTCTCGATTGCGCGGCTCTCGACGGCCTACGGGCTCGGCGCGGGCTTGATGCTGCCGCTGACCGTGCACGCCGAGTCGCTGCTGTTTCCGGCGCAGCCGCACAGCCAGCCGATCTTCGATGCGCTCGACACGTTCAAGCCGACCGTGCTGTTCGCGACGCCGTCGGTCTACGCGCAGCTCGCCCACGACGCCGAATCCAAGCAGCTCGCCAAGCCGCTCGCTGCGCTGCGCTGTGCGGTCGCCGGCGCCGAGGGCATGCCCGAGCAATTGATCCCGCGCATTCGCGGCGTGCTCGGCACCGAGGTCGTCGTCGGTTACGGGCTCACCGAGATCTTCCAGTTCGCGCTCGCCGGGCGCAGCGATGACCGCGGC
Source organism: Kofleriaceae bacterium (assembly GCA_036271395.1). Lineage (GTDB taxonomy): Bacteria > Myxococcota_A > Polyangia > Haliangiales > Haliangiaceae > JABFXX01. Next base: position 13,457 of record DATBAS010000214.1, read on the forward strand.
GCGCGGCCGGGCGTGTGCGGCAAGCCGCTCGCCGGCGTGCAGGTCCGGCTGGTCGACGACGAAGACGATCCGGTCGGCGTCGACGAGATCGGCACGCTCGAGCTGCAATGCGGCTCGTTGTTCAACGGCTACTGGGGCGGTCAAGACAACGCATCGGTCATCCGGCCCGATGGCTGGTTCACCACGCGCGATCGCTTCATGATCGATCGCGAGGGCTTCTATCACCACTGCGGCCGCGTCGACGATCTGTTCAAGGTCGGCGGCAAGTGGGTCTCGCCGCTCGAGGTCGAGCGCGCGTTGGTCGCGCACGACGCGGTGTGGGAAGCCGCGGTGATCGGCGCGTCGGATGACGAAGGGCTGACCAAGCCGCTCGCGTTCGTCGTGACCAACGTCGGCGCTGAAGCCGGCCCCAAGCTCGAGGCCGAGCTGCGCGAGTACGTCAAGGCGACACTCGCGCCGTACAAGTATCCGCGCTGGATCGAGTTCGTCGACGCGCTGCCCCGCGGACCCGGCGGCAAGTTGCTGCGCTACAAGCTGCGGCCGACGCGCAAGCGCCGGCTCGCCGAGACCGGTAAGTTCGACATCAAGTGAGCGAAATCTGATCGGCGCGGCGCTCGCAGTGGCCGCGCATCGGCTCGGTGCCGACCGTGATCGCGTGCTGGCGCGGCTCGGCGGCGCGATCGGCGACGATGTGCGCGCGCACGCGGCCAGGCTCGCGGCGTTGCCCGCGAATGAATCGCGTCGCCGGCGCGCCGAGTGGAGCGCGCGCGTGCGCGTGCCGGTCGTCGCCGGCTTGCGCGGCGTGCATGCGAGCTGGATCGAAGCGGCGCTCGCGGAGCTGCCGGAGCGAGCGCGCGTCGTGCTCGCCGGTGGCTCGGGCGATCCGGCGAGCGGGTTGCCGCGCACGTTCGACAGCGCCCCGCGCCCGCTGCCGGGCGGGAGGAGCGGAGTGCAGCCCGGCGATGATGGCCCGGGACCCGCCGAAATCGCGCGCGTCCGCGGCGTCGACGTCTGGCTCGCGCGCTGGGTCACCGCCGGGTTCGTCGCGCTCGAGCCGACGACGCCGGGCCCGCCGCGCGCGCCGGCCGATCTCGCGACGGTCGCAGCCGACGCGGCGCTCGCGTGGCTCGCCGAGCTCGGCATCGATCAGCTCGCGATCGCCGTCGGCGACGCGGCACTGGGCCCGGCGTTCGAAGCGGCGAAACGTCGCGTCGCCGAGCCGCCGCGCAAGGGTGCGCTCGGCACGCAGCGTCAAGCACTCGAGCGCTGCGCCGGGCTGGCGGCGTCGTCGTTCGACGCCCGCGCGATCATCGGCGCGCGCACCGTCGCCGCGCACGTGCCGCCGCTCGCTCGTGTCGCGCTCGCGCTGCGGCTCGCCAAGCCGCTCGGCGAACAGATCTTGGCCGCGCTCGTCGCGTACGCGCGCAAACCGGCGCCGAGCTGGGCCGCGCTCGTGGCGTGATACCGTGATCGCATGGCTTCGGGCCGGGTGATCGATGGTGACGAGCACGAAGCGCGGCTGCTCGCGCACGAGCTCGTCGCGAAGGCGAAAGACGAGGCCAAGCAGATCCACGACGACGTCAAGGCGCTCGCCGCGAGTATCTTGTTCGACGCACGTGTCGAAGCCGATCGCGTGGTCGCGCGCGCGGAAGGCGACGCCGCGAAGTTGCGCGACGATGCCCGCGAGCTCGGCAATCAGCTCGTGAAAGGCGCGCGCGTGGCGACGCGCAGCGACGTCTCGACCGACACGCACGACGTGATCGCGTCGTCGGGGAGCGAGCTCGCGGCCGGCCACGTCGAAGACGTCATCGGGCTCGTCGTGCGCGCGACGGTGCCGGGCGTTGCGCTCGGCGAGCTCGTGCGGATCGATCGGCGCGGTGCGGCGCCGCTATCGGCGGAGGTCGTCGGCTTTCGCGGCGAGCAAGCGCTGCTGTTGCCGCTCGGCGAGCTCGCAGGCCTCGCGCCGGCGACCGAGGTCTGGCGCACCGGCGAGCCGTTCGCGATCCGCTGCGGCGATGGCTTGCTCGGCCGCGTGCTCGACGGGCTCGGTGCACCGCTCGATGGTGGTCCGCCGCCGACCGGCGAGCGCTGGCTCGTCGATCGTGCCGCGCCGAGCCCGCTGGCACGACCACCGATCGTCGCCGCGCTCGCGACCGGCGTGCGTGCGATCGATTCGATGCTGTCGCTCGGGCGCGGCCAGCGCATCGGCTTGTTCGCGGCGGCAGGCGTCGGCAAGTCGACGTTGCTCGGCCAGATCGCGCGCGGCACGACCGCGGACGCGATCGTCGTGTGCCAGGTCGGCGAGCGCGGCCGCGAGCTCGCCGAGTTGCTCGGCGACGAGCTCGCGCCGGCGCGCGGCAAGACCGTCGTGGTCTCGGCGACGAGCGACGCGCCGCCGCTCGTGCGCCTGCGCGCCGTCCACGTCGCGACCGCGATCGCCGAGTGGTTTCGCGAGCGCCGCGGCGCGAACGTGCTGTTGCTCGTCGATTCGCTCACCCGTGTCGCCCGCGCGCAGCGCGAGGTCGGCTTGTCGGCCGGCGAGCCACCGGCGCGCCACGGCTATCCGCCGAGCGTGTTCGCGCTGTTGCCCAGGCTCGTCGAACGTGCGGGCGCGACGAATGCCGGCGCGATCACCGCGATCTACACCGTGCTCGTCGCGGGCAACGACCTCGACGAGCCCATTGCCGACGAAGTGCGCGGCCTCGTCGATGGCCACATCGTGCTCGACCGCCGGCTCGCGCAGCGCGCGCACTTCCCGCCGATCGACGTGGTCGCGAGCGTGTCGCGACTCATGCCCAAAGTCGTCGACGCGCGCCATGCCGACGCCGCCGCGATCGTGCGGGCGCGGCTCGCGACCTACGAAGAGCACCGCGATCTGATCACGCTCGGCGCGTATCAGGCCGGCCGCGATCGTGCGGTCGACGAGGCGGTCGCCGCCTATCCGGCGGTCGAGCGGCTGCTCCGCCAGAAGCGCGACGACGTTGCCGATTGGGATGCATCGCTCGCCCAGCTGCTGAGCTTGGCGCGGTGACTACTGCCGGCGGTACTGCACGAGCACGATGCTCCACGAGCCGTCCGGCTTCGGCACCGCGAACAGTTGCACGAGCCCGCGATCGGTCAGCGTCGGGCGTCCGGGGTGCGGACGGTCGAAGCTCGCTTGCGCGAACGCCCAGCCGCTGCCCTTCACCTCGCGCGCGTTCTTGAACAGTGTGATCGGCTCGAGCTTCCAGCTCGCGAGCGCCTTCGCCGCGTCCGAGGTCGCGACTTGGTCGCTCGTCGGCCCGATCGCGACCGCGTCGGATGCGAGCTGCGCGCCGAGCTTGCTCGGTGTCGCCAGCGTTTGTGCGAGCGCCGGAGCGCCCGTCGCGCCCGCGATCTCGGTGTTCATGCCCGCCGGTGTGAGCTCGTCCGGCGAATCGAACGACGCCGCGGCCACGTGCCAGCTCGACGCCGCCGTGAGCAGCTCGACGACGCGCGTCGATCCGATGCCAGGTCCGCCGCCGGGCCCCGTCGAGTGCGTCGAAACCTCGGCATAGAACCACACGGCGTCTTTCGTGCCGCGCGCGACGAGCTTCGCGATCGATGCCTTGTCGATGCTGGCGCCGTCGGCACCACCGCCGCCGATCGCGAAGTTGTTGACCTGATCCGCGGTCGATACGTTGTCATCGCCCGCGAGCACGATCGCGTCTTTCGAGAACGTGGCGACGAGGTCGTCGTGTTTGCCGGCGAGCGCCAGGTTGATCTGCTGCTGCAAGAGCGTGCGCGCTCGGGTATCGGCATCGACCCCAGCCGGAGCACCTGCAGGCGCGGGCGTCGGCGCTGCGGGTACTGTCGATGCCGCCGAGCCGTTCGGCGCGTTGTTGTTGTCGCGGGCGCGCGCGCACGCGGCTACACCGACCAAGAGGGTGAAGGTGACGAGCTTCATCGCAATGCGAAGCTACTACGCCTTCTTCTTGGCCGGCGGGTCTGCGAGCTTCGGATCGTCGGTGTTGTCTTGGTTGTGCAGCGAGAACTGATGGACCTCGGCGCCGATCTTCTCGTTGCGAAGATCGAAGTGCATAAAGTCGCCGTTCTGGCGCTCGCTCATCTCCGCACCGCCCCAGGCAAGCCCGGCAACATCGCGCAAGGCGACGACCATATCCATGCTGTGGTTCGTCAAGCCGTCGGCTTGGTCGCGACCCATGCTCGACATCTTGAAGAAGTCGCGGAAGCGACGGACGCTGTCGCGGCTGTCGTTGTCGGCTGGCAAGCCGTGCTCTTTGAGCGCGGCGGTGATCGTCGCGTCGTCTTTCGTGGCGAGGTCGAGATACTTGCTCAACGACTTAGACGCCGCGTCGACTCGAGCGAAGAGCTCTTCGCTAGACCACCGCCTCGTCCACGCCATGAGCGTCTCGGGCGTGACCGCCTCGCCGCCGTACATCTTCGCCGCGCGCTCGAGGTGTTTTGTCATGACCGGATCGACGCCGGTGCTTCCCTTCGCCATGTCGCCGCCCGTGAACACGTACGGGTTGTGGGCGACATCGATGTCGAGCGCGAGACCGGCCGAGTGCATGTGCGGGCCGACCGCGTGGCCGTTGAGGATGCCTTTCTCGCCGATCTCGTTCGCGGTCGCGCCGTACGCGCCTTGGCCGGTGTAGTCCCAACCGATCTTGTTGCGCGCGACTTGCTTCCACGTCTTGTTTTGATCGTCGAGAGGATGCCGTTGCCGCAAGAACGCGTCGGCCAATGCGACGCGCTGCGCGAGATGCGGCATGCCTCGGCCGAGCTTGTGATCGAGCAGCATGATGTCGGTGAACTGGCCTTGCATCTCGAGGTAGTCGGCGTAGCCGGCGACGCGCGCCATCGCATCGGCTTTGCGCTCGGTGTGCGGCGTGATCGACGTGTCACGCTGCGCGTGCGTACCCAAGATCGACTGGATCTGGACGATCGGCGTGCCCGGCAAGATCGCGGTGAGGATGTCGCCTTTGAGGATCGTCTCGGCGTCGACGTTCTGTCCCTGATAGTGCTTGCGCAGCGCACGCAAGGTCTCGGTGTTGAACGCGCCGCTCTTGTTCGCGACCGCCAGCTTGTTTTGCAGCTGTTTGAGGTAGACCGGCTCGAGTTTGCGATCGTCGTCGCGAACGTGGTTGAGAACCTTCGCTTCTTCGTCCGTCGTCGTGTCGACGTCGAGCGCGCCGCCGCCTTCGAGGTGGTGATAGCTGGCGAGATACGACGGCGCCTTGGTCTCGGTCTCCGCGTGTTTCGGCGGTGCCGCGTCGACGTGGGTGGCGGGCGTGGCCTCGTGATGTTCGCCGGCAGGGGCGGGCGTGGTGGGCGCGACCGAGTTGTCGGCAGCGGCCGGTGCCTTCGTCGGGGCTGCGACCGGCGCAGCGGGCGCAGGTATCGTCGGCGCGACCGACGTGTCGGCCGAGGCGTGCGCCGGTGGCGCCAGCGTTGGAGCTGGCGGCGTCGGCGAGCCGGTCACCGGCTGTTTCGACTCGACATGATCAGCTTTTGCCGGCGTCAAGAAGTCGCCAAACGCGTAAGCGGGTTTGCCCTTGTAGTCGAGCTTCAGCCAGTCGCCTTCGCGCGACGATGCTTGAACGAGCTCGTGGCGCTGCAGCGTTCCGACGACGTTGTGATCGCGCTTCGCGGGTGCGTTGCGGACGTTGAGCAGGTCGGCTGTGACCCGCATCGCGCCCGACGCCGGCGCTCCAGTATCCGTGCCCGATTCGAGGATCTCGACGACGCTCCGAACGAAGTGGTTGCCGACGCTTTGTTGGAGCATCGCGAACACCGCGTTCTTCAGCGCCGGCTGCTGCCGGATCATGCTGGCGACCGCACGCGGATCGCGCGTGGTGGCCGCCGCGGCGACACTCGGATCGACGTTGGCGTTCGTCGGTTTGTCGCTGGTCGCGAGGTCGCGATCGCTCTCTGGCCCCAGCCCTGCCCGTTCGTTCATCAGGCGCATGGTACGAGCATTGATGGGGGCGTGTTCCCGATCGGTCGCCTGACTGGCACTCGCTGACGGCTGGACTACCCAGACCCGGGAGCTGAGGCCCCGCTGATAGCCGAGAGCAGCGGACTTGCGGTATCAATGTGTGCCGCGGTCGCGATCCAGCCCACAACGGTGGGCCGTATTTCGCTAACTTGAGACATCGGATCGATCGATAGGCGGGGAGGTGGCGTGGCGCAACTGTTGCTGACAGCGGCGTTGGGATGCGGCGACGAACGGCAAAGATCACGAACCCCATGACCCCAATCGGCCCAGTGCCGTTCGTCGGAAGGCAGCAAGAGCTCGCGTTGCTTCGCGATCATCTCGCGATCGTGCCGTTGGTGTCGCTGCACGGCGCGCTCGGATCGGGCAAGACCCGCTTGGTCGCCGAGCTCGCGCCGCTGCTCGGTGCGCCGTGCTCCGTGATCGAATGTCATCCCGGCGATCGCGCGTCGGCGCTGCGATCGCGCGCCGAGCGGGCGCTGCGCTGCGTGCCGGGATCGCTCGCGCAGACGTTGACCGCGCAGGCGCGCGTGCTCGTGATCGACGACATCCAGCACCTCCGCGTCGACGAAGCCACGAACCTGCTCTCGCCGCTCGTGCTCGGGCCCACCGCGCTCGGCCGCGTCGTCGTGGTCGGCCGCGATCCGCTCGCCGCCGCGGTTGGCGCGACGATCGCCGAGGTCGAGTTGCTCGGCCTCGACATCGACAGCGCGTCGGCGCTGTGGACGCACCTCGAAGAGTTGTTCGGCGATGCGGACGGCTGGGACAGCGCGTTCGGCCGCACGCGCGGGATCCCGCTCGGGCTTCGCCGCGAGTACGCGCGTGCGCGGTTCGGCGCCAACGCCTGGGACCTCGCCGCGCTCGAGATCCCGGCGCGCACCGCGCTCGAAGCACTCGCGATCTTGCGCCAGCCGGTCGCGCCCGCCGCGGTCGCCGCGCTCGCCCCCGGCGTCGACACCGAAGCCGCGCTGACCAGCTTGGTCGCGCGCCAGCTCGTCGACCAGGTCGGCGACGGCCGCGTCGTGTTGCACGAGGTCGTGCGCGTCGACGTGCTCGCGCAGCTCGATCTCGAGACCAAGCAGCGGCTGTCGGCGGGCGCCGCCGAGCTGGTCGCGAGCACGGCCGCGATCGCCGCGGGTCCGCGACTCGCGTGGCAAGCCGGCGACGACGGCGCGTTCGGCGCGATGGATCAGATCACGCGCGTGCGCGAGGTCGTGTGGCACTGGCTCGCCGCCGGCGATCGCGATCGCGCGGCGCAAGTGTTGCTCGATCACCGCGAGCTCGCCGCGCGCAGCGGCGGCGCGGGCGAGTTCGAAGCGCTGCTCGACGCGCTCGGCGATCGGCCGCGCAAGCGCGGGCCCGGCAGCGCCGCCGAGACCAACCAGGTCGCGCTCGTCACCGGCGAGCTCGTCGAGCCCGAGCGCGCGCGCGAGCTCGCCGCGCTGCGTATCGAGATCGCGATCCGCGGCGGCCGCTACACCGAAGCGTTCGAGCGCGCGACCGCGGCGCCGGGCGCGGTCTCGCAGCTGGTTCACGCCGAGCTCGTGCTCGCATCCGGCGACGTCTCGAACGCGCGCCGCGCGTTGACGGCGATCGCGAATGGCCAGGTGCAAACGGCCGACAGCGACGACCGCGTGCGCGCTCTCGCCGTGCTCGCCGAGCTCGAGCTGCTCGCCGGCAAGCCCGACGCGGCGGCGCAAAACCTCGCCGCGATCGGCGATCTGTCAGCGCCCGAGCCACTGGTCCGCGCGCGCGTGCACCTCGCCGCCGCGCGCGTCGATGAATATATCGGCCGCGTCGCCGCGATGCGCACCGCGCTCGCCCGCGCTCACGGCGCGTGCAAGAGCGTGCCGGCGTGCCTCGAAGCGAGCGAGCTCACCGCGATCGTCGATGCGCGTCGCGCGGTCGGGCTCGCCCGCGAAGGCAGGCTCGTCGAAGCCGCCGCGGCACTCGACGCCGCCGATGCCGTCGCCCGCGATCTCGATGCGGTCGCGGTCGCCGACGAGGTGCTCGCCGCACGGGCGTTGGTCGCGCGTCGTCGCGGCGATGCGGCCTCGGCCGCCGCGATGCTCCACGACTTGGTGCGTGCTCGCCGCGAGCGCGGCGACGAGCTAGGTGCGCTGCGCGCGGAGCTCGATCTCGCCGAGCTGGAGATCGTGCGTGGCCAGCCGTCGCTCGCGACCGAGCTCGCCAGTGCCGCGATGGCGTCGAGCGTGCGGCGCGAGCTCGGCCACTTGTCCGCGCGCGGCCAGGCCGTCGCCGCCGCGATCGATCTGATGGAGCTGCGCATCGAAGCCGCGCTGCCGCGGCTCGAGGAGCTCGCCGGCCAACCGGCGCTCGACGCGGCTGCGTCGGCGACCGTGTCGGTGCTGCTCGCGACCGCGCGTGCGCTGTCCGGTCAGCGCGCCGGCGCCGTCGAGCTCGCGCAAAACGCGGGCGCCGAATCGCGCGACGAGCTCGATCGCAGGCTCGCCGCCGCCGAGGTCGCGCTCGCCACGGGCGATGTCGCGGTCGCACTCGAGCTCGCCCGCGATACCGCCGTGCTTGCCGAGCGCGCGCACCGCACGATCGAGCTCGCGAGCGCGCTCGTGATCGTGGCGCGGCTCGAGCTCGCCCGCGGCGATCGTGCCAACGCACGCGCTGCCGCCACGCGCGCCGCCCGCGAGGCCGCTGCCGCCGGCCTCGTCCGCGTGCGCATCCACGCGCTGCTCGGGTTGTCGGCGCTCGCCCGCGATGACGACGATGCCGCCACCGCAGTCGCGTACGCGCGCGACGCCTCCGAGCTCGCGCTCCACGCCGGCTTGCCGGTCGAGCGCTTGGTCGCGCACGCCGCGCTCGACGCGATCTCCGGCACCGACGCCGTCGCCGATCCGTCGGCGCCCTCGGCCGCCACGATGGCGACCACCGCGATCGAAGGTGCCGCGCGCCTGCTCACCGACCTCGGGTTGACCACGCAGCGGCCGTTCCGCGTGATCGATGCGGAAGGCGTGCCGAGCGACGTCGCCGATGCGAACCCCGAGATCCTGCGGCTCGCCGGCCGTGCGCTCGCGGTCGACGGCGTGCGCGAGGTGATCTGGCGGCACGGCGCGGAGCTCGCCGACCTGCGCCGCCGCAGCTTGCTCAAGCGCCTGCTGTTCTTGTTCGCGTCGGCGCCCGGCAAAGTGTTCTCGAAGGAGAACATCGTGCAGGCCGTGTGGAACGTCGAGTACCACCCGCTGCGCCACGACGCCGCGCTGTTCACCAACATCATGCGCATTCGCCGTCTGCTCGGCGAGGATGGCTCCGAGATCATCCGCGTCACCGAAGATGGCTATCGCTTCGTGCCGCCGCGCGACTTCTTGTTCGTCATCCCGCGGTGACGAGCTGGCGCGCCTTCGTGCGCCGTCACGGCGTCGTGCTCGCGACCGCGCACGGTCCGGTGCCGAGCATCGGCGAAGCGATCGCCGGCGGCCCGATCCGCGGCAGTTGGTGGGGGCACCCCAAGGGGAAGGCGATCTTTCGCGCGCTGTCGACGCTCGACGACGACGCCGATATCGCATGCATGAAGCTGGTCGCCGGCAAGGTCACGTACGCGCACCGGCGCGTGTGGGCGGCGCTCGTGCGGCTCGGCACCGCGCGCGAGCTCGCCGCCGATTCGCTCGCCATGATCCGCCAGGAGCACACCGCGAGCGGCAAGCACGTCAACCGCATCACCGCGTTTCCCGACTGGGTCGATGCGGCGACCGCAAAGGCCGCGAAGGCGCTGTCGCTGGAGGACGCGCGCGCGCAGCTGCCGTGGCTCGGCCGTTCTGTCGTATCGTCTCGCCGGTGAGAACGGCGGCGCTTGCCGATGCGATCGTGCGCGACGGGGCGGGGCGCGAGCACCGGCTCGGCGACGCGTGGGTTGCGCGCGACGCGCTCGTGATCTTCGTTCGGCACTTCGCGTGCGCCGGCTGCGCCGAGCACGTCGCCGCGCTGCGGCCTCGGCTCGCCGAGCTCGCACGGCTCGATGTGGCGGTGATCGTGATCGGCAGCGGCACGCCCGATCAGCTCGCCGGCTTCGTCGAGCGCGAGGTTGCGGGCGAGCGGCTCACGGCGTTCACGGATCCGAGCCTCGCCGCGTATCGCGCCGCCGAGCTCGTACGATCGCGATGGAGCACCTACGGGCCGCGCGCGCTGGTCCAGCTCGCACGCGCGATCGTGCGCGGCTTTCGCAACGGCCGCCCGCAAGGCGATCCGATCCAGCAGGGCGGCACGCTCTACATCGCACGCGGCGGCGAGCTGTGCTTTCACGATCGCGCGAACGCGACCGGCGATCACGCAGCGCTCGGCGACGTCGTCGATGTCGCGCTGGCTCGCGCCGCAGAGAGCGCGGCATCGTGACCTGGCCGCTGCACGTCGCGAACTGCATCTACCTCGTGTCGTACGCGGTCAAGGAGATCTTCTGGCTGCGCTTCATCACCGTGTTTGCGAGCCTGCTCACCGTCGGCGCGCTGCTCGACATGCCCGCGACGCCGCGCGACCTGCTCGTGTGGCAGGTCGTGTTCTTCGCGATCAACTTCGCGCGGTTCATCCAGCTCGTGTACGAGCGCCGGCCGGTGCGGCTGTCGGCCGATGCGCGCCGGCTCGCGGCCTCGACGTTTCGCGAGCTGCGGCCGCGCGAGCTCGTGCGTCTCCTCGCGGTCGGCGAAGCGATCGATCACGCGCCGGGTGTGCGCGTGGTCGCGCAAGGCCAAGCGCTCGAGCACCTCGCGATCGTCGTCGACGGAACCGCGCGCGTCGAGCTGTCCGAGCGGCGGATCGTCGAGCTCGCCCACGGCGCGTTTATCGGCGAGCTCAGCTACCTGACCGGCAAGCCGCCGGCCGCGACCGTGGTCGCCGCGACGCCGCTGCGCACCGTGCGCTGGCCGATTGCCGCGTTGCGCGCGTTCCTGGCGAAGAATCCCGAGACGCGCACGGCGATCCAGCTCGTGCTCGGCAGCGATCTCGCGGCGAAGCTCCGCTCCGCCTAACGCCAGCTCTTGCCGACGAGGAACTGCACGTTGGAGCGCATCGCCGCGTTGAGCGCACGCGCATGGCCTTCGGCGAGCTTCACGGTCCACACCGCACGCCGCCGGGTGCGCTGCTCCGGTTCGAACAGCGACGCGTAGCAGTCGTGATCCACCGCTGCGCGCGCGAGCGTGAAACCCTTCGGCACGCGGCTCGCCGCCGACGGCAGCAAGCGGTGGCTCTCGCCGTGCACGAACAGCTGCAGCCCCGTGATGTCGGAGTTGTCGCCGAAGCAGCGCTTGCCGAGCTCGAGCGTGCGCCGCCGGCGCGCGGCGTCGAGCAGCGCGTAGATCGTCGGGCTGTCGAACGCCGCCCGGCTCCAGCGCGCATCCGCGAGCATGCGTGCGCGGTCGTCGAGCGAATAGCCGAGCACTACGCCTTCTTGCGCCTCGGCCGCGAACGTCCAGCGGCCGTCGACGAGCGCGGTCGCCCACAGCGCGCGATGCGCCGGAATGCGCCACGCCTGATCGTCGTGCAGCACGTAGATCCCGATCGCGTCGGGCAGCTGCTCGCTGGCGCGGCCGGGGACGATCGAGAGCGTCAGCCCGCGCTCGAGCACGGCATCGACGAGCTCGCGAAACCACCGCGCCGTCAGCTCGCGCCGACTCGCCGCGACGTACGCGATCGCCTTGTCGCGCGATTTGACGGCGTCGAGCTCGGCGGCAAACGTCGCATACGCGGGCCGACTGCGCGGCTCCGCGAAGAGCGCAGCTAGGTCAAGGCCCATTGCGCGAGCGTCGCAGATCGCGCGTGTGGTCGCTAGTTCACGACATCGGGCGGCTCGTCGCGGTCGTCGTCGCGCTCCGCGAACGGATCTTCGCCCGGCCAGCGCACGTACGGCGGCGGCGCGATCGACGCGATCCCGAAGCGGTCGATCGCGACATCGCGCGCTCGCTCGTCGCGCTCCCACAGCGCGATCCGGCGGCGATTGATCCGGCGGCGGCGCCACCACGCGAACGCGAGCAAGATCGCGCAGGCGATCCAAACGGCGAGCCCGATCAGGCCGATCGGCGCGGTGAAGTAGCGCTGCTGCAGGTCGTCGCGCCACTCCTCGAACAGACCCGCGATCGGTTTGCCGAACTGGTGCTGCGCCGCCGCGTCGAGGGTCGCGCCGTGGCCGATTTCGGCCAGGAACCGCCGGAACGGCCAGCGATCGCCGTCGTCGGCGGTATCTTCCCACCGGCCGCGCCGCGACAGAAAGCCGACGAAGTCGTAGCTCTCGGCGTACGCGCGCTGCGCCGGCGATTCTTCGGCGGGGAAGCTGCGGTCGAGCTCGGCGATCGGGATCACGCCGTGAAACCACGCCATGCCGGCGAGCGTTTCGGCGCGATCCATCGACCACTCGCCCGAGTGCTGGTACGCGAAGCCTTCGTGGAGCCAGTGCGGCACGTTGACCTTCGCGAGCGCGGCGCCGAGCGCGACGTGGGCGAGCTCGTGGCGCAGCGTCGTCATCGGATCCTCGACGTCCGCGCCGCGGTGCAGCGCGACGCCGACGACGCCGAGATCCGGATACGCGATCCCGATCGCCCACGGCGGTGCGCCGCGGGACGGCTCGATCGTCGCGAGCGCGGCCGCGTCGCGCACCACGACGACCTTGATCTGCGCGGGTTGTGGCAGGTCGGTGAGATCGTCGGCGATGCGTGCGAGCTCCGCATCGGCCGCGAGCTCGAGCTGATGCGCGACCCGCTCGAGCCCGGGCTCGCTCGTGACGACCACGCGGCTCTGCGAATGCGGCGGCTCGCCCATCGTCGCGCCCTGGCCGAACGCAACGCTCGCGAGCATGCCGATGATCGCGAGCACGCGCGCCACCCACTTCATGGGTACATCAGCTCCACGGTTTGCGTGTCGTGCTCGTAGTGATGCACGGCAACGACGATCCCGGCGGCGACCAGCGCCGCGCCGACCGCCGCGTAGACCCACCACTGCGTGTGCACCTTGTCGGTATCGTGCGAGCGATCGTCGACGAGCAACGGCCGATTCGGATCGGGCGCGTGCGAGCTCCACGACGCGACGTGCTCGGCGATCGCGCCGACCGCGACATCGGCCCTCGCGAGCGTGGTGGCGTTGTCGAGCTGGCGCACGCGCTCGCCGAGGCCGGCGTGGCCCCACGCGACGACCTCGTCGCCGCGCCGGATCAACGCGACGCGCACGTGCGTTTCGATCAACACGGCGCTGATCTCGTCGGAGAACGCCTCGCGCGATGGCATCGTCTCGCGCCACTTCGCGATCCGCAGCGCGACGTCCGACCACTTGCTCGCCTGGTCCGGCATCGCGATCACGAGCTTTTGCTGCGACTTGATCGGCGTGCCGACCAGCGTGCCGCGCCGCGTGCCGCTCGCCGCCGCGATCACGTGCTCGCCCGGCGGCAGCGCGAGGTGCAGCGGGGCCGTGCCGGCCGCTTGAAAGTCGACGAAGATCGGCGAGCCCGCGACTTCACTATCGACGTCGAGCTGGATCGGCACGATGCCGAGCGTCGCGTCGACATCGGGATACTTCGCGAGCAGATCGGCCGGCGCGCCGAGATCACCGAGCGAGCGGAGCTGCGCCGCGGCGCGCGTCGCCTCGGGCCGATCGTTGCTTCGATCCGCACACAGCAAGATGTACGTCCACGCCTTCGCGAGCTCCGGCGTCGGCATGCCGGCGGCCTGCCGGCCCGCGAGCACCGAGAGCGCGCCGTGCGCCGCGTTCAGCGTGGCCTTGCAGTCGAGCGCGCCGAACGCCTGTTGCGCGTCGGCGAGCGCCTTGTCGAGCAGCGGCTGGTCGCGCGGCTGGTCGATGCCGGCGAACGCGTCGCCCAAGCCGTCGCCGATCGCCGGTGACAAGCCGCGCGCGACGATCGTGGCGTCGAGCTGCTGGCGCACCGCCGCGTCAACCGGACCGGGTCCGAGATCGATCACCGCGACGGGCTCGCGCGACGGCGCGGCCGAGGCCGCGCTCGCGAGCACCAGCGTGACCGCTACGGCACGACCGGCAGCTGCTCGAAGAATTTGTTGAGGGCCCATACTTCACGCGCACGCAGACCATCGAACTGGATGCCGGTCGCCTTGTCGTCGGACCAGCGCACGGTCGCGCCGATCACGATGGGTTCCTCGAGAGTCGGCACCGAAAATCGAAAATCGACTCGCGTGCCCATCGCGAGCCGATTGTCGAGCGCGAACAGCGCACCGCCGAGCGACAGGTTCACCACCGTGCACTGGCGAGGCGCACTCTCTTCGACAAGCGTCAGTTGAGCTGGCAACGAGACGGCGTGACGAGTCGAAGTCCGGCGGTTTTCTGCCACACGCCATCATACCAAATCATGCGATCCGATTTGGCCAGGCGCACCTGCCTGTTCAGGTCAGCTTGATGTCGATGTACGCCTTCTTGCGCAGCTCGTCGACCCAGGTCTGGGTCTGCTTGTCGAGCTCGCGGCGGCGCAGCTCGCGGCTGAGCTGCTCCTTCATTTCGGCGTAAGGCTTGAGGTCGGACTTCTTCACGTCGGTGACCTTGAGGACGTACAGGCCCTGCGGCCCGTTGACGGGGCCGCGTACCTCGTCCTTGTCCATCGCGAACACGATGCCCTCCCAATCGGGGTTGACGCTGCCGCGCTCGAACCAGCCGAGCTCGCCGCCCGAGGCCTTCGTGCTGTCGTCGTCGGAGACGTCTTTGGCGACCGCCGCGAAGTCCTCACCGGCCTTGACGCGCTCGAGCGCCGAGGTCGCCTTGGCCTTGGCGTCGGTGATCTGTTGCTCGGTCGGATGATCCGGCAGCTTGATCAGGATGTCGGAGATGCGGACGGCCGAGACCTGCTCGGACCGGCGCTGCATCTGATCGTAGCGCGCGCGGATGTCTTCCTCGGTGATGTTGACCTTGGGCGAGACGATCGTGTTCACGGCACGAAAGCGCAGCAGCTGGCGGCGCAGGTCGGCCTTGTAGTTCTGCATCGAGTAGCCCTGCTGCACGAGCGCTTGCTGGAGGCCGGCGTCGTCGAGGTTGTTCTGCTGCTTGATCTCGTCGAGCGCGGCCTGGACCTCGCTCGAGTCGACCTCGATCTTCGACTGCTCCGCGGCCTGGACGATCAGCTCTTCGTTGACCATCTCGTCGAGCACCTGGCCGGTGAGCTTCGCGATCCGGCGCTTGCGCTCGTTCTCGTCGGGAATCTGCTGCGCCTCTTGAAGCACCGGCTGGAGGCGCGCGTCGAGCTCGCTCTGCAAGATGATCGAGTCGTTGACGATCGCGACGACGCGTTCGAGGTGCACCTTCTTGCCGGAGTTCGGCGAGACGTCGGCGGAAGCGAGCGACGGCGCCAACGCCAGGATCAGAACAAACAGGAGCTTGCGCACGGTAAATAGACCTCTGAGTTACGGAATCGGTTGCTCGGCGGAGCCGGTTGGAAGCGCAGCGGAACCGCCTGGAATCGGCATCGGCGGCGGCGCGAGATTTTGACCGTGACCGTCGTCGCCGATCTGGGCGTTCGACGTGTCGATCCGCACCTTTGCGAGGTTCGCGTCGTTGATCTCGATCTTCGCCTGGGCGCGGAGCTTGTCGACAAACTCCTTCTGCGCCGCGAGCCGCTGCTCGCGGAAGAGCTTGTTGCGGATCACGGGCTTGGCGTCCTCGAACGTCTTCGTCATCGACTTGCGTCGGCCGGTTTGCTTCAAGATGTAGTAGTTGCCGTTGCCGGCATCGATCACGGCCGACACGTCGCCGGTGTTGACCAGCGCGAACGCGGCCTTGACCACGGGGGCCGGCACGTCCTTCGTCGTCACGTCGAAGTACCGCAGGTCGCCGCCGCGCAGCTTGGTCTCTTCGTCGGCCGAATACTTCTGGACGAGATCGCGGAAGCCTTTGTTGGTCTTGCCGTTATCGCTCTTGGCATCGAGCAGCACGCGATCGGCTTGCGCCTTGTTCTTGAGGATGATCGCCGAAGCCCGGACTTCTTCGGGCTTCACGAAGTCGGCCAGGTTTGCATCGTAATAGGCCTTCATGTCGGCGTCTTTGATCGTGTCGGCGGTGATCTTCGCGTCGAACTCGTCGCGCATCAGCTTCTGGATCATCACCTGCTTCATCGTGCGGACGACTTCGGGATCCTTGTCGTAGCCGCGGCGATACGCTTCTTTGGCGAGGATCTCGAACCGCACGAGCTGGTCGAGGAAGTCCTTCTTCTGCTCGAGCGACGTGTAGCGCGCGCGGATGTACGGCGACTGCCGGTTCAGCCGATCTTCGAGCTCACCGAGCGTGATCGTGACGTCGTCGATCTTCGCGAGCGGCGCCTGCAGCTCCTCGGCGCTCTGCGGCGGCGTGCCCGGCGTCGACGCTTTCACCGGCGGCGCGCCTTGTGCTTGCGGCTGACCCTGCGCTTGCGCGTCGTCACCGTGCTGGCAGCCGAGCACCAGCACGCAGCCGACAAGCCATCCGATCCGGGGCATTAGCTCGATCCGGTAACACGCCAAAGCGGCCGTAACAAGGCGAATTAATTCGCCGCTTGCACGCGATCCGCAAGCGCGACCAGCGCCGCGCGCGCCGGCGGGGTCGTCGCATAGCGGCCGTCGGGCAGCTTGCGCCAGCCGGCGATCACTGCCGCCTTCGCGCCGAGCGAGCTATCCGGCACCGCCATCGCGACGCGACTGGCCGAGATCTCGAGCGCGAGCGCGCCGAGCTTGCGCGCGATCGCCTTGACGCCCATCAGCTCGCCGAGCACCACGACGTCGCCGGGGATCGGCCCGTAGCGATCGACGATCTCCGAGATCACCGCGGCGAGCTCGTCGTCATCTTCGATCGCCGACAGCCGCTTGTAGAGCTCGAGGCGCTGGCCGGGATCGGGGACGTAGTCGTCGGGGATGAAGCCGGGCTGATCGACGGTGAGCTCGGGATCGACCGCGCTGTGGATCGGCTCGCCTTTGAGCTCGGCGACCGCGGCTTCGAGCATCTTGACGTAGCGATCGAAGCCGACCGCGGCGATCGAGCCGGATTGTTTGGCGCCGAGCAGCTCGCCGCCGCCGCGGATCTCGAGGTCCTGCGACGCGATCTGGAAGCCCGCGCCGAGCTCGGTGAAGCGCTGCAGCGCCTCGAGCCTGCGGCGCGCCTCGTCGGTGATGTGCTCGGGCTCCGGCACGAGCAAGTAGCAATACGCGCGGTCTTTGCTGCGGCCGATGCGGCCGCGCAGCTGATAGAGCTGCGCCAGCCCGAACGCGTCGGCGCGCGCGACGAACATCGTGTTCGCGCGCGGGATGTCGAGGCCGCTCTCGACGATCGTCGTCGCGACCAGGACGTCGAGCTCGCCCTTCACGAACTGCGTCATGACGGTTTCGAGCTGCTCGGACGACAGCGAGCCGTGGCCGATGCCGATGCGCGCTTTCGGCACGAGCGACTGCAAGTACGCGGTCCACTCGTCGATCGTGCGGTCGTCATCGCGCGGCTTGAGCCGGCGCTGCGGGCGATCATTGTTGGGCAACCGCGGATCGGGCTCGCGCTGGCCGAACCCACCGATCGTCGGCGTGATGAAGAACACCTGGCCGCCGCGCGCGAGCTCGCGCTCGATCGCTTCTTTGATCGTGAGGTCCTCGACCCGCGACACGAACGTGCGCACCGCGCGGCGATCGGCGGGCGGCGTGGCGATGATCGATAGGTCGCGCATGCCGGCCATCGCGAGATGCAGCGTGCGCGGGATCGGCGTCGCCGTCAGTGTCAGCACGTCGACCTGCGTGCGCGCCTTCTTGATCCGCTCCTTGTGCGCGACGCCGAACCGCTGTTCTTCATCGATCACGAGCAGGCCGAGATCTTTGAACCGTACATCCGCCGACAGCGCGCGGTGCGTGCCGACGACGACGTCGATCGTGCCCGCGGCGAGCTTCTTGACCGTTTCGATCTGCTCGCCCTTGCTCTGGAACCGCGACAGCTTGCCGAGGTTGAGCGCGAAGCCGTCGAACCGGTCGGTCATGGTGCGCATGTGCTGCTCGACGAGCACGGTCGTCGGCGCGAGCACGCACGCCTGCTTGCCGCCCTGCACGCACCTGAAGATCGCGCGCAGCGCGACCTCGGTCTTGCCGTAGCCGACGTCGCCGCAGACCAGGCGGTCCATCGCCTTGCCGGTCTCCATGTCGCGCAGCACCGCGTTGATCGCGTCGGCCTGATCCGGCGTCTCGTCGAACCGGAACGTCGCCTCGAGCTCGCGATACGTATCGTCGGCAGGCGGGAACGCGTGGCCGGGCAGGGCCGCGCGCTGCGCGTAGACCTGCAGCAGCTCCTCGGCGAGCGCGCGCACGGTGCGCGAGACTTTCGATTGCGTTGCCTCCCACGTCACGCCGCCGAGCTTGTCGAGCCGCGGCGGATGGCCTTCGGCGCCGACGTAGCGCTGCACTTCGCTGACGCGATAGACCGGCAAATACAGCGTGCCGTCGTCGTAGATCATGTGCAGCGCGTCTAATTCGACGGGCGGGGCCCCGACGGTGAGCTTCTTGAGGCCCTGATAGCGGCCGACGCCGTGGCGCTGGTGAACGAGGTAGTCGCCGGCCGCGAGCTGGCTCCAATCGCTGACGCCGCCGAGCAGCGCGTCTTTGGCCTTCTTCTTCGCGTTGCGCGCGTGGTGCGTGCGCTGGCCGAAGATGAGGTCGCCGGTGACGAGCGCGACGCCATCTTTCGGCGACGCGAACGCGTGTGCGGGCGTGCCGCTGACGATGTGAATGGTGCTGACGCCGCGCTGCTCGAGCACGCCGGTCAGTCGGTCGATGCGCGACTGCGAATCGAGCGCGATCGTGACGGCCATGCCTTTCCACTTCGCGATCGCGGCGAGCAGTGGCGCGACGTGCTCGGTGTCGCCGAACGTGCGCGCGTGGTCGAGCTCCTGGCGCAACACGCGCAGGTCGTCGACGTCGAGCCGTAGCTTCGTCGCACCGCCGGCCGGCTCTCCCGCGAGCTCGAGCGTCGGCAGCTCGACGCGGCGTGCGGGTAACTCGAGCGCGCGCGCGAAGTGCGCATCGGGTGGGAACGCGAGCTGTTGGCCATGCGAGCGAGCCGCGTAGCGCGCGTCGGCATCGACGAGCGCGTCCGAGAGTGCGCGCCGGCACGCATCGGGGTCGACGATCAGCCAGCGCGCGTCGGCGGGAACGTACGCGTTCGGCAGGGCGAGCTCGTCGTGAAACGCGGGCAACAGGCCCTCGATGCCGACGAACACGCCGCCGCCTTCGAGCTGCTCGATCAGCCTCCGCGTCGCCTTCGACGGGAACGCGATCTCTTCGGCGTACGTGCGCAGCCGCGCGCGGACGTCGCTCGCGCCGGTGACGATCGTCTCGCGCACCGGATGCAGGACGACGCGATCGACATCGCGCAACGTGCGCTGCGACTCGGCGTCGAACGTGCGCA
Source organism: Kofleriaceae bacterium (assembly GCA_036271395.1). GTDB lineage: Bacteria > Myxococcota_A > Polyangia > Haliangiales > Haliangiaceae > JABFXX01. Next base: position 32,802 of record DATBAS010000214.1, read on the forward strand.
GCGTCTCCACCTCGTCGCCGAACAGCTCGATGCGAATCGGGTGCGGCGCGAGTGGCGTGTAGACATCGATCACGCCGCCGCGCAGCGCGAACGTGCCGGGCTCGTCGACGACCGGTGTACGCGACCATCCGCCGGCGATCAGCCGCTCGGCGAGCTGATCGCGATCGACCGTGTCGCCTTTTGCGATCGTGATGCCGCGTGCGGCGAGCTCGGCGGGAGGCAGCGTCTTGCGCGCGAGCGCTTCGGCCGAGGTCACGACCACGTTCGGGCGCAGGGTTGGCTGCGTCAATCGATAGAGCGTCGCGACGCGCTCGACGATGCACGCGCGATCGGGCGACAGCTCGGCGTACGGCGACACGTCGATGCCGGGCAGCGTGACGACGTCGAGATGCGCGCCCCAGAATCGGACGTCGTCTTCGAGCTCGCGCGCAGCGGCTTCGTCGGCGGCGACCACGATGACGAGCTCGTGCGCGGCGCGCTGCGCGGCAAACCACGCGGCCCACCCGGGCGTCGCGCCGTACGCGAGCACGGGCCCGGTTTCGATCGCGCGCTCGAGCTCGGACCACATCGCGGCGGCAAACTAGCACGCCGGGCGCGAGCGCCTAGCCGTCGCGGCGATCGAGCAAACGGATGGCGCGCGGCTTCATCGCGAGCCGGCGCCGGCGCAGCAGCGCGAACAACCCGAGCGTGCACGCCGCGCTCGTCACGGTGCACGTGCCGAGCAGCGCCCAGAAGCTGACCGAGCGATCTTGCGTGATCACGTAGGTCGTCGGCGGAGCCGGTGGCTCGCGCACGGCGACCGGCGCGAGCGGCGGTGGCTGCGGCGTTAGCAGCGTGAGCGTCGGCGACACGCCGCTCGCCGGGCAACCGGTGAGCAACGCGAGGTTGTCCCAGCGATCCCAGCCGGTCATCATGTACGTGTACGCGAGATCGATCTCGCGGCGATCGACGACGACCGAATACGCGCCGGTGAGATCGCGCTCGGTGTGCACGAAGCCGGCGGGCTTCTGCTCGCCCGGTGCGCGGTCGTTGCACGGCTCGCAGTACGAGACGATCAGCGGATGATCGTGCAACAGCTGGATGGCTCGCATCGCGGTGCTGCCATCGACGCGCTGACATTGATCGGCGCGGACGACGCCGGCGCTTGCGAGCGTCGCGGCCACGGTGAACGGGATGGTCCAGGACTTCATGCGCGACCTCCAGGTCGAGTATTCGCGATTCGCCGGCGCGCGGCCAGCGCGACGTCGACGGTGAAACCGAACAGCAGGATCGAGGCAACAACTGCCCCGACCCCGACGACAACCGCGGCGAAGTGGTGCGCGAAACCGTCGCGCTGCGCGGCGCCGTTAACAATAGGCAACACGAGCGCGACGACGACGTACACCGCGATCGGCGCGGCGAGCCTACGCAGTCTTCGCTTCATGGCGCCCCCGTGCAAACGCGTACAGCGCGCATAACCCGCCGAAGTAGATCGCGGTGCCCTCGAGCCGATGAGCGTCGGCGCCGCCGAGCTCGTGCTGGTGCATGCGCACCGCGATCGCGATGCGCAGCGTGTTGACGACGAGCGTCGCGACATACGCGCCGACGATCGCGAATGCCAGCTGGCGAGCGACGGCGCTCCACGACGTCAGCGCCGGCAGGCTCGCGATCGCGAGCGCGACGAGCGCGCACAACAGGAAGTGCATGCCGGCGCACTCGGGCACGATCTCGAACGCGGCGTCGCGATCGATCCACCCCACGCCGCGCTCGCGCGTGAAGTGCGTGTCGGTCGCCGCCGAGACCAGCATGGCCGTCGGCGCGAGCAAGAACGCGAGGTCGTCCGCGGTCGCGTGCCGGTAGTACGTCTTGCCGGCGATCACGATGCAGGCAACGACGACGAAGAGCGCGAGCTTGGTCACGCGATCCTCCGCGAGCGCGTGCGGGCGAACCACACCGCGAGCGCGAGACCGAGCACGATCAGCGGCAGCGGCGGCTCGTCGCCTTGGCCGAGCGCTTCGTCGCTCACGCCTGCGGGCATCGGCAGCGGCTGGTCAACGTCGACGGATCCCGCGGTCGTGCGCACGACCTGGCTGACCGCGATGAACGACGTGAACTTGGTGAGCAGGTGATACTGCAGGCCGAGCTTGGTGACTTCGGCTTGGTTCGCGGTGTCGTTGTAGAAGTCCGACAGCTCGCTGATCTTCATGCGCGCCCACAGCTGCTCGAGCGCGTGGTTATCGGTGCTCGGCGCGACCGATGCCATCGCGAGTGTCTGCGTGAAGGCGCCGGATCCAGTTCTGCCGGTCACCGCCAGCGTGCCGTTCGGCACGCCGCGATACTTGCCGAACACGACGATCGGCCGCGACGCGAACACGTCGGGCAGCGTCTGGGGCTGGATGTCGTATGCGTCGAGCCCTGCGAGCTTCACCGCGACGTGCGTCAGCACGGGCGACTCGACGTACTCGCGGAACTTCACCGCGGCGACCGCGGCATCCTTGTCATTCTCGACGATGAACGCTTCGCCTTGGCCGGCCTTCGCGACGCCTTCCATCAAGTGGCGGTTCACCGACGTGCCGATGCCGAACGAGAACACGTTCGCTTCGCCCAAGTGCGAGCGGATCGTCTCGAACACCGCCGGCTCCTCGGCGATGTAGCCGTCGGTCACGACGACGAAGCTGCGCGAGCTGTCGTCGCGCTTGGGCAGGCTCATCGCGGTTTGCACGGCGGCGTCGAGCTCGGTGCCGCCGCCGGCGCGGCCGTTGTCGACGAACGCGACCGCTTTGCCGATCTCGTCCGCGGTCGCCGGCACCGATTGCGGCGCGTAGAGCGCGGTCGCACCCGAGAACAGCACCACGTCGAACGAATCGGTCGGCCGCAGCCGGCCGAGCAGGTCGCGCATCAGGCCCTGCGCCGTATGCAGCGGAAAGCCTTCCATCGATCCCGACACGTCGACGACGAACACGTACTCGCGCGGCGGAATCTGCTCGGGCGCCGGCCGCGCCGGCGGCTGCACCATCGCCAGGAAGTAGTTCTCGGTCGGCCCTTGATAGAGCAACAGGCCCGACGCGAGGCTCTTGCCGGCGAGCGCGTAGTGCAGGACGAAGTCGCGGTTGTTCGCCGTCAGCTCGCTCGAATCGAGATCGATCGAGGCCGTCTTCTGATCGGCCGCGAGCTTCGCCGCGATCTTGTGCGACGGGCTATCGAGCGTCTGGATCGCCATGCCGGCGGCAAGCTGGACGTGGATGTCGAACGCCGAGCGAGGCGGTTCGCCAGCGTGCGTGTATCCGACGTGCGCGAAGCCCGTATTCGTCGCGGTCTCGCTGACGTAGCGCGGCCCGACCACCGTGGGGTACACCATTTCGTAGACGCCGTCGGTCGGCACGAGCAGCTCGGTGTACTCGAGCTCGACCTGGATCCGATCCTTCGGCAGGATGTTCGCGACGTTCATCGAGAACACGTTGGGCCGATCTTCTTCGAGCAGCGACGCGGTCTTGCCGGCGGCTTTCGCGGCGTCGTACTCGGCCTTGGCTTGCTCCTTCTCTTTGATCGAGGCGACGATCGTGCGGTCGCCGATCGTCATTTTCATGCCGTAGACCGCGGCGCGCGTCGATCCCGGGAACACGTAGCGCGCGCTGATCGTTCGATCCCCATCATTCCTGTAGGTCTGTGTCACCTTGACGTCGGAGATGACGCCGGCGATATGGACATCTGCGTGCGTGCTCTCGAGCGGCAGGCTTTCGAGGCCCGGCGTCGATCCTTCGACGACGAAGTACGGCGATTCGGTTTTGTCGGCGGGTGTTGCGAAGACGCGACTGCATGTGAGCAGTGCGAATGCGGTGATGACGGCGGCGCGAAGCTGCATACGACGCGTTACAGCAACGGCGATGCCAGTGCGAAAGTCGGCGGGCTCTCGCGCGTTGCAAGGCAGGTGCGGCCGTGAAGACACGTAACATGTGGCTCGCGTTTGCCGCGGTCAGCCGCGTCGCGAGCGCCGATCTCGCGGGCGACGTCGAGCACGTCCGCGGCTTGCGATTCAAACATCCGGTCGCGATCGTCACGCAGGACAT
>DATBAS010000215.1:0-42132 GCA_036271395.1 Kofleriaceae bacterium
GCAGCTGCGCGCGTCGGTCGAGACAGGCGGCGTCGCGAGCGCCGTGCTGATCTGCTGGGATCTGTTATGGGACGGCGCCGACGATCTGCGAGCTCGCCCGTTGCACGAGCGCCGCGCGCGATTGGCACGCTGCTCGCGAACGCGCCGGCGAACGTGATGATCTCCGAGGCGCTGCCTGGTGAGCTCGCGCGCGTCGTCGCGGCGGCCAAGAATCTCGGCCTGCGCGGCATCGTCGCGCGCCACGGTCAAGGCGACTACACGGCGCGTTGGGCGTCGCGCTCGACGAGCACTACGCCGATCGATTGGCAGCGCAGCCTGTCGCCGCCGCCGCCGCTGTCGAACGCCGAGAAGGTGCTGTTCCCGCGCGATGCGATCTGCAAGCGCGACATCCTCGCGTACTACGCGCAGATCGCGCCGGCGATGCTGCCGCACCTCGTCGATCGCGCGGTCGTGATCCAGCGCTGGCCCGACGGCATCGACGAGTTCGATTGGTACCAGCATCGCGTGCCGCCGCGCGCGCCCGATTACCTGCGCGCGGCGTGGGTCGACGGCGTGCGCCGCATGGTGATCGAGAACACCGACGCGCTCGCGTTCATGGTCAACCAGGCCGGGCTCACCTATCACGGCTTCGGCTCGCGCCTGACCACGCTCGCCGAGCCCGATTGGGCGATGCTCGATCTCGATCCCGGCGATCGGACGACGTGGTGGGACGAGCTGCTCGAAGTCGCGCTCGCCGTGCGCCGCACGCTCGAGCTACTCGAGCTGCCGAGCGTGGTCAAGACCAGCGGCCAGCGCGGCCTGCACGTGCTCGTGCCGCTCGCACCCGGCCACACGTTCGATGCTGCTGAAGCGTTCGCACGCGGCGTCGCACGGCTGATCGAGCGCCTGATGCCCGACAAGGTCACGCTCGAGAACGAGAAAGAAAAACGGCGCGGCCGCCTGCTCGTCGATCACAAGCAGTTCGTCGCGAAGACGCTCGTCGCGCCGTACTCGCTGCGCGCCGTCGATGGCGCATCGGTCTCGACGCCGATCGGTTGGGACGAGGTCGGCAAGCGACTCGATCCGCGCGCGTTCACGCTGCGCACGCTGCGCGCTCGGCTCGACGCGAAAGGCGAGCTCGCGGCGCCGCTGCTCGCCGGCACGACGCGGCTCGATCGCGCGCTCGCGCAGCTCACTTCGCCGTGACGACGAACGTCTTCGGCACCGCGTGGTCGTCGGTAGCGTTGACATATTCGAGCGCGAGCGAGTGGCCGACCTCGGGCAGCGTCCATGCGCAGTTGCCGCGCGGATCGAGCGCGATCGACTTCGCCGCGTGATCGGTGACGCGCGTCCAGCCGAGCGGCGCGGCGAGCGGATTCGCGACGACATCGTCGCCGTAGAACACGACCGCGACGACATCCCGCGGCGGCGCTTCATCGAGCATCACGCGCGTGACGCCATCGGCGCCGCGTACGATCGCCGACGCTTTGAGCTCGGGCCCGCGGCGATGTTGCAGTGGCAGCGCCGGCTGCGTCGCCAGCGTCAGCAATCGCTTGCCGTACGCGTCCTCGAGCACGGGCGAGCCGCTGCGCGCGAGCGGACGGAGCGCGGCGAGCCCCGGCGCGAGCTCGGTAATTTGCGCCTGCGCGTCGCCGTGAAAGTGCCACTTCGCGAGGTCGCTGATGGCGACCTGGCCCGGTTGCGTCCGTGGCACGAGCCCGACGACCACGCCCTCGTTCGGATCGAGCGCGGTGTTGGCCGGCGACAGGATGACCGCGACGGTTTCCGCCGGCTTGCACGGATCCGCCGCGGCAGCACGCGCGACGGCGAGAACACACACGAGGATCTGGCGCATGTGGCCACGATAGATCTATATCCGCGGCGTGAGTGTGTCCGAGCTGCTCGACGCGATATTTCGGTGGTCACACGTGATCGCCGGAATCATGTGGGTCGGCAACTCGATGCTGTTCAACTGGCTCGATCGCAACCTCGAGAAGTCGGCGCAGCTGCCCCGGCTCTCGCAGGGCAAGATCTTCATGGTGCACTCCGGCGCGTTCTACGACGTCGAGAAGAAGCTGCTCGCGCCCGGCGAGATGCCCGAGCACCTGCACTGGTTCAAGTGGCAGAACTTCTCGACGTGGGCGACCGGCATCTCGCTGCTCGTGATCGTCTATTACTTTCACGGTGCCGCATTCCTCGTCGATCCGTCGGTGCGCGACGTCGGTCCGGAGATCGCGATCACGCTGTCGATCAGCGCGCTGTTCTGCGGCTGGCTGATCTACGACGCGCTGTGGCGCATCGCCGGCGAGACCCACCCGCGGTTCGCGACCGCGGTGTCGATCGTGCTCCTGTTCGGATCGATCTACGCGTTCAGCCAGATCTTCAGCGGCCGCGCCGCGTACATCGAGACCGGCGTGCTGATCGGCACCATCATGACCGGCAACGTCTGGTTCATCATCGTGCCGTCGCAGCACGCGCTCGTGAACGCGACGATCTCGGGCAAGGAGCAGGACCCGAAGCTGTCGATCCAGGCCAAAGCGCGCAGCATCCACAACAACTATCTGACGTTTCCGCTGATCTTCATCATGGTCTCGAACCACTTCAGCGGCGCGACCACGCACCCGCTGAACTGGCTGATCCTGATCGCGGTGATCGTCGGCGGCGCGGGCGTGCGCCACTTCATGAACATCCGCTATCTCGGCGGCGGCAAGCAGCTCGCGCTCGGCGCGTGGCTCGCGCCCGCGATCGCGATGGGTGCGGTCGCGGTGGTCGGGCTCGTCGGGATCTCGCAGATCCATCCGCGGCCGAAGTTCGGCATCGAGGGCCCGGTGAAGTTCGCGCGCGCGCAGGAGATCATCGGCACGCGCTGCCTGCGCTGTCACAGCCAGCATCCCGGCGACGACGTGTTCAAGGCGGCGCCGAACGGCGTGATGTTCGACACGCCCGAAGAGATCAAGACGATGGCGAGCAAGATCAAGTATCGCGTCTACGATCTCGCCAACATGCCATTCAACAACAAGACGCACATCACCGACGCAGAACGCGCCGAGCTCGCGGCGTGGGTCGCCGGCGGCGCGCACATCGAATAAGCTCGTCGCATGGAAGGTGCAGGCGCGCTGATCGCGGCGATCGTCGCCGATCCCGACGAGCCGCACGTGTGGAACGTGTATGCCGATTGGCTGCTCGATCGCGGCGATCCACGCGGCGAGTGGATTCGCGCGGCGCTCGATTCCACCGACCAGCACGTCGCGACGACGCCGCTCGGCGATGATCGAGAGTTGCTGTCACCGCGGCTTGCGGAGCAGTGGCATCTCCTGCGGTTTGGCTGGTGGCGCGGGCGAAACGATCGAAGCGCTGTTCGCCGACCCACACGCGGCGCTGTTGTCCGAGCTCTCGCTCTGCCATCAGATCACCGAGACCGTGCCGTTGTGGCGGACGCTCGTCGCGGAGCCACGTTCGCTGCGAAGCTTGCGTGCATCGAACCTCGGCGACGGCGCCGCGCAACTCGACGCACTCACGCAGCTCGAAGCACTGTGGCTGGCCGGTTCGGCCTCGTTCGGTCCGCTCGACGCGCTGCCGGTCTCACCGGCCACACGAGTTGCGCATGCGAATCTCCGTAGTCTAAATGCCAGCGCGCGTGCATGCCCCGCGGCGATCACGGGCGATATCGATGCGCCGCGGCTCGAGCGGTTCGAGTGGGTGCTCCGCGATTTCGACGACCCCGACGAGCTCGGCCTCGAGCTGTTCTCGACGCCGACCTCGTTGCTGTATCACCCGCCACCGACCCTCCGCGAGCTGACGGTCAGCGGCGGTGCCGCGCTCGACATGTTGGTCGCGCTGCCGGTGTTCGCACAGCTGCGAACGCTCGGTTGGCACAGCGACCACACGTTGGAGCGCGTGCTCGAGCTCGCCCCCGCGCTCCAACATCTAGAGTCGCTTTCGCTTTCGCCCGCGCCGTTCGCGCACCTGCCGGCGGAGGCAGTTACGGGGCTACGCGAACAGATGGAACGAGCGTTTCCGAGCACCGTGCTCGCGATCTCATGGGACGCTATGGTCGAACGCTCGGAACCTCGACGCAACGCCGAGCCACGGCGACCGACAAGCGTGGATGCCGATTCGCGCGATGACCAGGGCCGTATGAACGCGCTCGCGAGGTTCACGCAGAACCCTCGTCGCTGACGTATAGTCGGCGACCATGTCGCTCGTCGTGCGATCTCGCCGCGTCGTCACGCCCGAAGGCGTGCGCCCCGCCGCGATCCACGTCGATCGCGAGCGCGGCGTGATCGCGCGCGTCGCCGCATGGGCCGACACGAGCCCGAGCGACGACGTCGTCGACTACGACGAGCTCGCCGTGCTGCCGGGCATCGTCGATACGCACGTGCACTTGAACGAGCCCGGCCGCACCGAATGGGAAGGCTTCGCGACCGCGACGCGCGCCGCGGCGGTCGGCGGCGTCACGACGCTGGTCGACATGCCGCTCAACTCGATCCCGCCGACGACGACGCGCGAAGCGTTCGCGGCCAAGCGCGCCGCGGCGAGCGGGCAGTGCGCCGTCGATGTCGGATTTTGGGGCGGTGTCGTGCCCGGCAACCAACGCGAGCTCGCCGGGCTCGCCGCGGATGGTGTGCGCGGCTTCAAGTGCTTCCTCGTCGACAGCGGCGTCGCCGAGTTCGGTTGGGTCGGCGAAGCCGAGCTCGCGCCGGCGATGCAGATCTTGGCGTCGCTCGGCAAGCCATTGCTCGTCCACGCCGAGCTCGCCGGGCCGATCGATGCGGCGACCGCGGAGCTCGCGAGCGCCGATCCGCATCGCTACGCGACATATCTCGCGTCGCGACCGCCCGCTGCCGAGGAGCAGGCGATCGCGCTGGTCACGCGGCTGTGTCGCGCCACCCAGGCGCGCACGCATATCGTGCATCACTCGGCCGCGTCGGCGTTGGAGTTATTGCGCGAGGCTCGCGCGGAGGGGCTACCGCTCTCGGCCGAGACCTGCCCGCACTACTTGCACTTCACCGCCGAGGAGATTCCCGACGGCGCGACGCCGTTCAAGTGCGCGCCGCCGATCCGCGACGCGGCGAATCGCGAGCTGCTCTGGCGCGCGCTCGCCGAGGGTGTGCTCGATCTCGTCGCGAGCGATCACTCGCCGTGCTCGCCCGCGCTCAAGGCAATCGAAGTAGGTGATTTCGTGCAGGCGTGGGGCGGCGTGAGCGGCTTGCAGCTCGCGCTGCCGGTCGTGTGGACCGAAGCGTCGCGGCGCGGCCATTCACTCGCCGACGTCGCGCGGTGGATGTGCGCCGGCCCCGCGAAGCTCGCCGGCCTCACCGGCAAGAAGGGCGCGATCGCCGACGGCTACGACGCCGATCTCGTCGTGTTCGCCGACGACGAGCCGCAGACGGTCACCGCCGAGCACATCTTGCACCGCCACAAGGTCACGCCGTATGCCGGCGAGACCCTGCGCGGCGCCGTGCAGGCGACGTATTCGCGTGGGCAAAAGATTGCCGAGAAGGGCAATATCTTGGCCGATGCGCTTGGAGTATTACTGTGAGCGATTTTCGCGACCTGCCTGATCTCGCGAGCGAAGCCACCGGCGGTGCGGCGATCGCCTGCAACGACGAGTTCTTCGCCGAAAAAGAAAATCTGCTCCGCGTGCATCCGGCGGAGTGGCGCGAGCACGAGTACACCGATCGCGGCAAGTGGATGGATGGCTGGGAGACGCGGCGCTATCGCCCCGTCGACGGCGTCGCGCCGGGCCGCGCCAGCGATGTCCACGATTGGTGCATCGTGCGGCTCGGCATGCCCGGTGCGATCCGCGGCATCGTCGTCGACACCGCGTTCTTTCGCGGCAACTTTCCCGACACGTGCCGGCTCGAAGCCGCGACGATCGACTCGCCACTCGATCTGCGCGAGCTCGGCGGCGCCGAATGGCTCGAGCTGGTGCCGCGGGTGCCGCTCGAAGGCAACGCGCAAAATCTATTTCCGGTGGCGAGCGAGCAGCGCTTCACGCACGTGCGGCTGTCGATCTATCCCGACGGCGGTGTCGCGCGGCTGCGCGTGCACGGCGACGTGCGTCCGCGGTCGATCGATGCGCGTGGCCTCGTCGATCTGGCGGCGCTCGAGCTCGGCGGCGTCGTCGAAGAATGCAGCGACATGTTCTTCGGCTCGCGCAACAACCTCATCAAGCCAGGCCCGTCGCGCTCGATGGCCGACGGCTGGGAGACGCGGCGTCGTCGCGGGCCCGGCCACGACTGGGCGATCATCAAGCTCGCCGCGCGCGGCGCGATCGAGCGGCTCGAGCTCGACACGTCGCACTTCAAGGGCAATGCACCCGCGCTGTGCAAAGTCGAAGGCTCGCGTGACCGCAGTGATTGGCGCGTGCTGCTCGAGTCGCCACTGCAGCCGCACACGCGTCACCTCTTCGAGGACCTCCGCCGGATCGGCGACGTCGCGCACCTGCGGCTCTCGGTGTATCCGTGCGGCGGTGTCGCGCGGCTTCGCGCATGGGCCACGCCGGCGCACGCGCTCGCGTTCGGCAACGCCGGCATCAGCGCGCTCAACGCGCTCACCCCGCTCGAAGCAACGACGGCGCTGCTGCGCTGTTGCGGCTCGTCGGTGTGGGCCGCCGCGCTGACCGGCGCGCGCCCATTCGAAGATCTGCCCGCGCTGCTGCGCATCGCCGAGCGCACGTGGTTCTCGCTCGGCGTCGCCGATCATCTCGAAGCGTTCAGCGCGCATCCCAAAATTGGCGAGTCGTCGTCGTCGTCGTCGTCGTCGTCGTGGTCGTCGGGCGAGCAATCGAGCGCGCTGTCGGCGCAGGTCGACGTTGCGACGCGCGCGCAGCTCGTCGAAGCGAACCGAAGTTACGAAGCGACCTATGGCTTCATCTACATCGTATGTGCGACCGGCCGGCCGGTCGAAGCGATGCTCGCCGATTGCCGCGCGCGGACTGCGAACACGCGCGAGCACGAGCTGCGGACCGCAAGCGAAGAGCAAGCGAAGATCATGCGGCTGCGCCTCGTGAAACTGATCGGAGAGCTCGGATGATCACGACGCACGTCCTCGACACCGGCGCCGGCAAACCCGCACGCGGCGTCGCGGTCACGCTCGAGCACGCCGACGGCAGCGACTGGCGCCACGTCGGCAGCGGCGCGACCGACGACGACGGGCGCCTGCGCACGCTCACGCCCGCCGGCCCGGTGAGCGCCGGCACGTATCGCATTCGATTCGCGACAGCCGCGCACAGCGCGTTCTTCCCGGTGGTCGAGATCACGTTCGCGATCGCCGATGGTGCGCAGCACTATCACGTGCCGTTGCTGATCAGCCCATTCGGCTACTCGACGTATCGCGGGAGCTGACGGTACAACGCGGATCATCATGTCGGTCCGCACGTCGCTCCCCGAAAAAAAGCTCGCGAAGGTCCTCGATAAAGTCGAACGCGCGCAGACGCGGTTCCTGCGCCGCTACCCCGGTGACAGCGGCGCGCGCCAAGCGGTGCACACCGTCTACGGCGGCGCGCACTTGTTCACCGCCGAGACGCCGAAGAAGCTCGGCGAGCTCGCGGTGCGCGCGCTCGAGACCTACGCGCCCGACGCGCACGCGTTCGGCGAAGCGCTCGGCATTCGCGGCGAGCTCGCCGGCACGGTGATGCAGCGCGTACGCGACAAGCTGCATCGCGAGCCGGTCGAAGACTTCCGCATCGACTTCGAAGACGGCTACGGCAATCGCCCCGACGACGAAGAGGACGGCCATGCCGCCGCCGCCGGGCAGCAAGTCGCCGCCGGCCTCGCGAACAATTCGCTACCGCCGTTCATCGGCATTCGCATCAAGCCGATGACGCGCGAGCTCGCGGCACGCTCGCTGCGCACGCTCGACGTATTTCTCACCGAGCTCGTCACCGCGAGCAACGGCAAGCTGCCCGAGCACTTCGTCGTGACGCTGCCGAAGATCCAGACGCGCGCCGACGTCGACGTGATCGTGGAGACGTTCGACATTCTCGAAGACCGCCTCGATCTCGACCACGGCTTGCTCAAGCTCGAGATCATGGTCGAGACCACACAGACCATCGCCGACGGTCAGGGCCGCAACATGATGCCGCGCCTGCATCGCGCGGCCGGCGCGCGCCTCGTCTCGGCGCACTTCGGAACCTACGACTACACCGCCGGCTACGACATCACGGCCGCGCATCAGAAGATGCGGCACCCCGCGTGCGACTTCGCGAAGAACGCGATGAAGATCGCGTTCGCCGGCACCGGCATCGCGCTCTCCGATGGAGCGACCAACATCATGCCGGTGCCCGTCCACCGCAACAAAGACCTCAGCGACGCGCAGAAACGCGAGAACCGCGACGCGGTGTGGTCCGCGTGGCGCCTGCACGCCGAAGACGTTCGCCACTCGCTCATCAACGGCTTCTATCAAGGTTGGGATCTGCACCCGGCGCAGCTCGTGCCGCGCTACGGCTCGGTCTACGCGTTCTTTCTCGACGGCCTCGCAGCCGCGAGCGAGCGCCTCAAGAACTTCGTCGGCAAGGCCGCGCAGGCGACCCTCGTCGGCGACGTGTTCGACGACGCGGCGACCGGCCAAGGCCTGCTCAACTACTTCTTGCGCGGCATCGCGTGCGGCGCCGTCACCGAGCAGGAAGCGCTCGTCACCGGGCTCTCGCTCGACGAGATCCGCTCGAAATCATTCGTGAAGATCATGGCCGCTCGTCGCGCTGATACGAAGTAGCGTCGGCCCTGCCAGTCCGGACTAGACACGCGAATGGCGCTCGGCTCCGGAGCGTGTTACGCCGGTGCCATGATTCACGTCCAAGTCACGTCGGATCAGGCGCCGAAAGCACTCGCCGAGCTGATCGCCTCGACCCAAGGCGAAGAGACGCTCGATCCGAAGCTCGCGATCGAAGCCTCGATGATCCGCGATCATCAGCGGCAGGCCGAGCGCGAACGGCCATCGCGCCAAGAGATCGATACGGTCGATTTCACCAAGCTCGACGCCGATAACGACTGGACTGATCTGTAGTTTTTCGGCTCAGGCTTGCAGGGCGCGAACGTCTCGTGTAGACAACGTGGCTCACGGCGGACGTAGCTCAATCGGTAGAGCGCCAGGTTGTGGTCCTGGATGTCGCGGGTTCGACCCCCGTCGTTCGCCCCAAGATTTCAGCTGGTTAGAGCGGAATCTGGTTCCTCTCGCTTGCACCTGGCTTGCACGACGACCTCGGGAGCACCGAAGACCGCAGCGATCGCATCGCGTTTGTCGTCTTCATTTACGTCGACGTAGCGAAGCGTTGTCTGCACGTCCGAGTGACCCATCAGCTTCTGAAGTACAGGAAGCGGAACCTTCCGAGCCATCACCGTCCCGAACGTGTGCCGCAAGCAGTGCAGAGCCTTCGGCGGGCGCGCGACACCGGCGCGAACGTAGATCGCGTGGACGGTTTCGAGCATCCGATCGTAGGTGACACACGAGCCATCCGGCTCCGAGACAACCCACAAGCTTCGGCGCGGCAACGACGCGAGACACGCCGCGAGGCGCTTCGACATCGGAATCGTGCGTGACTTGTTGTGCTTCGGTGCAACGGCTTCGTTCGTCATCTTGTCGAGCGAACGAGCGTGACTGGTCGCTTGGGTTTGTCAAATCGCTATTGCTAAAACCTAAGCCATACCTAAGCTATTCATGATGAACGCACGCGACGCTGGCCGGCGGGGAGGACGTCAACGGAGTGCGGCCAAGCGAGCCGCGTCGCGTCGGAACGGCGCGCTCGGCGGCCGCCCTACCAAGGCGCAGACGCTACGCGGGGACATGCAGGCTGCGCGCGCAAAGCTCGCCGATCGTAACCTCGACATCGATCCTGGCGATCTGGATCTCATCCTCGAGCGGCTGTGCCGCACCCCGAACAGCGGGCGCCGGTTCTTCATCCGTCCGCGCCAAGGAGGCGGCTTTGTCTTCTAACGCGGACGAAAGCTTCCTGGCCGAGCTCGCGGCCGCGCTCCGCCGTGTGCGGCTCGAGGCGATCGTCGTGGGAAACGTCGCGAGCATCCTCGCCGGCGCGCCTGTGTTGACACAGGACGTCGATCTCCTCGTACGGGACACGCCGCCGAACCGACGGAAGCTGATCAAGCTCGCCGAAGCGATCGGGGGCGTCGGACCCGAGAGCATCTCCGAGCTGACGTCGACGGAGCGGATCTACGGCGCGGCCGTGCCCGTCGATATCCTCTACGACCGCCTGATCGGCGGCCTCACCTTCGCGTCCATTCGATCGCGCGCCCGCGAGGAGCGCGTCGGCCGCGAAACGCTGGTCGTGGCATCGTTAGAGGACGTCATTAAATCGAAAACGGCTGCCGGCCGCGCGAAGGATCGGGCGGCCCTGCCGATCCTGAACGACACCCTCGCGGTGCGACGCGCGTTGGCGAAAAAGCCGTGACCGAGTGTCGCTAAAAGGCCACTCGACGTTGTCACGGTCTCCCCGCTGATCACCGATCTGGGCTTGATCCGCTCCCGTAGACGGGTTGTTTATGCTGCCATCTGATCGGTTGCGATTCGGTTTCGTTCGTACTGCGCCGGGCTCACGCAATCGAGTGTCGAGTGCCGGCGCTTCTGGCTGTAGAAGACCTCGATGTAGTCGAACAGCTGCTCCTTGCCGTAGTGGATGGACTCGAAGGTCTCGCCGAGCTCGAACTTCACTGTCGAGTTCCAGCTCTCCATCGCGGTGTTGTCGAGACAGTTGCCGCGACGGCTCATGCTGCAAACGATTCCGTTGGCCCCGAGCAAGTCGCGATAGTCCTCCGACGCGTAGGTCGATCCGCGGTCCGAGTGATATACGAGCCCTGCTTCAGGGCACCGACGACGAATCGCCGCTTCGAGCGCGCGCATCGTGAGGTGCCGATCGTTGACCGCACTCACGGCCCAGCCCACGCGGAACCGTGAGTACAGGTCGATGATCGCGGCCAGATAGAACTTGCCGCCGCTCGTCGTCAGTATCTCGGTCGTGTCGCCGACCCAGCGCTGATTCGGTGCGTCGGCTCCGAAGTTCCGCTCGAGGACGTTCGGCGCGATCGGTTGCGTAAGCTCACGACGGACCTTTCTGGCCATCCCATGCGCGCATGAGATCGCCGTCTGAAGGCCGCCGGTGTTACCCGTCTGGTGACCGCGCCGTTACCCATGTCCTGACGCTGCACCGTTCGGGTTCTATCGCCGCGGTTCGCGTAGGCGACGAGGATGGCGTGGGCAATCGGTCACGGGACCTTGAGGGTGAGCTCGCGCGTGACCGTCACGCCAACGGGAGGCGGGTCGAGCTCCAGCGCGTAGAGCTGCTGCGTGAGGCAGTCGCGGATTGTCTGCTGCGTGATTGTCGTGTTCGCATCGATGATCTCGACGCTCTCGAGAAGGCCCCCGACGTCGGGCTCGCCGACGAGCGTGAAGCGGAGCTCGACGGTGCCTGCGAGGTTGGCGTCCTCGGCGCGACCGAGGTCGTAGCACTGGCCGAGCAGGTGGTTCAGCGTGTCGAGCCCGCGCTTCTCCCACGCGCTGGTGTCGCCGGTGTTGTCGGTGAGGTCGAGCGTCGTGGCGGTCGAGTCGCTGTCCGACGCGGTGGTCGCACCGGACGCGGCGGCTGCGGCTCCTGGCGGTCGCGGAGCCACAGCACCTGGCGATGAAGCGTGCGCTGTTGTCTCAGCGTTTCGTTCATGTGCGGCACGAATCAATTGAAGGAGATGTTCGCGCTCTTCGTGGTTCGCAAGCTTGTGCACGTTCGCAGGTCCGTTCCGTTCGGACGACTTGCTCGATGCACTCGGCGAGGAACCTGGCGTGTTTCCGCCCGCGCGTTCTCCATCGCGTCGCGATGACTGCCGGTACCACACGAGCCCACCCGCGATCAGCAGTGCCGCGCCGAGCGCGACGACTTTGCTCGTCTTCATCGCGATGAACACCTTTCTTGCCGCCAACGAAGCGGCTGCGGCCGTCCGCATCGTCGCCGCGGAAACCGCGACCATCACGGCTGCGGTAAAGCCTTTGCCCGGTCCGAGTTGATCGAGCGCGCTTTCAACGCGTTTCTCGAGCGATGCCCGCAACGCTTTGCGGCCACGAGATAGCCGCTGCTTGACGAGGGCTTCGCTGATGCCGAGCATGCTCGCAACCTCGAACACCGAGCGACCGTTGACGTAATAGAGCACGAGGACTTCGCGATACGCGCTGGAAAGCTCGATCAGCGCCCGACGCACGAGCGTTCGAGTCTCGCGATCGAGAGCGGTGTCCAGAGGCGTGGGCACGGCCTCGACGCTTTGCATCGCAGCCGCTTCGCGATTTCGTCGGCGGCTCACGCGTCGCTCCCAGCGACGCCCGAGGTTTCTCGCAATGCCGGCGATCCACGTACCAACTCGCGCGCGGTCGCGCAGTCGCGCGAGGTCGCGCCATGCTTCGACGAATGCCTCTTGGGCAACGTCCTCGGCTTGCGCGATATCGCTTACGCCGCTCAATGCGACGGCGAACACGAGACGTTGGTGCTTTTCGACCAGCTGTGCAAACGCGTGCGTCTCACCGGCGAGGCTTTGCCGGACCAGCTCGTCGTCGGTCGGTTCGGAGGCTATGGTCATCGGCGTGGTGTTGAATAGTCGCCGCCGGCGCCGAAATGGTGACAAGCCAGCGCGCGAAAAACTCGAACGCGCCGAATCCGGCTCCGTTCGTCGGGATCGCGCCTCACGCGGGGACGTAGGTCAGCCGGACCACATCGTCGCCGATGCGGTCCGTGGCGACGAGGCGTAGCGGCGGCCGCGCGCCGGCGAAGTACGGCTTGCCGCCGCCAAGCACGTACGGCCTGAAGTAGAGCCGGTACTCGTCGATCAGCGGCGCGACGGCGGCCGCAAGCACGGGCCCGGCGACGTCGAGCTCGCCGTCGACCGTCGCCTTCAGATCGCGCACGAAGCCGTCGAGGTCGCCGCGGATCAGCGTCGCGTTCGGCCCGACCGACGCGAGCGTGCGCGACGCGAGCCACTTCGGCTGCCGTTGCCAGGCGGCGGCGAACTCACGCTGCGCCGCATCCCATTCCGGCCGATCGATGTCCCAGTAGCGCATCACCTCGTAGATACGCCGGCCGTAGATGGCGCCGGCGTGGCCGGCGACGACGTCGATAAAGTGACGAAACACCGCCGGGCCCGGCGCCGGCATGCAGAGCGTACCCGCCGCGTCGTCGACGTAGCCGTCGAGCGATTGCGACATTCCGAACACGAGCGTTGCCATGAGCCGACGGTAACTCGTGCGGGCGAGCGGAGTCGGCGCAAGCTACGCCGTTGAAGTCGATGATCGACCGCGACGATCTGCTACCTTCGCCCGCCAATGAAGGACAGCAAGAGAACCAAGCACAAGGTCGCGACGCCGGACGTCGACTCAACCACGCTCGCCCACCTGAGCGTGCTCGAACGCCAACGCGACCGTGCGAACCGCGCACTTCGCAAGCGACGCCGGCAGAAGTCCGGGCAGTAGCTTCAAAGCCGTTTGCGCCAGTCGAGATAGGCGCGGACGCGCGCTTCGATCTCCTGGCGCTGGTGTTCTCGCGCGTTTGGCCCGGCCTCGTTCGACGAGCACAGGCCGACTGCATTGTCGGACGCGATGATGGTCTCGTTGCCGCGCTTGACGGTGACGTTGAACCAATACCAGCGGTGGTGCTCGTCGATCTGCTCTTTGCCGGCCGGCGACACGGCGATGTCGTAGCCGCTGCTATCCGCGCGCGATCGCCCAGACATTCGGCACATCCACGGGAAACAGGCTTCCGGGCGCTTCTTCGGTTTCCACTGGACCGTGGCGATTTTGGACCCGTCCGGGAACGGTTTGCCGTTCGCTGGAATGCCGGATTTATAGGCGGCAATGATCGTTGGATTACCAAGGATCACTTTCATGCGATCGTCGGTTCTGGGCTGGAGATCAGTTGCCAGTCTTCGTAGACCTTGAAGTCGAAAACGCGAGCCCATCCGGCATGCGCAGCGTGTATGTGTCGGGCCCAGGAATTGCCACTCCGCTAGAGATCGAGAGTATGACCAGCACACTCGCAGCGCCCACCACGTGTCTTTCCATTCAATGTCACCCCTCCAGTCTGTTCTCGACTTGCACGTCCGCCCGATTGCAGACGAGCCCCCGCGACGCTATCGCGGATGCGACGCCCGCCGGCTCACCGCATCGCCGCCTAGACTCGAACGACAACGGTAATACGCGCGTGATGGAGTGCGCCGCCTCGCAGCTCGAGCCGTTATTCCTTCTTCATCGACTCTGTCGTGCGGTGGTCCGCCTCGAACGAGTTGCGCTGACTGCGCGGGCGCGCACGTCGGGGTGCGAACGCGATCATTCGTGCAGCGACTTGACCCGTGAGCGGTTCCTGGAGAACGCAGGCTCGATACGACGTCCCGGCACGACGCCTGCATTCTCGTAGGCCGAGGGATCGATGGGCCGAAGCCTGTACGAATTTACTAACGCGAATCGCGACCGTATCCTCGAGCGGACGATCGACGTCGTCGCCCGACATGCCACGAACGTGCCGCGCGATCAGCTGACCGGTGCGCTGCCGCAAATTGTCGACGATGTCGTGCGGGCGTTGGGTGATGACGTGCTCGCGGCACACGATGCACTCCACGCTTCGCCGAGCGATGCGGCCACGCGCCAGGGCGTGTTTCGATTTCAAGCCGGCTTCGGGCTCGAAATGGTAGTTCGGTGCTTTGGTTCTGTTTGCGATTCGATCACCGCGCTCGCAGAGGAGGATCGACTCGCATTCGACGCTCACGAGTTTCGCATCCTGAATCAATCGCTCGACACGGCCATCGCCGACGCTGTGGATGCGTACGCGAGTCAGGCCCGGCAAACAGATAACGCGGCCGCGAGAGAACGGATCGGCGCGCTCGCGCACGAGCTCCGGAATGCCCTGTCGACGGTTGCGGTTGGGTTTGACGCTCTTCGAAGTGGCCGCGCCGGCTTCGCGAGCAAGACGGCCGCGATCGTGAGCCGCGGCATCGAGCGCATGGAGACGCTCATCGCGCAGACGCTCGCCGCGGTGAAGCTAGAGACCGAATCGCGACTCGAGCTCACAACTCTAAGACTGGGATCGATCATCCGAGAGAGTGCCGACATGCTGGCGCCATCAGACGTTCGACTCGACGTCGATGTCGAGAGCGACGCGGCCGTCGAGGCCGATCGGACGCTGATGGTTTCTGCGGTCGGCAATCTCATCCAGAATGCGGTGAAGTTCACGCACGCCAATGGAACAGTTACGGTCCGAGCGAGAGTCGATGACGGCGAAGCGATCATCGAAGTAGCAGACGAGTGCGGCGGACTCGGAGCTACGGACCCGGAGACATTGTTCAGGCCATTCCATCAACGCGATGCATCGCGAGGTGGTGCTGGGCTCGGGCTCGCGATAGTTCGCGATGCAGTCGCCGCGCATGGCGGCACTGTAGAAGCACGCGATCACGCGCCCAAGGGTTGTCTGTTTGTGCTGAGGTGGCCATTGCAGCCTCGTTCCCACTGACGAGGCTCGGTTCACGGCCGCCGCGATCGCGGCGTTCTCCTTTGCACGACTTCGCGTAGAATACGTATACGCGAGCGTTGGATGTTGCACTGGACACGTGAACCCGAACCTTCGCTCGCGCACCTGATGCGATGCTTTCATGCGTTCGAGGATCTTCACGTGCCGGCGACCAGCGAGCATCGCCTGTATCCAGAGCACACGCTGAGCCTGTCGTTTCTCGAGGGCACTTCGTGGTTCGCGGACCCGACCGGCACCGCGTGCAGCCTCGCTCCGGTGCCTGCCGTGTTCGTCGACAACCCGACCACACAGCCGGTTCGACTCGTCTCGCTCGGTCGCACACGGATGGTGGGCATCAACTTCTACGTCTGGGGCGCGATCCGGCTTTTCGGCTGCATGCCGACCAATGACGAGCTGAGCTCGATCGTTCCCGCGCGACTCGCGACGACCATCGCGCGGCACCTGTCGCGCGGCGAGCTCGGCGCAGCGATCGATGTCCTCGAACAGTTCATCGCGACACGCGCTCGCGCGGTCGATCTTGCACCGAGCGCGGCGATCGACGTCGCGACGAGCCTGTGCGACAGCTCCGGCCACGGCAGCATTCTCGGCCTCGCCGAGATGACTGGCGTGTCGATTCGCCAGCTCGAACGACAGTTCCGTCAGCAGGTCGGAATGTCGCCGAAAGCGCTCGCGCGCGTGATCCGATTCGAAAGCGCACGCCGGCGCATCGAGGACGCGCCCGAGACCAGCCTCACCGAGATCGCGTACGCGCTGGGCTATGCCGACCAAGCTCACTTCTCGCGCGAGTTCCGAGATCTTGCGTGGATCACCCCGCGCGCGTTTCGGGACGAGATTCGCAGACAGCGGAGCCTGCGCGGCGATGTCGCATTTGTTCAAGAGCAGAAGTCCGTGGCCTCGTAGCGTCGGAGGCGATGGATGAAGAGGTCGCAGCGCTCGCGTTTCTCCTCGCGACGAGCTTTCTCGGCGCGATGGGGATCGGGCTCGTCGCGCCGGTGCTTCCGTTCCTGGTCGCGCGCTACGCCGAGCCAGCGCAGGTCGCCGCCCTCGTCGGCGTCCTGTCCGCATCGTACGCCGCGGCCGCGTTCGTAGCGGCGCCGATCCTCGGAACGCTCGGCGATCGATTCGGACGCAAGCCGATCCTGGTCGTCAGCTTGTTCGGCTCGTCCGCCGGCTATCTCATCTTCGGCTGCGCCGGCGCGTTCTGGATGCTGGTGGTCGGGCGACTCGTCGACGGCTTCACGGCCGGCAACTTCAGCACCGTGTTCGCCGCGTTATCTGACCGGACGGCGCCCGACGCACGTGGACGTGTCTTCGGCTACGTCGGCGCGGCCGCGGGTGCGGGGATCATCGCCGGCCCCGCGATCGGTGGCCTGCTGGCGCGACTCGGCACATCGGCGCCGTTCTACGTCGCCGCGGCCATCGCGTGCGCGAACGCGATCTTCGGCATGCTCTTCATGCAGGAGACGAGACCGCGCGATCGCGCCATCGCGCCGCTCACGCTCGCCCAACTGAATCCGATCGCCCAGCTCCGGTCCGTGATGGCGATGCGCGAGGTGCGTCCACTCTTGTGGTCGAGCATGCTGTTCACGATCCCGCTCGCGATGATGGGTGCGTTGATCGGAGTGCTCGCCAAGGATTCACTCCACTGGTCGCCAACCGCGGTGAGCACCGTGTTCATCGTCGTCGGAGTCTGTGACGTCGCGGTGCAAGGGTTCGCCCTCGGCCGCCTTTCGCGCCGAGTCGGTGAGCGTCGAGCGGCCGTGATCGGGCTCGGCCTCTGCGCGCTGGGCACGGCCGGAATGGCCGCCGTCACCGCGCTGGCGTCGTCGACCGTCCTCGTCGTCGCGGTCGGTGCGTTCGCGATCGGCGAAGGAATCTTCACCGCGTGTCTCGCGAGCGCGATCTCCAAGCGCGCGAGCGAGGAGCACCAAGGGCGCGTTCAGGGCGGCAGCCACAGCCTGCAGTCTGCGATGCAGGTCTGTGGCCCGATCGTCGGCGGCTTGCTGTACACCAGCATCGCGCCGGCGGCGCCGTACGTGCTCGGCGTCGCGTTCGTCATGCTCGCGGCGCGGATGTTCGTTAGCGTGCCGGAGACCGGTCCACGACACTCGACCAACGACAGGAGCTCGAATGTTGCATAACAGACAGTGGCTGCTCAAACGCCGTCCGCAAGGACCGCTCTCGCTCGGCGATTTCGAATTCCGCGAACAAGCCATGCCGGAGCCGGAGCTCGAGCCCGGCCAGATCCTGCTGCGCAACCTGCTGTTCACCTGTTCGCCGACCATGCGCAACTGGATGAACGCGCCGGGCGGCTCCTACCGCTCGATCGAGCTCGGGGCGCCGATCCGAGGGCCCGGCGGCTCGCAGGTGGTGAAGTCAAACGATCCGCGCTTCCCCGTCGATGCGCGCGTGACGCTGCTGTCCCTGTGGGAAGACTATTCGGTGCTCGAGCCCGACACCGCGCCGACGCAGATCATCGTCCAGCCCGCCGACGTCAAGCTCGTCGACGCGATGGGCATCTTCGGACTCAACAGCTGCACCGCCTATTTCGGCCTGCTCCGGGTCGGCGAAGCCAAGCCCGGCGAAACCGTGGTGGTGTCGGCGGCGGCCGGCTCGGTCGGTTCGATGGTCGTGCAGTTCGCCAAGATCGCCGGCTGCCGCGTCATCGGCATCGCCGGCGGGCGCGACAAATGCGATCTCGTGGTCCGGGAATTCGGCGCCGATGCGGCCATCGACTACAAGCACGACAACGTCGCAGCTCGGCTGAAGGAGCTGTGCCCGAAGGGCGTCGACGTCTACTTCGACAACGTCGGCGGCGACATTCTCAACGCGGTCATGGACAACATCGCGGTCAAGGGTCGGGTGGCGGTGTGCGGCCAGGTCTCGGCCTACGACTCCGACGCGCCGCCGCCCGGGCTGCGGGACATGATGAAGGTCGTGTATCGGAGCGTGCGCATCCGCGGCTTCGTGATGCACGAGTTCTTCCACGAGGTCGACGCAGCCCGTGCCGACATCAAGCGGTGGATGGCCGACGGCAGGCTCAAACACCGCGAAGATATCCGTGTCGGCTTCGCAAGCCTGCCGCGAGCGTTCATGAGCCTGTTCAATGGAGAGAGCAAGGGCGGCACGCTGATCGTCGAATCGGACGAGCCCCGCTGAGGAATTGCGCGGTCGCTCGCTCCGGATCATTATTTCGGCATGAGCGACATCGATCCGCCGAACATCGCCGCCGTGGCGCCCGATTTCACCGCGCTCGATGCGACCGAAGCCGCGTGGCATCTCGCCGAGTTGTGCGTCGAGCGACCGATGATCCTCGTGTTCTATCGCGGACACTGGTGACCGTTCTGTCTCCGCCAGTTGGCGGAGTATCGCGATCGATTCGCCGAGCTGGCGTCGCTCGGATTCGGGCTGGCCGCGCTTTCGGTCGACGAGCCACGACGCTCCCGCGCCCTCATCGCGCAGCTCCAGCTGCCGTTCGCGTTGTTGTGTGATCCCGATCGCGAAGTCGTCCGCACGTACGGGTTGCTCAACGAGCACGAAAAGGGCGGGATCGCCTATCCCGCGACGTTCGTGCTCGACCGCGATCGCACCGTGCGTTTTCGATCGCTCGACCGCACCGCGTCGCGAGTGCGCCTGGATGAGCTGCTTTCGTTCTTGCGGCTCGGGATCGACTCGACACCGCCGGCTACGCCAGCGCGAGCGAAGATCATCCCGAGGTTCCGCGAATTCATCCGCGTGATCGGCAACGTGATTCGCTACGGCGTCCGCTCACCGAAGCGTTGATCTCGCGTTCGCGTCCGCTGTCGGTACAAACACGCTCAGTTCGGAGATCGCAACTCCACGGAGCTTGTCGACATTGATAGACCGCTGCCGCGAGAGGCAATGCCATGTCCCCACACTATCGGGCGACGCCCAGGTCCAGTTTGCCGTATCAGAGACTGCCACCTTGGTAATCATGATTGCCTCCCTAGTGCTCTATTGCGCCATCCGTCACAGATAGTGAGCGGCGGTGCTCACTCCCGACCAGGCGTCAAATCCGGAGTAGGACGGGTGATGTGGATTTCGCGGACATAAAAAAACAACAGACAATGGAGGAATCCATTGTCTGTTGTGCAAGCCTTGGCGAATCCCGGGACCCGCCTCAACTCAAGCAGCTTTAGCGGGTTTTCGGGCCGCCACGGACGTGGGTTTTGATCTTCATTGATTCACCTCCTTTCTAATTCTCATGTACAGGACTCCGTATCGCAAAAAAAGTCTCAGTGCGCGAGAAATGCGATAGTCACTCGTCTTTAATAACCACGAATATCTCTGTAACTCCAGACACGACGCTAATCTCAGCTGTAGGGCATTGCCGACAATCGAGTGGCAATCCTCGGAGTGGTCGAACATCGACGGGTTTGGTGTTGGCAGTTGATTTCCGTACGCGTATAGATAGGCGCTCGACTAATGGCATATCCATTCGATCGGACACTCCGTTCTTTGAACGGATACGAGTCGGGCACGCGAGTGCTACTCGTGGTGTTGGTCGTTTTGGGAGTTGGCGGCCTCGTTACGTGGGCCGTCGTCGCCAAAGTTCCCATCGTGAAGGTCAGCTCGGAGGGCCGGATCGAGCCACACAACGCGGTGTTTCGCATCGAGCCACCGAGCGCCGGCCGCGTCGTGCGCTCGCTGCTCAACCTCGACGAAGACGTCAAGGAAGGCGACCTACTCATCGAGTTCGACACGCGGGCCGAGCGGCTCGAGCTCGATCAGAGCAAGGCAACCGAGGTCGCGCTCGAGCAGGAGCTCGCGGTCATCGACGCTCAGATCGCCAACAAGAAGAGCGAGACAGCCGCGACCGGACAGGTCGATGCCGTCGCGGTCCGCGAGGCGCAAGAGAAGGAACAAGAGATCGCGCCCAAGCACCGGCTCGCGGAGGAGCGGGCGGAGCTCGCCTTGAAGAGCCCATCTGGATCGGTCTCCGAGATCGAGAAGCTCGAGCGGTCGACCGATGTCGATGCGCTCGGCTTCGCGAAGACGGCGCAAAGCCTCGAGATCGATCGGCTCCGGCGCGAGCAAGCGGTACGCGCGCAAACGCTGACCGCCGAGCTACTCGGGCTCAAGCGCGAAGAGCTCAAGACCGACGGCCAACTTCGAGAGCTCAAGGTCGCGATCGGTCGTCTCGAGTATCAGATCGAGAAGAAGCATTACCGGGCTCCGGCGTCGGGGCGCCTGGTCGATGTCGCCGAGCTCGGAGCGGGCGCGTTCATCGCCGATGGACAGCGAGTCGGCACCATCGTCTCCGACGATGCCGAGGTCAGGGTTCGAGCTCGGTTCCCGAAAGAGGTCGTCGGCATCATCCAGCCGGGCCAGACCGCGCAGCTCAAGCTCGACGGCTATCCCTGGACGATCTATGGAACGGTCCCGGCGA
The DNA here is from genome assembly GCA_036271395.1 of Kofleriaceae bacterium. Lineage (GTDB taxonomy): Bacteria > Myxococcota_A > Polyangia > Haliangiales > Haliangiaceae > JABFXX01. The sequence goes on from DATBAS010000215.1 coordinate 20,898, forward strand.
GGGTGACGCGCGTCGGTACCGAGCCCGGCCTCGTCACGACGCCCGAGGCGATCCCCGGCACCGTGCGCGTCGAGCTCGACATCGAGGCTCCGGCGGACAAGAGGATCCAGCTCCACCACGGGATGACGGCGACGGTCGAGGTCGACGTCGCTCGCGTCTCGCCGATCGCACTCCTGCTGCGCGCGATCGGCGAATGGCACGCCGATCCGCTCGACACCGATCACGCGAAAGAGTTCCAGACCGAGGCCGAGGCGCGCTGAGACGCCATGACTGCTCATCGGCGCCGGCGCACGATCATCCCCGAGGTGGTCCAGATCTCAGCGACCGACTGCGGCCCGGCCTCGCTAAAGAGCGTGTTTGCCGGGATGGGCGTCGAGCTCAACTACCGCGTGCTTCGCGAAGTCTGTCAGACCGACATCGACGGCACGTCGATCGAAACGCTCGACCAAGTCGCGAACCAGCTCGGCCTCGACGCCGAAGAGGTGATGCTCCCGACCGACCACGTGGTCCTTCCGGAGGCGCATGCGCTTCCGGCCATCATCGTCACGTTGACGGCCGGTGGGCGACCGCACTTCATCGTGTTGTGGAAACGCGTCGGTCCGTTCGTGCAAGTCATGGATCCCGCGGCCGGTCGCCACTGGACGCGCGTCGAGACGCTGCTCGGCAATCTGTATCAGCACACGACCTCGGTGCCGGCGGAAGCTTGGCGCGAGTGGGCCGGCTCGGATGAAGCGGTCGCCACCGTGGAGCGTCGTCTCGGCGATCTCGGTGCCATCGGGACCAAGGCGCTGATCGCGAAGGCGCTCGAAGATCCGTCCTACAAGTCGATCGCGACGCTCGACGCGGCGTGCCGAGCGACCGAAGCCATGGTCCGCGCGGGCGCCGTCAAACGCGGACGGATGGCATCGGGCCTGCTGCAGTCGATGATCGCGAAGGCGGAGTCCGTCGAAGTTCCGATCCCCGCGACGTACTGGTCCGTTCGCCCGAACCCCGACGCGGACGGCGAGTTGCTGTTGACCGGCGCCGTCCTGCTGCGATTTCGCGGCTGGCGCGACGAGGCGAGCGATGCCACCAAAGACGGCGAGCCTCCGAAAGCGCTGATCGCGTCGGAGATCGCCACGGAGATCGTGGCGGCGCAGGTCAGCCCGTCGCGCACCCTGTTCCGGCTGCTCCGCGAGGATCCACGCAGCATTCCGATCTTGGTCACGGCCGGGCTCGTGATCGCGACGTTCGGCCGCGTTCTACAAGCGCTGATGCTGCGCGCGGTGCTCGATCTCGGCCGCGACCTCGGCACGATCGGGCAGCGCGCGGCCGGGATTTTCGTGCTCGCGGTCGTCGCGCTTGCACTGCTCTTGATCCAGCTCCCGATCACGCTCGGCTTGCTCGGGATCGGTCGGCGCCTCGAGGTGCGGCTCCGGAAGGCGTATTTCGAGCAGCTGCCTAAGACGGAGGATCGTTACTTCCAGAGCCGGCTCGCCTCCGACATGGCATCGCGCTCCCACAACATTCAAGCGATGCGGACGTTGCCGGCCCTGATCGCTCAGGGGATCACGATCGCGCTCGAGGTCTTGGCCACCACCGGCGCACTGATCTGGGCTGCTCCCGGTGCATGGGCCATCGTGCTCGCGCTCTCGGCGGCGACGTTGGTGCTGCCGCTGATCGCGCAAAAGCTGTTCTTCGAGCCCGACATGCGCGTGCAGAGCCAGACCGGCGCGCTCAGCAAATTCATCTTGGATGCGCTCGTCGGGCTGACGCCGATCCTGATCCACGGCGCCGGACGATCGCTGCGGCGCTCGCAGGAGACGTTGCTGGTCAGCTGGACCAAGGCCCGCTACTGGCTGCAGGCGCTGTCGGTTGGCTTCGAAGGCGTGCTGATGCTCGTGAGCTACGGGCTCGTCGTGTGGCTCGTCTACTCGTACCTCGCGACCAACCAGCGCGCCTCGCTCGTCTTGTTGGTCGTGTTCTGGGCGCTGCGATTCCCGATCCTCGGCCAGCGGTTGCTGATCCTGAGCCGCTCGTTCCCGAGCGCGATGAACAAAGTCCGTCGTCTGCTCGACATCATCGGCGAGGTCAGCGACGAGCCGGCGCACAAGTTGGGCTCGATCGGCGCGAGCACTGCTGCGCCCGACGAGACGGCCGTCGACACGGCAAGTGGCGTCGCCATCGCGATGGAGAAGGTGCGCATCAAGGGCGGCGGTCACACGATCCTCGACCGGGTTTCGTTGTCGATCGCGCCGGGCGAGCACGTCGCGATCGTCGGCGTTTCGGGCGCGGGCAAATCGACCTTGGTCGGCTTGCTGCTCGGCTGGCTCCGCCCCGCGCGCGGCGAGATCAAGGTCGATGGCAAGCCGCTCGACTCGCTCGGCATCGAACGGCTGCGGCGGATCACGGCGTGGGTCGATCCGGCGATCAGCATCTGGAATCAGAGCCTGCTCGATAACCTCCGCTACGGCACCGACGCCGCGACCGGCTGGTCGCTCGACGCGGCGATCCGAGGCGCCGAGATGCTCGACATCCTCGAAGCACTTCCGGAGGGCTTGCAGACGTCGCTGGGCGAGGGCGGCGGGTTGGTCTCCGGCGGGCAGGGCCAGCGCGTGCGTCTCGCGCGCGCGATGCTCCGCTCGAACGTGCGCCTCGCGATCCTCGACGAGCCGTTTCGCGGCCTCGATCGCGAGCGACGCGCGCGGCTCCTCGCCGAATCGCGGCGGCTGTGGGCGAACATCACGCTCCTGTGCGTGACCCATGACGTCGCGCACACGCAGACGTTCGATCGCGTCCTCGTGGTCGAGAACGGCCGGATCATCGAGGACGGTCCGCCCGCGGAGCTGCTGGCCAACGCGGAGTCGCGCTACGCCGAGCTGCTGCGCGCCGACATGGACAATCACTCGCTGCTGTGGAGCGGTGGCAACTGGCGACACTGGTGGCTCGCGGATGGCCGGCTCGTCGAGAAGCCGGTCGAGCAGCGGGTGTCGTGATGCCTCCACCGTCTCACGTGCTGTGGCCGGTCGACGAGCTCTCCGACGCGCTCGAGCAGTTGGCTCAGCGCGCGGGCTATGGAACATCGGCGCACGAGGTCGCCGCCCCGCCGACCGACGTCGAGCCGAGCCGGGTCTGGATGTTCGCGCTCGGCGATCGGCTCGGTGTCGAGCTCGAGCCGATCACGCCGCTCTATCACGAGCTTCCGGAAGTGCTCGCGCGCGCCGCGCCGGGCGTGATCCAGATCCGCCGGCACGGCCGGCCGCACTACCTGGTGCTGCTCGGCAAGCGGTTGGGCAAGCTTCGCCTGCTCGCGCGCGATGCCACCGTCGTGCTGGTGGAGACGAGCCACGTGCTCGCGCTCGTCCGCGAGGAGAAGCAAGCGACGGTCGCGGCCGAAGTCGACCAGCTCCTCGACGGCGTGAAGACATCGCCACGTGCACGCGAGCGCGTTCGCGGTCGGTTGCTGCTCCAGCGGCTCGGCCAAGCGCAGCTGCGCACGGGATGGATCATGCGGCCCAGGCGCACCGCGCGCCGCAAGACGTTGATCGGCGACGTGCCGGCGCTGATCGCCGGCATCCTCGCGAGCCACTTGCTGCTATCGCTCGTGCTCGCGGGATCGTTCTGGATCCTCGGCCGTGCCGCGCTGCAGGCGCATCTCGAGACCGGCTGGTTCGAGGGCTGGATCGCGGTGATCGCGTGCGCGATTCCGCTGCGTCTGCTCGAGGTGTGGTGGCAGGGCGTGTTCTCGATCCGCATCGGCACGCTGCTGAAGCAGCAGCTCTTGGCCGGCATCCTCAAGCTGACGCCGGACGAGATCCGGCTCGACGGAGTCGGCAGGCACTTCGGCCGCGTCGCGGAATCCGAAGTCGTCGAGCAGCTCGCGCTCGGCGGCGCGCTGCTCGCGGTGTTGTCGCTGGGCGATCTGATCCTCGCGGCGATCATCCTCGTGCTCGGCGCGGGGAGCTGGCTCCAAGCCGGTGCGCTCGTGGCCTGGGTCGGAGTTGCGTTCGTGCTCGTGCGACGGCACTACAAGGTGCAGCGGCAGTGGTCGGCCGCGCGCATCGAGATCACCCACGACTTGCTCGAGCGCATGTTGGGCCATCGCACGCGGCTCGCTCAGCTCCCGCTCGAGCGCTGGCACGACGGAGAAGATCGACGACTGAGCTCCTACGCCGAGACCTCGAAGACGATGGACGTTCGGACGATGCAGCTGTCGGCGCTCCTGCGCGATGGCTGGTTGGTGCTCGCGCTGGTGACGCTCGTGCCGGCGTTCGCGTTCGGCACCGCGCAGGCGAGCTCGCTCGCGGTTTCGGTCGGCGGCATCTTGCTCGCGCTGCGCGCCTTCGACGAGATCTCCGTGTTCTTCCAGCAGGTCTCGCTCGCGGCGGCGTCGTTCGAGCAGATCAAAGATCTGTTGGTCGCGGTCGGGCGGCCCGAGCTCGAGTCGAAAGTCCCGCTCGCGATGGAGGCGGGCAACCTCGGCGACGAGCTTGGCGGCACCCTGATCGAAGCGCGCGGCCTGACGTTTCGGCATCACGCGCGCACGCGGCCGGTGCTGGAGAACTGCTCGCTCCAGATCGCGCACGGCGATCGCATCTTGCTCGAGGGGCCATCCGGCGGCGGCAAGTCCACGCTCATGTCGCTGTTGACCGGGCTGCGCACGCCCGAGGCCGGAGTGCTCCTGCTGCGCGGGCTCGACCGCTCGACGTTCGGCACGTCGGGCTGGCGCAGGCGCATCACCGCCGCGCCGCAGTTTCACGAGAACTACGTGCTCTCCGGCAGCTTCGCGTACAACCTGTTGCTCGGCCGCGAGTGGCCGACGAATTCCGAGCTGCGCGAGAAGGCCGTCGAGCTGTGCAAAGCGCTCGGGCTCGGCGAGCTCGTCGCCAAGATGCCGGCAGGCCTCGAGGAGATGATCGGCGAGACCGGCTGGCAGCTTTCGCACGGCGAGAAGAGCCGGCTCTACATCGCTCGCACGCTGCTTCAGGGTGTCGAGCTGGTCATCCTCGACGAGAGCTTCGCGTCGCTCGATCCCGAGACGATGCGGGTGGTGCAGCGCTGCGTCCTCGATCACGCGCCGTCGCTTGTCGTCGTGAGTCACCCGTGATGCTTCGCCTCACGCTCGCCACGGTCGCGATCACCGGCGCGTGCACGGTGCTTCGTCCGGTCACCGTCTCGCCGCCTCGAGCACCTCGTGCCTTCGCGACGAGCTTCGACGCGGCCGAGCCGCCGCACGCACCGGCCGCGCCGCTCACGAGCAGCCCGGTGTGGTGGTCCGCGTTTGCCGATCCGATCCTCGACGCCGCGATCCAGGAGGGCTTTCGCGACAACAACTTCATTCGCGACACGCGCGGGCTCATCTACGAGAACATGCTCGATCCCGCGACGCCGCAGGCGTGGTGGTGGCCGCTCCAGTTCGGCATTCTCGCGCCCGCGGGCATCCAGCACATCGTCGTCGACGTGCCGCCCGCGCCCGAGGCGCAATACAAGTTCAACCTCGAGAACGTGGATCTCTCGGCCACGTATCAGCTCGACTTGTGGGGCAACCTCGATGCGCTCCACCGCGCCGGCATGAACCTCGCCGAGCAGCAGCGCCAGCTCACCGAGGGCCATATCCAGGACCTCGCCGTGCAGATCGCGCAGGCGTGGTTCGACATCCTCGAGGCGCGCGCGCTCCGCGAGCTCACGCAGACTCAGATCAAATACAATCAGGAGCTCTACGATCTGGTCAAAGCGCGGTTCGAGCAGCACCTCACGCCGCGGCTCGTCGTCCTCCAGCAAGAGCAGCTGCTGCTGAACCTGCAATCGCAGCTGCCGCTGATCAACGCGCGGCTCGGGCTCATCAACTCGCAGCTGCACGGCTACCTCGGCCGGATGCCGACGCCCGCCGACGATATCGTGCCGCAGGACCGCCAGCTCCCCGACGTCCCGCCGTCGCCCGGTATCGGCACGCCGGGCGATCTCGACGCGAACACGCCGGAGATGCGGCTCGCGAAGCTGCGCGTCGCCGAGGTCCAGCATCGCATCAACGCGAACCTGGCGAGCTGGCTCCCGCAGGTCCAGCTCATCGGCAGCATGGGCGTCTCGACGCTCGGCGTGTCGCAGCCGATCCTCCGAGAAGAAGACGTCGGCGTGACGCTCACGTGGGTCATGTTCGACGGCAAGCGTTACACCGAGCGGAAGCAGCTGCCGATGCAGCTCCACCGCCGCGAGATCCAGTACGAGCTCGCGCTGCAAACGGCGGTCGGGCGCGTTCAGGACGCGGTGATTCGCGAGAACAACCAAGCGACGAGCCTGCAGAGCCTGCGCGCCCAAGTCGATCTCGGGCGCAACGTCCTCGACGAGGCGCGGCGGCTGTTCGAACAGGGGCAATCGGATTATCTCCCCGTGCTGACCGCCCTCAACAATCTCGTCGACCTCGAGCGCGCGGGCCTGCAAGCCCAGCGCTTGTTGCTCAACGATCGGGTCGAGCTCTACCGCTCTCTTGGCGGGACCTGGTCCTACGACGTCACCACGCTGCGCGAGTGAACTATGGCCGAGCTACAACCAACCGAAATTCTCTACATCCCCAAACGACGGCGGCTGACCCACGCGCGCTTCAAGAGCGAGGACGGTCAGGATGTCCTGCACGTGTTCTACGGCAACGTCGAGCTGATCTTCGACGAGCCAGACGTCGCGCCGCTCGGCGAGAAGCTGATCGAGGTCGAGCAGTTTCGTGCCGAGGACGCGATGGCGTGGTCGAATGCCGGTCCGCATCCATGGGAAAAGATCCGCGACCTGCTTCAAGCGCTCCTCGATCAGCAGGTGCTGGTTCGGACGTCGGAGGTGCCTGTGGGCCGCGCCGAGACCTTCCCGCCGCGGCTCGGCGAGGCGCCGGAAGGCCGCGAGCCGATGACCTACAGCGGCCACGACAACCGCTGCCCGGTCGTCACCGAGCAAGCGTTCGGACGCGCGTTCGACTTGTCCAACCTCGAGGTGCTCGTCCCGATCTATCGGATCGCCCACCCGGCGCTCGATGCCGACGGCCGGCAGGTCGGCGAGAACAACGTCACGCCACGCACGCTGTTCCTCGATCTCCCGACGCAGCGCCGCCTGTGTAACTACCCCGGGAGCCGGTACCAGCACGATCTACCGATGAACGTCACCGCGATGAAGCACATGTCGCGGCGATGGCCGGAGCTGTTGTCGCTGACCGAGCAATTTCGTGCAGCGCTCGTCGCACGAATGCCGCCGCGCGATCCGAATTCGCTCGTCGCCGGCGAGCTCCACTTGCTCGCCGTGTGCATGCTCGCGTCGGTCGGTTACGTCATGGTGCGCGGCGTCGATCCGGTACCCAACGGTCAGCTCGACAGTGGGCTCGCCGCGATGTTCCGCTTGGTCGACGGAGTTCGCTTGGTCACCAACGATCTCGTGCGCACGACGATCGACTCGCAGGGCTGCGAGGCGGCGGTGACCGCGCAGATGATCGCGGACTACGCCGAGCGACACGGCGTGTATCACGGCCCGCACGGCGTGTGCGCCGGGCCGCCGGCGCTGATCGATGAGTATCTTCGCGTGTTGTTCGGCGAGGAGGCGGCACCGATCCAGGTCGAGCCGAGCGTATCGGCGCGGCTGGGCGACATCGACGCCGCGATCGACTACGGCCTGGTCGGCCAACGCATCGAATCGGTCGTGCGATTCTTCGGCGCGTCGCAGGGGCTGCTCTACGAGCGACTCCGCGCGGCGTTCGTCGGCCACCTGCCGCGCACCGCGCTGCAAGACCGGGTCGAAGCGCCGATCGATCCGGCGCACTACCCGCTGCTTCGCATCGACCACCCACTCGTCGAGACGTTCCAGCGCGAGCTCACGCTCAGCCGATGGCTGTTCGCACGCGCCGGCGCGGCGCTGGTTGGCAAGATCGACGGCGGCTCGCTCGACGACCTGGTGCGGCTCGATCCCGCCGAGCAGGCCACGAGCCAGCGCCGGCTGGCCGAGTTGTTCGCGCACGGGGTTGCGGCCGACCAGGTCGTGTGCGAGCCGATCTGCGCCGAGCTCGCCGCCGTCGCCGCCGGTGTGTTCGCGCTCGAGCGCCGCTGCCTTCGCATCGTCGAGCGCGACCAAGCGATGCTCAACGAGCGGCTGTCGCGCCCGCCGAGCCGTGTGCTCACGAGCGCCGATCTCGCGACGTACACGCGCCCTCGCAACGGACCGCCGCTGTTCGCGACACTCGTCGAAGGACTCGGCATCTCCGTCACCAGCGACGCTGCCTCCACCGTGCTCCGGTACGGCGATCGCAGCCTCACGTTCACCGATTAGAGGTCTCATGCACCCGGAGCTCGTACGCCGCTTCCACGATCCGATCCGCGACGAGGCGGCGCGCCGGTATGGCCTGTCGGCCGGCGCCCTCACCAAGCTCGCCGCGTTCGAGAACTTCGTCTACGAGGGCGACAACGACGACGGTGACACGATCATCCTGCGCATCTCGCACAGCACGCGGCGAACCGTCGACTACACGCACGGCGAGGTCGAGTTCGTCCGCTACCTCGCCGCGGCGGGGATCCCGATCGCATCACCGATGATCTCCGAGTCGGGTCAGTTCGTGGAGCGGATCGCCGACCGCGATCCCGAGCACTACTTCGTCGCCACGGCGTTCGCGCGCGCCGACGGCATCGTGTTCGATGATGCGCCACCACTGAAAGACCGCTACTGGAAGCCGCCGCTGTTCCGCGATCTGGGCCGGCTCTTCGCACGGCTGCACGACCGCGCGCAGACCTACAAGCTGTCGAACCCGCGGTTCGCGCGGCAGGCGTGGCACGAGTACGACGTCGTCGATGTCGGTCGCTTCGCGCCGCCCGACGAGCAACTCGTGCGCGAGCGCACCGCTCGGATCGTCGAGCGCCTGCAGGAGCTGCCGCGGACACCCGAGCACTACGGCCTGATCCACGCCGATCTCCATCCGCACAACTTCTGCTTCGCCGACGGAAAGATCACCGCGTTCGACTTCGACAATTGCGAGTACGCGTGGTTCATCAAGGACATCGCCGTCCTCGTGTTCTACGTCGCGAGGGCCGAAGAACGCGAGCATCGCGAAGCCGCGGTCGCGGCATTTCTGGCGCCATTCCTCGATGGCTATCGCGAGTTGCGCCGTTGCGATCGCGAGTGGCTCGCGACCGTGCCGGACATGCTCGCGCTCCAGCGCTGCATGAACTACGCGCTATTTCACCAGTATCGCGATCCGGCGTTGCTCGACGACGATACGCGCGGCCGATGGGCGCGGTTCCGCCGCGACATCGAAGCCGACACGCCCGTGCTCCAGCTGGACTTCGCGAGCTTCTAAGTACGCTTCGGGCTCGGGGTGCGAGGTCGTACGACTCTATAGGCGTGCGATGTGGCCGAACCATCGCGGTGTGGACGAGCGCTCGAGTAAGGGGACGATGAAGGTGTTGGTCGCGAGCAGTGATCCGGCGCTGCGGAGCCGGCTCACCGATTGGCTCGTCGCCGCGCATCACGAGGTGGTCGCGGCCGATTGCACGTCGTCTGCCTGCCGCGCGCTCGAATCCAAACCGGACGTGGTTGTCGTCGACTGGCTCCTCGGCGGCGGCGGCGCGGCGCTCGTCGACTACGCGCGCAGGCTCGACGCGCGGCACCGCCACTACGTCATCGTGGTGTGTCCGCGGCCGCGACCGTCGGAGATCATCGCGTTCGTCGAGGTCGGTGCGGACGACTTCACGTGCACCAGCGCATCCTGCGAAGAGATGCTCGCGCGCGTCGACGCACCCCGGCGCATCCGCGATTGGACGGCGCGACCGATGCGCACCCAAACGATCAGGCTCCGCAAGCTGCTCGAGCTCGACGGCCGGCGCATCTGGCGCGAGATCGATTCGATCGTCACGACCGAGATCGGCGAAATGCTCGGCCTCGCACTCGAACCGGAGCAGCGCGTCGACACCGCGATTCGGTGGTGCGGCGCCGTTCCACTGACGTTGAACGGCGAGCACGTCGAGCTCCAGCTCGGCGTCGGCCTCGCCGATGCGGGCGAAGAGCAGTTTGCGCAGGATGTGCTCGGCGCCGACGCGACCGAAGCTGCGATCGAAGATGCACTTCGCGAGATCGCGAATGTCGCCGGTGGCGCGGTCAAACGCGCGGCGCTCGGCGACGGGCTCGTGATGACGATCGGATTGCCGACCGACGACGACGTCTTCGCGATGGCGAACGCGCGCCGATGGGCGTCGACGACAGCCTCCGGTTTGCGCTTGACGTTCGCGATCGCTGCGACGCCGGCGCAGTTGCGCTCGATGCGGTGCGGCGAGCTGCACGAAGGCATGGTCGTCGCACGCGAGATCCGCGACACGGCAGGTCACGTGGTCGCCGCGGCCGGTACACGGCTCACCGCGACGACCGTCGAGCGACTCGTGCAGGTGCTCGGCGCGAACGCATGCATCGAAGTGGCGACGCGCGGTGATTCCACCGCGTCGGCGGCCTGATGTTTCGGCGCGATCGCGGGTGACCGGCGGACCGCTCGTGGCCGTCAGGCCGCAGGCGAGACTTCGACGACCGCCGTATCGAGCAATCGCCCGAGCTTCTCGGCGGTGGTCGAGGTCAGGCGCGTGCCGCTCGGAAGCAGCAGGACGCCGGCGGCGTTGCGCACGTCGCTCACGAGCACCATGCCTTCGATCAGCTTGCGCGCGGGGACGTGCTGGTTCGGTCGAGCGCGTGTCTCCGCGACGAGCGCGATCGACACGCCGTCGTCGAGGAAAATCCGCCAGGTTCGAGCCGTGGCAGTCGTGCCGAGCGTTTGCGCGGTGCGGGCATCGCCGGCGACCGGAATTCCGATCGACAGCACCACGCCTTCGGGGAGCATCGCGCGCTTGACGGCACCGCCTGCGACGTTCGCCATCTCGCGAAGCACGTCGTCGAGCGCGTCCGGGCCGGCGGCCGGATCGCCGAGTAGGTTGTCTCCGAGCCAGCGACACGCGGCCGCATCGGCGGCCAACGAGATCGCCAACTCGAGATGATCGCGCGCGAACACCATCGGGATCGACGCGCTACGCGTTTCAGCCAGCGTGCCGGTGCCGCGCACGACGCGAAGTGGTCTGCCGACCATCGTCTCGAGATCGTCTGCGACGACATCGCCGAGGAACGTCCAAGCGCGTGCTTCTTCGGCCCTCGGCTTCGTGATCGGCGCCGGTTTGACGCCTCGCCAGCCGCGCAACCGCTCGAGGACCTCGACGCGCGCGACGAGCTCTTCGTCTGGACAGGGCGTCCGTACGACGTCATGACAGCCGGCGGCGAAGGCGGACGAGATGAACCGATCCTGTGCGCCCGCGGGCAAGACACCGATCAAGAACGCAGTCTTGCCGACATCGGCTGCAGAGACGTCTCTCATCAGCGAGATGCACTCGCCGTCGTGGAGCCACGCCAGTACGACCTCGGGGGCACGCACGCGGATCGCCGCGGCCGCCGCGTCCAGCTTCTGGACGTCGATCGTATGACCGCGCTCGCGGAGCACGCCCAGCGTGCGCTCGCAAACGGTCGATGTGTTCACGACGACGATCCGCATCGCTGTTACGCCGCCACCAACTTCCTGGCCGTCGCGATCACGAGCTCCGGCTTGAACGGCTTCATGATCCAGCCGCGGGCGCCGAGCGCTTTCGCCCGCGCCATCAATTCCGGCTGGCCTTCGGTCGTGAGCATCACGACGTTGAGTCGCGAGCCGACGTGCTCGAGGAACTCGAGGCCGCTCATCCGCGGCATGTTCACGTCGCAGATCGCGAGACGTACATCGGGCGTGGCGTCGAGCTTCTCGAGCGCGTCGGCGCCGTCGCAAGCGCCGACGACGGTGTAGCCGGCGGACGTGAGCGCTCGCGTCACCTGTTGTCGCACCATCATCGAATCGTCGATTACCAAGATCGTCGGCATGCCGTTTTCCGTCCTCTTGAATCGGGTCGACCGATCGGCGCGTCTGCTGAGGCCTAACCTCCGGCTCGAATTGGACGATTTTACCGGCGTGACGATAAAGCAGAGGTTAATGGCGCTCATCGTCGCGTCCACGCTGTTGATCGTCGGCGTGCTCACTTGGTTCTTTACGTCGAGCCAGATCGCCGAGACCGGCCGCAATCTCCGCAGCAAAGCCACGACGTATTCGCAGTTGGCGGCAAAACAAGTGATGTCGGCGATCGCATTTTCGGATCGCGAGACCGCTCGCGAGGTGTTGTCCGCGATCGCGACCGACTCCGATGTCGCGAGCGTGCTGTTGCTGGGAGCGGATGAAGACACGTTGTTCCTCTCCGGCGACTCGACCTGGCAAGCGACGAAGGGCACAGCAGGGTCGTCGCGACTCGTCAGCGTGACACCCGTGGTGTCCTTGGAAGGCCCGAAGGGCACGCTGGTCATCGAGCTATCGACACGCCCGCTCCAAGTTGCGCGCACACATCTCCTTCGGATCGCGATCGGCACCGGCGCAGTGGCGCTGGCGGTCGCCGCGGTCCTCGCGTGGTTGATCGCCGGAGGCATCGCACGCCGTCTGCGCGCGATCGGTCGCGTGGCAACGGCGGTCGCCAACGGCGACCTCGACCAGCAACCGATCACCGATACCGGGCGTGACGAGGTCGGCGGTCTCGCGAGCGCGTTCAACACGATGGTCACGCAGCTCAAGCAGCTGCTCGATCGAATTCGCGAAATGGCGCGGCTCGAGCAAGCACGACTCGAGACGCTGGTCGCCGAACGAACGTCGGAGCTCGAAGCGCGCAACACGCAGATGCAGCTGATCTTCGACCAAGTCGAGCAGGGCCTGCTGCTCGTCGGTCTCGACGGCACGATGGCCGCCGATCAATCCGCGGCCGTCGCGCGCTGGCTGGGTCCTACGCCGCCATCGCGAAACATCGTCGATTTCGTGCGCGGCTTCGATCCCGCAGAGTCCGGCTGGTTCGAGATGGCATGGGCCAGCCTCGGCGATGACATCATGCCGCTCGAGCTGGCGGTCACGCAGCTCCCACGCGAGCTCGACGTCGGCGGCCGCCGCTTGACGTGGGCGTTCAAGCCATTCGAGGCGAACGGAACCCAGCAGCTACTCGTCGTGATCTCGGACGTCACCGCGGATCGCGCCCGCGAGCGAGCCGAGCGCGACGAGCGCGAAACCGTCTCGCTGTTGACGCGAGCGCTTCGCGATCGCAACGGCTTCGACGAGCTTCGCCGCGAGATCGCTCGCCTCGTCGAAGCGATTCGCAACGCCGGCGAGATCTCTACCGGTTTCACACGCGACGTCCATACGCTCAAAGGTATCTGCGGGCTCGTCGAGCTCGGTTCGCTGGTTTCGCTCTGTCACGAGCTCGAAACCGAGCTCGTCGATCTCGACAGCCGATCGGTCGGCAAATCTCGCGAGGCCATCGCGGCGCGATGGCACGAGCTCGGTCTCCGAACCGCGCCATTTGTCGACGAGGCTCAGCACCTCGATGTCCGCGAGCACGACCTCGTCCAACTCGAAGCAGCGCTTGGCCGTGGCGTTCCCACCGGCGAGCTCTTGCGGTTGGTCGCTGGGTGGCGCGACGAGCGAGCGCGCGACCGGCTCGAGCGCATCGCCGAGCAAGCTCGATCACTCGCCGACAGATTGGGCAAAGGACCGATCGATGTCTCGATCGACTGCACGCCCGATCTGCGGTTCGGGCAGGCGTTGAGCCCGCTCTGGTCCGCACTCTCGCATGCGGTTCGGAACGCGATCGATCACGGTATCGAGTCGGCGAGCGAACGTGCCGCCGCAAACAAGGCCGCTCGCCCGACGCTCACGTTGCGCGCGCTGGCGGATGCGTCGCGTGTCGTCGTCGAAGTCGGCGATGATGGGCGCGGAATCCACTGGGAGCGAGTCGCTGCGGCCGCGGCTGCGCGCGGGCTCCCACACACCACTCACGCCGAGCTCGAAGCCGCGCTGTTCAGCGAGGGAATGTCGACGCGCTCGGCGGTCACGGAGATCTCCGGCCGCGGCGTTGGCATGCCCGCGCTACTGGCTGCGACCCACGAGATCGGTGCCGATCTCGGGCTCGAAACGAGCCGTGGGAACGGCACCACGTTGCGCGTCGTCTGGCCGCGACATGGGTTTGGTTCGGCGACGGTACGAGCATCGTAGGCGATCATGAGACGAGCAATGGTTCTCGCGTTTGTTGTCTTGGGCTGCGACTCGGGGAGCGACGTCTTGATCGAGACGCCGGTGACGGGATCGACCGCGCCAAACCAAGCACGGCTCGCGCACACCGAGGGCGTCAACCCTCGACTACTGCGCCGGTTCAAACCGCTCCGCGCGGACTTTGGCGATCCAACTCGAGCTCAGGTCGATCTCGGCCGCATGCTGTTCTTCGACACGCGGCTGTCCAAAGACCACGATGTCTCGTGCAACAGCTGTCACGCGCTCGATCACTACGGCGTCGACAACCAGGCGACGTCGTCGGGGACAAACGGCCAACACGGTCGCCGCAATGCTCCGACGGTCTACGACGCGGCCGGCGAGTTCACGAGCTTCTGGGATGGCCGCGCCGCAAACGTCGAAGAGCAAGCCAAGGGGCCGCTGATCAACCCTACCGAGATGGCGACGTCGCCGGAAGCGGCAGTTCGCACGCTGACCAAGATCCCGGACTACGTCGACGCGTTTCATGCGGCATTTCCGGATCACGCAGCGATCATGTTCGACGACGTCGCGCACGCGATCGGCGCGTTCGAACGTGGTTTGGTCACGCCATCGAGATGGGATCGCTATCTGGCAGGCGATCGGAGCGTGCTGTCGGCGAAGGAGATCGTCGGGCTCCGCGTGTTTACCGATGCCGGGTGCATCACCTGTCATACCGGCGAGCTCGTCGGCGGCTCGATGTTTCAGAAGGTCGGCGTGGTCGCGCCGTGGCCGAATCAATCGGATCACGGGCGTGCGGAATTCACGAAGGTCTCGTCCGACGACATGGTGTTCAAGGTGCCGAGCCTGCGCAATGTCGCCAAGACAGGGCCGTACTTTCACGATGGGTCCGTCGCCACGCTACCCGACGCGGTGCGCATGATGGCGCGCTACCAAATTGGCGAAGAGCTCTCCGACGCCGATGTCGCCTCGATCGTCGCCTGGCTCGGTGCGCTGACCGGCGATCTGCCTGCGACCTACATCCAACCTCCGACGCTGCCGGCGGATCCGCCGTAACGTCAACTCGCACCGGGTTTGGCCGACTCTCTTGTGGAGATGCACGAGCTGCCCGCCGGACCGGGCACCCCGACGCGAACGATGACGATCGCGCGTCGCATCGCGAGGGTGATCGTGCTGCCTCCCGAGATCACGAGCTTCGAGCACGCGTATCTCACGCGCGTGAATCGCATCGCGCTCGTGTTCTTCATCATTCACGTGCCGGTCTTCGCGGCCGTCGCGTGGCTGAACGAGACCGGTCCGCTCCTCGCTGCGGTGCTCACGACGGTCGTGCTCGTCGGCCCGGTCGTCGCGAACCATACGCTGCGCAGCCCACGCGCCGTTCGGTGGTCCACGGCGTGACCGCGATGTGCATGGGCGGCGTGCTCGTGCACTTCGGTCGAGGTCCGGTGCAGATCGAAATGCATTTCTACTTCTTCGCGCTCGTCGCGATGTGCTGCGTGTTTGGAAACCCGATCGTGATCCTGGCGGCGACCGTGACCGTCGTGCTGCACCACCTGATCGTCTGGCTCGTCATGCCTGCGAGCGTGTTCAACTACGAAGCGCAGTGGTGGGTCGTCGCCGTTCATGCGGCTCGACAACATCGGGCAGGGGTTCTTGACGATCGATCGCGCCGGCCGGCTCGCGGCACGGCACTCCGCGGTGCTCGACCGTTGGTTCGGCTCGCTGGGGAGCACCGCGACGTGGTTCGACTATCTCGATCGCTTTGCTCCGACCATCGCGAAGCTGTCGCGGCTCGCGTGGCAGGAGGTCGTCGACGATGTCATGCCGCTCGAGGTCACGCTCGCGCAGATGCCGAACCGCGTGATCGCCGGCGCGGCGACGTATCGCATCGAATACACGCCGATCGAGTCGGCGCTCCCACCCGAGAAGTTCCTGGTCGTGGTCACCGACATCACCGCCGAGCTCGCCGGCGAGCGAGCGGAAGAGCAGCGCGGCGAGATCATGGTGTTGTTCGAGCGAATGCTCGCCGATCGCCGCGGCCTCGTGAGCTTCGTCGAGGAAACCACCGCGATGCTCGAGGTGCTGCGCCGAGGCGATTCGAACGACGCCGTCCTGACCAAACGGATCGTGCACACGCTCAAAGGCAACGCCGCGCTGTTCGGGCTCGCGAGCATCGCGCGTACCTGTCACGCGCTCGAAGACCGGATCGAAGAGCTGCACGGGCTGCCATCCGTGGATGCGTACGACGGTCTCGCGAGCCAGTGGCACCTGATCGTGGGTGAGGTTCAGCGTCTGCTCGGCGAGCGTGCGGCTCAGCTCGAGCTCGATAGCGCGCAAGTCGAGGCGCTCGAGATCGCCGCGAGCGAGGCGCCGCGAGTCGCGCGCTTGCTCGCGCGATACAAGCTCGAGCCCAGTACATTGCGGTTGCGACACCTCGCAGAGCAGGCCACGCACATCGCGGAGCGACTCGACAAGGCCGATATCACGATCCACATCGAGGATAACGACGTCCGACTGGATCGCGTTCGCTGGGCTCCGTTCTGGACGGCCTTCGTGCATGCGGTTCGAAACGCGATCGATCACGGCATCGAGCCGCACGATGTGCGCGAGCACGCCAACAAGCCGAGCGCCGGCTCGATCTGGTTGCGCACGCTCGAGTACGAGACCGGCGTCGTGATCGAGGTCGAGGATGATGGCGCCGGCATCGATTGGGACGTGGTGCGAGACCGCGCGCGCAAGCTCGAGTTGCCGTCCACGACGCATGCCGATCTCGAAGCCGCGCTGTTCACGGATGGGCTGTCGACCGAAGGCGGTCGTGACCGAGCTGTCTGGGCGCGGCATCGGGATGGGAGCGCTGCGCGAAGCAACGCGCGCGCTCGGCGGCTCGATCGCGATCGACAGCATGCGTGGCCTCGGCACGACGTTCCGGATCGAGGTGCCTCACACGCATCCGTCGGCCGTCGCCATCGCGTCTCAAATAAGCCCAGAGCTCGGTTCGGTGGATCCGACGTGCTCGTACGCTCGACGGATCTGACACGAGCCACGTCGGCGCTCGAGGACCAGGTGCAGGGTCGAGAACCCGTTCAGGCTCGATGCGCTCGAACGGAGGCTTCAAAAACTGACGCTCCGGTCGGTCTCTTGACTTCACGGTCGTGAAGACCGGCCGACACAGGTTGTGTGACCGCGATTTCACCGACCGATCTCGAGCGGCTGTTGGTCGATCGCCTACGCGCCGAACGCGTCAAGATTCCGTCGTATCCCGCGATCGCGACCAAGCTCCAAGCCATGGTCGGCGCCGGGCGCTCGATCGAGCAGCTCGCGGCCGTTGCCGCGAACGACCCGCCGCTCGTCGCGGCGCTCGTCGGCCGCGCGATGTCGGCGCAGCACGCCAGGACCGGCACGATCTCGATCGCGGCCGCGATCCAACGAGTCGGCGTCGATCAACTGGTCGACATCGCGGTAACCGCCAGCGTGGGAGCGATGGCCTTGGCGCCGGGTCCCTTGGCCGCGCTCCGCCGCGACACGTGGTGGCACTCGCTGGTGTCGGCTCGTATCGGCCAAGTGCTGTCACCGCGCAATTCGATCCCAGCCGCAGAAGCGCAGCTCGCCGGCTTGCTGCACGACTTCGGTGCGATCGCCGTCTTGTCGGCGATCGAAGAGGCTTCGAAGGAGACGGCGCTGCCGACGCTTTCCGAGGCTGCATGGCGCGAGCTCGTCGGGCGTTTGCGCCGGTCGTTCGGCGAGGTGATCGCGGCTCGGTGGAAGCTACCGGCGCAGCTCGCCGCCGTGATCAGCGGCACCGGCGACTCGCCGCTGATCCGCCACATCGCGCTGATCGACCACGTCACGGACCTGATCGATCGCGACGCTCTCGATGCGATCGACGAGCTCACCGCCGTCGAGTGCGAAGCGATCGCCTCGGCGCTTCCAGACATCGTCGCGCAGATGGCTCTGTACTCGCATACCGCGATGCCCAAGACCGCGGAGTCACCGATCGAGCGTGCGTCGCGTCCGTCCGTGTCGTGGCCGACCAAGCTCGAGGTCATGCACAATCAGGTTTCCTATCTGGCCACCTCGATCGCCGTCGCGGGGCTCGAGTTGGCGGGGCGCACCTCGCTCGCCGTGAACTGGCTCGTCAGCGTCGTGCTGCGTTGCGAGCCAACGCCGCTCCAGCTGATCCTCAACGTGAAGGCCTGCGAAGCCCGCGACGACGGCACGTTCGCGATCTTCGCGGTGCCGTTCGGTCTCGGCGGCACCGTTCGGCAGCGCTGGCAGTCGCTCGTCGATCAGGCGCGACCCGCGTGAGCTTCCGGCGATACTGATCGGCGATGGCTGAGCCCCGCCGCGCCGCTACGCGCGTTGACGTCGGAACCAGGTCACGTGCGCGGGCAGACCTCGGCGGTAAATCCGCCGCTGACGTCGGCGTCGTCGTTGTGGACCGCCAGCGAGCCGGCGACGTGGCCGTTATCGACCTGCGAGAGCTTCGCGTCGACGTGCTCGATGGTCGCTGTCGCGACGTGATCGGCGGGGCCGGCGACTTTGAGGTCGGCGGTGTAGTGATCGGGCGACGAGCCGGCGATCGTCAGCGTCGCGATATACGCCTTGGGACACGTATGCGCGACCTGTTCGGGCTCCCACGGGCCGGGCGCGCAGGTCAGCCGCGGGCAGTCGCGCACGAACGCGATCACGGTCCGCGCATCGCCGTCGCGCTTCGCGAACGCGCCGGTGTATTGACCCGAAAACTCCGGCACGAGCGAATCCTTGATCGCGATGCCGTGGGTGGCGGCCGGCGATGTGCCGGCCGCCGCTTCATGGTTGGGGTTACAGCCGGAGACGGCGAGCACGAGCGCGATTGCTTTGATCACGCGCCGAGCCTAACGGATCGATGCGCGCTCGACATCGCTCGACGTGTAATCTTGCGGCATGCTCGATGTCCGCGCGCTGCTGCTGATTCTCGCGGCAGGCTGTTACACGCAATCCGTCTACTCCTTGAGCCCGCACGAGCAGTGCGCGCTGAACGCGATGGTGCTCGACGGTGGCGAGACCGGCGGCCTCTACGGCGCGAGCTCGCGGCAGGCTCCCGGCGAGACCGGCGGCCTCTACGGCGCGAGCATGAGGAGCGACGGACAAGACATGCGGTGCCGCCGTCCTGCCACGCCCGCCGAGCAGTGCGAGATCCGCTCGATGCAGGCAAGCGCCCAGCTCAAGCACCAGTCGAACGCGGGCGACGTCGCGCCGGTCTCGAATGATCAAGTCGACTACGTACGATCGTCGACGTATCAGAGCTGTATGGCCGGCTCGGTCAGCGGGCCGCCCGGAAGCAGACCGCCCGCGCCGCAATAGCGCTTACGGCGTGAATGTCGCGCCGCAGAGCGATGCGCTGTACGCGATCGGCTGCCCGGTGCTCCCGGCGTACGCGCCGACCCAGAGCCAGTAGCTCGTGTTCGGCTTGACCGCGAACGTCTGAAATTCGTCCTGGCTGTTCGCGGTGAGCGTCGCGACGGCGACCGGCGCGGTCACGGTGCTGTCCTCGAACACGAGGTAGTCGAGATCCGACGTCGTTCCCGGCCAGTTGAGCCGGATCGACATCTCGTTCGTCGACGCGCCGGTCGTGAACGCGAACGTGTCGCGATCGATGTATTTATCCGTGTAGGCCGGCGTCGGCATGCCGCTCGAGCCCGCGATATGCTTGTTCGTCGTCGCGTCGAGCGTGATGCCGCTCGTCTCCGGGTTGTCGGTCGTTGCCGTCGTGAGCGCGAACGACGCCGGCTTCGAGAAGTCGACGGTGATGACGTCGTTGCCGATGTTCATCGCGCCGTCGTTGGCTTCCGTGTAGTCGGCGGTCGCGGTCGTCATGTCCGGGCAGCGAGTGGTCGGCTGGTCGGCGACGATGTGGATCTTGTACGGGATTGGCGCGGAGACGTCAGTGGTGTTCGTCGCGGAGACCACGACATTGAAGTTGCCCGCGGGAAGCTCGGCGAGGTACGCGCCGTGATCGCTGAGCGCGCCGGTGAAGTCGCCGCTGTTGAGGATCGCCGGGTCGACCGCGGCGTCGGTGATCGTGACGGTGAAGTCCGTGAGGCTCGTGGGTGTCGAGTCCTCGAACTCGACGATCAGCTCGGCGGTTCCGCCGACCGCCACCGAATACTCATCGACGTCGACCGTCGAGGCCGCCGATCCGAAGTGGCCCATGTCGACCTGGCCACAGATCGTCTTGTTCTGCGCACCGATCGTCACGCCAGTTGCTTCGGGCGTCGTCGCGTTGGTGCCGTCCATCGATTCGGTGTAGTCGCAGGCTGGAGGAGGCGCGTCGATGCTGCCGCTGCCGCTGCCGCCGTCGCCGTTACCGCCGTCACCATTTCCGTTACCGCTGTTGTTGCCGCACGCGGCGAGCACCAACAGCGCGAGAGCCACGCTTCTAGTCTGCATTGAGTTTCCCGAGCGAAGGTTGAAGGCGGGCGACGCGAAACTGCAACCAAAAAAAGATCGAGACGTGAGCATTTCTACATTGCCGTCCGATGCCAGTCGACGTAAGAGCAACAGCAACGCGGCCAGGCTGTACCATGTCGTCGCCGCAGGTGGTGCCATGAAACCTTCCTTCTTCTCGTTTAAACGTTGTCTGTTCGCCGCGGCTCTCGCCTCGGCTGGTTGTGTCGATGGTGTGGTCGACCAAGCTCCCGCGATAAGCGATCCCGCCGCGTCGCACGATTCGACGCCACCGCCACCAGCTGCGCAGACATTCACCGCACTCAAGAACACGCCGACCTTCGGTCCTGGTCTTGCGCAGATACTCACCGATGGCCGCGTGCTCGCCGAAGACGCCGACGCGACCGATTGGTGGACGCTCACGCCGGACAAGACCGGCAGCTACTTGAACGGCACGTGGACGCAGGTTGCGAGCCCACCAGGTGGCTACGCTCCTTTGTATTTCGCGTCGGCGGTATTGCCGGATGGTCGCTTCTTCGTCGGCGGTGGCGAGTACGACGGTTCATCCACGGAGGTGTGGACGACATCGGCGGCGATCTACGATCCGGTCGCGAACACGTGGAAGACGGTTACCGCGCCATCGGGTTGGACATCGATCGGCGACGCGCAAAGTGTCGTGCTTGCCGACGGCCGTTACATGATGGCGAACTGCTGCACGACGCAGGCGGCCATCCTCAA
>DATBAS010000216.1:0-34865 GCA_036271395.1 Kofleriaceae bacterium
GGCGTCAGGTTGTGCTTCTGGATCGCCTCGAGCAGCGTCGTGCCCATGCGCGGCGTGACGAACAAGTAGTTGTCGGCGATCGGCGCCGACACGTACGTCGGCAAGATGTTCGGGTGCTCGATCGCCGCGATGCGCGCCATCGCCGCCAGGTTGTTGTGGTGGTCGCGGCGCGTCACCTCGTCGGTGCGCAGCTGATAGAGGTAGCTCGAGTGGAAGACCTTGCCGACGATCGCCTCGACCGCGTGCGACTCGTCGTCGCGGCGCTCGAGCTCGTAGACCGTGCCCATTCCGCCGTTCGAAAGGTGCTCGCCTTTCGTGCGGTACAAGAAGTGGTTGTACCGGAACACGACGCCCGCTTTCGCCAGGTCGTCCGAGCGGAGCGTACCGATCGAGGTGGTCTCCTCCCAGGTATCGGTCACGTAGGTCGATTCTACTACTAACTCTCTGATTTTCCAGGGAGGGCGGCGTGTTGTCGCAGGATGCGTCGGCTAGGCGCGAGTTGTGGTACCCAAGCCCAGCCAATGCTCGAGCACCGGATCGCGAAGCTGGCCGCGGGCGCGGCGTTCTTGCTTCTGATCATCGGCGGTTTGGTCAACGCCACGGGTTCGAGCTTGGCGTGTCCCGAAGCGTTCGTGATCTGCAAGAAGAGCATCTTGCCGGAGATGACCGGCGGCGTGCTGTTCGAGCACGGTCATCGGCTCGTCGCGATGACCGTCGGTCTCGTGCAGATCGCGCTCACGATCGCGTTGTGGATCCGGCGGCCGGCGCTCCGTCGGCTCGGCGTGCTCCTGCTCGGCATGATCCTGCTGCAAGGTCTGTTCGGCGCGACGACCGTGAAATTCAAGCTCGTGTGGTGGGTCTCGACCGGCCACTTGCTGCTCGGCACCGCGTACTTCGCGATGCTGATCTACACCGTGTTTCGCACGCGTCGCGTGATGACAGCGGGCGAGGTCGTCGAGCACGAGCGCCAGCGCGCCGAGCTCGGCAGCATCCGCAACTGGATCACCGCCGCGTGCGTGATGGTGTTCGTGCAGCTGCTGCTCGGCGGGCTCGTCCGCCACCTCGGCGCCGCGCTCGTGTGCATCGGCATGCCCGGCTGCTCGCCGAATTCGGCGCTGCCCGATGGCGGCCTGCAGACGCTGCACATGATCCACCGCACGTTCGGCACGATCGTCGGCATCGTCACGATCATCGCCGCGATCAAAGTGTTCGCGCACGCGAAGTCGTGGCCGCGGCTGCGCGCGTTCGTCGCGCTCGCGCCCGTGCTCGTGGTCGCGCAGATCACGCTCGGCGTGTTCACCGTGTTGACGATGCGCGCGGTGCCACTCGCGGTCGCGCACTTCGCCGGCGGCGAGAGCCTGTGGGCGCTGTGGATCTACGCGTGGCTGATGACGGGCCGCTACGTGCCGGAATCGCCGGCTTCGGGCGGCGACGCCGAGCCAACGGCCGTGCCCGGAGCGTCGTCGTGACCACGCGCGCGCTCGCGCACAAGACCGCCGACATCGTCGCGCTGGTCAAGCCGAACATCATGATCATGTCGCTGCTCACCGCGGCGGGCGCGATGACGCTCGCGCCGGTGACGCTGCCGCTGCCGAAGGCGTTGTTGCTCGTCGCCGGCGTCGCGCTGATCGTCGGCGCGGCGAACACGCTCAACATGTGGCTCGAGCGCGATGTCGACTGCTTGATGTCGCGCACCAAGCATCGCCCGCTGCCGGACCACCGGATCGAGCCGACCACCGCGCTCGTCGCCGGTGCGATCGAAGGCGCGATCGCGCTGCCGTTGCTCGCGTTCGTCGGCATCGTGCCCGCCGGGCTCGGCCTCGTCGCGCTCTTGCTCTACGTCGGCGTCTACACGCCGATGAAGCAGCGCACGCATCGAGCGGTGTGGATCGGCGCCGTGCCCGGCGCGATGCCGGCGCTGATCGGCTGGACCGGCGCGACCGGCCGCATCGATCTCGGCGGGCTCGCGGTGTTCGCCGTGCTCTTCTTCTGGCAGATCCCGCACACCCACGCGATCGCGATCTATCGCCAGCGCGAGTACGACGCCGCCGGGATGAAGACGCTGCCGTCCGCGAAAGGTCCCGCGATCGCACGTCGCTCGATCAAGCTGTACTTGCTCGTCCAGGTCGCGGTCAGCTTCACGCCGTATCTGCTCGGCGTCGCCGGCCTGCCCTACGTGATCGCGTCGAGCCTCCTCGGCGCGATGGTGCTCGTGCAAGGCCTCCGCGGCGACGGCAGCGCGAAGTGGGCGCGCGAAGTCTTTCTTA
Organism: Kofleriaceae bacterium; assembly: GCA_036271395.1. Classification (GTDB taxonomy): domain Bacteria; phylum Myxococcota_A; class Polyangia; order Haliangiales; family Haliangiaceae; genus JABFXX01. The sequence goes on from DATBAS010000216.1 coordinate 2,268, forward strand.
CATCGATCATCTACATGCCGATCCTGTTCGCAATCATGGTCGTGTCGGGGCGTGCGTTCTCGTGACGTGGACCCAGCTCCATCCGGCGATCAACGCCGCGCTCAACCTCACCTGCTTCATCTTCTTGGTGATGGGCCGCATCGCGATCGCTCGAGGCGATCGCGCGACGCACAAGCGCCGCATGCTCGCCGCGTTCTACACGTCGGCGATTTTTCTCGTCTCGTACGTGATTCGCTTCGCGACGACCGGCGCGCACAAGTATCCCGGCCACGGCTTGGACCGCGACATCTACCTCGTCATGTTGCTCTCGCACATGGTACTCGCGGTCGTGCTCGTGCCGCTCGTGATCGGCGCGCTGCGCCGCGCGCTACGCGGTGACTACCCGGCGCACGTCAGGCTCGTGAAGTTCACGTGGCCGATCTGGGCGTACGTCTCGGTGACCGGCGTGCTCGTGTACCTGATGCTGTATCACCTCGCGCCCGCGCTGCACGGTTAACCGAGCGCCCGCTCGATCGCGCCGACGAGCTGCGGATCGTCGGGCGTCATCGACGGTGCGAATCGCGCGATCGCGTTGCCGGCCTTGTCGACGAGAAACTTCTCGAAGTTCCACGTGATCTCATCGGCGCCGCCGGGATCGATGCCGTAGCCGCGCAGCTGCTTGCGAAAGCCTTCGACATCGCCCGCGGCGCGCGGTTGCTCGGCGACGAGCTCGGCGTAGAGCGGGTGCTGGCCGGCGCCCTTGACGACGATCTTCTCGAACATCGGGAACTTCACGCCGAACTTCGTCGAGCAAAACTCGGCGATCTCGGCGTTCGAGCCGGGCTCTTGCGCGCCGAACTCGTTCGCGGGAAAGCCGAGCACGGCGAGCCCGCGCGACGCGAAGCGCTCGTGCAGCGCTTCGAGCTGCTCGTATTGTGGCGTCAGCCCGCACTGAGAAGCGACGTTGACGACGAGCAGGACCTTGCCTTCGTAGGTGCGCAGCGAAGTCGGCTTGCCATCGATGGTGCGAATCGGAATGTCGTAGATCACGCGGCGAGCGTACACGACGTTCACTCCAGTGATCGAAGTCGATCGTCGAGCGAGCGGCAAGCCTCTTCGGAAATTCCGCGCCCGCGCAGCTCCGCGATCGCGATCTCGAGGTGGCGACGCTTCGCGGCAGCGCTCTTGAGGCTGTCGATCGCTGCCGGAGCGCGATCGACCGCGCTCCGGCGTGCTTCGGCGCTTTTTTGCTCTCGATTCGCGCGATCCATTCGAGCACCGGCTCGGGACTCGGTGCATGCGATGCCGGCGTCGCGACGACGACCGCGCGCCCCGCCCGCGCGATGTGGTCGGCGTGTGCGGCCTCGATCAGCGAGCGCAAGCGCGTCGACACGTTGACGAGGTGATTGCCATTGCCTAGGGCGAAGGCGACGGCGTAGTTGCTCGACTGGAATGCAAACGTCTTCACGGTTCCATACCAACGGACGTAATTCACCGGCGCGCACGGCGCGGCGCACGCACCGCTACACGACTGCGTCACGCGATGGCGGAGCCAGAAGTGAGCGATGCACGTCACGGCGCACGCGGCGATGAAGATCGCGCCGGCTGCTTGGCTCACCGCATGCCCCGCGACGACACAAGCGAGACCACCGACGGCGAGGCCGATCATGACCGCGACGATCGGCGCCGAATTCCACCGCCGCACGTGGTCGTCACAAGCGCGGCAGCGCGGAAACGCCAAGCTTCGCGTGTGTGTGAATCACGCGCTTGCCGGTCACGCGAGTCGCCTCGGCGTTGACCGTCCTCTCGGCGTGCGCGCCGCAACACGCGCATTGCGGAGGCACGGTGAACAGGTTTGCTGAAACCTCGACGCTGGTCGCCACGAGATCACCGTCGCACGCGCTCGTCGACTTCCGCGCGCGCGTTTGTCCCGATAACCCGGTCGTAACCTTTCGCTGTCGTGGTTAGCCGCGACGTGGCGTGTCGTCGTCGTACGACAGCGGCCCGGCGCGGCGCCACCCGACGCGTAAGAGCCACGTCGTCGGCGACCGCGTCGGAGCCTCGAGCGTGACGAGGTCGCTGATGACGCCGTTCACGCGCACCGGCGCGACCCAGCCACGAAACCACACACCGCTCGAGTACGGATCGATCCAGCCGGCGAAGAATCGCTTGGCCGCGGGCGCGTGATGTTTGCGATTGAGCAGCACGTAGCGAAGCGTGTTGCGCACTTGCGCCGGCGATCGCAATGCGACCACGTGATAGCGCGGCCCGAACAGCTTGCCCTTACGTTTTAGTGCTGTATTCAAACGGCGTGCGAGCCGAATCGCGAGGCCCTGGACGCCACGCGCGAGCGCCATCGCATCGTCGGCCTCGCAAATGAGGTGCACGTGGTTGGACAAGACGTTGAACTCGACGACGCGAAAAAACGGCTTCTCGCACAGCGAGATGCACGGCCGCACGACGCGCTTCATCAACCACTCGCGCGCAATTGCCGGCGAATCGGCACCCAGCCGGAGCGTGACGTGCTGCGGAAACCGGTTCGGGAACGCGGCGCGAGTCTGATGCGAGATCGAGCCGCGCTTCTTCTTGCGACCGGCACCCGGGCGCCAGCCGCCGTGGCCGGTCGGCTTGCGCGCAGAGGCGAGCGTCAATTGCTTCACGCCTTCGAACGTACTTGAAATCGGCACTATTTGTCAAGGATGGTCTCAGAGGCTCGGCGCAACACCTTCGCCAACCGGTACAGCCCTGATAGATCGTGGACAGATCGGCCTCACGACATCCCTGACACTGCGGGTCCGGACATCTGGACACGTGATGTCGTAGGGGATGGCGTGGACAGCAACGAATCCGACGAAGGAGCGAACGAAGTTTGTAGCGGCGCTGGAACGAATCGGAAAGGCGCGCGAATCAATATGGCCGAGCTCGGCCGAACGTTCGGTGTTAGTCGCGCGACGGAGCTGGAAGATCTGATCGTCGCCGCGACACGCTCCATCCGCGATCGGGTCCGCGCAAACTTCATGCGTGGCTTGCGAAATGAATCCCGCCAAGCACGTTCCGAGCGCGAGCGTGACGAGCAAGCTGCTCGAGCGCCGTGGCATGACGATGACGACGCCTTGCGGAGCGCCGCCGCCGCCCGCCTCTCTCGGTGACGGTCCCGTTTAGTGGCTGCGACGCTCCCAACGACGTGTGGTGCATCGACTTCAAAGCCCCACGTGCTCGCCGACCTCGTCCATCGCCGGCGTCCACGCCTATTGTAGCTCGACGTCGTATCACCCGACGGCATGCGCGTCGCGTCTTGCCGCGCTGCGCCGGCGCGGCAAATGTATCACCGCTATTTGTGGCAGCCCGGCGCGCGCTCGACGTTAGTCACGTGCGGCGAGCTCGTCGCACACCGTACCTTCGTGGCGGCAGCAGCTCGCCGCATCGGGGGACATCACGCAGTATTCGGCGCGCGCCGGCAGCTCGATCACGACGTGGTCATCGATGTGCACCTCGATCGTATCGCACGGCGACTTGTTCGCGCCGCACGATGTCAATCCGACGAGCATCGCGAGCGCGAGCCTCATACACGCACGCGTTCGTACGCCAGCCCCCAGCGAATGCCGCGGTCGCACACGATCAGCTCGCTCGCCTGCACGCGCTCGAGCGCGCGGTCGTAGATGGCGATGCCCGCCGCGATCACGTCGGCGCGCTGATACTCGATGCCGGGCGTCGCCTTGCGTTGCGCGACGGTCGCGGCCAGCGTCGCGCGGCGCAGCTCGCCGACACGCGCTCGCGACACGTGCAAGCCGGTGACGCGCTCGGCATCGTAGCCACCGAGCTCGATCGCCGCGATCGTGGTCGCCGTGCCTGCCGTGCCGACGAGCAGCACGTGCCGCGGCAGGTCGAGCGTCGCGAGCTTGGCGTCGATGTCGGCGTCGAGCGCGGCGATCTCGTGCGCGGTCGGCGGATCGTGCGCGAGGTGGCGCTCGGTGAGCCGCACCGCGCCGATCGGCACGCTCGCCGCCGAGATGACGCGGGCGCCATCGGTCGCGATGAATTCGGTCGAGCCGCCGCCGACGTCGACGACGACGTACGGCTTGCCGGCGAGCTCGGTGAGCGAGCGCGCCACCGACGTGAACGCGAGCTCGGCTTCGCGCTCGCCCGCGATGATCTCGATCGTCGCGCCGAGGATCTGCTCGGCGGGCCGTACGAACTCGCCGCCGTTCTTCGCCTCGCGCAGCGCTTGGGTCGCGATCACCGACGGAACCTTCACGCCGTGCTCGTCGAGCACGTGGCGATATTCGCGACAGATCTCGAGGCTCTTGCCGATCGCATCGGCGGCGAGGTTGCCGCTCGCGTCGAGGCCCTTGCCGAGCCGGCCGAATCGACACAGATCGACGACACGGTGCGCGTGCTCGTCGACGACGAGCAGCAGCAGCGTGTTCGTGCCGATGTCGATGACCGCCGTGTTCACGGCGGCATCATGCGCGCGCGGTCGCGCCAAGAACAGGCGGCGATGTATGGTTCGCCCGTGAAAGACAAAGTCATCGTCATCACCGGCGCGTCGATGGGCATCGGCGCGGCACTCGCCGTGGAGGTCGCCGCGCGCGGCGCGAAGGGCGTGGTCCTCGCGTCGCGGCGCGAAGGCGACCTCGCGAAAGTCGCGAAGCAGATCGGCCCGACGGCGCTCGCGGTGCAAACCGACGTCACGATCCGCGGCGACCTCGATCGCCTGCGCGACAAGACGCTCGAGCACTTCGGCCAGCTCGACGTGCTCGTCAACAACGCGGGTCGCGGCATCTCGCGGATGGTGTCCGAGCTCACCGACGAGGACATCGACGACATGATGACGACGAACCTCAAGTCTGTCGTCTACGGCATCCAGGCCGTGCTGCCGCACTTCAAGCAGCAGAAGCGCGGCCAGATCGTGACGATCTCGTCGGGCTTGGCGCGCTTCCCGTTCGCGGCACAGCGCAGCGCGTACGCCGCGTCGAAGGCCGCCGTCAACTTGCTCATGGGCAGCCTGCGCATGGAGCTGCGCGCCGCATTTCCCGAGATTCACGCGACGACGGTGATGCCCGGCGTCGTCGCGACCGATTTCGGCAAGAACGCGCTGCACGGCGGCATGGACAGCCGCACGCTGCCGGGCGCGCAGCCGGTCGACGAGGTCGCGCAGGTGATCGCGAACGCGATCGACCATCCGGTCGCCGAGTGCTACACGCGGCCGCAGATGCGCGAGCTCGCCGCCGCGTACTTCGGCGCCGAAGATGTGGGCGCGATCGAAGGTCGCCCGCCGTTCTTCGCGTCGCCGCCGGCCAAAGCCTAGCGATTCGAAAACTGCAGCAGCACGACCTGCCACGTGCCGTTCGTCTTCTCGTAGATCGCGAACACGCGATACGCCGTCGGTTTCGCGCCCGATTTCGCGGCGTCGATGTTCGCCGCGACGAACGCGACGGTCGCGCTCGACGTCGCGCCGGCCTGGACGCCATCCCGAAGCTTGAACGCGAGCTTCCACTTCGCGAGCTGCGCGCGAATGGCCGTGCCGCCGACGAAGCGCTCGCCGGGATCGCTGCCGAGCATCACCGCGTCTTTGCGATCGGAGATCGCCTTCGCGAACGCGGCCGGGTCGCCGAGCGTCGCTTCGAACAGCTTGTCGGCGTCGGCCGCGCCGGGATCGACCTTGCGATCGATCGTGACCGGAGCGGTGACGAGCTTGCGCGCAGCTTTGCCGCCGGCGGTCGCGTTGTCCCATGCGATCGGCTGCGCGGCGTCGAACAACGCTGCCATGTGGCCGTTGCCGACCGGCGGATCCTTGTCGCACGACGCCTTCGCGCACAGCGCGCGCAAGTCGTAGTCGAGCGCGATCCATGTCGCCGTGCCATCGGCGGACTTCGCGATGGTCGTTTGCTTCGCGACCGCGACGTTGTCTTCGTTGATCGGCTGATCGACGACGGTCGTGTAGTTAGCCGGTGCGACTGCGACCTGGCGATCGAGCACGAGCCGCGGTGGCTTGATCTTCAGTGGATCGTTCGCGGGACCGCCGGTGTTGAGGATGCCGAACAGCTCGTCGACCAGGTCGGGCGTCGTGTCGGCGAGCGCGAGTGATGAAGCTGCGAGCAACGCGGCGGCGATAGCAATGCGCATGCGAGTACTACGAATGTCAGAGAGCGATGATTCGCGCAAATGCGCGAGGTTTACTCGTCGGTAACGAGCTTGATCTTCGCGGCCTCGTCATAAAGCAAACCGGCCGGCCCGCCGCGCTTGATCGTTCGCATCGCGCCCGGGCCGCGGCGCTTATCTTTGATCACGCGCAGCACGACCTCGTCGCGCAGCCGCGTCGCCTCGGTGCGCAGCGAGATCAGCGAGCCGAGCGACGCCGTCTCCGCCGACTTTTCGGTCAGGCACACGACGGCTGCATCGTGCGTTTGCGCGAGCGTGACGAGCCGGCCCTGCACCGCCATCGCGAGCTCGGCATCCTGGGACCCCAGCTCGAGGATCACCAAGCCGAACGCGCCCGACCGCAACAGTCGCTCGGCGCTGCGCGCCGCACCGAGCGCATCGCCGACGCGGATCACGACGAGCGCGGCGAGATCGACGCCGCTCGCCGCGACGTCGGGCGGATAAAACGTCGACGACCACGGCGCGAGCCACGCGACCGGCTCGCCTTGCAGCTGTGCTTCGACGACGAGCTCGGTCGCGGCCGTGAGCGTTGCGGTCGCGCCGCGTGCCGACAGCTCGACGAATCGGCCGCGCGCGGCCGCGAAGCTCCACGCGTCGATCGAATGCTCGCGCGTCTCGAGATCGCCGAGCCGCACGACCTTCGCGGTCTGCGCGAGCGAGCCGCGCGCGTTCGCCAAGAATCGATCGAGATCCGACATGGACAAATGTTCAGTACCATGGCGATCTGACTCCCGATCCAACGATCGCGAAACGCCGCGGAAACACACCGCATGTCACGCTGCTCTCATGCCGGTTCAGGTGCATCACCACGGCAATCGAGGCGTCGACGGAATCATGAAGTTGATCGAGCTGGCCCGTCACGACGGCCCGCTCGAGACGATGCTCACCGCGATGTGCGAGCAAGTCGCGGCGATCGCCGCGGTCGATGTCGCGAGCATCTACGTCTGCGAGGACGACGCGCTCGTGATGCGCGGCAACCACGGCTTCGGTGCGGCGGCGCTGGGGATCAAGCTCGGCGTCGGCGAAGGCATCACCGGGATGGTCGCCGAGTGCATGCGGCCGATCTCGGCGGCACGCGCGGAGCAAGAAGCGGCGTTCAAGCCGGTGCCCGAGCTCGGCGAAGATCGCTTTCCGGTGTTCGTCGGCGTGCCGCTGCTGTCTGCGAGCGGGCTCGGCTCGGCCGGCGTGTTGGTGCTGCAGCGCGCGCAACGGCCGTTCGACACCGACGAGGTCACGCTCGCGACCGCGCTCGGCGCGCCGATCACGCTCGCGATCGAACGGCGGCATGCATCGGCGATTCGCGCCGCGCGACTCGAAGGCCGCGGCCACGGCGGCGGCATCGTGCTCGGCCGCGCCGGTGTCGTGCCGACCTCGACGGCGATGACGTGGCACGCATCGTCGCCGAACGATCTCGATCGCGCGCTCGCGCGACTGCGCGACGATCTCGCCCGCGCGCTCAAGAAGCTCGGCGACAGCGACGATGCGCGCGTCGGCACCGCGCTCGATCGATTCGCGCTCGTGCTCAGCGACGCGCGCTTGCGCGAGCGTCTGGTCGAAGCCGCCGCGGAGCCCAACGGGCTGCGCGCCGTCGCCAAAGACTACGCGCGCGCGCCGTATCGGCTCGGCACCGACGCGGATGCCGACAGCGTGAACGAGATCGAAGAGCTGTGCGTGCTCGTCGGTGTTTCCGCCGATGCGCGCGCGCAGACGCGGCCGGGCGCGATCTGGATCGCCGATCGCGTCGGCGCGTTCGTCGCGCTGGTCGCCGCCGCGCGTGGCGCCGCGGCGTTGCTCGCGTGTTCGACAGTCTCGCCGGGCGCGATCGCGATCGCATCGGCCACGCGGTTGCCGCTCGTCAGCGAGGTCGCCGGCTTGTTCGGCTGGGCACGGCCCGGCGACTTGCTCGCCGCCGATGGCACCGGCGGCATCGTGCTCGTCCATCCGGCGCCGAGCGACATCGAGCGGCTGCGGCGCGAGCGGTAGCGACCTCGAATCACCGTGCAACCGCGAGGCACGAACGCGTGCCTTCTCCTCGACGTTGCTCGCCCGAGCTCCGGCGATCGCGGGAATCCTGCTTTCGACCGGGACGTCGGCCGACAGGCGGATCAGGGAACGCAGCAGGCGACGCAAACCTGGGTCCATACGATACGGCCGCGACCGCGGCCACCGAGCTCCTCATCAGGAATGACGATTCCTGTGTCGGCCCGACGTCGATGCGGACTGCGAACAGCACGTCACGATCGTGTTGCGCAGGGCGGCGAACGCGTCTTGGTGGGCCGCCGATCCGATCTCGCTCGAGAAGAGCTGCGGTGCGGGCATAATATCGACCAAACGGTCGCGAGTGCGTCGATCTGGAGGGCCCGCGATCGCTGCCGGCTCGTCGATGACACGGCTCGATGCCTCGCGATCGGTTGATCGAGGTCGTTCCATCCGAGAAAACCGCCTACCGCACGGCGATCGATTTCGCGCAGTGAGCTTCGGCCCGTAGCTGCTAGATTTTCGATCGTGAGCTATCGCGACGACGTCGACGCGCTCTACGAACGAGCAGCCGCGCTGGAGCGCGATCTCGAGCTCGCGCACGCGGAGCTCGCCCGCCGCGATGCCGCCGCGACCGCTCGGCGCGAGCCGGTTCGCGAATGGCGCGAGACGCCGCGGCCGTTGCGCGAGCTGCCGGCGGCGGAGACTTCGCTCGCGCAGCTAATCGATGCGCTGATACCGGCGATCCCGCCGCCGCCGCCGAAATCGAAGCCGTCGCCGCCGCCGAGCGATCGGCAGATGACGCAAGTGACGGCGGAGCGACTCGCGTATCTCGACTCCGAGTGTCTGCTGCTCGTCGGTGCGATCGTCGAGCAGCTCATCGCGGCGCCGTCGGAGGGTTTGCGCGATCGGCTGCGCGCGATCGTGCGCGGGCTGGTCAAGCGATGACCGATCCGTTGATCGCGGCGCGCTTCGCGTTCGAACGCGACCACGATGTCGCGCGCGCCCGCGAGCTCATCGACCAGGCGATCGCCGAGCGCGACGAGCCCGGCCGCATCGCCGGCTATCTCGTCATGATCGGCGATCACGCGCGCGCCGAGCCGTTCGCACGTGACGCGCTCGCGTTCGAGCTGGCCTGCGATCCGATCAAGCCGGTGATCGCCGGCACGCGCCACTTGTTCCTCGCGAAGCTGCTCGACGCGCTCGGCAACCGCGAAGCCGCCGTGCATGCGCGCGAAGGCATCGCTTGGTACAGCAAAGGCGTGCCGTCCGGCGATCGCGAGCTCGCGTTCGTGAGCGCCGGCGCTGAACGGATCATCGCGCGCTACGCCACCGCGCCGTGACAGAACCAGCGGTGACGGCTGCGGTCGAAGTACACCCACAAGCAATCGCCACGGCGCAGCTCGGCGTAGTGATAGTCGCGCTGCACTTCACCCGCCCACCAACCGCCGGTGACGACGTACGGGCCGTGGATGCGCACGATCGCACCTTGCTCGAGGCCCGAGAGTAGCCAACCGTCGTCGCGCACGTGGCGCGATTGCGGCGGCAGGATCTGCGGCTTCGCGTGCAAGCGGCGCACGAGCGGGCGCACGAGCTTGGCCTCCGGCGCGGCAGCCTGGAGTTGCGCGAGCGGCTCCCAGCCGAAGCTCGCTTCGGGCAGGTGACCTTCGCGCAGCACGGCGCGAACGACGGCCGCATCGCCGAGCTCGGCGCGCACGCGCGCGATCGCTTCGTTGGCGGCGCGCAGATCGCGGCGCGGTCGCGCGACGAACATCGCGAGCTGCTCGTGGCTCGCCGGTGCGTCGTCGGGCCACACGCGCGCGGCATGAACGGGCGCAGCGGGCGGCGCGCCGGTGAGCCGCAGGTGCACGAGTCGCACGAGCGCGCGTGCATCTAATGTCGGCGCGGCGGGCTTGATGCATTCGGCGAGCGTCTCGGTGTTGCCGACGGCGTGGCGCAGCACGAGCTCGACGTGCAGCGCGGTGAGCGCGCGGCCGCGTGCGGCGAGCCGCTCGAGCAACCGCTCGATCGCCGGGCGCAGCACGAACACGAGCTGCTCGGAATCTTCGATGTCGTCGTCGAGCAAGATGCGCTCGTCGGGCGCTTCGGGTGGCGCCGCCGGCACGAGCGGATCCCAGCGCTCGCCCGCCGCGAGCTGATAGAGATGAAACGCGTCGTGGCCGAAGCGCTCCAAAATTCCGCCGCCCGGCAAGCGCACCATCTGGCCCAACGTGATCACGCCGAGCCGCGCGAGCGCGTCGCGCAGCTTCGGATCGATGTCGAGCCGCGCGAGTGGAACAGCTGCGGCGGCCGTGCGCTCGTCGGCATCGTTCGGCATGACCGTCACGCCGCCGCGCTTGACGCGCGCGAGCGCGTACGTCGCGAATCGCGAGAATCCGACGACGATCGCGCCGCTAAGCCCGAGCGATGCGATCGCGCGCTGGATCGCCGCGCCCCACGTCGGGGTGGCGAAGTCGATGCGTTCGAGCCCGTCGCCATCGAGCCAGAACGTGCCCGGCTCGCCGCCGCGCATGCCCTGCCGGATCGTGAAAGAAGTCTCGACGCGAGGCGAGCACGCATGCAGTGCCGCGCGCAGCTCGACGACGGCCGCTTCGATCTGCGCCGGCGGCACGACCCGCGCGCGCAACGTGCCGCACAAGCCGAGCGCGTGCGCGTAGCGCTGACCCGGCAAGATGCCGGCGGCGCGCGCTCGCTCGCACGCCCACAACACGATGCCCTGCGGGCGATCTTCGTCGATCACGACGGTCGGATGACGGCGCAATTCGGGCTCGCTTCGCCACGCGAGCTGGAGCGGCAGCGCTGGAAGATCGACACACGCGACCGTCATGACTAAACAAATGTTCAGTCAAACGAGACTACGCTGTCAACCTGAAGACGATCTCCACCGAGATCAGCTCCCACGCGACGATCCACAGCGTGCATGCGACCACGCTCGCCGTCATGCCGCGCGTGACCGCATCGGCGTCGGGCTTGGCCGCGCCGCCTTTCGCGACCACGTCGCTCGCGATTCCCCAGCCGTAGATCCACGCCAAGAAGATCGCGCGGACGGCATAGCGCGCGCGCTCGGGCCGCGGATCGACGAGATCGCCGGTGAGTAATTGCCACGCGTGCGGCACGCCGTACGTGCGGCACACGAGCACGCCGCCGGCGATCATGCCGAGCGCGAAGATGATCGCGACTGCGAAGTACGCGAACGCGATCGCGAGCCACGCCGGCGCCCACACGTACGCGCGGCGATCGACGCCGAGCGCATCGAGCGCGAGCGTCTGCTTGGTCAGGCCCATCGAGCCGAGCCACGCATTCGTCGCGCTGCCCGACGCCGCGACGAACAGCAGCGCCGACAGTGCCGGCGCGAGCGCGACGATGTGGCTGCCGCCGATCTGCTCGAGTAGCGCGTCGGGCCGCACGCCCGCGCCGCCGACCTTGCCGATCACGAACAACACCGTGTAGCCGATCAGCGTCGACACGATCGCGTAAAACGCGAATGGCCGGAGCAATGTCTGCGCGAGCACGCGGCCTGCGATCGCGAAGAATTCGCCGGGAAACCGCACGAGCTGGCCGGGCACGCGAATCGCCGACGCGATCGCGGCTGCGAACGGCGCGCCGACCGCCGGCAATCGCCGCCTCCGCTTCGCGTTGCCGCTCGGCATCGGCGCGTCGCCGTGGCGATCGATGTGCTCGACCAGCGCGGCCTCGAGCTCGAGCAGCCATTTGCCGCGCTCCTCGGCCGTGTGGCCGGGATCTTCGAGCGCGCCGGGCCAGCGATCGGCGAACAGCGGCTCGAGCTTGCGATCGGCGAGCGAGAGCAACAGCAGGCGGTCGCCGACGCCCGCCGCGAGCGCGACATCGTGCGTGACGACGATCGCCGAAATGCCGAGCGCCTTCACCTGCGCGCGGACGAGGCGCGCGAGCTCGCGCACGCGATGCGGATCGAGCCCGACCGACGGCTCGTCGAGGACCAGCAGCTTGCGCCGGCTCGCGAGCACGCGCGCGACCGCGACGCGCTGCGCTTGCCCGCCCGACAGCGTGTCGACCGGCGCGCGCTCGAGCGATCGATCCAAGCCGACGCGCTCGAGCCAATCGGCGGCGTTGGCCAGCGTCGGCCGGGGCGACTTCGCATGCCGGATCGCGAGCTCCAGATTGCCGCCGGTGTCGAGGTGATCGAACAGCGCGCCGCGCTGCGGAACCAAGCCGAGCTCGCCGCGATCGAGCTCGAGCTTGCCGGCCACGACGTCGAAGCCATCGGCGGCGAGCTCGTCGTGCTCGAACAACACGCGCGCGAACGTCGACTTGCCGGCGCCCGAGCCGCCGAGCAGCACGACGACCTCGCCCGGCGCGACGTCGAGATCGATTCCATCGATCAGCACGCGCCCGTCGGGAAGTGCGACGCGAAGCCCGCGCACGGCCAACGTGCTCACGGTCGCGAACGTACACCGACACGCGCGTGCTCGCCGCGTTGCAATCGATAATCACGGAACCGCCGCCGCGCGCCGATGTCTATCTCTTCGACCACGACGCGCGAGCTGGAGAAGCTTGCTGGAGGTCGTTGGCCGGAGGTCTGCCTACATGTCTCGTCTTACGCTCCCCAATCCACTGATCGACGAACCAGCCGGCGCGAAAGCGATCGAGGTCGCCGCGCTGCTCGGCGATTCGGTGATCGACGTCAAACACTGCATCGATCCGAACGGCGGCAAGGTCACGCGCACCACGGTCGCGGTGATCGCGGCCGCGTGCGTGCTCGCGGTGATGTCGGCCGTCGCGTTCGCGGTGTCGGTGCACGTCGCCGCCGTCAACCACGCCGCGCTCGACACGTGGACGCACGTGCTCAAGCGGCCCGCGTACTCGTTCCGGCCGGAGACGCTCGGTTTCGCGTACGACTGGTGCGCGTTCGGCGGCTTCGCGTTGGCGCTCGTCGCGGCCGCGGCCGGCATCGCGCGATGGCGCGCCGAGAAGCGCTCGCCGTTCTATCGAATCGGCACCGCGCCTGGCGTGGAGCTCGCGCTCGATGGCGCACCGGCCGCCGCGTTCCCGCTCGTCGCGCCGTCGCCGAGCGGTGATGACTTCGTGATGACGTACGCCGCCGGCATCGACGGCGACTTGTCGCTCGACGGCACGACCACATCGCTCGCCGAGCTCGCGACGCACGGCAAGCCATCGGCGCGCACCGCCGGCGCGGTCGAGCTCGCGATTCCGGCGAATGCCCGGATCCGCGCGCGCAGCGGCAACGCGACGTTCGTGATCACGGCGATGCCACGGCCGCGCCGTCACGCCGCGCCGCTGCTCGCAAACATCGAGCGCCGCACGATGATGTACGTCGCCGGCTCGCTCGCCGCACACCTGGTCGTGCTCGGCGCGCTCGCGCAACTGCAAGAAGGCGACGGCACCGCCACGATCGAGATCGACGGCCACGAGCTCACCGACATCAGCTCGACCAGCATCGAACGCGAGCAGCCGACGCCGCCCGACAAGACTGCCGACGGCGAAACCGCCGGCGGCGGCGATCAAGGCGCGACGGCGCTCGATCCGAGCATGGGTCGCGCGGGCAGGCCCGACTCGACGCAGCAAGGCGCGATGAAGATCGCCGGCGAGCAAGCGGCGCCGCACATGACGCGGCAAGAAGCGATCGATGCCGCGAGCACGACCGACATCGCCGGCCGCGTCCACGCGAGTGACTTCGCGAACCTCGTCGCCGCCGCCGACATCCAGACCGGCTTCGACAACCTGACCGTGTACGGCGCCGACCGCGAAGGCACCGGGACCAGCTATGGCTCGTTCGGTTGGGGGCGCTCCGGCTTCGGCACCGGCTGTGGCGGCTGCGACGGCGACGGCACGATCGGCTCCGGCCGCTACGGCACCATCGGCAGCGGACCCGGCACCGGCGTCGGTCCCGGCGGCGACGGCCACCTGATGCGCGACCGCAAGCACGTCGCCGAGGTCCCGCGGCCCGTGATCGGTGAGCCCGAAGGCATCGGCGACGGCCGCGAGATCGTGCGGCGTTACATCAACCGCAACATCGACAAGATCAAATACTGCTACGAGAAAGAATTGCTCGCCAAGCCGACCCTCGCCGGCACCGTCACCGTGCAGTTCTTTCTCGCAGAGACCGGCGGCGTCACCGGCTCGGTGGGCTCGGGCTTCGACGCGACCGTCGCGTCGTGCGTCGCCGACGTCGTCGCGAACATCCAGTTCCCGCGCATGCCGGGCAGCGCGACCGTGCACTATCCGTTCACGTTCCGCGCGCCGCACTGAGTACACTGCGGGGCGATGACCGACCAGGTTCGACAAGCCCTCGCGGATGTCAGCTCGGCGGCCAACACGTTTCTCGAGACGACCGACGACTACGACCAGCTGCTCGCCACGATCGCGCGATCGTGCGCGGGCGTTTTGCATGCCACGTGCACGGTCAGCCTGATCGATGACGGCGGCGAGACCATCACGCCGGTCGCGATGCACGACGAAGATCCGGCGATCGTCGCCGCGTATCCGTATCTCGGCCAGAGCGTCTCGATCGGATCGTCCGCGATGCGCGCGCTGCGCGAGCACGACGTGCTCTACGAGCCGAACGCGCGGGCGAACGGCTACGCGGCGGCCGCACCCGGCATGCGCACGTTCCTCGAATCGATCGGCGCGCTCGGCTATCTCGTGATCGCGATGCGCGTGCGCGGCGAGATGATCGGCATCCTCGCCGTGTTTCGCCGGCGCGCGGAGCTGCCGCCGCTGGACGAGCGCGAACGCGGCTTCGCGGTCCACCTCGCGCATCTCGCCGGCCTGGCGATCGCGAATGCGCGCGCGTTTCGGAGCGCGGAGCAGACGCAGCGGCTGCACGACGTCACCAAGTTCGTCGACGCCGTGCTCGAGAACATTCCGGCGATGGTGTTCGTCAAGGACGCCGAGCGGCTCGCGTTCGTGCGGATGAATCGCGCCGGCGAGGAGCTGCTCGGCATTCCACGCGAGCAGCTGATCGGCAAGACGGACTTCGACTTCTTCCCGCAGGACGAGGCCGAGTTCTTCGTCGAGAAAGATCGCGCGACTCTGCACGGCGACTCGACGGTCGACATCGCCGAAGAGCCGATCCAGACCGCGACCGGCACGCGCTGGTTGCACACGCGGAAGGTTCCGCTCCGCGACTCGGCCGGCGTGCCGCGCTGGCTCGTCGGCATCTCGCACGACATCACCGAGCTCAAGCAGCACGTCGCGTCGTTGCGCGCCGCCAAGGAGGCCGCCGAGGCCGCGAACCGCGAGCTCGAGGCGTTCAGCTACTCGGTCGCCCACGATCTGCGAACGCCGCTGCGGTCGATCGATGGCTTCTCGCAGGCGCTGCTCGAAGATTTCGGCGACCAGCTCGGTGGGGTCGGCGCCGGGCATCTGAATCGCGTGCGCGCGGCCGCGCAGCGGATGGCGACGTTGATCGACGATTTGCTCATGCTGTCGCGGGTGACGCGGGCGGAGCTCAAGCGCTCGCACGTCGATCTCGGCGAGCTATTTCGCACGTCGCTGGCGACGCTGCAGCGGCTCGATCCCGAGCGCCGGGTCGCGATCGCGATCAGCGGTGAGCTGCACGTCTCGGCGGATCCGCAGCAGCTCGCGATCACGTTCGACAACCTATGCGGCAACGCATGGAAGTTCACGAGCAAGCGCGCCGATGCGAGGATCGAGCTCGGCTCGCACGTCGAACACGGCTCGCGCGTGTTTTTTGTCCGCGACAACGGAGTCGGCTTCGACATGCAGTACGCCGGCAAACTATTCGGCGTGTTTCAGCGTCTGCACTCCGATTCCGAGTTTCCAGGGACCGGAATCGGCCTCGCGACCGTGCAGCGAATCATCCAACGCCACGGCGGCCGCGTTTGGGCGACCGGCGAGGTCGGACACGGCGCTATGTTTTCGTTTACGCTCGGTGAATGAACGACCGCGTCATCCTCCTTGTCGAGGACAACCGTGATGACGAGGAGCTCACGCTGCGCGCGCTCGGCAAGAGCAAGATCTCCAACCGCGTCGTGGTCGCGCGCGACGGCGTAGAGGCGCTCGACTACCTGTTCAAGCGCGGCAGCCATGCGAACCGCCCGGCAGGCGAAGAGGCGCAGGTCGTGCTGCTCGATCTCAAGCTGCCGAAGGTCGACGGGCTCGAGGTGCTGCGCGCCATCCGCGCGCACGATGACACCAGGCTGTTGCCGGTCGTGATCCTGACGTCATCGGTCGAAGAGCGCGATCTGGTCGACGGCTACGGGCTCGGCGCGAATAGCTACATCCGCAAGCCGGTCGACTTCACGCAGTTCCTCGAAGCCGTGCGGCAACTCGGCTTGTACTGGCTCGTGCTCAACCAGCCCGTGCCGCGCCGCTGAGCCGCGCCATCACGTAGTCATCGACGAACGCGTCGCCCTCGCGAATGAACGCGACGCGCTTGCCTTCGATCGCGAAGCCGAGCTTCTCGTACAGCGCGATCGCCGCCGCGTTGCGCGCGTAGACGTAGAGCTCGAGCCGCAGGAAGTCGTTGTCGTCGGCCCACGCGATCGCTTCGCGCAACAGCTGCTCGCCGATGCCGCGCCGGCGATGGTTCGCCGCGACCGACATGCCGATCGTCGCGACGTGCGCGACCGCGCGCCGCGTCGAGATCGCCTTGACGCTGAGCTCGCCGACGATCGCGCCGTGCTCGTCGGCCGCGACGAACATCGCGCCGTGCGGTGAGTCGGTGACCCGCGCGATCAGCTCGCGCTCTTGCTCGAGCGTGAGCGTGACCTCGTCGGGCGCGAGCGGGATGTTGATGCCGGGCTCTGCGACGAGCGACTTGAGCAGCGCGATCAGCGCCTCGGCGTCGCGAGCTCCGGCGTAGCGAACCGTGATCATCGCGATCACGATACACCGGCGGAGCGCGCGAGCTTGGGTGCGAAAGCGCGCGCAACTGCGCGTGATGGCGCGCTGTCTCGCTCGCATGAAGACATCGCTCGTGGTGCTCGGGTTCCTGATTTCGCACGTCGCGTTTGCCGAGCCGACGCGCGAGCAACTCGACGACCGCGCCAAGGAGCTCGAGACCAAGCTCGCCGGGCGCAACTTCACGATCCTGGTCGAGCCGCCGTTCGTCGTGGTCGGCGACGCGCCGAACACCAAGAAGATCGCGACCGGCTTCCTGCGCGACAAACGCACGATGCTCGAGCAGGACTTCTTCGCGAAGCGCCCCGACAAGCTGCTCGAGGTGTGGCTGTTCAAGAACGAGCGCGACTTTCGCAAGGGCGCCAAAGAATTCTTCCACGATCCACCCGACACGCCGTTCGGCTACTACTCGCCCGACGACAACGCGCTCGTGATGAACGTCGACGGGCTCGGCACGCTGTCGCACGAGCTCGTGCATCCGTACATGGAAGTGAACTTCCCCGACGTGCCGTCGTGGTTCAACGAAGGGCTCGCGTCGCTGTTCGAGTATCCGAGCGAGCGCAAAGGCCACATCATCGGCCTGGTCAACTGGCGCCTGCCCGGCCTGAAGCGCGAGATCAAAGCCGACACGTTGCCGCCGCTGACCACGCTACTCGCGACGTCGACCGACGAGTTCTACAACGCCGGTTGGGATGCCTACGCGCAGGCGCGCTACCTCGTCTACTACCTGCAAGAGCACGAGCTGCTGCACGCGTTCTTCACGAAGTTCCAAGCCAACATCGGCGACGACAAGACCGGCAAGGCATCGCTCGAGGCCGTGCTCGGCGAAGATCTGGCGACGTTCGAGCCGAAGTGGCGCACGTGGGTGATGAAGTTACGGCAGTGATTGCCCCGCGCCGATGACGAGCAACGAATCGGCCAACGCCGCGGTGCGCCTGACGAGCTCGACGAATGGCTCGTCGCGAGACCGGGGTCGACAAGACGCAAATCGCTCGCAACCGCGCGACGCGATTCGCGGTTAGCCGAGCACGCGGCGCAGCGTCTCGGCGTCGATGTTCGAGCCCGACAACACGATCGCCACGGTCTTGCCCGCGAGCCGATCGCACAACGCGACGAGGCCGGCGAGCCCGGCCGCGCCGGCGCCCTCGGCCAAGTTGTGCGTCGTGCGCAGCAGCACGCGGATCGCCGATGCGATCGCATCGTCGGGCACGGCGACGAAGCCGGCGAGCCCATCGCGCAACGTGGGCCAGGTCGCGTCGTAGGTCGACCGCGTCGCCAAGCCGTCGGCGAACGTGTTCGCGGTCGCAGTGGTCAGCCGCTGCTTCGCGTGCCACGAGTCGTGGATCGCCGACGCGCCGGCCGCTTGCACGCCGAAGATCGGCACGTCGCGATCGCGCCGCGCGACGATCGCATCGGGTCTCGCTGCGCTGGCCACGATCGCGCCGACCGCTTGCGAGCCGCCGCCGACCGCGACCACGCACGCGTCGGGTGCCGCTTGCTCGAAGATCTCGGCGAACAGCGTGGCCGCACCGGCGATCACGTTCGGATCGTTCGTCGAGTGCGCGACGTGCAAGCCGCGCTCGCCCGCGAGCCGTGCCGCGTGCTGCGCCGCTTCATCGTAGTCGCGGCCGACCTCGATCAGCTCGGCGCCGAAGCCGACCATCGCCGCGTTCTTCTCCGGGTTGTTGCCGACCGGCACGCAGATCGCGACGGGCACGCCGAGCGTCTGGCCGGCCCACGCGAGGCCGGCGCCGTGGTTGCCGCGCGTCGCCGCGATCACGCCCCGAGCGCGCTGCTCCGGCGATAGCGCGGTCATCAAGCTCATCGCGTTGCGCGCCTTGAACGCGTTCGTCGGCAGGTGATTCTCGTGCTTGACCAGCACGCGAATGCCGCCACCGAGCTCGCCGTCGAGCGTCGCGTAGCTGCGCAGCGGCGTCGCCGCGATGTACGGCGCGATGCGCTCGCGCGCCCGCACGACGTCGTCCCAGGTAATCACGCGTTCTACGCTACACTTTACTCGTTGGAAGTGTTCTTCCTCATGATGGGCTTGTGGCTCGTCGTCGCCGTCGCACTCGGTGTGAAGAAGCCGCGCGGGCTCGGCGGTGCGGCGTTGCGCGCGCGGCTCGACGCGGTCTACGGCGAGCCGCACGAGCTCGTCCGCGTGTCGCCGGCCGCGTTCGGCGAAGCGGATCTCGAGTTCTACGACCGGGCACGCACCGAGCTCCAAGCGAAGGGCTACGGCTGGCTCGCCGACGTCGAGGACCTCACGCTGTCGCGCATCTATCCGCAGAGCCGCACGTTCATGCGGCTGTTCACCGACGGCGGCCGGATGATCCGCGCGAACGTGTATCACCTGCATCCGCGCGGCGTCGTGGTGTCGATGCTGCAGCTCGTGCAGCTCTATCCGCGCCACCTGCACGTCGTCGAGCTGGTCAGCGAGCTCGCCGGCACGTTCGTGGTGACCAGCAACACGCAGGGGCTCGATCGACTCGAGCCGCCGCCCGAGGCGAAAGTCGAACGTTTGCCGACGTCGACTTCGCTGCACGCCGTCGTCGCACGCCACGAAGCGCGCATCACCGAGCTGCTGCGCGCGCATCCCGAGCGCGTGCCGTCGACGTACGAAGGGTTCGACGATGTGCTGTCGTCGATCGCGCGGGCGCACGTCGCGATGGCGCGGCATCGCCAGAAAGTCGGCGGGATCTCGCGCGACGAGCTCGAGCGACTCAAGGGCCGCCCGCTCAACACCACCGAGGAAGCGTTCTTGCGCGAAGTGCAGGGCAAAGGCGAGACGTGACGATCAGGACCATTCGGTTTCACCGCTACGGCGAGCCCGCCGATGTGCTGCAGCTCGATCGCATCGATGCGCCGGAGCCGGCCGCACGACGTCTTCGCGCTGCGGTCCACGCGTGCGGGCTCAACCCGGCGGACTGGGCGCTGTGCCGCGGCATGTTCGCCGGCAACCTGCCACGCGGCATCGGGCTCGACGTCGCGGGCGTGGTCGACGCGCTCGGCGACGGCGTCACCGACGTCGCGAACCGCGTGCTGACGATCAGCGACCTCGCAAGCTCGAAGGCGACCGGTGCTCGCCACAGCTTTGGCGAATCGCCGCGGCTCTATCACGACCAGCTCGGACCGTTCGTGCAGCTCGCCGCGGAGGGCACGTTTGCGGTGCCGATCGCGAAGACGTTTCCGCTCGAAGCGTGGCGCGACGCGATGGTGGAGAGCCTCGGCGGCCACGCGACGGCAAGCTGATCTTGCTGCCGTGACTACTCGCAGACCGGCGCGGTGAACGAGCCTGCGACCATGATGTCGTCGCCGGAATCGCTCGTGCCTTCGGCGGTCAACGAGCCGACGAACTCGTCGATCTTGTTCGACGAGTTGATGTTCACCGCGGTGAGCGTCAAGTCGCCGGTGACCTGGTGCACGCCGTCGATCGCGAAGTGCGCGACGACCGCGCCCGCGTTGGTCGGCACCGTCGGCGGATCTTCGGGAACGATCGACACGTCGCCGATCGGGATCGTCGCTTTCATGCCGCCGCTCGGCGTCTGATCCGTCCAGATGAACAGGTCGGCGAGCTCGTCGGCGCTGGTGCTGAGGCAGTCGTAGCCGGAGCCGTTCGAGAAGAACTGCAGCTCCCAACCGATGTACGTGGTGCTCGTGGCGTCGGCCATCGTGAACGACACGGCGCCGGCCGATTGGATCATCGGCGTGATCCCGCTCAGCGATGCGGGTCCGGTGTCGAACGAGCTGCTGCACGCTGCGACGACGACGAGAGGTGCGGCAAGTCCGGCAAGACGATGCATGCGGGGAACCTATCAGACCCCCGTGGCATCGTGCACGCTCGATGAGGCTGCTCCACACGTCCGACTGGCACCTCGGGCACACGCTGAAGGAGGTCACGCGCGAGCACGAGCACGCGGCGTTCCTCGCGTGGTTGCTCGAAACGTGCAAGCGCGAGGCGGTAGATGTGGTCGTCATCACGGGCGACGTGTTCGACAGCGCGACCCCGCCGGCGAGCGCCGAGACGATGTGGTTCGAATGGCTCGCCGCGGTGCGGCGAAGCTGCCCGGCGATGGACGTCATCGCGATCGCGGGTAATCACGATTCACCGGCGCGGCTCGGCGCCGCGTCGGCGGTCTTGCGCGAGCTCGGCGTCCACGTGATCGGCCGATTGCCGAGGACGCCGGCTGGGGCGCTCGACCACGACCGGATCCTGCTGCCGGTCGCCGGCGGCCGAGGCTTGGTCGCCGCCGTGCCGTTCCTGCGCGCGGTCGACGTCGACCTCGAGGTCGACGACCCGCTCGCGGCGATCTACGGGGAGGTGCTCGAAGCGGCCCGCCGCAGGCGCACGCCCGGCCAGGCGCTGATCGCGCTCGGCCATCTATATATGACGGGCGCAGATCCCTCCGCGCTGAGCGAGCGTCGCATCGCGATCGGCGGCCAGGAATCGACGTCGCTGCGGATGTTCCCGGCCGAGATCTCGTACGTCGCGCTCGGCCACTTGCATCGCGCGCAGCAGGTCGGCCGTCGATCCATCCGCTACGCCGGTGCGCCGATCGCGCTGGCGTTAGATGAAGCGCGCTATCCCCACCAGGTCGCGATCGTCGACTTCGCCGGCGATGGCTCGCTCGCCGAGGTTCGCAGCGCGGCCGTGCCGCGTGCGACCGAGATCGTCCGCATCGCCGGCACGCTCGACCAAGCGCTCGACGGGATCGCCGCGTTGCCACCCGCCGGCGGAGACATCGCCGCGTGGCCATACCTGGATCTCGAAGTCACGCTCGCCCGGCCCGAGCCGAAGCTGCGCGCGCACATCGAGCACGCGCTGGATGGCAAACGCGCCCGGCTCGTGCAATTGCGCGTGGTCGGCACCGGCGATCACGCGGCGCTGGCCGAGCGCGTCAACGTGCGGCGGCTCGCCGAGCTCGATCCGCGCGACGTGTTCGCGCAGCTGTGGTCGCGCGATCACGCCGAGCCGCCGAGCGATGCCGTGCTCGGTGCGTTCGATCGGCTGCTCGCCGACGTGCGAGGCGACGCATGAAGATCCTCGCGATCCGCGGCTGCAACCTGGCGAGCCTCGCCGGCGAGTTCGAGATCGATCTCGCGCGCGGCCCGCTCGGCGATGCGGGCGTGTTCGCGATCGTCGGGCCGACCGGCGCCGGCAAGAGCACGTTGCTCGACGCGATGTGCGCCGCGCTGTTCGATCGCACGCCGCGGCTCGCGAATCACAGCCCGTTCAAGGTCGGCCGCAGCGACGACGATCCGGCGACGCTCGGCGCGCAAGATGTCCGCACGTTGCTTCGCCGCGGCGCCTCGAACGGCTACGCCGAGGTCGATTTCGAGAGCGGCGATCGCCGGCGCTATCGCGCGCGCTGGCAAGTTCGGCGCGCCCGCAACGCGAGCGACGGCACGCTGCAAGACGTCCAGGTCTCGCTCGCCGCGCTCGACGACGAAGCGCGCATCGCCGAGCGGCTCGGCGGCACCAAGACCGAGACACTCAAGGCGATCGTCGATCGGCTCGGGCTCACGTTCGATCAGTTCCGCCGCTCCGCGCTGCTCGCGCAAGGCGACTTCGCGGCCTTCCTGCGCGCCGACGGCAAAGATCGCAGCGAGCTGCTCGAGCGCATGACCGGCACCGAGATCTACTCGCGGCTGTCGATCGCCGCGCACCAACGCGCCGCGCTCGCCGACCAGCAGCTGCGCGACCAACACGGCGCCGCGCTCGCGATCGGCGTGCTGGCCGACGACGCGCGCACCCAAGCCGTCGCCGAGCTCGAGCTCGCGCATCACGCGCGCGATTCCGCCCGCGACCGGCTCGCCCGCGCCGAAACCTTCGCGCGCTGGCGGATCGAGGCCGAGCGCCGCGCACGCGAGCTCGCGCAGGCCCGAGCCGCGGCGCGTGTCGCCGAGCTCGATGCGCAGGCCGCCGAGCCGTTGCAAGCGGAGCTCGAGCTGCGCCGGCGCGCCGAAGCATTGCGCGGGGTGTGGCACCACGCACAGGCGATCGACGCACAACTCGCGGTCACGCGCGGCAAGCTCGCGCAAGCTCGCGAGGCGACCGCGCGCGCACGGGCTCGCCACGGCGAGCTCGCCGAGCATCGCGAGCGGTTGGCGCAGCTGCACGCGCCGATTCGCGACGCGCGGCAAGCGGCCGGGCTCGTCGAGCAACCACCGCGCGAGCCATCGGGCGAAGCGACCGCGTTCGCGGTCCGTGCGATCGCGACGCGCGACGCCGGCCAGTGGTTGCGCGAGCGCGCTGTGCTCGCGGCGGAGATCGCCGTGTGGCCCGAGCTCGACGCGCGGTTCGCACAGCACGCGCAGCTCGTCGATGCGATCGCCGTCGCCGATCGGACGCTCGGCGATCAGGCCGCACGGTCGAGCGCGCTCGATCGCAAGCGGGCCGCCGTCGTCGCCGACCATCGCGCAGCTGCGGCCGCGCACGCGAAGGCGGTTGCAGCGGCCAACACCTTTAACGCGCGCGGCGTGCCGTTCGATGCCGCGCGCCGCGCCGAAGACGAGGCGCGACGTCACCACGCCGAGCTCGAGCGCCTCGTCGCGACCGCGCACAACGCGCGCGATGCCGCACGCGCGCGCACCGAGCTCGACGATCAGCTCGCCGAGCTCGAGAATCGCGCCGCGGGCGACGGCGAGCGCCGCGTCGTGCTAGCGACCGAGCTCGAAGGCGCGCGCGTCTTGGTCGCGGAGCGCGAGCGCGCGCTGGCCGAATTGCGCCGCGCCGCCGGCTACGCGCACGCGCGCACCGAGCTCGCCCTTGGCGAGCCGTGCCCGCTGTGTGGAGCGACCGAGCATCCGTGGCGCGAGCGCGGCGCACTCGACACGCTGGTCGCCGATGCCGAAGCGAAGCGCGACGAGGCGATCGCGTTCGGCGATTCGCACCGCGCCGAGCTCGCGCAGCTCGACGCGCGTGCGGGCATGCGCTCGGCCGATATGGCGCGGCTCGCGAATTTGCGCCGCACCGCCGATGCCAACGTCGAGTTGGCCGCGAAGGCGTGGCGCGAGCAGCTCGCGGCGCTCGGCGAGCTCGTGCTCGTCGGCGATGCGGCATCGACCGAGGCCGATGTGCTCGCGAACGAGCGTGCCGAAGCCGCGCGCATCAAGCTCGAAGCCGCCCGCGCCGCGCGCAGCCAGGCCGAGGCGGCCGCGAAGGCCGTCGCGGACGCGCAGGCACGCGTGCAGATGTGCGCGGCCGAGGTCGAGCATCACGGCGGGGCGCTGCGCGAGGTCGATGCCGAGCTCGCGGTCGTCGCCAAGGCGGTCGAACGCACGCGCGGCGAGCGCGACGGTCGCGTCGAGCGGATGACCGAGCTCGCCGCTCAGCTCGCGGCAGCGGTCGCGCGCTGGAACGTGGTTGCCGGCGACCCGGAACGCATGCGCAGCGCGATCGCCGAGCTCGTCGCGACGTGGCGGCGACACGCGAGCGACGTCGTCCGCGCCGACGCCGAGCTCGCCGGTGCGCTCGAAGCCGCCGAGCGCGAGCGGCTCGTCGCCGAGCGCGAGGTCGCCGAAGCCGCGGCACGCGAGGCCGGGCTCGCCGACGACGCACGCGACCGCGCCGCCGAGCTCGCGGTCGCCGCCGATGCGCTCGATGTCGCGCGCACCGAAGCGAGCTTCGATGCCGATACGCTCCGCCGCTTGCTCGCCGACGGTCCCGCGCGCGCCGAAGCGCTCGCCGAACAGCTCGCTCGCATCGCTCGCTCGCTCGACCGCGCCCACGCGCTCGTCCGCGAGCACGCACGGCTCGTCGCCGAGCACGATGTCGCGCGGCCGGCCGATTACGACGCCGGCGAGAGTGATCTCGCCGAGCTCGCAGCCAACGTCGCGCGCGCGGTCGACGCCGCCGCTCGTGCCGCCGCCGCGCTCGCCGCCGACGACGATGCGCGCGCCCGCCGCACCGCCGCGCTCGGCGCGCTCGCCGAGGCCGAACGGGCCGCCGAGCTCGACCGCGTGCTCGGCCACGTGATCGGCTCGCACGACGGTAAGCTATTCCGCAGCTTCGCGCAGAGCCTCACGCTCGACGGGTTGCTCGCCGTCGCGAACTCGCACCTCGAAGAGCTCGCGCCGCGCTATCAGCTCGAACGCGTGCCCAAGCACGATCTCGAGCTCCAGGTGATCGATCGCGATTTCGGCGGCGAGGTGCGCTCGGTGCAGAGCCTGTCGGGCGGCGAGAGCTTCTTGGTCTCGCTCGCGCTCGCGCTCGGCTTGTCGTCGATGTCGGCGCACGACGTTCGCGTGCGCACGCTGCTGATCGACGAGGGCTTCGGCACGCTCGATCCGGCGACCCTCGATACCGCGCTCGCCGTGCTCGACGATCTGCAGGCGACCGGCCGCCAGGTCGGCGTGATCTCGCACGTGCCGGCGCTGCTCGATCGGGTGAAGGCGCACGTCCGCGTCGCGCCTCGCGGCGGTGGTCGCAGCGAGGTGCTCGTGCCGTCGCGCCGCGCTCAGCCTTCGTCGTAGCCGAGGCTGGAGCGCGGGTCGCGATCACGCTGCCTTCGTCGGCGCTCAGGGCGCCACGCGCCACGGCGACTCGGTCGTCCAGGTGCGCAGCGCCGCGGATGCCCACGCGTTCGTCTTGTCAGCGTGACACACGATGCACGCGTTCGGGATCTTGGAGCGCTCCGAGACGGCGGGCGTCACGAACGTGAACGTATGGCTCCGGACGTTCACGTCGCCGAGCGTCTGCTCGATCTTCGGCATGTGGCAGTTCACGCATTCGTTGCCGGGCGAGCCGGCGCGATGGTGCGTGTGAGCTTCGATCGTCGCCGCACGCGGGCCGTTGGGGCCAGCCGCTTCGTGACACTGGAAGCACACCTCGGTCGCCGTCATGACGAGTACGGCCGGGTTGTCGGTGCCGTGTGCATCGTGACAGCTCGAGCAGGTCACGCCATGGCGGTACATGAGCGCCTGTACGAAGTCGTTTCCTTGCATCCGGTTCTTGTGACCGGTGCCGTCCGCGAAGTGCGTGAAGGTCGTCTCGCCCAGCGTGTGATCTTCGAGCTGCCAGAAATCGCGCAACGGCAGGCCGACGCGGAAGCCGACCGGCCAGTCGTACGCGCGGCCTTCGATCGGGTTCGTTAGCGGACGACCCTGCGAGTGGCACTGGATGCACACGTCGTTCTCCGCCACGGGATCGAGCTTGGCCGGATCGATGATGTTCGTCTTGGTCGGCGCGCTGGCGTGCGCGGCGCCCGGCCCGTGACACTTCTCGCAGCCGACGTTCCACTCCGTCGGAGTCTTCGTCTTGACGTCGTAGTTAACGGAATGACATCCGTCGCAGAGCGGCCCGGTCGGTCGCTCCATGTTGTCCTTCGGGTAGAACGGGACCCACCAATCCGCGCCATCGGGCACGTGATAGGCCTTCCAGACCTTGTGCGTGACGTCCCATTGCGCCGGCAGCGGAAACAGATCGTCGCCGACGCGCTTGAAGTAGCGTTGTTTCCATCGGCTGCCGTAGACGAACGCGATGTCGGCGACGCCGAACGTGACGAGCGGATCCGGCTTCGTCATGTCGGGAATGATCGCGTCGGGATGGAGCTTCGGATCGCGCACCACGTTCGCCATCCGCGTCGTCTTCCACCGGTCGTAGATCGCGGCGTGACACGGCCGACATGCCTCGGAGCCAGCGTAGGCGAGCGTCGCCGGGCTGTAAGCCGGCGGCGCGGGTCGAGGCGGTGGAGGCCCGGCGCGTTTCTCCGCCGGCTTGTCGACTGGCTTCGCGGATCCCGAGCACGCGGCGAGCGCGACGATCAGCGCGAGCAGCAACGGCGGCATCGATCGGCTCGTGTCGTCGTCGCAGCGAAAGCGGCCGTCGTGGGAATGCAGAGTCACGGCGCGACGAGCTCGCAGTCGTAGCGCAGCAACTGGCAGCTCAGCTCGCCCCAGCCGTCGACGCCGCTGCCGCGCGCGAAGTAGATCGCGGTCGCGAGCGAGCCGCCGGCGAGCTGCACCGTCGACGGATAGCCGACGTCGTTGCCGATACCGTCGCCCGCGAGCACGACTTCACGGTCGCTCCAGCTCGCGCCCGAGTCGCGGCTCGTCTTCGCGCCGCAGCCGAGCGGCCGGACGCGGCGGCCGAACGTCATCACCAGCGCGTCGCCGACCATGCACAGGTCGGCCGGATGCTCGTCGACGCGCGTCGCGGCGATCGGTGTGCTCCACGAGCGGCCGACATCGGGGCTGTGCACGATCGCGACGTCACCCGCGGCGCGCCGCACGGCGCCGACGAGCAACTCCGGCGTCGCGAAGCACAGCGCGAGCTCGCTGGCGCCGGCGAGCACGAGCGATTCGTCGTCCCACGTCGCGCCGTCGTCGCGGCTGCGCAACACGATCGCATCGAACGCGCCCGGCGTGGCGCCGAGCGATGGGCCATACGCCGCCATCAGCAACGCGCCGTCGGGTGCGTGCACGATGCGGCCGTACGGGCTCGCCCACGCGAGCCGCGCGGTCGCGATCGCCACGGGCTCCGACCAGGTCGTGCCGCGATCGCCGCTCGCGATCACGAACGCGTCGGGATCGCAGCGCTCGGTGACCGGCAGCTTCCACGCGCCGCCCGGATAGCAACGCTGCCCGGCGCGCCAGTACGCGAGCAGCCAGCGACCGTCGCGGGCGACGCCGAACGCCGGGTTGCGGACATCGGCGCCGCGCGGGAGGGCGTCGATCGGCGCCGACCATGTCGCACCGCCGTCGTCGGAGAATGTGGTCGCGAGCGTGCCGTCGAGGCCGTAGTGGCCACCACCGCTGCGCAGCGCGATCGCGAGCCCTCGCGCGTCGCGCACGAGCACCGGGAACTGTCCGGCGCCGCTGCACACCAACGCGCGCTCGATCGAGACGCGCGTGCCCACGAACGCATCGCAGACCGGTGCCATTTCGCGCGATACTATCGCGCATGACGACCGTCGCGGTCATTCAAGCGCGCATGGGCAGCAGCCGGCTGCCCGGCAAAGTGCTCGAGTGCTTCGATGGCGAGACCGCGCTCGGCCACTGCGTCGCGCGCGCGGCGGCGAGCAAGGCGGTCGACGCCGTCATGGTGGCGACGACGGAGTGCCAGGCCGATGATGCGATCGCTGCGATCTGCGAGGCGCGCGGCTGGGCCGTGTTTCGCGGCGCCGAGCACGACGTGCTCGATCGCTATTATCACGCGGCGCGTGCGGCAAACGCCGACTACGTCGTGCGGCTCACCGCCGATTGCCCGCTGATGGATCCGACCGTGCTCACCGGGCTCGTCGAGCGCTTCGTCGCCGAGCGCGCCGACTACGCGAGCACGTCGTATCCGCGCCGTACGTTTCCGCTCGGCATCAGCGCCGAAGTCATGACGCGCGCGGCGCTCGAGCGCGCCTGGCGCGACGACGACGATCCGGCGTGGCGCGAGCACGTCACGCCGTTCATCTATCGCCACGCCGATCGGTTTCGGCTCTCGGGTTTCGGCTGCGAAGCCGACTACACGCACCACCGCTGGACGCTCGACACGCCCGAGGACGCGCGCGTCATCCGCGCGATCTTCGATCACTTTCACGGCCGTGCATTCGGCTGGCGCGACGTGCTCGCCGCCGCCGAAGCGCATCCCGAATGGCAGGCGATCAACGCCAGCGTCGAGCAGCGCGTCGTGCACTAGGGACGGTGTCCACTAAGACAACTTATCGCGCGTATCATCGCGAAACGATTCACACGCAAGATCCGGACGTCAACTTGTAGATCCCGGCGCGAGACAGCTTCGTCGAGGGAGATCTACAAGTTGACCTCCGGATCGCACGCGTCAATGATTTCACGCGCCTCCAGATCTTAAGTTGTCTTAGTGGACACCGTCCCTGCGAGCGCGCGGAGCGCATCGCCGCTCAAGCGCTGCACGGTCCACTCGGTCATCGCAACCGCGCCGAGCTTGCGATAGAAGCCGAGCGCGGGCTCGTTCCAGTCGAGCACCGACCACTCGAAGCGACCGTAGTCGCGCTCGACGGCGAGCTTCGCGCACGCCGACATCAATGCCAGACCGACGCCGCGACCGCGCGCTGCGGGTCGCACGAACAAGTCTTCCAGATAGAGCCCCGGCTTGCCGAGAAACGTCGAGTAGCTCGTGAAGAACAGCGCGAAGCCGACCGGCTCGGGGTCTTCGGCGATCAGCACCTCGGCGGCCGGTCGTGCACCGAACAGCGTCGCGCGCAGCTTCGCTTCGTCGGCGACGACCTCGTGTGAGAGTCGCTCGTAATCGGCGAGCTCGCGGATGAACGCGAGCACGGCCGGGACGTCGTCGATCGTCGCGGTGCGGATCATCTGCGAGGTGTAAGCCGATCGAGCACCGCTGTGAAGTCTTCGGGCAGCGCCGATTCGAACCGCACGCGCTCGCCGGTGATCGGATGCTCGAAGCCGAGCGTCGCGGCGTGCAACATCAGGCGCGGCGACGTGATGACCGGCCCGGTGTAGTCGCGCACGTAGACTTCTTCGCCGACGAGCGGATGGCCCGATTCGGCGAGGTGGATGCGGATCTGGTGCGTCTTGCCGGTCTCGAGCCGCACCGCGCACAACGTCGCGCCGCGCAACGCCTGCATCACCGCGACGTGTGTGATCGCGCGCTTGCCTTGCTCGATGCGCGATGTCGAGCCGCGCAAGCCGTCGCCGCGATCGCCGACGAGATGGGACTCGATGCGGCCGGGCGCGACGATGCCATGCGCGACGCAGCGATATTCGCGCTCCATCGTATGCGCGCGCAGCTGGGCCGCCATGCCGTGCTCGGCGCGCTTCGTCTTCGCAAACGCGAGCAGGCCGCTCGTCGCGCGATCGATGCGATGCACGACGTGCAGCGGCACGCTCGTCGCCGGCTTGCCCATTCGCCGCCACGCGCCGCGGACGAGGTCCATCGCGGTGCCAGTCTCGCGGTCGTCGTACGGCACGCTCGAGATGCCGGCCGGCTTGTCGATCACCACCACGTGCGCGTCGTCGAACACCAGCACGCCTTCGCGCTCGGGATCGTGCGGTCGCGGCGCCGCCATGCGCAGCTCGACCGACTGGCCGACGACGAGCCGATGGTCGACCTCGGTCACGCGCGCGCCGTCGACGAAGATCTTGCCGCTCGCGACGTGGCGCTTCGCGACGGACCACGGCACGCCCGCGCGATCTTTGACGAACGCGGCGACGGTCACGCCCGGCTGCTCGACGATCCAGGCCACGGCCAACACAGCTACCATGCGGCAATGTTCGACGTGGCGATCGTGGGTGCAGGATCGGCGGGCTGCGTGCTCGCCCATCGGTTGTCGGCGGAGTCGTCGCGCAAGGTGGCGCTGATCGAAGCCGGGCCGGCGAAGCATCGTTCGCTCAAGGTCCGTGCGCCCGGCATGTACACCGAGCTGTGGCGGAGCAAGCTCGATTGGGGCTTCACGACGGTGCCGCAGGCGCACGTCGATCGGCGCGAGATGTTCTGGCCGCGCGGCCGCGTGGTCGGTGGCACCAACAGCTTCAACACGCTCGTCTACATTCGCGGTCACCGCGACAACTACGACGAGTGGCGCGACCTCGGCAATCCCGGCTGGGGCTACGCCGACGTGTTGCCGTACTTCAAGCGCGCCGAGGACAACTCGCGCGGCGCGTCGGAGTTTCACGGCGCCGGCGGGTTGTTGCCGGTCCACGACGCCGAGCCCTCGCCGGTCGCGCGCGCGTTCGTCGAAGCGGTCGCCGCGCGCTGCAACGTGCCGATCAACGACGACTTCAACGGCGCGTCGCAAGACGGCGCAGGCTTCTACCAGGTGTGCGTGCGCGACGGCCTGCGCGCCAGCACCGCGACGCACTTTCTCGATCCGGTACGCGCGCGCGACAACCTCACGGTGATCACCGGCGCGCTCGCACTCGGGCTCGTGCTCGACGGCGACCGCTGCACCGGCGTGCGAGTCCGCGTCCGCGGTCGCGACGAGGTGATCGAAGCGCGCGAAGTCATCGTGTGCGGTGGCGCGATCGGTTCGCCGCATCTACTGTTGCTCTCGGGCATCGGTCCGGGCGACGAGCTGAAGGCCGCCGGCGTCGAGCCACGCCACGAGCTGCCGGGCGTCGGCAAACACCTCGAAGATCACCTGCTCTGCTTCATGGTCTATCGCGCGACGACGGCGATGAAGTTGTCGCGCATGAGGCTCGCGATCGAAGCGGTGAAGCACCTGGCGTCGCGCGGCGGCATGATGGCGCGCTCGCCGGTCGAAGCCGGCGCCTTCGTGCGCCACTCCGCCGATGCGCCGCGGCCGGACGACCAGTTTCATTTTCTACCGTACGGCGCGACGCCACCGAACACCGACGTCGAACGCGATCTGATGTGGGGACGTTGGGCCACGCTGATGCCCGGCCTGATCTATCCGCGCAGCCACGGCGAGATCACGCTGCGCAGTAACGATCCGGCGGCGCCGCCGTTGATCGACCCGCGCTACTTCAGCGATCCCGCCGATCTCGAGCACCTCGTCGCCGGCGTCAAGCTCGCGCGAGAGATCGCGGCAACCGCGCCGCTCACCGAGCACCTCGGCGGCGCACACTTTCCCGGCGACAATGTGCGCACCGATGACGAGCTGCGCGCGTGGATCCGGCTCTCGGTCAACACGATCTTTCACCCGACCGGCACCTGCAAGATGGGTAACGATCCGCTCGCCGTCGTCGATCCGGCGCTGCGCGTGCGCGGCATGCGCGGGCTGCGCGTCGCCGACGCGTCGATCATGCCGAGGATCATCGGCGGCAACACGAACGCGCCGACGATCATGATCGCCGAGAAAGCCGCCGACCTCGCCGCCGGCTGACGTGGTACGAACGCGGCATGGACCGCACGCTGTTCACCGAGGAGCACAACGCGTTTCGCAAGGCGTTCCGCCAGTTCATGGAGCGCGAGGTCGTGCCGAACCAGCCGCGCTGGCGCGAGAGTGGCCAGGTCGACCGCGAGCTCTGGCGCAAAGCCGGCGCGCAGGGCTTTCTATGCCCGTGGCTCGAGGAGAGCTACGGCGGCGCCGGTTCGGATTTTCTCGCCTCGGTCGTGATCATCGAGGAGCTCGCGAAGCACTACGAGTCCGGCTTCGCGATGGCACTGCACTCCGACATCGTCGTGCCCTACATCCACTCGTTCGGCAACGACGAGCAAAAGCGGCGCTGGCTGCCCGGCTGTGCGTCGGGCGAATTCGTCACCGCGATCGGCATGACCGAGCCCGGCGCCGGCTCGGATCTGGCGT
Source organism: Kofleriaceae bacterium (assembly GCA_036271395.1). GTDB lineage: Bacteria > Myxococcota_A > Polyangia > Haliangiales > Haliangiaceae > JABFXX01. The sequence continues at coordinate 34,469 of DATBAS010000216.1, forward strand.
CGCTCCAGACGCAAGCCGTCAAGGACGGCGACGACTACATCATCAACGGTCAGAAGACGTTCATCTCGAACGGTCAGCTCTGCGACCTCGTGCTGCTCGCGGCGAAGACCGATCCGGACCCGGCGAACGCGCACCGCGGCATCTCGCTGTTCGTCGTCGAGGCGAACCGCAAAGGCTTCCACAAAGGCAAACGCCTGCACAAGATGGGGATGCCGTCGCAAGACACGAGCGAGCTGTTCTTCGAAGACTGCCGCGTACCGGCGGCGAACTTGCTCGGCGTGCTCGGCGCCGGCTTCATGATGATGATGCAGAAGCTGCAGCAAGAGCGGCTCACCGTCGCGATCGGCGCGGTCGCGGGCGCCGAGCAAGTGCTCGTCGATACGATCGCGTACACGAA
>DATBAS010000217.1:0-2037 GCA_036271395.1 Kofleriaceae bacterium
GCCGGGCGACGTGCGCGTGAACAGCGACGCTTCCGCCTTTTTCTTGATGTCCATGGCGAGATCACGAGCGACAACCGTATCGGGTGTCTTCGACTTGCTTGGCAACCGAACCCCCGCGCGCTCCACGATCTCGCGAACCGACATCGGAACGGCGGTCTCGCGAAGGATCTCTTCCACCACAGCAAGCGTGCTCATGTCCTCATGCCTCCGACTGAAAGATCGTCCGGGGAACCCTCGAGACGCTGGCCATCCTAGCGCCGGTCCCCACAGGAACCAGTCTTGACATCAATTTTTTTTCTGAGCCTCGCGACTGAAATTTAGGCGCGACGATCCGTCACATTTTGTCGTTTCACGAAGGCTCGCGTTGACACATGATGGAGGGTCTCGGTCGAGCTGTCGCGCGGGAGCACGCGCGCATGGAGGTCACGCGGATCGCGTAGAAACGCCGAAACGCGCGCATCGAGACGACGCGTTGTGGAAACGTGCGGCACGTCGCGGATCCGGATCGGATTCGCCCGCGAAGATCAAGCTCGGAACGTCGGTTAGGCCGACGTCACGGCGGTCAGCCGGCGAGCTCGCGCAGCTCGACGATCATCTGGCGGATCTGCGTCAGATCCTCGAAGTCGTCGCCCGGCGCGGTCGCGTCATAGGTGACCTCGATGATCATCTCGTCGTCGATCAGTGGAAAGTCGCGCTCGGAGCGCCGCTCGCCGACGCGGCGCTCGTAGCGAAATACGCGCGAGTCGGTCTTGCCGATGCGGCGATCGACCTTGCGGCGCTCCCGCGACACGGCCTCTTTGAGCGCGGCGATCGTCGTCGGCATCGGATTCATCTCGAGGATCTGGCCGGCGCAGTTGAAGCACATCGGTTTCCAGCCGCCGAAGATCTCGACGCTCTTTAGAAACCGCCGGCGCTTCTCGTTACACGTGATGCAGCGCGAGCCGAGGCCGACCGGGCGCGCGTCGACCCAGCGGGCGTAGCAGCCCCAACATCGCCCTCGGCGCAGCTCGCCGACCTTCGCGTTGCAGACTTCGCAGATGCAGGCGGTCGTCTCCACGTAACGGTTGTCGGCCCGGGCCGGCCGGGCCGCAAGTTTTCGGCTACGCTGCGCCCGTGCCGTCGACGCGCGCGCTGATTCACGCACCTTGGTCGGCCTCGAAGGTCGCCATGGCGCTGCGCTGCCCGCGGCTGTTCCACTTTCGCTACGTCGAGAAGCTCAAGGAGCCCGAGGTCATGCCCGAGGCCCGGCTCGGCAAGGCGATTCACTCGGCGCTCGAGCTCGTGCTCCAGGGCAACGCGCTCGCCGAGGTGACCGCGCAGGTTCGCGCGGAACTGCCGAGCGAGCACGAGCAGCTCCGGTTCGATGCGCTCGGCACCGGCATCGAGCCGTTCGTGTCGCGGATCTCGCAGTTCAAGCGGCGCCGGCGCGTCGCCCGCCAGCTCGTCGAATATTCGCTCGCCGTGCGCGAGGACTTGTCGACCACGCAGTTTTACTCGGGCGACGCGTACTACCGCGGCGTGCTCGACCTCGGCTACTTGTTCGAGGACGACTCGGTCGCGCTGCTCGATCACAAGACCGGCGTGCGCATCCCGGGCTCGTCGATCACCGACCAGCTCGAAGGCTACGCGGTGCTGGCGGCCAGCGCGTTTCGCCACGTCCGCCGGTTCTGGCTCGGCGTGCACTGGGTCGCCGAGCGCGCGGTCGAATGGAGCGCGCCGGTGCCACCCGAGCTGATCCGCGACGAGCTCGTCCCCGATTTGCTCGACAACATCGAGGCCGCCGCGCTCGCCGTGAGCGACGGGCCGCGCGCAAACCCGGGGACGTGGTGCGATCGCTGCAGCTTTCGCGCGGTGTGCCCGGCGAGCCGCGAGCTGCGCTACGAGCCGGTCGAGTACTACGAAGACGACGACGATTAGGCGGCGTGCCGCCGGTACGCCAATCGCAACCGTCGCGAAGGGCGCCGACTCGATCCACCGAGCCGACCGACGAACGCAGCGGCGATCCTTCTTCGGTGTGCCCATCCGCGTCCGGCCGAG
>DATBAS010000218.1:0-29020 GCA_036271395.1 Kofleriaceae bacterium
GATGCCGTCGCAGATCAACCCGGCGCTGCCGCGCGGCATCGACGACATCTTCGATCAGATGACGCGCGACGCGAAGAACGAGCGCTACGCGACCGTCGACGACATCCTCGACGACATCGACAAGCTCGAGGGCATGGAGCAGGTGCTCGGTCGCCAGAACCAGGTGCTGGTCGCGGATAGCCCGCTGCAGTCGATCAAGTTCCGGCCGGGCGCCGAAGAGCCGCTCGCGGGGACGCCGGTTGAAGGCGAAGAGGGCGACGACAAGAACAAGGCCGGCCACCGGCCGTACTCGTTCCAGCAGCGCCGCAAGAAGATCTGATGAGCGGGCGATCGATCGCGGGCGAGCCGTTCTGACCATCTTCAACACCGTCCGGCGCAAGCTCACGGCGCTCGTCGTGTTCTCGGCGGTAGCGGCGCTCGCGATGCTGCCGATCTTGTGGTGGCTGATGCAGCGCGAGCTGCTCGAGCAAGTCCACGTGCGCGTGCCCTCGGCGATCCGCGGCCTCGACGAAGAGATCGACGACGACATCACCGACCTCGACGTCACGACGATCGCGATCGCCGGCGAGCCCAGCGCGCAGGCCGCGATGGCGTCGACCGATCATTCGGATCTCGATCGGATCGTGCGGCCGTTCCGGGACGCGTATCCCGATCTAGATCTGCTGTTCTTCGGCACCGATGGCAAGCTCGTCGTGCAATACGGCTGCGCCAAGCCGCGCGCCGAGATGCCGAAAAAAGCGGCCAAGGCCACGCACCTCGTGCTCGCGCATGGCTGCGAGGTCGGCGACGACGCGCCGGTCGCGATCGCGATCATCAAGCCGATCGCCGAGGTCGGCTACTTGATGGTGTGTCTGCCGCTCGACAAGCCGTACTTCGCGAACGCGCAGCACAAGATCGGCGGCGAGATCGCGCTCGAGGTCACCAACGCCAAGACGCACGACGGCGCGCGCTACATCGAGTTCGCGACCGACAAGTTCCCGACCGCAGGCCTCGCAGCGGCGACCGAGCATCCGGCGCTCTACGACGCCGACGCGACGTGGGCGATGGCGACGTTCGTGCCGAGCTCGATCGAGGCGGCCGACAAACACGTGCAGCTGCGGTTCTCGGCGGCGCTCGACATGAGCGCGATCAAGCGGATCGTGCGCCGGCACCTGTTGATCGCGGCGATGATCGTGCTCGGCACCGCGCTCGTCGCGCTCGCGATCGGCTGGCGGCTCGCGTCGCGGATGACGACCGCGCTCGGGCGAATCAACGCGGCGATGCGCCGGCTCGAGCAGCAGGACTACGTCAAGGTCGAGGCCGTGCGCACCGGCGACGAGCTCGAGGATCTCGCTGAAGGCTTCAATGCGATGGTCGACGGCCTGCGCGAGCGCGACAAGCTGCGCGTGACCATGGGCAAGTACATGACCGAGGAAGTGCTCGAGCACGTGCTCGCAGGCGAGGTCGAGCTCGGCGGCAAGACGCTCGAGCTGACGATCCTGTTTTGTGACTTGCGCGACTTCACGACGCTGTCCGAAAAGCGGACCGCGCAACAGATCGTCGCGCTGCTCAACGAGTACTTCACGCACATGGTCGATTGCGTGCTCGGCGAAGGCGGCGTCGTCGACAAGTACATCGGCGACAACATCATGGCCGTGTTCGGCGCGCCGGTCAGCCGGCCCGATGACGCGCAGCGCGCCGTGCGTGCCGCCGTGCGCATGCGCGCCGCGCTGATCAAGCTCAACGACAGCTTCGCCGAGCGGGGCATGGAGAAGCTGCGGTTTGGCATCGGCCTGCACTCGGGCGAGGTCGTCGCCGGCAACATCGGCAGCGCGAAGCGCATGGAGTACACGGTGATCGGCGATGCCGTGAACCTCGCGTCGCGGCTCGAGAGCAAGACCAAAGAGCTCGGCACCGACATCATCATCTCCGAAGCGACGCGCGAGCGGCTGGATCCGACGGCGACCACCGAGGCGATCGGGGAAGTCCACGTCAAAGGCCGCGCGCAGCCGGTGCAGATCTACAAGGTCGTCTCGGTCACCGGGATTTAGCGACGTGACCGCGGGTTCACGTTGCGAGACGCGGCAGCTCTGCGCGCGCAACTCCGCGTGATCGCGCCGGGCGAGCTGGTCCGACGTTTGAAGTTGTCGGCGAGCATATGCAGCTTCGAACGTCGCTTCTGCTCGTGGTTCCTACATTGCCGTTCATGATGGGCGCCGCCGGCGATGGCTGCGCGGTCGATTCGACGACGCCGGCGCCCGACGTCGTCGGCACCTGGCAGATCGCGTACGACGACGCGATCACCGTCGAAGCGACGATCGGCGACGTCGCATACGACGCGCAGCTCGGCGGCAGCGGCGGCGCGTTCACGGTCACGGCCGGCGGCGTGCCGTACACGTTCGATCTCGACTGCAGCCGGCCCGACGTGATGTGCCCGAGCCGCGCGTGGCCGAATCAGGTCGTGATCGCGCAACCCGATCCGACGCACGATCACCAGATGACCGTCGATCTGCCGCAGGCGCAGTGCCAAGGCTCGCTCGTCCAACCGAGCGCCGCGAGCTGCGGCAGCGCCACCGACAACCCGAACTGCGATCTCGTGTGCGACGGCGACGTCGACATCGCGAGCGCCGATGCGCCCGGCGTGATCGGCGCGGACGGCGATTCGTTCCGGCTCTATCTCGGCGGCGGCATCGTGACCAACGGCCTCAACTGCGCGCTGCTCGGCTACTCGGTCGCCGACGCGGATCTGACGACATCGAAGGCCGGCTCGGCGTGGACCGCGAGCGCGATGACCGACGGCACCGTGACGCTCGGCTACAGCGGCACGTGCCTGTGGGCAGGCACCGCGCCCGACGGCAACACGCAAGCCGTGCTCGCGAACGCATCGCTGAAGTTCACGACCGGTTTCACCGGCGACAAGGAGTAGTCGCCGTCACGGCCACGCCTGCTCCGTCATCGCCGCGAAGCTCGCGTGGACGAGCTGATACGTGTCGTCGCCGTCGCCCTCGAAGATCAGGAAGACGCGGTACGGCGTCGGCGCGGCGTTGGCGTTGTTCGCCGGCCGCGCATTCATGTTGGCGGCGATCCACAGCAAGCGGCCTTTGGTGAGCCCGGACGCGAGGCCGTCGCGCACTTCCAACCCGAGGTTCCAGGCGGTGAGCATCTTCTTGATCGCATCGCCGCCGACGTAGCGCTCGGTCGGGCCGCTGCCGAACATCACGGCGTCTTTGCGATCGGCCACGGTGTCCACCGTATCGTTTCCGAACACCTTCGGGAACACGGTCAGGAAATACTCGCTAGACGCGCCGTTCGCGTCGCGGACCTTCGGCGGCATCAGGCTCTTCTTGTTCGCGGCTTGCTGCTGCTTGCTCGTCGCCGTGGGCACGATGCTGAACGCGACCAGCTTCCAGCCGGTATCGGATTTCTCCCACAGCGCGCTCGCGTGACCGTCGATGTCCTTGGCCGTCGCGCTGGTCGCGAGATCCGCGCTCGCCCAGTAGGCGCGCTTGTTCTTGCTGAAGGCGCCGATCACGTTGCGCGCGACGTGCGCTTTGGGCAGGTCCGACGCGCCAGGCGCGGCACCCTGAAACACGCCGTTGCCGGCGAACGCGAACGCCGCGCTGCGATCGGCGTCGGGCGCGAGCAGGCTCGCGATGTCCGGCACCGACGGTGCCGCGGGCGGCGCAGCGATCGCCAACACCGGAACCACCAACACGCACGCGATCAAGAGTCGAATCATCGCGGAGATAGTCGCACGCGTTAGGCTCGGCGCAAGCCGGCGCCGAGCGATCGCAGCTTGCCGATCAACCGGTCGACCTGATCGATCGTGTTGTAGAGGTGAGCCGAGACGCGCAGCAGCGGGCCGATCGGCGCCGGCCACGGCACGATCGGCACTTCCCAGCCATCGCGCAGCAGCAGCTCTTGCAGTGCGAGCGGCGCGGTGTTCGGCGGCAGCTCGATCGGCACGGCCGCCATCGAGCCGAGCGAGCTCTCCGGTGCGAGCACGCCCGCGCCGGCGTCGAGCAAGACCTGGCGCATCGCGACGGCGAGCGCGTGATTGCGCGTGCGTACCTCGGCATGGCCGACCGTCGCGATCGCCGCCGGCACCGCCAGGTGTGCGCTCGGATCGGTGGTGCCGCTCCAGTCGAGCTCGGCGTGCAGCCGATTGTCCGGACCGTATTCGGGCGACGCGCCGTGCGAGGTCACGATCGGCACGACCGGCGTCGTGGTGACGACGAAGCCCGTGCTCTTCGGCGCGCACAGCCACTTGTGATTGTTGCCCGCGTACCAGGTGACGCCGAGCTCGAGCAGCGCACGAATATCGAGCGCGAGCTGGCCCGGCGCGTGTGCGCCATCGATCGCGACCGCGATGCCGCGCGCGGCGAGCACCGGCACGATGCGCTCGATCGGCATGATCAGCGCCGTCGGGCTGGTGACGTGATCGAGCACCGCGAGCTTCGTGCGCGGCGTGATCGCGCGCGCGATCGCATCGACGCACGCGTCCGGATCGAACGGCAGCGCGATCGGCACGACGACGACGCGCGCGCCGCGCGCCACAGCGAGCCGCGCCAGCTGGTTCTTGCATGCGCGATAGGCGTGATCGGTCGCGACGATCTCGTCACCCGCGCCGATCCCGCTCGCGGCAGCGGTCAACGCGACGGCGACGCCCGTCGTCGCATTTGGCACGAAGACGAGCGCGTCCGCCGGCGCGCCGACGAACCGCGCGAGCTCACCGCGCGCGGCATCGAGCTCGCGCTGCCAGTCCAACACGAAGAACCGCATCGGCGCCGCCTCGACGCGCGCGCGGATCGCCGCCGCCGCCGCCATCACGACCACCGGGCAGCCGCCGAATGCACCGTGGTTCAAGTGAACGACAGCCGGATCCAACACAAAGGGGACGGTGTCCACTAAGACAACTTAGCGCGTGTAGTCGCGTGATTTTACTGGGGCGAGCGATCCGGAGGTCAACTTGCCAAATCTCGCCCGAGATCTCGCCGGCGCTGCAGTTTTCTTGGCTCGGTCGATCAATGGGCCGAGATTGGGCTCGATGGAGAACGCCGCGCGTGCACGCCTCGACGGTTGGAAGCAGTCCCTCCTCGCCGCAGCCGACCGATTGCTCGACGCCGCCGACCACGGCGTCGAGATCGCGGGCGACCCGGTGCGGCTCGTATTCTCGCTCGTCGGTGGCAGCCGTTACCTGATCGAGCCCGCCGACGTCGCCGGGCTCGAAGCCGGCCGCATCCGCGTCGCGATGCCCGCCGGCGAGCTCGCCGCGAAGGTCGCCGGGTTGCGCCGCGCCGCGCGCGATGCGCTCGCCGACGGCGAGCACGTGCTGTGGCTCGCGATCGGCGTGCTCGCGTGGATCGATGACGATCAGCCGCGCGCCGCGCCGCTCGTGCTGTGGCCGATGACGCTCGAGCGCGATGCCGCCGGGATCACGCGGCTCGTCGCGGCCAGCGATCGCGCGCCGCGGATCAATCGCGTGCTCGCCGCGCGCCTCGCCGCGAAGCACGGCGCCGTGCTCGACGACCAGGATGGCGCACTCGCACTCGATCTCGTTCGCGTGCTCGATCGCGCGACCGCGATCGCCGCCGAGCGACCCGGCTGGCGCGTCGAGCGCGTCGCGCGGCTCGGCACGTTCGCGTTCGGCCCGCACGAGCTGCTCGCCGACTTCGAGAAGCTCGAGACATCGTTGCCGCTGCGCTGGCTCGCCGGCGACGTTCCCGCACCGGCGCTCGCGACCGGCGAGCCCGACATCGCGCCGCTCGACGCCGACGCCAGCCAGACCGCGGTGCTCGCGGCGGCGGCAGCCGGCGGCAGTGTCGTCGTGCAAGGCGCGCCCGGCACCGGCAAGACGCAGACGATCGCAAATCTGATCGCGCAGTGCGCGAGCCGCGGCACGTCGGTGCTCGTCGTCGCGCGGCACAAGCGCGCGCTCGAGGCGATCCGCGATCGGCTCGACAGCGTCGGGCTCGCCGAGCTGTGTGGCACGAGCGCGCCGCGCGCCGTTCCGCTGACCGTGTCGGGACCGACCGTTGGCGCGGCGCGTTTGGCCGAGGTCACGCACAAGCTCGAGCGCCATGTCGCCGCGATGCACGGCACGCACAACTTCGGGATCACGATCCACGACGCGCTCGCGCGGCTCGTCGAGCTGCGCACCACGCCGAACGCCGCGCTCGAGGAGCTCGACGCACCCGCGCTCGACCGCGCGACGTTCGAGCGCCGCAAGCATGCCGCCGTCGAGCTCGCAACCGCGGCCGGCGCCGTCGAGCCCGTCGCCGCGCATCCGTGGCGCGCATCGGCGCTCGTCGATTGGCACGGCGGCTACACCGCGCGCGCCGCCAACGCGCTCGACATCGCCGGCGAAGCCGCGACCGGGCTCGCCAGCGCGATCGTCGAGCTCGCGGTGCTCGTCCCGCATGTCACGACGCGCACGCTCGACCAGCTGATCGCGATCGGCCGCTTGGGCGAGCTCGCCGCGGCGTCGCCGCGCCCCGGCGCCGAATTGCTCGCGGCGAGCCGTGGCCGCAACGCCGCCGACGACATCGGCGAGCGCGTCGCGCTGATCCGCGCACGCGGCACCGGTACGCTCGAGGCGCCGCGCGATCCGGTCGCGTTCGTCGCGATCGCACAGCGCCATCGCGCGCTCGTCGCCGAGGTCGCCGAGAGCTTCTGCGATGCGAGCGAGCTCGCCGCCGGCGAGCTGTGGACCCAGCTCAAGCGCTGGACCACGAGCATGGCGCCGCTGCGCTACGTCGCGCTGCGCACGGCGCGCGCCCACGTCCACGCCGCGGCGTTGCCGGGTGTGCTCGAGACCGACGCTGCGATGCTCGTCGCGCTCGAGGCGGTGATCGCCGAGCGCGCGTGCCGAGCGGCGCTCGTCGCCGCGGCCGAACCGGCGCGGCGTTGGTTCGGCGAGCTCGGCGGCGATCCGCTGGCAGTCGCGGTCGAGCCGCTCGAAGCCGCGCTCGGCTGGGCCGCCGAGCTGCGCCGCGCGTTCGATCAGGTCGCGATCGCGGGCGGCGAAGTCTCGCGGCAAACCGCGTGGCGCGCGCTCGTCGCGCAGGTCACGGTCGCGACCGCCGGCGGCGACCGCGCCGACCTCGTGCCGTTCGCGCGGCTCGCCGACGCGGTCGCGCGCTACCAGCCGACGATCGCGATGCTCGCCGAAGCGACCGGCATCCCGCTCGCGCAGCTCGGCGCGGGCCACGATCACATCGCGGTGACGCGCACGCAGGTCGACGCGCTCGCCGGCTCGGTGCGCGCGCTCGCCGAGTGGACGCGCTACACGCTCGCGAAACGCGCGGCGATCGACGCCGGCCTGCGCGCGATCGTCGTCGCGGCCGAGCGCGGCGACTTGCACGCGTGCGATCTCGCGCTCGCGTGGGAACGCGCGACATTGCTCGCGTGGGTCGCTTCCGCGATCGGCCGTGCGATCGAGCTGGTGCGCTTCGATGGCAACGCGCATCACCTCGCCGTCACCGCGTTCGCCGATCTCGATCGCGGCGCGATGGCCGTCGCGCGCGGCCGGATCCCGCGCCATGGCGCGTGTGCGCTCGCGACACCGAGCGAGCTCGCGCGCGGCGATGCCCGCAACTTCGACCTCGTGATCTTCGACGACGCACACCGCCTCGCGATCGGCGACGCGCTCGGCGCGCTCGCCCGCGGCACTGCCATGATCGCGTTCGGCGACTCGCGCCAACCCGGCCCCAGCGACGGCGAGCCCAGCCTGCTCGACGCCGCGCTCGCGGCCGGCATGCCGGAGCTCGCGCTCGATCATCATTATGCGAGCGCGCACGACGACCTGTTCGCGTTCGCGAACCGGCGCTACTACGGCGAGCGCGTGGCCGTGTCGCCCGCTGCGCGGCGCGGCGGCGCGATCAGCTGGCGCCGGATCGACGGCGAGGCCGATGCGCTCGGCGGCAACCGCGCCGAGGCCGAAGCGATCGTCGCCGATGCGATCGCGCGCGTTCGCAACAACGAGCGCGTCGCGATCGCGTGTTTGTCGCGCGCGCAGCAGCAGTTGATCGAAGATCTGCTCGACGACGAACGCGTCAAGGATCGTGCATTGGCCGACATCGCCGTGGCCACGCCGGATCGCGCCGACCCGTGCGCCGTCGTGCTGCTCTCGGTCGGCGACACCGGCGCCTTGACCGAGCCGCATCTCGCCGCGCTGACCACGCGCGCCCGTGAACAGCTCGCCATCTACTCGAGCTTCGAGCCCGAGACGATCGATGCGACCGCGCCGAGTGCGTGGCGCGGCCTCGCCGAGCTGATCGGGTTCGCGCGCGACGGCGCCGCCGGTGTCGACGAAGCGCCGAGCTCGCCCGTCACCGCCGCGATCGCCCGCGCGCTCGCCGAGCGCGGCTGGGCGTTGCGCCATCGCGTCGGCTCCGTCGAGCTCGCGGTCGTCGATCCCGATGATCCGTCGCGCTGCGTGCTCGCGATCGAGCACGATGGTGCGCGCTACGCCCGCAAGGCGCCGGCGCGCGACCGCGATCGCCTGCGCGCTCAGGAGCTGTCGCGCCTGGGGTGGCGCGTGCATCGGCTGTGGACGCTGGATTGGTGGCTCGATCCCGAGCGCGAGACCCAGCGCGCGCACGGCGCGATCGTCGCCGCGGTCGCCGCGGGCCGGCGCGCACGCACGCTCACACCCGCGCCGGTATCGCGCATCACGGTGCCCGCGGCCGCCGCCAAGCGCGCGCGCCGCCGGGTCGAGGCCGGAGGCCAGCCGGCCACACCGGAGGTCATCGCCGACGCGCCGACCGCGCCGGTCGCCGCCGGCAGTGGCCCGAACACGTCTCCGCTCCACATCGCACGCGGTGCGATCGCGATCGGGCCGTATCAGGCGGCCGCGATCCCGCCGGGCCGCCGCGTCCCCGACGACATGTTCGGCGGCCGCCACCAGGCCGAGCTCGGCAAGGTCGTCGAGCAGGTGCTCGCCGCCGAGGCGCCGATCCACGTCGAGCTGCTCGCGCGCCGTGTCGGTGCGTACTTCGGTGTCGGTCGGGTCACGCCCGACGTGCTCGCTCAGGTGCGCGCGGCGATCGACGGCCGCGGCCGCTTCGGCGACGAAGCCGAGGTCGTCTACCGCATCGATCAAGATCCGGCGCACGTGCCCGACGTGCGCGTCGCCGGCGCGAACGCGGTCGCGTGTCGCGACATCGCGCAGATCCCGCTGTTCGAGATCGCGGCGGCGGCGCGGATCGTCGTCGAGCGGGCGGCCGGGCTCACCGCGACCGAGCTGGCGCGCGACACGTCGCGGTTGCTCGGCTTCGCGCGGATCACGCCGCGCATCACCGAGCGCGTCGATCAGGGCATCCGGCTCGCCGCGGTGCGCGAGTTGATCGCGCTCGACAACGGCCGTGCGAACCCCGTCACGGCCTGATTCGCCCGGGCGCGAGTCTTGCTGCATGCTCTGGCATGGCCTCGCGGCGCAGCGACACCGTCCTGGTACTCATCGGCATCTTCAAGCTGGTCAAGGCGCTGCTGCTCGTGCTCGTCGCCGTGGGCGCATTTTCGCACGGCGTGCGCAAATGGATCGGCCAGTTTCAGCCCAGCAATCACTACCTGCACGAGCTGATCGCGAAGATCGCGAACATGCGCCCGCACACGTTCACGATCATCTCGATCGCGGCGGCGTGCTATGCGGCGCTGTTCTGCGTCGAGGGCTTCGGCCTCTTGCTCAGGAAGACGTGGGCCGAATATTTCACGACGATCATCACGGTGTCGTTCATCCCGCTCGAGGTCTACGAGATGGTCGAGCACGCGAACGTGCTCAAGGCCGGTGTGATCGCGCTCAACATCGCGATCGTGGTCTACCTGCTCGTTCGCCTCAAGCACGATGGTCGCTGGCCATGGAACAAGCGCGCCGCATCGCTCGCCGAAGCCGTGCTACCACAGTAGCGATGACGAGCCGAGAAGCTGAAGAGGAGCTCGACGGGCTTCCTATCGTGCCCGCGAGCGCCGGCTCGATCGCCGACATGAAGGCGCTGCGCGATCGCTGTCTCGCCGCGGGCATCGCCGCCGTCGTCGGTTGTCGCACGCCCGGCGGAGGTTGAGGCACGCGGACGCACCTCCTGGTCGAGGAGGACGATGTCGAGCGCGTCGCCGAGATCCAGCGCGCCGACTGGCGCGAGCTCGTCGGCAACGCGAAGCTCGATCTCTCGGGCGACGCGTGCCCGGCCTGCGGTTGCGCGGCGCCGCTCCGCGATGGCGCGTGTAGCGATTGCGGATTGCAGCTCGAGTGAGCGCTACCGGCTCGTCGTCGTGATCCAGTTCGTTGCCCACGACCGGCCGCCGTCGCTCGAGAACGCCTGCTCGAACTTCGCAGATGTCGCCGTGATGCCGGACCACACACCGCGTACGAGCACGGTGCGATCGCCGACCTGCTCGGTATCGTAGAACTCGGCGCGACCGTTCGCGAAGCGGCCGTACGCGGGCGGGCCGAAGTATCCGGAGCCGGTCGAGAGCCAGTTGAGGTTCCACTCGTGCGTCGCCGGGTCGAACATGCGCAGCCCGACGCCTTCGAGGTGGCCGGCTGGGCCGTCGGCCGAGAGCTCGACGACGTCGGCGAGACCGCCCCACAGCTTGTGGATCGTGTGCGTGCCCGTGTAGTCGGCCCACGCACCGTGGTCGAGCCTCTTGATGTGGATCTTCTCGACGCCCGCGTCGAAGTCGAAGTCGTGATGCTCGGTCGCCGCCGGTCGCGCCGGAATCGCATCGACGCGCGTGTACTCGTTGATCCAGTTGGTCTCCCACGTCTTGCCGCCGTCGACCGAGAATGCCTGCTCGCTGCGCTGCGCCGTCGGCGATTCCGGAATGAACGAGAACCGCACGAGGACCATGCGGCCATCGATGTCGTCCTGCGAGTAAAACTCGCCGTGGCCGTCGTGGAACGTGCCGACCATCGGGGTCGGCCACAGCGCGCCGCGCGACGGCGTCGAGAAGTTCATCCGCCATTGCTTGGTCTCGGGGTCGTAGACGCGGATCGAGATCAACGACACGTGGCCCTTCGGACCGTCGCCGTCGTATTCGACGACGTTGACGCGGCCGCCGAGCACCGACCACGATCGCGAATAACCTTCGACCGGATACCATTTGGTCGAGCCGGTGAGCGGCTTGTCGAGCCGCATCGTGTGTTCCTTCCACGAGCCGAGCCCGCCGTCGAAGTCGTGGAGGCCGTCGTGAAGCGGCGGCGGGGCCGGGACGGCCGGCGCGGCGATGGCGGCGTTGGTGAGATACGCGAATGCGACGATGAAGAGCTTCATGCGGTCATCCTGGCGATTCGCCGGCGAGCCGCATATATGCCGGTCGTCACGATCTCGACCATGACTTCCGGCATATATGCCCGGGTTCGCCGGTGCCGTATGGTGACGGCATGCAGCTCGTGCGCGCGATGAGATGGGTCGGCTACGCGCTGTTCGCGATGGCCGGCACGCTGCGCATCTTGACCGGCGGCAACGCCGATCCGTGGCCGTGGCTCGCCGCGTATGCGGCATTCGGCATCGCGTTTCATTTCGGCGCGACCGCCGCGCACGACGATCGCCGCCGCCGCGTGATCGCGCTCGCCGCGATGATCCCGGCGATGCTCGCGATGGCGCTGATCCGACCTTGCCCGTACGGTGCGCTGACGCTCGTGATCGTCGCGTCGCAGGCGGCGCTGGTGCTGAGCACGCGCGTGGTGGCGGCGCTGGTGATCGTGCAGACCGCGGTCGTCGCGACGTGCTTGGTGACATCGCTCGGCGCGGTGATCGGCATGGCCGAGACGATCGCGCTGGCCGGATTCCAAGCATTCGCGGTCGCGGCGGTCGCCGGCGCGCAGCGCGAAGCCGACGCGCGCGCGGCGCTCATGCAGGTCCACGAGCGGACGCGGATCGCGCGCGATCTGCACGACGTAATCGGCCACGATCTGACCGCGCTCGCGTTGCAGCTCGAGGTCGCGACGCACGTCGGCGGCGACGCGGCGCGCGAGCAAGTCGCACAAGCGCGCGCGCTGTCGGCGCGATTGCTCGAGGACGTGCGCGCCGTCGTCGCCGCGACGCAGCGCGAGCTGCCGGCGACGCTCGCCGCGGCGATTCGCGCGATCGTCGTCGACGTGCCCGGCCTCGCGATCCATATCGACGCGCCCGAGAGCCTTCGGCTCGACGAGCCGCGCCGCGCGCACTGCGTCGTGTCGTGCGTGCAGGAGATCATCACGAACGCGCGGCGCCACGCGCGCGGCGCCGCCAACGTGTGGGTATGCGTGCGGACCGAAGATGCCGCGCTCGTCGTCGAGGCGCACGACGATGGCAGCGGCGGCGAAACCGCCCGGGATGGCTTCGGGCTACGCAGCATGCGCTCGCGGCTCGAGGAGCTCGGCGGCGAGCTCGACGTGCGCACCGCGCCGGCCTTCGCCGTGACGGCGCGCCTGCCGCTCGGTGCGTCGTGATCCGCATCGCGCTCGCCGAGGATCACGCGCTCGTGCGCCAGGGCATCAAGACGTTGCTCGGGCTCGTCCATGACTTCGAGCTCGTCGGCGAAGCCGCCGACGGCGATGCCGCGATCGAGCTCGCCGAGCGCACCAAGCCGGACGTGCTGGTCCTCGACATGCGCATGCCCGCACGCGACGGCATCGAGGTCGTCGCCGAGCTCGCGCGACGGCGGTGCTTGCCCGCGACGCTCGTGCTCACGACGTTCGACGACCCGGACGCGGCGATGCAGATCATCGCCGCCGGCGCGCGTGGCTTCCTGATGAAGGACGTCACGCTCGACCGTCTCGTCGAGGCCGTGCGCGTGGTCGCCGCGGGCGGCACCGTGTTGCGGCCGGGCTTATCCGATCGCGTCGACAGCGTCGTGCGCATACCCGGTCCGGCGGACGAGCCGATCACCACGCGCGAACGCGAGATCTTGCGCTTGCTCGCGACCGGTTGCTCGAACGCCGAGATCGGCCGCGCGCTGTTCGTCGCGGAAGGCACCGTGAAGAACCACGTGTCGAGCATCTTGAAGAAGCTCGGCGTACGCGACCGCGTGCGTGCCGTGCTCAAGGCCATCGAGCGCGGCTACGTCTAGCTCCGTCGCGCTCGTCGCGGCACGGTTACACCGCGCGCAGCTGTGCCTTGCGTGCGCCGATGCGCTCGGGCTCGTCGGGCCAGTCCGGGTCGCGTAAATATTGCCAGAGCCCCGCCGCGAAGCCGACGCCGTGCGCGACGTGCAGCGTCGGAAAGATCCGCCAGACCGTCGCAACGCCCGCGCCGCGGCCGACGCGAACCGCTTCGGCGCCGGTCGCGAGCGCGTAGGTCGCGAGCGCGGCGGGCAGGGCAGGCCACAACAGCGGATTCGCGAGCATCGCGGCGGCGCCCGCGACCATCGCGAACGGAATCGCGGGCCGGATGTTCGAGAACTTGCCGAGCTTGAGCAGCGTGCGCGCGCGGCCGCGACCGTACTTGTAGTACTGCTTCGCGAGCGACTGGAACGAATCGCGCGGGTAGTAGTGCACGACGATGTCGCGCGATAGGTAGATCTGCCCGCCGCTCTCGAGGATCCGCTGGTTGAGCTCGCTGTCCTCGTTCGTGATCGCACGCGGATCCCACAGGCCGATCGTCTCGAAGACGCGGCGGCGGAACGCGCCCAGGAACACGGTGTCGACGAAGCCGTCCGCATCGGCGGATCGATAGCGCGCGCCGCCGACGCCGAGCGGGCTGGCCAGCGCCGCGCACAACGCGCGCTGGAACCTCGTCTTTGCGCGGGCGCGCTGCGCGCCGCCGACGTTGTCGGCGCCGGTACGCGCGAGCGTCTCGACGCACTTGCGGACGTAGTCGGGCGCGTACTCGCAGTGCACGTCCATGCGGACGATGACGTCGCCCTGCGCGGCCTTGACCATCTGGCCCAAGCCGGCGGCTTGCAGCCGATCCGGGTTGTCGATCAGCTTGATGCGCGGGTCGGCGGCGGCGAGCCTGGCGACGATCTCGCGCGTCTTGTCGGTCGAGCGGCCGTCGGCGACGAGGATCTCGAGCTGATCGCGCGGATAGTCTTGCGCTTGCACGCTCGCGATACACGCCTCGATGTAGTGCTCTTCATCGAGCGCCGGCATCGCGATGGTGACCATCATTGGGATCGCTCGATCTTATCGCGCTTGTCGCGCGACGTGAACGCCCGCGACGAGCACCATCGCGCCGCCGACCGCCGCGATCGGGTGCAGTGTCTGATTCCAGCACAGCGAGCCCACGAGCACGGCGACGAGCGGCTCGGCGAACGCCAGTACGGCGGCGCGCGCCGGACCGATGCGGCGCAAGCCCACGACGAACAACACGCCGGAAATCGCGCCGATCGACGCCGCACCCGCGGCCACGCGCGCGACCGGCCCGACGCCGAGCTCGAACGCGTGCACGATCAGGAGTGGCGACAACAACGCGCCCGCGAGCAACGAGTGATAGGCGACGGCCCGCGCCGAGCCGATCTTGGTCGCGAGCCGGCGCACCGCGAACACGTTGCCGGCGTATGCGAACGCCGAGACCAGGCCCAGGCCGGCGCCGATCAGCGCGTGCCAATCGAGCGCGCGCCATGGCTCGAGGATGATCGCGAGGCCGGCGAGCGCGAGCACCGCGGCGAGGCGTGCCCCGCGGACCCGAACGGGGTCGAGCAGCGCGACGATGATCGGCGCGGCGTAGTGCGTGATCACCGCGATCGCGACGGTCGTCGTGTCGAGCGCGGCGAAGAACGCCGCGACGTTGACGGTGTCGCAGATCGTGTTGGCGGCGAGCGCGCGGGCGGCGGATCGATCCCACGTCGGCGGCGCCTCGCGGAGCGAAATCAACCACGCCGTCGCGCCCATCACGATGAACATGATCGGCGTGGTGATGACCGGCGGCAGGTGCGCCGGATACAAGAACAGGCTCCACGTTCCCCACGACGCCGCCGCGATCACGACGTAAAGCACGCCGAGGCGTTGTAGTTGTAGTCCGATCACCGGACGCGTAGGCCTAGGCGAGATCGTGTGTGTGGTTCGCGAGCGGCGCCAGCGGTCGAACGGCCGAATCGCATCGATCGTGCGCGGTCTGCGCGCTCAGGGTCACGCCTAGACATCACACGTTGAACAAGAACAGCATCACGTCGCCGTCCTGCACGACGTACTCCTTGCCCTCGACGCGCAGCTTGCCGGCGGCTTTGATCGCGGCCTCGCTGCCGTACTTGTCGAGATCGTCGACGGAGTAGACCTGCGCGCGGATGAAGCCCTTCTCGAAGTCGGTGTGGATCACGCCGGCGGCTTCAGGGCCCATCGCGCCCTTGCGGATCGTCCACGCGCGGATCTCTTTTTCGCCCGCGGTGAAGTAGGACTGCAGGCCGAGCAGGCGATAGCACTCGCGCGCGAGCGTCGCGAGCGCCGGCTCTTCGAGCCCGTACGATGCGAGCAACTCGCCGCGATCGCCGTCGGGCAGCTCGGCGAGCTCGGCCTCGACCTTGCCGCACAGCACGACCACGCCGGCTCGCTCTTCGGCGGCGCGCGACCGCACGAGATCGCTCCACGCATTGCCCTTCGGCAGATCGCCTTCGCCGACGTTGCAGCAGTACAAGACCGGCTTCGTCGTCATCAGGCCCCACGTCGCGACGGCTTGCTTGTCCTCGGCCGGCAGCTCGAGCGAACGGCCGGGCTTGCCCGCGTTGAGGTGCGCCATGACCTTCTCGGCGAGCGCGACCTCGGTTCGGGCGTCTTTGCCGCCCGACTTGGCGGCGCCCTGCGCCTTCTTGAGGCGTTTGTCCGCGGTGTCGGCATCGGCGAGGACGAGCTCGAGCTCGACGATGTCGATGTCGCGCATCGGATCGACCGAGCCGGCGACGTGGATCACGTTCGGATCGTCGAAGCAGCGGACCATCATCAAGACCGCGTTGGTCTCGCGGATGTTGGCCAAGAATTTGTTGCCGAGGCCTTCGCCTTGCGACGCGCCCTTCACCAAGCCGGCGATATCGACGATCTCGACGATGGCCGGGATGATCTTTTGCGTCTTGATGTGCGACTCGATGCGTTTGAGCCGCGCATCCGGAACCGGCACGATGCCGACGTTGGGATCGATCGTGCAGAACGGGTAGTTCGCGGCCTCGGCCTTACCGGCCGTGAGGGCGTTGAACACGGTGCTCTTGCCGACGTTGGGCAAACCGACGATGCCGACCGACAGGGCCATGAGGACGATTGCCTACCCCGGACGAGCGGTGCATGGCAAGCTGCGCCATGGCTCCAGCGTTGGTTCGCCATGTCGGGCTGGCGGTCGTCCTGGCGTCGGCGGCGTGCGGGGACAACATCAAGCCACCGGATCCGAACGATCCGGCCGTGCTGTTGACGGCCTTGGAGGCGCTGCCGAACGTGCACGACGTCACCGAAATGACGACGGCGCACGCGGGCTATCACTACTTCGTGCTGCACTTCACGCAGCCGGTCGATCACGCCGATCCGAGCGGCCCGACGTTTCTCGAAGAGGTCTCGCTGATCCACGCCGACGTCGCGGCGCCGCTCGTGATCCACACGTCGGGCTATTGGGACTACTACCTCGACACGCCGGTCGAGCTGACCGAGCTGCTCGGCGCGAACCAGATCTCGATCGAGCACCGCTTTTTCGGCACGTCGCGGCCCGATCCGGCCGACTGGTCGAAGCTGACGATCGAGCAGATGGCCGACGACGAGCACGGGATCGTGACCTCGCTCGCGACGATCTACCAGGGCAAGAAGCTCTCGACCGGCGGCTCCAAGGGCGGGATGACCGCGATGTTCTATCGCCGGTTCTTCTCCGCCGACGTCGACGGCACCGTGCCCTACGTCGCGCCGATCTCGTTCGCCGCGCCGGATCCGCGCTACCCGCCGTATCTGGCGCAGGTCGGCACCGCCGACTGCCGCGCGGCCGTGCGCGCGGTCGCGGTCGAGATGCTGGCGAATCGCCGCGCCGACTTCGTCGCGCTGGCTCAAAACGAAGCATCGTCGATGGGCTATCACTACACGCGGGTCGCGGTCGGTCCGGCGGTCGAGAGCGCGATCGTCAGCCTCGAGTGGTCGTTCTGGCAGTACAACGGCGAGTCGGATTGTGCGCTCGTGCCCGCGACGAACGCGAGCAGCGACGACCTCTACACGTTCCTCGGCATGATCTCGCCGGTGAGCTCGAGTGACGACGAGCAAGACACCCTGCTCGAGGCGTACGACTACCAGGCGTACCTCCAGCTCGGCTACCCCGACGACGGCACCGAAGCGTATTTGCAGCCGTACGAGATGTACGGCGATGCCGACTACGCCGGCTATCTGCCGCTCGGCGTCGCGATACCGACGTACGACGGCGGTGCGGCAATGCAGGACATCGCCGACTGGGTCGCCGAGCACGGCGATCACCTGATGTTCGCGTACGGCGAGTGGGATCCATGGTCCGGCGGCATGTACGCGCTCGGTAGCGCCGCCGATGCTGCGATCTACGTCGAGGCGACCGGCACGCACGACTCCGACCTCGAGCACATGGCCGGTGGGGACGAAGCCGCGGCATTCGCGATGCTGCACAGCTGGACCGGCGTCACGGCCGCGCCGCAGCACCCGATCGACGCGGCGCTCGCTCGCCTGCGCGCCCCGCGATTGCACGCTCGCCATCGATCGCCCTAAAGTGGCACGCATGGCACGCGTCGTCTTGATCACCGGCTCGACCGACGGCATCGGCCGTGCGGCCGCGCGCGTGCTCGCCGCGGCGGGCATGCACGTCATCGTCCACGGCCGCAGCAAGGTGAAGGTCGATGCCGCGCTCGCGCAGCTGCGCGACGAGCTACCCGGCGGCACGCTCGATGGCGTCGCGTTCGACTTGAGCACGCTCGCCGGCGTGCGGCGCGGCGCGGCGGCGGTGCTCGAGGTCGCGCCGGAGCTCCACGTGCTCGTCAACAACGCCGGCGTGTTCGCGACCGAGCGGGTCGTCACGACCGACAAGCTCGAGCTGTCGTTCGCGGTCAACTACGTCGCGCCGTTCGCGCTGACCGAGCTGTTGATCCCGCGGCTCGAAGCGAGCGCCGAGGCCGCCGGCGTGCCGTCGCGCGTGATCGACATCGCCTCGATCGCCCACACACGCGGCCGGATCCACGAGGATGACTTGCAGCTCGCGCGCGCGTTCACCGGCTACGCCGCGTACGCGCAGAGCAAGCTCGCGATCGTGATGCACGCGGTCTCGCTCGCCGAGCGCCACGATCCCGACAAGCTCGTCGCGTACGCGATGCACCCGGGCGTGACCGCGACGAAGCTCTTGCGTACCGGCTTCGGCCCGGTGCAAGGCGCGAGCGTCGAGCATGGCGGTCGCGCGATCGCGCAGCTCGCCGGCGGCGAGCGCACCGACGAGCCATCGGGCAGCTACTTCAGCGATGGCATCGCGACGCCCGCGAGCAGCGCGGCGCGCGACGCGGCGGTGCGCGAGCGGCTGTGGCGCGAGACCATCACGTTGGCGAAGCTGTAACGCCGGATGGCGAACGACGCGGAGGACGAGCTCGCGGCGACGGCCGCGCTGATCGCCGCGGGCGATGATCAGGGCGCGTTCGCCAAGCTGCGCGTGCGCATCGGCTGGCCGCGCGGCAAGACCGTGACCGAGCTCGTCGCGTGGCTCGACGTGCTCGCCGACCTCGCCGGGCGCAGCGGTGCGAGCCAGCTCGCCGAGCTCGCGCGTGAAGTCGTCCGCGATCCGGACAGTCCCGATCGGCTCTACGATCTGGGCTACGCGCTGATCGATGCGAACGCGCCGGGCGTTGCCGCGACGGTGCTCTGGCGCTGCATGCAGCTCGTCGGCGATAGCGAGCAGGTCGTGTGCGAGCTGGTCTCCGCGCTCGAGACCGCGCTCGCGCACCGCGACGCATTCGCGCTGCTCGACGAGCGCGAGGCGCTGCGCGCGCAGAGCTTCATGTGCGAGTACCTCTACGCGTTCAACGCGGCGATGAGCGGCCGGCTCGACGTCACGCGCGCGGCGCTCGCGAGCCTGCGCCGCGGCACGTCGACCGATCAGGTCGCGATGACGGCGGCGATCGCCGCGATCATCGACCGCGCCGATCGCGTCGCGGGCACGAGTGCCCTCGACGGCGACGACCTGCGCGGCTGGCACTACGTGCTCACCGGCGGCTTGCTCGTGCACCGGTCGCCGTACGGCTGGCCCGAGCCGATGCACGGCCGCTATGCGTGGCTGCAGGACTCGTTTGCGCGGCTCGCGACCGGGATCGATCGGTTGGGGCCGCTCGCGCGCGCCGCCGACGCGCCGTGCGTCTACGCGCCACCGGGTCGCAATCACGAGATCGTCGCGCGCGCCGTCGCGCTGCGGCTCGGGCTCGAGCTGATGCCGTGGCCGTCGATCGGCGTGCCGGCGCCGGGCATCGTCGCGCTCTACGACCTCGCCGACATGCCGTCGGACCTCGCCAAGCTGGTCGGCCGGCGCGACGGCCAGATCGTGTACGCCCACGCGGCGCCGTGGACACGCGATTGCCCGATCGCGCCCGACGTCACGACGCTGCTCTATCAGGCGATCGAGCCGCCGTGGCACGACGGCCAAGACCCGGCGGAGATCGCCGCCGCGATCGCCGCGAGCCCGGGCCTCGCCGCCGAAGAGCTCGCCGCCGACGAGCCCGACCGCTGGGCCGCGCTCGTCGCGCGCGTCTGGCCGCCCGGCATCGGGTTGCGCGCACGTGCGTGGGCCGGCGGTCCCGTGCGCTCGAACCGGTTCGAGTGATAAAGTCCATCGCGTGAAGAAGATCCTCGTCGTCGAGGACGATCCGGTGAACCAGATGATCCTGATCGATTTCCTAGCGGCCAATGGCTACGAGACGGTCGGCGCGTCGTCGGGGCCCGACGGCATCGAGAGCTTCGATCGCGAAGTGCCGGATCTATGCCTGGTCGACGTCCAGCTGCCGCGCAAGAACGGCTTCGAGCTCGTGCGCGAGATGAAGAGCCGCGGCCGCGGCACGCCGGTGTTGCTGATGAGCGCGGTCTACAACGACCAGGATCAATCGACGCGAACCGTGCAGCTCGGCGCGCTCGCCGATGGCTATCTCAGCAAGCCGTTCGATCTGGTGAATTTGCTCGCTCAGGTCCGCGATCTGCTCGGTGAAGCGTAGTGAAGCTGCCCGGCTTCGTCGCCGAGATGGCGCTGCCGGCGAATCGGCCGAAGTTGTGGTTCGGGATCTGGAGCGGCTTCGCGATCGCGATCGGCTTCGGTGTGCTCGCGTTCGCCGCCGCGGTGTTCGATCTGACGCCGTGGCGGTGGGCCTACGTCGAGTTGGTCTCGGTGAAGCTGCTCACGAACGCGCTCGCGTGGCTCGCGCTGCGCAACGACAAGCTCGTGATGGAGACCCAAGGGCTCAACACGACTGCCGATGTCGTGCTGCTGACCGCGGCGATCTATTTCACCGGCGGTCCGTACAGCCCGCTGATCGCGACGTACGTGATCGTCGTGGCCGTGCTGTCGCTGCTGTCGAACTTGGGCGTGACCGTCATGATGGCCGCGCTGATCGTCGTGCTGTTCGCGGCGATGGTGATCGGCATGACGCTCGGCATCTTGCCGGCGACGCCGGTGCCGGGCGCGCCCGGCCGTGTGCCGAGCCCCGGCTACGCGGCGACCTCGATCGCGTACTGCGCGCTCGTCGTCGGCGTGCCGGCCTGGTTTTCGTCGGCGACGCTGCGGCTGTTGCGCGGCAAGGAGCGCGATCTCGAGGCGCGCACCGCGCAGCTGATCCAGGCGAACACGCAGCGCAGCCAGTTCGTCGCGTCGATGACGCACGAGCTGCGCACGCCGATCCACGGCGTTCAGGGCCTCGCCGACGTGATCGCAGCCGGCGTCTACGGGCCGGTCACCGACAAGCAAAAAGATGCGTGCGCGTCGATCAAACGCAGCGCGCAGTCGCTGCTCGGGCTCGTCGACGACGTGCTCAACCTCGCGCGCGCCGAGGCCGGCAGCATCGAGGCCAAACCGAGTGCGCTCGACGTGGCGGAGTTGGTCGAGCGCGTCACCGCATCAGTATCGTGGATGGTCGGCACTAAGAGAATCACGCTGGACGCCGAGGTCGAGCGCGATCTCGCGTTCGTCAACTCGGACTCGCGCTGGCTCGCGCACGTGCTGGTCAACCTGGTCTCGAACGCGGTCAAGTTCACACCGGAAGGCGGCCGCGTGCTGGTGCGCGCGCGTGCGGGGCGAGCCGGCGCGCGCGGCAAGGAGAACGACGAGGCCATCGTGCTCGAGGTCCGCGATACGGGCGTCGGAATTTCGCCGGCCGATCGCGAGCGAATCTTCGAGCCGTTTCGCCAGATCGACGGCGGTGACGAGCGCGTGTTCGGCGGCGTCGGCTTGGGGCTCGCGCTCGTAGCCAGGCTGACCGATCTCCTCGCATGCGATGTCGAGCTCGACTCCGAGGTCGGCAAGGGATCGACGTTTCGCGTGATCGTGCCGTATCACTGGCACGGCCGCGCGGTCAGTCGCTTGATGCGCGCGGTGACACCGCCGCGCGGGATCAGCGAAGGCGACGGGCTCTAGCGTGACAGCGATGTCGCGATTCTCGGATTCGCCGCGACCTGGCGCGGCCAGATGCGCGAAATCCGACGATGCGCCCGTGGCACCACCGTTGCTGACGGGCTCCGCATGCGAGCGACTCGCGTCCTGATCCTGCTTTTCGTTGCCTGTGACAGTCGCAGTGGAAATGCCCCACTCGACGCACCGTACTGCCCGAACGGCGACTGCATCCTGAATCTTTGCGAATGCGGCTCCGACAGCTGCTCCGGGATCGAGCCGCGGCTCTGTGGCTCGGCCGCCGATTGCGGCAGCGGTGAAGCGTGCACCTTCGAGTTCGACGACACGCAGCAGTGCAGCCCGACGTGCAACGGCGACGGCACCGGCTGCCCGACCGGGTACACGTGCAAAACGTTCGTGCCGTAGCTCGCGAGTGGTGCGGGAGCGCGACGCTCGCGTTGGTGATCGCGCAGAAACCGCACGGTCCGGACTGCGCAATCGCGCTCCACGCGCCGCAGGCGCGGTGACGCGCGGCGACGTTCCGCGGCGAACCTGTTGCATGCAACTCGCGGCGAAGGGGCGGCTTCCAATGGAGATGATCATCTCTCGCGAGAAAATTACGACTCGGTCGAACAAGCACGCCGGCGCGATCGTGGTCTCGACGGCGCTCGACGCGATCGCGAAGCTCGAAGGCGCGACCATCGCGCGGGTCGTGCTCGCCGGGTCGTTCGCGGCCGATCCGGTGCTTGCCGCGTTCATCAGCGAGGCGTATCCGACCGTGCACGTCGAGCTGGAGGCGTGACGTGTTTCGCCGCATTTCGGACGCGACCGTCGGAACGATGATCGTGCTGTTTCACGTCGCGCTGCAGGCGCGCGAGCATCAGCGCGATTCAGCCCGGCGCGGCGAGCTCGACCAGCAGCGCCGCGATCGCGGCCGGCTGGTGCCGCATCATCATGTGGCCGGCGCCCGGCACCACCACGTGTCGCGGATTCTGTAGCTCGGCACGTCGCGCGGCTCGCTCGGCCTCGCCCAGGTTAAGCTTCGACTCGGCACCGTCGACGACCAACACCGGGCAGGCGATCCGCCGCCAGAACTGCGCGGCGAAGTCGCGGCGGAACGGATACGGGCCCTGCGTGAGGTGCAGCGGGTCGTGTTTCCACACGTAGCCGGTTTCGTACGGTCGAACACCGTGCGCCGCGAGCTCGAGCGCGAGCGCCTCCGACAACAACGGGTCGTGCTTGCGCAGCCGCGCGGCGGCGACGTCGATCGACGCCATCGGCTTGAACTCGCGGCGCGCCGTGCGCCAGCCGTCGATCCATCGCGCCGCACGCGCGGCGACGTCGACCTCGGCTTCGTCGGGCGGCCCCATGCCTTCGAGCAGCGCGACGGCGCTCGCGCGCTCGGGCCGCGCACCAGCCCAGTACGACGCGATGCCGCCACCCATCGAGTGGCCGACGACGATCACGCGCTCGCGCGCGAGCTGGCGGATCACGTCGTCGAGATCGGCGACGTAGTCCATGAAGTAGTAGTAACCGCCCGGTGCAGCCCACCCCGAATCGCCGTGGCCGCGCACGTCGACCGCGATCGCGTGCGCGCCGAGCTTCGGCGCGACCTCGAGCCAGCCCCACGCGTTGTCCAGGAAACCATGGACGAGCACGAACGTGGTGTCGCCCGGCGCGGCCCACTCGAGCACGTGTGCCGACAAGCCCGTCGCGAGCGTCAGCTGCTTCGACTGTGGCGTCACGGACCCGCGATCAGGTGCCAGATGTTACCCGTCGTGTCGGTCTCGTACATCTCGCCGCTCGATACCGAGTTGAGGCTCGACGGGCTGACGGCCCAGTTGCTGCCGACCTCGACCTCGGTCATCAAGCGGCTGCCGGCCGGCATCATCGGGTTGTACGCGGTCTGCAGCATGCCGCCAAAGGAGTTGTCGGTGACGTAGTAGTTGCCCTGGATCTGCGGATAGCAGCTGCCGCGATAGACGCTGCCGCCGATGACCGCGTGCCAGTTGTCGCCGGCGTGCGTCTTGATCAGCTCGGGGAACGTCTTGTTCGTCGGATCGCAAGAGCCGTTGCCGTTGCCATCTTGGTAGCACGCCGAGCCTTCGTACATGCTCCAGCCGAGGTTGACGGCTTGGTTCGGCGCGCCGTCGATGTTCGCGGCTTGAATCACGTCGACTTCTTCGTACGTGTCCTGGCCGACGTCGCCGATGTACATGTCGCCGGTCGCACGGTCGAACGTCCAGCGCCACGGATTGCGCAGGCCGCGGATCAAGATCTCGGGAAACCCCATCACGCCATCGGCGTATGGGTTGTTCGGCGGAATGCCGTACGCGTTGGAGCCGGCCGGATGGTCGACGTCGATGCGCAGGATCTTCGCGAGCAGCGGATAGCAGCCGTTGCAGTTCGGGCTGGTGAGCAGGAGCGCCTGGCCGTTCTTCGGTGGGTCCTCTTGGTTTCCGCCGTCGCCTTCGCTGATGTAGAGATAGCCGTCGCTGCCGAAGTTCAGCATGCTGCCGTTGTGGTTTTCGGCAGGGTCCGGGACCGACAAGATGATCTGACCGCTCATCGGGTCAGCCTGGTTCGGGTCGGTCTGGCTGACCGAGAAGCGCTCGACGACGTCGGCGTTCGCCGTCGTGTACGACACATAGAAGTAGCCGTTGCAGTTGTAGTCCGGGTGGAACGCGAGCCCGAGCAAGCCGCGCTCGCCCGGCGGCGCCTCGGCTGCGAGCATCGTGTCGCTCGTGATGTCGAGGAACGGATCGCTGCCGACCTGGCCGTCTTGCACGACCCAGATCTGACCGGCCTGGCCGACGACGAAGAGCCGGCCGTCGTCGGGCGGCGAGGTCACGAGCAGTGCGCTCGCGTTGCCGGGTAGCGTCGCGACCAGCTCTTCGGAGACGTTCGCGCCCATCGTCGGCGTGCACGACGTGATCGGCACCGCCGGGCCGCTGTTCGTGCAGGCGCTGCCGCCGTCGCTGGTGCCGCCGTCGCTGCCACCACCCGGCGGCTTGTTGTTGTTCTTGCTGCTGCACGCGGCGATCAGACCGACGGCTATCGCGAGGCGCTTCATGCGCCGATCTTAACCGTTGGGCGGCTTCGGCCGTGCCAAATCGGCGGATTTGCCGACGCGATTCGCCCACGCGCCAAAGCCGTACAAGATCACGCCGACGACGCCGAACGGGACCAAGAACGCCCAACCGACGAAGCCTGTGGCGATGCCGAAATACGCAAGCGCGCACACCATGCCGACGATCCACGCGACGATCGCGACGAGGTAGCCGGTCAGCATGATCTTGCGCTTGCGAAACGCGGCCTCGAGCTTCTTGAGGAAGAACTGCGCTTCGTCGGGATCGAGCTCCTTGATCGCGGCTTCGAGATCGACCCGACCATCGGCGGAGAACGCCGCCGTGATCTGCGGATCCTCGTCGTTCTTCGCCACGCGCAAACCCTAGCACGGGTGCTATATGTCGCCGGTGTCGACGCTCAAGATCGATGACGACCTCGGCCGCACGCTGCTGTTCGGCCGCGCGCCGCGCCGCATCGTGTCGTTGGTGCCGAGCGATACCTACAGCGTGATCGCGCTCGGCGCGGGCGATCGGCTCGTCGGCCGCACGACGTACTGCGAGCACGGCGAGGGCGTCGCGACGGTCGGCGGCACCAAGGATGCCGATCCCGCGAAGATCCTCGCGCTCGAGCCCGACCTCGTGATCGCCAACCAAGAAGAGAACGTGCGCCGTACGCTCGAAGCGCTCGCAGGGAAAGCCCCGGTGTTGGTCTCGCTGCCGCGCACGGTCGAGCAGGGCATCGCGCACCTCGCACGGCTCGCTCGGATCTTGGAAACCGGCCCGCAAGGTAACGCGGTGGTCGCGCGCGGGTATCAGCTCGTGGCCAAGCGCGCCGAGCTCGCGCGCGTGTTCGTGCCGATCTGGCTGGATCCGCTGATGACGCTCAACGCCGACACGTTCGGCTCCGATGTCCTCGCGCGCGCGGGACTCGCGAACGCGTTCAGCGATCGGCTGCGGCTGTATCCGCTCGCCGCCGATCTCGGCAAAGGCGACGCGATCGAAGCCACCGGCCGCGACGTGCGCTACCCGCGGCTGACGCTCGACGAGCTCCGCGCCCGCGATCGCGTGTCGAAGATCGATGCGATCGTGTTGCCGGACGAGCCGTACGCATTCTCGGCTGCCGATGAGGCGGCGCTCCAAGCGGCGCTCCCCGATGCGCGCGTGGTCCGCACGCCCGGCAAAGATCTGTTCTGGTACGGCGCGTGGACGATCGACGCGATGCCGCGCGTGATCGCGCTCGCCGAGTCGATTCGCGCGCACGAGGTGTCGTAGCTGCACGCGTGATGACTCCGTGAAGGCGGCGCGTTGCCGGAGTTTGCGCGAGCGCGCGGCGTGGGGCGGGCGCATCGTGCTCGTGTGCGTTGGCTCGCGTTGCTCTTCATCCCGGCGATCGCGCATGCCGGTGTCGAGCTCGGCGCACAGGCGGGCGTCGATTCGAGCGACGGCGCATCGGCCGCCGGCAGCGCAGCGGTCGAGCTGATCGGCGCGCCACGGCCATGCGACCCGGCGTGCGTGATCTGGGGCGACGCGCCGGATCTGTTGCGGGCCGAGGCTTCGGCGACGCTCGCGCGCAGCTCGTACGGCGACGCGCGCGTCACCGGGCGCTGGTTCGGCTGGCAGCTCGTGCTCGGCGAGACCGTGCAGCCGCTCGGCAGCTTGCGCGACGAGTTCTGGCGCTCCGGCCGCGGCCTCGACGACGCGACGATCGGCGTCGCGATGCCCGCGTTCGTCAGCGCGGCCGGAATCCGCGTGATCGAGGCGGCGGAGACGATCGACCTCGACTCGAACGGCGATGCCGACTTCGCGCTGGGTGCGACCACGTTCGCCGGCCGCCACTGGGCGCTGTTCCGCGTGGCCGCAACCTCGCGCACGCGCGGCGATGATCGCGAGGCCGATCAGCTCGTGTTCGATCTGCTCGCGCTCGATGTCACGCGCGATGGCAATCGCGTGCAGCTCGAGGCCGGTATCGATTCGACTTGTGCGTTCGAAGAGCCGATCGATCACGAGATCGACACGCCGCGGTACTGGCTGGACGTGTCGCGCGGGTTCGGCGAGCTGTCGGCCAAGCTCGGCGCCGGCAGCTGGGCGCGCTTGGATCCGACCGGCGATGCCGTCGATACCGGCCAGCTCGCGACCGGCGAGCTCGCGTGGCGGCACGGTCGCTATGCCGCGCGTGCGGCGTTCGACGCAGGCCGGCTCGTGCGCCGATTCGGCGCGCCGGTGCCGCCGCGCGCGATGGGCCGCGCGGAGCTCGAGGGCGACGTGCAGCTCGCGCACTCGCTCGCGATGGTCGGCACCGCGTGGGCCGAACGTTCGGATCGCGACGATCCGCGCTGGGCGGTGCCCGCGAACGGCTCGGTGATGGATCACGCGGGCGTCGGAGTCGCCGCGCGCTGGCAGCTCAAGAACGTAACCGCGCTGCCAGCGCACTGACGAAGCGCTCGAGCGCGTACGCGGAGCGAGCCAAGAACAGCGACGGCTCGACGAGCTCGAGCTCCATCACCATCGGCTGGCCGGCGGCGTCGCGCGCCAGATCGACGCGGCCATAGAGCAGGCGATCGCGATCGGGCGCGAGCGCGGCCTCGGCGAGCGCGCGCTCGGCGGGCTCGATCGGAAACGGCCCGGTGGTCTGCTCGATGCCGCCGGCGAACCGCGGTGCCTTGCGGATCGCGTGCGTGAGCTCGCCGGCGATCGAGATGATCGAGCGTTCGCCGTAGTCATCGACCGACGCCACGTACGGCTGCACGAGCGCCGCCCCGCGCGCCGTCAGCATCGCGAGGTGCGCATGCGCGCCCGGATCGCCGAGCTCGAACGCGCGCGCGTGAAACGATCCGGCGCCGACCTCGGGCTTGATCACGACGCGCGTGTCGAACGGCGCATCGGGCAACGCCGCGCCGCGCTCGAACAGCTGCGTCGGCACGATCCGCACGCCGCGCCGCTCGAGCTCGAGCAAGTAGCGTTTGCGGACGTTGCCGCGCACGACGTCGGGCGGGTTCCAGATCGGCGCGGCGGCGGCGGCTCGCGTGATCCAGCGCAAGAATGCGTCGACGTCCTGGACGTAGTTCCACGTCGAGCGGATCACCGTCGCGATCGGCGCATCCCAATCGGCGCTCGGATCGTCCCAGGCGACGAGCTGCGCGGCGATGCCGGCCGCCGCGAGCGCATCGCCGAGGATCTGCTCGTCGGCATCGGGCTCCGGCAGCTTCGCGCACGTCGCGATGCGAAGCTTCACGCCAGCGCCTGCACGAGGTCGCTCCACAAGTCGTCGGGGTGCTCGAGCCCGACCGACAACCGCAGCAGCGACTTCGGCGTCGGGCTCGTCGGACCTTCGACGCTCGCGCGATGCTCGATCAAGCTCTCGACGCCGCCGAGCGACGTCGCCGGCACCCACACGCGCAGCTTGCCGACGACGGCGAGCGGATCGGCGACGCGAATCGACAGCATGCCGCCGAAGCCGCCTTGCATCTGGCGCGCGGCGACCGCGTGGCCCGGATGGTTTTGCAGGCCTGGATAGTCGACCGCGACGCCGCGCGCCGCGAGCTTGGTCGCGAGCACGAACGCGGTCTGGCTCTGGCGCTCGACGCGTGCGTACAACGTCCGCATGCCGCGGAGGAGCAGCCAAGCCTCGACCGGGCCGAGCACGGCGCCCTCGTCGTGGCGCAGCTGCGCGAGCGCGGCCCACGCATCGTCGAGCTTCGCGGTGACGAGCGCGCCGGCGAGCACATCGGAGTGGCCGCCGAGGTACTTCGTCGCCGAGTGCACCACCAGGTCGGCACCCCACCGCAACGGCCGGCACACCGGCGCGGGGGCGAACGTGCTGTCGATGGCGAACGGCACGCCGGCGTCACGGCACAGCGCGGCGACACCGGCGATGTCGGTGATCGCGGTCGTCGGGTTGGCGATCGTCTCGGCCCAGACGAGTGCGGTGTTGTCGCGGATCGCACCCCGGACGGTCTCGAGATCCGTCATATCGACGAAGCTGGCGTCGACCCCGAACCGGCCGAGGATGTGCGTGAGCAGCCCGTAGGTGCCGCCGTAGACCGCGGCCGGGGCGACGACGTGCGCGCCGGACCGGCACAGCGACAGGAACACCGTGGAGATCGCTGCCATGCCGGACGCGAAGACCTGTGCCGCAACCGGCCGGTCGAGGCCGTGCGCCTCCAGCGACGCGAGGCCGAGTGCGAACGCGTCCGCGGTCGGGTTGTCGATCCGGCTGTAGCTGTAGCCGGGCTTCCGATCGCCCAGCACGTCGGCGTAGTCCTGGGTGCGTTCGAACTCGAAAGCCGCTGTCCGGTACGTCGGAAGCCCGAGCGGGCGCACCGCGCTCAGGTCGGGCCGCGGGGCGTGGACCGCGCGGGTGTTCTCGGCGTACGGCGTCGTCGCGGCAGGCTCGACGACGGGAAGGTTCATCGGGCCTTCGCTTGCTGGCTGGTCAGACATCGGCGTCCTGCTCGTGTTTGGGATCGCTGGCGAGCAACGACGTCATCATGTCCGGGACCTTCATGCCCT
>DATBAS010000219.1:0-16509 GCA_036271395.1 Kofleriaceae bacterium
ATCCTATGCATCTCAGCAATGCGCCGTCGCCGCACGCGAGATCGAGCACGCGGCCGCGCCCCCGCGCGAGTGCCGCCAGCCGCTCGTAGCTTCCGCCGCGCGCGAACGCCTTCGACATCGCGCCGGCATTCGTGGCGTGGAACGCGCGGATGAACGCTTCGCTCATAGCAGTGCAAGCTGGCGCGGCCCGCCGGGCCACGCCGGCAGCTCGCCGACATCGGCGTGGCGCTGCAGCATCGCGTGAAACGCGTACGCGTTCGCGGGGGCGAGCGTTTCGTCGGGCGCGTGCATGAAGAAGTAGGGCCGCTTGCCAAGGGCGATCCAGGCGGCGACCTGCGCGGCCCACGGCTCGACAAAGCGCCGGCCCTCATCGAAGACTTCGTGCGGCACGCAGCGCACGATCGGATGCGCGGCGGTCGCGCGGACGATCACGGGCAGCACCGGCTTGCGCGCGCGCACATCGGCCAACATCAAGCTGTGGCTGCTGTGCACGCCGCGCGTGTCGAGCATGACCAGATCGACGCCGCCCTCGTGCAAGAGCTGTATCGCCGCGGACGCGGCCGCCGTGTCGGCGAAGAACGCCTCGTGGCGCAGCTCGACGGCATACGCGTGCACGCGCGGCAGCGATTCGAGCATCGCGGCGAGCCGCGGCAGATGCGAGCCGTCGAACCGCGCCGGTAGCTGCAGCGTGAGCGCGCCGAGCTTACCGGCGAGCGGCGCGATGCGATCGAGAAACTCGTCGACCTCACGCCCGCAATCGAGCAGCAGATGATCGTGCGTGATCGCGCGCGGGAACTTGAAGCAAAACCGAAACTCGTCGGGCACCGCGTCGCGCCAACGCAGGACGGTATCGGGCGGCGGCAGCGCGTAGAACGTGGTGTTGCCTTCGACGCTGTTGAACACGCGCGCGTAGCGCTCGAGCTGCTCTGCGGGCTTGGTGCCGGGCGGGTGCAAACCGCTCGCGCCCCAGCCCGGACAGCCGAGAAAGTACCCGCGAATCGCCACTTGGCGAAAATGTACGTCGGTTTGTCGAAATGCGGTGTGCCCGAGCGTCGTGTGGATATGACGAATCGCAAGATCATCATCATCGGCACCGTGCTCGCCGGTTTGACCGCGCTGTTCCTCGGCTTCGACGTGGTCATGAAGCTGGTCGACATCGCGCCGGCGCGCGACGGCATGGCGAACGTCGGGTTTTCGACCGATCTCGCGCGGATCCTCGGTGCGGTCGTGCTCGCGTGCTTCGCGCTCTATGTCGACGTGCGCAAGGCGGTCCCGGCGCCGGCGACATCGCGACTCACGTGCGCATCGGCGACGCGCCGTTCGTCCACGTGCTCGCACCGGGGTACGTGGGCATGATGATCGGAGGGCCGATTGTATTTGCGCGACGGCCGCGTGCGTGCGCACGTCAGGTAGTGTTGCGCGATGCGAGCATTCGGGTTGGTCGTCGTCGTTGTTGTTGCCGCGTGCGGCTCTCCACCTCCTCCGTCACCACCGCCGCAGCCGGCGAAGACCGCGCCGCTGCCGGCAAAGACCGATCGATGGGTGATCTTCGGTTGGGGGCACAAGGTCGGCACGATGACGATCATGTCCAATCCCGATGGCACGTTCGCGGAGGTCTACGACCGGGTCGACAACGGCCGCGGCCCCCACGTCGATGCGTCGCTGGAGCTCGGCAGCGACGGCATGCTCGATCAATTCACCGCGACCGGGCACCACGAGCTGGGCAACGCGCTGAGCGAGACGTTCTCGCGCTCGAACGGTCGCGCACACTGGAAGTCGGAAGCCGAAGAGGGTGACGCCGCCGCGACCAAGCCGGCGTTCTACAACCCGCTCGCCGAGGGCTCGATCGACCCGTGGTTGATCCCGGCCGCGCTGCATGCCGGCGGTGCGCTGAGCCTGTATCCGTCGGGCACGATGCACGTCGACAAGGTCGGCGATGCAACCGTCGATGGTCGCGCGCTGATTTGCTACGCGGTATCCGGCTTCGCGCTCGCGCCGTACTACGCGTGGTTCGATGTCGCGACCGGCGCGTACTTCGGTTGGGTCGAGCCCGACGGCGCGATGGTTCCGGAAGGCGCCGAGAAGCTGATCGAGCCGCTCGTCACGAAGCAAACCGCGATCGAAGCCGCGCGCGCGGCCGACATCGCGAAGCGCGCCGAGCACGAGCCGCCGGCGGCCGGCCTCGCGTACACGCACGCGCGCGTCCTCGATGTCGAGCGCGGCAAGTGGATTGCCGATCAGACCGTCGTGGTCGTCGGCGACACGATCCGCGCGGTGGGCCCGAAGCCGCGATTCCCGCCGGCGCCGAAGTGATCGATCTCGCCGGCAAGGCGGTGATCCCAGGTCTCGTCGACATGCACTCGCACACCGATCGCGACAGTGCGTTGCTCGATATCGCGACCGGCGTCACGACCGTGCGCGACGTCGGCAACGATCCCGATTTTCTCGACGATCTAAAGGCGCACTTCGACAACGGCAGTGCGGTCGGCCCGCACATCGTGCGGATGGGTTTCATCGAAGGCCGCGGGCCCAAAGCGGCCTCGAGCAAAGTCACCGCCATGACGCCCGACGAGGCGAAGCAAGCGGTCGAGTTCTTCGCGAAGCGCAGCTACGACGGCATCAAGATCTACAACTCGGTGCCGGTCGAGCTCGTGCCGATCCTCGCGGCCGAAGCGCACAAGCGCAACATGCTCGTGATCGGCCACATTCCGGTCCACATGCTCGCGCACGAGGCCGTCGAAGCCGGCTACGACGGCATCGAGCACATCAACATGCTCATCCTCAACTTCGTCGCGACTCACGATACCGACACGCGCGACACGACGCGGTTCACGCTTCCCGGTGACAAAGCCGCCGATCTCGATCTGACAAGCCAACCCGTGAAGGACTTCATCGCCGAGCTCGCGAAGCATCAGACGATCATCGATCCGACGCTGTCGGTGTTCGAAGGCATGTTCCTCAACGAGCCCGGCAAGCTGCCGCCGGATCGTGTCGCGACGGTGTCCCGGTTGCCGAGCCAGCTAGCGCGCATGTTCTTGACCGACAGCCTGCCGAACGCGCATGACATGCACGAGCGCTACACCGCGTCATGGTCGAAGATGCTCGCGCTCGTCAAGCTGCTGTGGCAGGCCAAGGTTCCGGTCGTGGCCGGCACCGACACGATCGGCGGCGTGTTTCTCCAGCACGAGCTCGGTCAGCTCGTCGGCGCAGGCATCCCGATCGCAGACGTGCTGAAGCTGGCAACGGTCGGCGCCGCGCGCGCGATGCGCCGGGACAAGGTGTTCGGCACGATCGCCGCCGGCAAACGCGCCGACCTGGTCGTGATCGACGGCGACCCGCTCGCCGACATCTCGCAGATCCGCAAGGTCGTGAGCTCGATGCGCGCCGGCGTGGTCTACGACTCGGCGGTGCTGTTCGCGGCGGCCTCGGTCGTGCCGTAAATGCGTTTCGTCCTAGCCAGCTGCATCACGATCGTGATCGCGTGCGGCGGGAGCAGTACGTCGACAGCTTGTTCCGGCTCCGCATGCTCGTGTTCGTCGGAACAAACGTGCGACATCACGACGTCGAACTGTGGGACGAGTTGCGCGCTCGACTGCGAGGGCACGAGCGACTGCAGCGGCGAGTGCGGCTCGTCGTGCAACGTTCAATGTGCTGGATCTGCAACGTGTACGATGAGAGTCGGGTCAGCCGCGACGATTGATTGCTCCGACGACTCCAGCTGCGACATCTATTGCACTGGGAGCTGCTCGCTCGACTGTGGCAGTGCGGCGCGATGCCGACTGAGTTGTTACGACGGCGTGAGCATGACGATCGTCGGTTCAGCCATCTGTACGTAGTCGGGCGCGCCACGCATCGAACGCGGCCGGCCGAGCGCGTTGTCGCCGAGCACGTCGGCATGCCGGCGTTGCGTTTTCGCAACGGTCGAGATTTCACGTCCGGGTCGCGCGAAAGGCGGCATCATCGCCGGATGCCGCCCTCTCGCCGCGAGCTCTTGCAAATGTCGGCCGCCGCGCTGCTCGCGCCTGCATGTGCGCGCCGGTCCGAGCCGCCGGCGACGACCACGAGCGATGTCGTGCGGGTCGCCAGCGTGCTCACGACCGTCGAAGGCAACTTGTTGCCGGAGCTCGTTCGCACGTTTGCCGGGCGCGTCGAGATCTCCGCCGGCTCCGACGTCTACGGCGCCGCTCGAGCAGGTAAAGCCGACCTCGTGATCTCGCACTACGGCCATCGCGACGCCGAGCAGTTCGTGCTCGACGGCCTCGGCGAGTTTCCGCGCACGGTGTGCTCCAACCAGCTCGCGCTGCTCGGCCCGCCGTCGGATCCGGCCAAGATCCGCGGCCTCGCCGATGCGGGCGAGGCGTTCCAGCGGATCGCCGATTCGAGGAGCCCGTTCTTGATCAACGACCTCGACGGCATTCGCTACCTCGCCGAGATCTTGTGGAACGCGATCGGCCGGCCGGCGCGCGACGGCTGGTGGCTCGATCCCAAGCAACAAAAGGAAGACGCGATGCGCCGTGCCGCCGAGCTCGGCGCCTACACGTTCTGGGGATTGACGCCGTTCTTGCGCACGCGCGTCCAGCTCGAGCCGCTCGTGCTCGCCGATCCGCTGCTGCAGCGACTGATGGTCTCGGTCGTGGTGCGCGGCGCGAACGTCGACGGTGCGCACGCGCTGCAAGATCATCTGCTCGCACCCGCGACACAGGCGCGCATCCGTACGACGCGCTATC
The DNA here is from genome assembly GCA_036271395.1 of Kofleriaceae bacterium. Lineage (GTDB taxonomy): Bacteria > Myxococcota_A > Polyangia > Haliangiales > Haliangiaceae > JABFXX01. Next base: position 4,728 of record DATBAS010000219.1, read on the forward strand.
CGAGCGACCAGCACATCTGCTGGGTTCCGGCGGGCCGGCACAACCGCACTGCGATCTTGCCAAAAACTTAGGGCGCGTCCCAGCTCGCGCGCGTGACCTCGACGCCCTTGCGAATCTCGTCGCCATTCCCGGCGGCGATGCCCTTCACGATCCGGCCGGGGCCGACAAACGGCACGTTGCGGAAGTGCTTGCCGCCGCCGATCGGCAGGTTCATCACGCCTTCGTGAAAGAACGCGTGGTCGCGGATGAACGAGGTGGTCGCCGCGAACGTCTGGCCGAGTGGCACGTCGAGCGCGGGTTTGACCGCGGCGGCGACTTGGCCAAATGTCTCGCCACCGACGACGGAGCCGAGCAAGTGCGGAGCGATTTCGAGCATGCCGCGGTAGAGAGCACGTCGCGTGCCCGAGCGAGCGCGTCGACCACGGGTTGCGATCGCGCGCTATGTCCGCGAGCTCGCACGACGGCAGCTCCCGTAGCCGGCGCGTCGAGGTAATGTCCGCTGGCCGATGTCCAAGCCGCGCGCGGTCGTGTCGTGGAGCTCTGGCAAGGACAGCGCGTTCGCACTTCACGTCGCACGGCTCGCCGGCGAGCTCGAGCTCGTCGGGCTCGTCACCACGGTGACGACTGCGTTCGGCCGCGTGGCGATGCACGGCGTCCGCGACGCGCTGCTCGCGCTTCAGGTCGACGCGATCGGGTTGCCGTGCCGCACGGTCGCGATTCCATCGCCGTGCCCGAACGAGGTCTACGAGCGGGAGCTCTTCGGCGCGCTCGCCGCCGCGCGTGACGCCGGCGTGACCCACGTCGTGTTCGGCGATCTGTTCCTCGCCGACATCCGCGCGTATCGCGAAGCGCTGCTCGGCAAGCTCGGCATGACGTGCGCGTTTCCGCTCTGGCACCGCGACACCAGCGAGCTCGCGCGCGAGATGATCGCAGCTGGTCTGCGCGCGAACCTGACGTGCGTCGATCCGCGCCAGCTCGACGCGTCGTTTGCGGGGCGCAGCTTCGACGCCGCGCTGCTCGCCGCGTTGCCGGCCACCGTCGATCCGTGTGGCGAGCGCGGCGAGTTCCACACGTTCGTCTCGGCCGGCCCCATGTTTCTCGCGCCGATCCGCGTCGTGCCCGGAGAGGTCGTAGAACGCGACGGCTTCGTGTTCGCGGATCTGTTGCCGGCATGAGCAATTGTTCGCAAGGCGAGAGCGCGCGAACGAGCGGATGCGCACGGTTTAGTTCCACCAACGACGCGTACGCCCGGCATGCGCTTTGAACCGTTAGATGCTCGTGGCGGTTACTTCGATCAATCAAGCACGCAAGCTCCGGATCGCGCAGGTCGCACCACTTCACGAGAGCGTGCCGCCGGCGCTCTACGGTGGTACCGAAAGGATCGTGTCGTATCTCACCGAGGAGCTCGTCGAGCTCGGCCACGACGTCACGCTGTTCGCGAGCGGTGACTCGCGTTCGCGTGCACGTGTTGTCGGTCCGTGCCCACGCTCGCTTCGGCTCGCGCACGCCTCCGACACGCTGGCCTATCACTACTTGATGCTCGAGCAGGTGTATCGCCAGGTCGGTGACTTCGACGTGGTGCACTTCCACATCGATTACCTGCACTTTCCGTTGACGCGCCGGCACTCGCTCGCGCACGTCACCACGCTGCACGGCCGGCTCGACCTGCCGCATCTGCCGCCGCTCTACGACGAGTATCGCGACATGCCGGTGATCTCGATCAGCGATTCGCAGCGCGAGCCGTTGCCGAACGCACGCTGGGTCGCGACCGTGCCACATGGGCTCCCGCTCGATCTACATCGCGAAGGCGATGGCGGCGACTACCTCGCATTCGTCGGCCGGATCTCGCCGGAGAAAGGCCTCGATCGCGCGATCGCGATCGCCGAGGCCAGCGGTTGCAAGCTCAAGGTCGCCGCGAAGATCGATGCCGCCGACGCCGAATACTTCAAGCGCGACATCGCGAGTCTGCTCACGAAGGGTTGCATCGAATTCCTCGGCGAGATCGGCGAACAGGAAAAGGGCGAGCTGCTGCGCGGCGCGCGCGCTCTCCTGTTCCCGGTCGATTGGCCCGAGCCGTTCGGACTCGTGATGATCGAGGCGTTCGCGTGCGGCACGCCGGTGATCGCGTATCGCCGCGGCTCGGTGTCCGAGGTCGTCGAGGATGGCGTGACCGGCTTCATCGTCGACGAGCTCGATCAGGCGATCGCGGCCGTCGGCAAGCTCGACGCATTATCGCGTCACGTGATTCGCGAGCGATTCGAGGTACGGTTTTCCGCAGGTCGGATGACCAACGATTATGTCGACATCTACCGCAACATCATCGACGCCCATCACCACACCCGAGCCGAGCCAGGACTACCACATCCTGGCCACCAGCTCGCGAGCGGATGAGCGCACTCGCGTCGTCAAGCACGACGAGAGCTTCGCCGTGTTCGATCCCTCCGGCATGATCCGCGCCGATCCCGGCGGCGAGCTCGGCATCTATCACCGCGGCACGCGCTTCTTGTCGATGCTCGAATTCGCGATCGCGCGGCGCGCGCCCGTCCTGCTCGGCTCGACGGTGCGCAGCGACGGCGTGCTCGTCGCGCACCTCGGCAGCCCCGACATCCCGGATCTCGCCGGCGGCGCGCTCGAGCGCGATCAAATCCACGTCGCGACGACGAGCTTCTTGTGGAGCGGCGCGTGGCACGCGCGGCTCGCGGTGCACAACTACGCGCGCCGCGAGATCCAGATCTCGCTCGCCGTCTTGTTCGCGGCGGATTTCGTCGACGTGTTCGAGGTGCGCGGCGTCAAGCGCGCGCGGCGCGGCGCGATGCGTGCGCCGGTGGTCGAAGCGTCGCGCATCACGCTCGGCTACGACGGGCTCGACGGTCAGGCGCGGCTGACGCACTTCGAGCTCACCCCCGCGCCGCGCACGGTCACCGGCAATCACGCCGAATACATCATCACGCTCGCGCCGGATCAGGAGATGTCGATCGACATGTGCGCCGTGTTCTGTATCGACGAGACGCCGCCGCACTGCGACTTCGATCAGGCACTCGCGCAGGCGACCGCCGACGCAAGCTCGCGCGCGCTCCAAACCGCCCACGTCGACACGCCGAACGAGCTCGTCGATGCGTGGCTCGAGCGTTCGGCGGCGGACGTCGAGATGATGCTGACGCAAACGGTGCACGGCATGTATCCGTACGCAGGCGTGCCCTGGTATTCGACGCCGTTCGGCCGCGACGGGATCATCACCGCATACGAGTTGTTGTGGGTCGATCCGAGCGTCGCGCGCGGCGTGTTGCAGTTTCTCGCAGCGACGCAAGCCACCGCCGACGAGCCCGAGCGCGACGCCGAGGTCGGCAAGATCATCCACGAGGTGCGCCTCGGCGAGATGGCGGTGCTCGGCGAAATCCCATTCGGCCGCTACTACGGCTCGGTCGACGCGACGCCGTTGTTTGTCGTGCTCGCCGCCGCATATTGGCGGCGCACCGCTGATCGCGCCGCGCTCACTGCGTTGTGGCCCCACATCCAACGCGCGCTCGCGTGGATCGACACCGACGGCGATCGCGACGGCGACGGCTTCATCGAGTACGTGGCGCACTCGTCGCGCGGGCTCGTCTCGCAGGGCTGGAAGGACTCGTTCGATGCGATCAGTCACGCCGATGGCTCGCTCGCGCGTGCGCCGATCGCGCTGTGCGAAGTCCAAGGCTACGTCTACGCCGCGCGTCGAGGCGCCGCCGACTTGGCGCGCGCGCTCGGCTTCAGCGCCGACGCGCAACGGCTCGACGCGCAGGCCGAAGATTTGCGAGCTCGTTTCGAGCGCGCGTTCTGGTCCGACTCGCTTCGCACGTACGTGCTCGCCCTCGACGCCGACAAGAAGCCGTGTGAAGTCCGCGCCTCGAACGTCGGCCATCTGCTGTGGAGCGGCATCGTCGATCCGCAACGCGCCCTGCTCGCGGCCGAGGCGCTGTTCTCGCCGACCTCATTCTGCGGCTGGGGCATCCGCACGCTCGACGCGAGCGCCTCGCGATTCAACCCGATCTCGTATCACAACGGATCGATCTGGCCGCACGACAACGCCCTGATCGCCGCCGGTCTCGCACGCTACGGCTTCAAGCAGCGCTGCGCGCAGTTGTTCGGCGCATTCGCCGATGCGAGCCACCACTTCGATCTCCACCGCATGCCCGAGCTGTTCTGCGGCTTCGATCGCGCGAGCTCCGAAGGTCCGACGCTGTATCCGGTCGCGTGCGCGCCGCAGGCGTGGTCGGCCGGCAGCGCGTTCTTGTTCATGCAATCGTGCTTGGGAATCGCGATCGACGCGCCCGCTCGCCGCGTGATCCTCGAGCGGCCACATCTGCCGGCGAGCATCGGCTCGGTGACGATCCGCTCGCTGCGCGTCGGCGACGCGACGCTCGACCTCGCATGTTATCGCCACGGCGACGACGTCAGCGTCAGCCTCGAGCGCCGCGCCGGCGACATCGAGCTTTCCGTCGTGAAGTAGTTAGCGTCGGGACATGCTAGGGTTTCGCGGCTGCGAGCGTGGTGGAATTGGTAGACACGCAGGATTTAGGTTCCTGTGAGTAACATCGTGCGGGTTCGAGTCCCGCCGCTCGCACCAAACATCTCGGCCGCTTAGCGACCGCTCACGAGCCGGTCAAAAGCCTTTTCGGCTTTGCGGGAACAGATCGATCTCGATCTGTTCCCGGCACCGAACGCACAGGATGCGGATTCCCGAGCGTTTCGACCACGCGCCGCGTGCTCATGCGATGCGCGGTGCCGTCCTGCAGGTAATGCGCTTGCGTCACCGCGAACGAGCTGTGGCCCAGCGCGTTTGCGACGACGTGCGACGACATGCCGGCTTCCGTGGCCAGCGTCGCGTGAAGGCCACGCAAGCGTGCTCGCTTCCGCGAACTGGAACGCGATCGCTGCGAGCAGACACGTAACGCCGATCGTCGCTGCTGCACTCAAATCGTCCGGGTCGATCCAGAACACGGTGAACGCGAGCGCGACGATAACGTTGACCGAAAATCTCGATAGAGCGGCTCGCGGCACCGTGTGGGCGTCGATCACTTGATCGCAGACGCCATCTGACGCGTCAGGGTGTTGGCAGACCCGCATCAATTGGCGACGCGCGGCTAACAGCTCCGCTTGAATGTCGAGCGCCACTCGAAGGGGTTAGCACAAGAACTCACCCGGCTTGACCGCGCTCGAACCGCGACGCGTCCAACCATTCCTAACAGCGTCGGGCGCTAACCTCTCGTCTTCGCAGCGGAAGCTTGCTCGCACAAACGACGCAACTTCTCCGGCGCGTGTCGATAACGGCACCATGATGTGGACCGCCATTCGCCGTCACGCGTGGTTCACGCGATGAGCGAGTACGCGTCACGCGAATCGACACAGTCGACTTCATACGCGTCGACGACTGGAACGTCGTCTTCATCGTTCCAGCCGGCGCAGAGGACGCCCGCAGAGAAATCACGTGACGCGATCATCTCTGCCGCGCGTGACGTCGCGCATCTCGCGACCGTCATCGATGATTTGAAACGAGCGACCGAAGCGAACGATCCCGCCGACTGGGGCGCAAGGAAACAGGCCCTCGATCACGAACTGACCTCGGCACGCAAACACCTCGATCAAGCACGCCAACTCAAGGGCGATGCGGATTCGTCGGCAAAAGCAGAACTTGCGCAGGCAGAAACCACGTTTGCCAAGCACGCCGAAGCCGCCGCGGCGTTCAAAGAGCCGCCTCGTGGTTGGAATCGTGTATCGCGTGAAGACGAAATCCTCGCGGTCCTGTCGGCACCGATTTCGTCATCGGCACAGGCAGGATTTGCGGAAAAAGAAACCCAACTAAAGAGTGAGCTGGCTCAGCTGTCACCGGCAGAGAGTCAGCAATTGGCTTCGCGGCTGACGAAGCTACACAAGGACGACGCGATCGCGACGGCCGTCTCTCGTCTCACGCCGGAACGTCGTGCCCGAATCGTAGGATTTCTCGCCGACGCACGGAAGCGCTCGGTTATCGCGAAAGACAACGGAGGCTCGTCAATGTTGCCTGCGGCAACTTCGATGACGAGAGATCAGGGCGCGCCGGCCGCGATGTCCGAAGCTGCCGCCGTTCTCGCAGTGTCCGCGCACCAGCCGCTCGACACGCAGCTCGATCACATGATCGACGAGGGCAAACCCGAGCTAGACGTGTTGATGCGCTTCGATGGAACGGAACGCCGTGCCCTCGCGCGCCGACTAGAAACCTATCGACCGGGAAGCGGTGACTCGCTCGGCGCACGTTTCATCCGACTCGATACGACGATACGCACGATGTTTCTAGCCGCGCTGCGCGCCGCGTCGCCACGCAGCGCAACAGCCACAAAAACGGTCGATGACGTTGTCGCCGCGCCCGAGCGCGCGGAGACGGCGTTTGGCGCATACATCAACATTTACGCGACGAACCTGCGCGACCTCATCTTCGCCCAGATGGCCGGTGCTGCGTGGCCCGATCCAGCGCCTGGTTTGAAATGGACTTCGGGGAGTGGAAACGATTTCGCCGTCGCGATCTCGCATTTCTTCGTCGGCAAGCTCGCGAGCGGTGCGTCCGAGATCGTGCGGTTGCTTCACCCCAGCGACGTGGTCGGTCTGTTTCATCGCAAGGTCCCCGACCTATCGCACGCGACGTGGAATGCCGAGTTCGGATTTGCGTTTGCAGGCTTCGCAGAGACCGCAGTTTTGTCGTCGCTGAAGCTGCGGATTGGTCCGGCATATCGCGACGTCTTGGCACGTACGTCGAACGCGCCAAGCTTGGCGCAGCTCAAGGCGGCCGAGGCATACGCGATCGATGAGCTCGTTGCACAGGCTCTCGTCGTCCCCGGAATGGTCGACCTGTCGGAAATTCCGGAAGTCGACTCTACGAACGCCGCGACTAGCCCTGCGGCGAAATCGAGTCACGACCGTAGCGGTGCACGAGTCGAAACGCGCGCCCCGAATCGTGACGAGCTTCAACAAGTAGACTTCGCGATCGGAGGATTGCTAGACGATATCCGCGCGCGCGCGGCCGTCAATGGCGACTCGAGCCTCTCCCACGCCTACGCGGATCGAGCGAAGCGAGCTTCGGTGATCGCCACTGGCGATGACAACGCTCGGGCGTCGTTGGTTTCGAAGCTTCAGTTTCAGCACACGCAGCTGATGACGATTGCGCCGAAGATCGTTCCGCTCGCAACGCAACTCGTCCAAGCAGAGGCGATGCTTGTCGCGAGCAATACGCCGGACAACCGGGCGGAGCGTGACCGGGTTCGCGCGCTCCTGTCGAAGTATCTCCAAGCGGCGGATCTCTCGTACAACGAGGCCGAGAGTGCGGCGCTCCTGCGGAGCATTTCGATGGACGCGGCGATCGAGCACGACGCCGCTGTTCAGGCAGATGTCAACTCGGCCACGGAGCAGGTCATCCAATCGACCGGCCACTCCGTCGAGCACGCATCACAAGCCGAGGAAGAAGTAGCACGTCAGCGCCAGACGACGATCGTCAACCCTGCTGCTCAAACGAAGTACGACCATGCGAGGACGGAAACGCTCGCGGGCGAAGTCGCTCTCGAATCTCGTGTCCGCTCTGTCGAGCACGCGCTCGTTCAGCTGCAAGCCGCCGCAGACGACGCGGGCTTCATGGACGTGAAGCAGTTTCGCAAGTTAGTGCCGGATCTCGCCATGACCGTGCCCGAGCTAATTGCGTCGGTTCGCGCTCATCTCGCAAACGTCGATGTCGTCTGGAAACAGAAAACGAGCGAAGGAACTGCAAAGGCGACGCACGACAAAGATGCGCCGGCCGATTGGGCTTCTTGGGAGGGGCGTACCGCCGGGCTGTCCGCGGCGCGTGACGCTTTCGCGAAGATCGCCGGAGATCAAGGCATCGGCGATTTCTTGCGCGAATGTTCGGACCGAATTCGACACGAGCGCATGGTTCAGGCAATCGCCGTCGTCGCGGCGACGACGCTCATCACGATGGGCGTGGGCTTTGGTGCCGCGGCGCTTGGCAGGATGGCTAGCCTCGCGCTTGTCGGCGAAGCCGAGGGTTTGGTCGCTAGTGGCGTCGCCATCGCGGTAAGGGCGCCGATCAATGCGGTAGCTCAGTACGCGTTGTCTGGCGGCCAGGGTTCGCTTGGTTGGTCAATGCTCGAGAACGCGCTGATGGATACGTTCACGCGTGGTCTCACGACGAAGCTACGGAGCGCGCAAGCCGCCGCACTCGGCGAAGCACGCGCACTCGCCGCGCTGCCGAACGTCGGACCTGCCGAGGCCAGAGCGCTCGCGACAATGAGCTTTACTGGTACCGAGGTCATGGTCGACCTCGTCGCGGGCATGGCGACGCAGTGGGCGGCTCATCAGATCGTGACAATCGCGTCGGGGCGCGTGGAGGTCGATGCAGCGTTCGAGGAGACCGTGCTGCAACAAGGCGCCGCGATCGCGCTCGGTCGATTGCTCCACACCAAGTACACCGCGTGGAAACAGCATGAAGCGGAGCTCGTTCGCTCGCCGCTCGGTAGTCTGCCCGAAACGAAGGCGCTGATCGCCGCTCGTGAACAGTTCTACGCGCGCGCTCAGCAGCTCGCGGCAAGCGTGTCGCCGGATCCGGCAGAGGGACTGGCACTACAGGCCGAAGAGCAGCTGTTGCTAAAGCAGGAGCGTTCGCTCTTCGAACAACACGCCGAACACTCGAACGCGCCGAATGCGCAGCACTCGCCGGCAGACGCACCAAACCCGCCCGCGCACGATCACGCGTCGGCTCCAACCACGGACGAAGCACATACTGCGTCGGCGCGCGCATCGTCGACCGCCGAGCACGCTCCCCTGCAACATGAAACGAAGCTGCCCGACGACGCCGAACGTTTGAAGCACGCGTACGCGGGCCTCCACTCCGTCGTCAAAGACCAAGTGTACGAGGGAACAGCTGAACAGATCGAGCACGCGTTTGCCTTGGCCGACGCCGCCGGATTGCACGTCACTCGGACGCAGGATGCGGAGACCGGCGTTTGGCACGTCTCGATCGACGGTCGCGAAATTGATCTGAATGTGGTGCACGAGTCACCGGCGATCACTCGCAAAGGTCACGCGTCCGATCAAACGCACGGCGATGGCGAGTCGCATCATCAGTTCGATGCGATGCATCCGGGACCGCTCTCCGACCGCTCGACCTACGATCCAGACAACAAAGGGAACGTATTGCCCGCGCAGGGTTTCTATGGCGGTGGTTACGATCCGGTTGTTCTGAAAGAGGACACAGTTCTCTATCGCGTGGGCAACGCAGAACGCGAATGGGGCGAGTGGTTCACGGACCATCCGCTGGAGAGCGAAGCGCAATACCGGATCGATGTGGCCGTCAAACCGGTGTGGACCGATCCCAGAACCGGCACGATGTCCGAAGGCAGCGCCCGGTCGCAAAAGCAGATGGAGCTGTGGTCCTACTCGATTCTCATTCCGAAGGGCACGACGGCGTATGTCGGGTCGGTGGCGAGTCAGGGTGGCGTGTTCATGGGCGGCGTCGCAGAAGGTCAGCGACAATACTTCATTCCTAAAGCGTGGCTACTCGGCGCCAAGGGTGGTCGCGTCGTTGCGAAGGCTCCGTTCAAGAGCGAAGGTCACGTTCAACCGGTGCCGCCAACTTCGAGTGGCGACTCCTCGTCAGGTGCAAAATGAATCAAGCAACCATACTCGCCGTCCTCGACGAGCTCGCGCTCGCCGCCGATGCACTTGCGGATACCTGCGATCGTGAAGCGCCGGACTATGGCCCCGTGTGGCACGCGCTCGCCAAAAACGCGCGTGCGCTGAAGACGTCGCCGTCCCTCGAGGATCTCGCGGACCTTCTCCACGGCGCGCAAGACTTGTTTGCGTATCGGCCGGGATCATTCAGCGAGGTGTATGTGCAGCGAACAGATCCGCACGAGTTGGTCGTGGAGAACGAGAAGTTCGATGCGCTCAGGGCTCGCGTGTCCGCCGCTGTTGGCGCGCTGAAGTCGGCGTTGTCGGCGTAACGCGTAGCCGAGAGACGTGGCGATGTGTTGCGCGCGCGTCTTCCCGCGCGGTTCCGCGCCGCCGAGCCACGTATTACTGAAAGCGCAAGCGATGTCGGCACTATGAAAGTGCTCCACGCCGGGCCTAGCGACGTGTCTACCGAAAAGATCGAGGGATCAGAATGAGTAAGTCAGCATCTCTCGTCGTCTTCATCGCAGCCTGTCACGGAGCCTCAGCACCGCCGGGGTTTGGCGTGTTCGACGACAGCAAGAAGACTGGGTTCACAAAATGGTGCAACAAGACTCCGTCGTTCACCGACGGCCCCGGCGACGAGCAAGTTCTTCGCTGCGGTGCGCTGGACACGGCGAAAGACGCGATCGTCAGGTTCGACAAGAACACGAAGCAGGTGCTCGGCGTCTTCGTGCGCGCGTCGCAGCAGAATGTAACGCGTCTCGCTGAGGACGTCATTGGCGGTGGATTGAGCTCAAAAGAGCAAGAAGGCCTAACCGGGCTCTACACGTTTATGAAAGACGGAACGCATCCGCGCGGAGACACGAATAAGTGGAATGGCGGCACGAGCGAGCTTTCGCTGAAGCTCGTCGCTCACGCGAGCGACATATCGTTGGACCTGCGCCTCCGACCGTACGCGAACGATCATCTCGCGCCCGGGGCCAAGAGCTCGATCACGGCATATCTGGCGAAGTGGTGTGACGCGCATCAAGGGACTGTGACCACTGCTCCAGTCCCCGGCGACGAGACGGCGATCCGCTCGCAGTGTCAGGACGCTCAGGAAGGTCCGCTCGCGCAGTTCACGACCGACAAGCAGAACGGCGGCGTGCTCGACTTCGAAATTGATCCGTTGACGCTCAAAGACTTCGACGCGTTCGTCGCAAACGTGTTCACTCAACTGCCGCATGTCGAGGCAAGCGCCGACGATCTGCGGGCCGCGTTGCAGGGCGGACCAGATCAACTCAACTGGCCGCACGGTTCCTCAGCGCAACGCTTCGCGGCGCGCGAAGCGTTCTGGGAGCTGACCGCCGAACACCGTTGAACGAAGCGCCGCTGCGTTTGGCAAAGCGATCTCGAAAGAACTTCTCGAGCTCGACATCAGCCGAAATCGACGCCGGGAACAGACTCAACATCTTGTACAAGCAAAGGAAGTCTGAGTCGTCGGGACTGATAGTGGCTTGTACAAAGTTGATATCGCGTTCGTTCGTGAGGATTTAGGTTCCCCGTGCTTAACCGCGTGGGGGCGAGTCCCCGCTCGCACCAACAACTTCGCCAGGTTGCAAAGTGGCCAAAGCCTTTTGGCGCCGCCGGAAATAGCTCGACCGCGAATCGTTTCCGGAATCCCACGCACACGATTCGGATCGCCGAGCTTCTGAACCACGCGACGCGTGGACATCCGGTTCTGCGTTCCAGGCTGCACGTAGTGCGCGTGCGTGACCGCGGCCGACGTGTGGCCGAGGGCGTTCGCGACCGCGTGCGATGAGACGCCGGCTTTCGTGGCGAGCGGCGTGGCGGCGTGAGCAGCGTGCCCGTCGTGTCATGGGTGCTCGAGTGGGGCCGCATGCTCGCGTCGCAGAGCTACGAGCGGCTGTGGTTGACGAGCTTGAGCTAGCCCGGGCGCTTTACGTGGAACGCTAGCAATTGCAATTGGGTGGAACCCATTGCCTCTACACTCGTCGACTCCGAGGTCAGTGCGTGGGACGGTCACGCCGCCAGCGACATGCGTATTGACAGTCCGCAGCCGCCGAGAAATGACGCTGTCGGGCGACCAGTTGGCGGAGTCGTTATTGCGTGG
>DATBAS010000220.1:0-11918 GCA_036271395.1 Kofleriaceae bacterium
CGTTGCGCCCGACACCAAGCAGATCCGCGTGCAAGTCTCGGCCACCGGCTATCACTCGTACGATGCGAAGCTCGATGTCACCGGCCAGGCCGGCGACGAGCATACGGTCACCGTGACCTTGACGAAGCGGCAGGCGAGCTCGGGACCGAGCTCACCGGGCTTCGGCGGCGCGAGCACCGGCGGCAATCACGTGCCGACCGCGCCGCCCAAGCCGAAGAAGCCGGCCAACACGGGGATCATCGACATTTGAGCGACGCGAGCCACGCAGCAATCGTGCGCGTGCGGCCGTCGCCCGCGCTCGGCATCTTGTTTCTCGCGCTCGCCGGCATCGACGCGGCGATGTACATCTCCGCCGGCGGCGTGAAGTTGCTCGTGCTCGCGCTGTTGTTCGTGACCGGCGCGATCACGCAGCTCGTGTTCGATCTATTCGTCGTCGGCAACGGCCGCGTCGAGATCAAGAATCCGCTCGGCATGACGACGCGCACGCTCGCGTACTCGCGGCTGCAGATCGCGCGGCGCGCCCTGTTGGTAACGACCGGCGACGCGACGTTCAAGGTCAACGGGATGCTCGCATCGCGCCGCGACTGGAAGAAACTGGCGGCCGCGATCGATCGCGGTGTGGTGTGAAGCGTGCGCTCGTCGCATGTGCGCTGATCGGCTGCACGCAACCGACCACGTCGTCGGTCGGTGATCCGGTGCTCGGCGGCAACGTGTGCGCGATCTACACGACCGCCGGCGCGTGCGGCAGCGACGCGGCGTGCACGTGGCTAGGCACCGGCTGCGCGTGCCCGCCCGACAATCCCAACTGCGGCTGCCCCGATGGAACGTGTGCATCGGTCGACGGCTCGGATACCGGGCCGCCGACATGCGCGTGTGCGAACGGCGCGGTGTGCGTCGCGGAGAACGCCGAGCCGCTGACGTGCGTGACGCCGTCGCCGGGCAGCAGCGATCCGTGCACGCGCATCGTCGGCCTGACCTGCGAGGCCAGCTCGACGATCGGCGGCTTGTGCGTCTGCGAGTGAGCGCTAGCCTTTGACCGCGCCGGCGGTGAGCCCGCCGACCAGATACTTCTGCAGCACGTAGAACGCGATCATCACCGGCAAGCTCGTCACGACGGCGCCGGCCGCGAACAAGCCCCAATCGGCCGAGTACTGGCCAACGCTCGACTGGATGAGCACCGGCAGCGTGAACCGGCGCTCGTCGGTCAGGAACGTCGAAGCCATGATGAACTCGTTCCACGCGGTCATGAACGAGAACAGCGCGGTGATCGCGATGCCCGGGCGGGCGAGCGGCAAGATGATGCGGCGGAAGATCAGCCACGGCGAGGCGCCGTCGATGCGCGCGGCTTCTTCGAGCTCGCGCGGCAGCGTGTCGAAGTAGCCCTTGAGCGTCCACACGCAAAACGGGATCGCGGTCGTCGAGTAGACCAGCACGAGCCCGGTGATCGAGTTGAGCAGGCCGAGCTTGTCGAGGATCACGTAGAGCGGCAGCAAGAGCAGCGTCGCCGGGAACATCTGCACGACGAGGAACGTGGTCAGGCCCATGCGCCGGCCCGGGAACGAGAAGCGCGACAGCGCGTACGCCGCGGTACACGACAGCGCCACGCCGACCGCCGTGGTCGCGAGCGAGATCACGAGCGAGTTGAGCGTGTGGCGCAGGAACGTCAGCTCGTGATCGCTGCCGCGCGCGCCGAGCAGCTGGCGAAAATGCTCGAGCGTGACGTCGCTCGGCACCGGCGATGCCGAGAGCGCGAAGTTCGGCCCGGGCTCGAACGCCTTCTTGCACACGAGCATCACGGGGTAGAGCACGATCGCGACGAGCACCACGAGCGCCGCGTACGTCAGCATCCTGGTGACGAGCTTCGGCGTGCGCGTGATCCCGGTCATGTGGTCTCGCCTCGCGCGCGCACGATGCGGGTGCCGAACACCGTCCACAGCAACAGGATCAAGAAGATGATCGTCGCGTACGCGGCCGCCATGCCGTAGCGATCGCCGCGCTCGAACGCCCAGCGATAGGCGTCGGTGACGAGGATGTTCGTCGAGTCGCCGGGCTTGCCGCCGGAGACCAAGAAGATCACGTTGAACATGTTGAACGTCCAGATCGAGCCGAGCGCGATCGCGGGGCCGAGCGCGGGACGCAAGTGCGGCAGCGTGATGTGGCGGAACCGCTGCCACGCGCTCGCGCCGTCGACGCTCGCGGCCTCGTAGAGCTCTTTCGGGATCGTCTCGAGCGCGCCGAGCGCGACGACCATCATGAACGGAAAGCCCAGCCACGTATTCGTGATGACGTTCGCCGAGAACGCGCTCGCCCACGACGAGAACCACGACACGCCCGACAGGTGCATCGCGTGCAGGAGCGAGTTGATCGCGCCGTACTCGCCCTGGAACATGCCTTTCCAGATCAACGCGGTGATGTAGTTCGGGATCGCCCACGGCAGGATGAGCAGCATCCGGAACACGCCCTTGCCGCGCAGCCACGTGCGCGACAACACGAGCGCGAGCGCGACGCCGATCGTGACGTGCAACGCGATGTTGCAGATCGTCCACAGGACCGTGACGCCGAGGATGAACCAGAAGTTGAGAGGATCGTCGAGTGCGCGGCCGCCGCCCGAAAGGATCTCGACGAAGTTGTCGATGCCGACGAACGTCCACGTGCCTTGGTGGTGATCGTAGAACCCGAGGATGACGCCGATGATGAACGGCGCGACGACCAGCACGACCATCGCGACCGCGGCGGGCGCGACGAAACCGGCGGCGGTGCGATGGCGTCGCATGCCGATCGCGACGCGATCGGTGAGGCCGACCGATTGCGCGAGCGCGAGAGCCAGCGCGATCAGCGCGATCGCGCATGCGGCGAGCGGCGAGCTCCACAGCAGCGGTGGCACCGCGAGCGTCCCGATCGCGGCGAACGTGCCGAGCGCGCGCCTGCCGATCAATGCGCCGGCGGCGGCGAGCGCGGCGGCCAAGCCGATCACGCCGATCATGACGAGCAGCGGAAACCCGGCGGGCTTGGCCGGCTCGGTGATCGCGATCGCGAGTGAGTCGCCGGCGGGGACCACGGCGACCGCGCGGCCACTGCCATCGGCGATGACGTAGCCGGCGACGTGATCGCGAACGAACCGCGTCGCGGCGTCGTAGACGAGCTTGTCGTCGAGGCGATGCGTGCCGGTTTGATCGCGGACGTCGCGGTGCGTGAGGAACGGATGGCTCGGTGACGCGATCGCGGGCCCGACGAGCCCGCCGCGGATCGGCTCGAGCGGCTGTGCGCCGGTCGCGAGCGCATGCGCGCCGCTCGCCGCGATCGACTCCTGGTGATCGATCACGTCGCGGTTGCGCGCGGAGACGAACGCCGCCGACGCGATCGCGAGCGCGACGATCGCGCCGACCGCGAAGTCGCGCATCTGTGCCGCGAGCGTCGTCATCGCGTTTGGGCGAATCCTTGGATTTCGTGTTGCAGCTTGTCGAGCGTCGGCGCCGGCTCGGCGCGGCCGCTCAGGACTTCGCCGAGCGCGGTGCGGTACGGCGTCCACACGCTGCGCATGCGCGGATCGTTCGGCATCGCGACGACGTGATCGAGCTGGCTGCGAAACGCGGCGAGCACGTCGTCGCGTGCGAGCTCGGGATCGTCCCACGCGTGCACGTTCGGCACGACCTGGCGCGCCTGCTTGGCCCGCGTGATCGCGGAGGCATCGTCGGTGAGAAAGTTCATCGCGGCGAACGCGGCGTCTTTGTCGTGCGCGCGCGACGACATCATGACGCCCTCGGCGCTCGCGAACGGCCGCGCCGGCTGGCCGGTCGCGCTCACGGTCGGCAGCGTCGTGACTTTCCAGGCCACGTTCGCGATGTCGCCCATGAACCACGGGCCGGAGATCACGGTCGCGGCGCGGCCCTCGTTGAACAGGCTCGCGATCAGCGACGCCTGCGCGTCCTCGGGCGTCGCGCCGGTGGTCACGAGGCGGCGGGCGAACGCCATCGCGTTAGCGGCTTCGGGCGTCGCGATCGCGAACGCGCCGGTATGATCGAACACCGAGGCGCCGAAGCCGTGCAACCACGGCGCGTGCTCGTATAGATCGACGTTGGGGTAGGCGAGGGCGAAGATGCCGCGCGGGTGGAGCTGCTGCGCGAGCGCGAGCACGTCGTCGGTCGTGCGCGGCGGCGACGCGACCAGCGCCGGGTTGTAGTAGAGCGCGAGCGCTTTGACCGCCATCGGCAGGCCCCACAGCGAGCCCTTGTACGCCATCGCGGCGAGCGACGCCGGCGTGAATCGTTCGGCGCGCGCGTCGTCGACCCAGAACTCGATCGGCTCGATCGCGCCGGCATCCGCCCAATCGCCGATGCGATCTTGCGGGTAGATGAACAGGTCGGGGCCGTTGCCACGCGGGATCGCCGACGACAGCTTGTCGGCGAACGCGTCGTACGGCACCGCGACGAGCGTGATCGGCTCGTCCGGATGCTGCGCGTTCCACGCGACCGCGGTCTGTTCGAGCGCGGCGCGCTCCGCGCCGTTGTAGGCGTGCCACAGCACGATGCCGTTCGCGTTGCTGCACGCGACCAGCATGGCGAGGACGAGCAACCAGCGCATCAGATCCGGATTTCGGTCGCGCCGTCGAACAGGTGCACGGCGTGCGGATCGAGCCACACCTGCACGGTGTCGCCGGGACGCGGCGCCGAGCTCGCGTCGGTGCGCACGGTCAGCGGGCCGGCCGCCGATTCGACGTGCAGCACGATCTCGGCGCCGAGCACTTCGCGCATCGCGACCTCGCCGGAGAGCGAGACGTCGTCGCGCTTTTGTTCGAGCGATAGCCGCTCCGGCCGAATGCCGACGACGACTTTGCCGGAGTCGAAGTTGGCCGCGGTCGCCGGGCGCAGCTTCGGCAGGCGATCGATCGGGATCTCGAAGCCCGCGCCGCGCGCGCTCGAGCGCTCGCCGGTCTGCGCGAGATCCGCGGCGAGAAAGTTCATCGTCGGTGTGCCGAAGAAGCCGGCGACGAAGCGATTCGCGGGCCGCTCGTAGATCTCGAGCGGCGTGCCGATCTGTTGCACGACGCCATCCTTGAGCACCACGATCTGATCGGCGAGCGTCATCGCTTCGATCTGATCGTGCGTGACGTACATCGCCGTCGCGTTCGAGTCTTTGTGGATGCGCGCGATCTCGCGCCGCATCTCGCCGCGCAGCTTCGCGTCCAAGTTCGACAGCGGCTCGTCGAACAAGAAGACTTTGGGCTGGCGCACGACCGCGCGGCCGATGGCGACGCGTTGGCGCTGGCCGCCCGAGAGCGCCTTGGGCCGGCGCTGGAGATAGCTCTCGAGCCCGAGGCTCGCCGCGACGCGCTCGACGCGCTTCTTGATCTCCGCTTCGGGCAGGTGCGCGATGCGCAACCCGAACGCCATGTTCTCGAACACGCTCATGTGCGGGTAGAGCGCGTAGCTCTGGAACACCATCGCGATGTCGCGCTCCGCCGGCGGCAGCTGCGTGACGTCGCGGCCGTCGATCGAGATCGCGCCGCTGGTCGGCTCTTCGAGCCCGGCGACCATGCGCAGCGTCGTCGACTTGCCGCACCCCGACGGGCCGACCAGCACGACCATCTTGCGGCCATCGACGCTCAAGTCGAGCTCGGGGATCACCGGCCGCGTCTGGCCGTCGTAGACCTTGCGGATCTTGGTGAGGACGACGTCGCACACGCGCGCGGCTAACAGCAAGCGCGAGGCCACTCGCAAGTGCGCGACATCGCGGTCTGGGCGATGCCGACGCTGCGTTTGGCAACTCGCCCCGTTGCGATCGCGAACGTCGGAAAAGTCGCACTACCCTCGAAAACCTGTCGCCTGCGCCGGCGAACTGCCCGGCATTGCTCGCATCTACCAAGGCACGGAGGTTGCTGCACGCAACGCATGCGTTTGTTCTGGCTCGTCGCGCTCGTCACGGGATCGGCCGCCGCGTACGCCGATCCGCCGGGCATGACGAATCCGAGCCAGTTCACCACCACGCAGATCGCGCCCGCGCCGAACGAGCTCGACACGGTCACGCGCGGCGACGCGGCGTCCGACCGCGGCTTCGCGTTCGACACCGGCGTCGTGCTCGGCGCCGGTCAGGTCGAGCTCGGGCTGCGCACGTTGCTGGAGAAGGGCACCGATCTGTCGGTCGCGGTTGGCGTCGGCGGCGGCGTCGAGCTCTCGGTCGATGGCATCGACGCGCTCGGCGACCGCTTCGAGGCGCTCGGCGGTGGCGTCCGCGTGCGGGTCGCGCGCGGCCCGCGCTACGCGCTCTCGGCCGCGGCCGCGTATCACTGGGCGAACGCGAACCTCGACGACACCGAGCCGTTCGAAGGCGGCTACCTCACGGTCGGCGGCGATCTCGCGCTCGCGGTCAACGAGCAGCTGCTGATGTCGTTCGGCCTCGGCGTGGTGCGCTACGCCGACGGCGGCGATGGCTCCGATTCCTCGACGAGCTTCTACGGCCACGTCGATCTGTTGTTCGGCGGGTCGTGGGCGCGCCTGCTGGTCGAGGTCGGCGACATCGCGGCGCCGTTCGCGATCGTCGGCGGCCGGTTCGCGACGCGCCACGTCTCGGTCGATCTCGGCGTCGGTCTGACCGGCGACAACCTCGACGATGACTCGTCGGCCGTCGTGATGTTCGGCGTCTCGGTCAGGCCGTAAGCGGCCTTTCACATTCATAATTGACCGATCGTTGCCGCCGGGTTAACCGTATGGGTTACCAGATGGCGCGACCGGCAGTACCTCGTCGTTCGTTCGGTCGGCGGCGGGCGCGACGCGTGCGCCAGATGCAGCCCGTGGGGTTGCCGACGCCGCTGCACTCGGTATCGACGCCGATCGACAGCGGGCCGGACGGCACCGGGTTGCGCGTGCTCGGCTCCGGCGATGCGGCGTTCCAGGCGATCTTGGCGCGCGTGCGCTCGGCGGAAAAATCGGTCGAGATCCGCGCGTTCTTGTGGCGCGACGACGACGCCGGCAACTTGCTCGGCGAAGCCGTGCTGGCGGCCGCCGATCGCGGCGCCGACGTGCTCATCCACAAGGATCGCATCGCGGCGGTCTACGAGTACACGGGCGGCAACAAGCAGAGCTTCTTCCACAAACGCGTCGATCCGATCCGCGGCATCCAGGCGTGGTTCTTGGGCGCGGTGTATCGCACGCCGGGCTCGTTCAAGCAGCGGCCGAGCCCGCTCGCCGACAAGATCTTGGCGCACCCGAAGATCACCGTCGAGCACATGCGCAAGCGGTTCGATCACAGCAAGATCTACATCGTCGACGATCGCTATTTGGCGCTCGGCTCGATGGGCATCGGCGACAACCACCGCAACGAGTGGCTCGACGTGATGGTCGAAGCCGAAGGCTCCGAGCACGTCGCGCGGCTGCGCGAACGCATGGCCGGCCACGACGAGTTCGATCCGTCGCGCGGCTTGGATTTTCTCGTCCATTCGCGCGAGGCGCACCGCAAGAAGAGCTGCCCGATGATCAGCCATCGGCTCGCGCTGATCGACGCCGCACAGGAATCGCTGACGATCGAGATGGCGTACCTCGGCGATCGCCGCTTCACCGCCGCGCTCGGCCGCGCCGTCCAGCGCGGCGTCCACGTCAAGCTCGTCACCGCCGATCAGGCCGACGTGCTCGGCGCGACGAATCGCGCGACCTGCGACGCGCTCATGCGCATCACCGGCGCGCCGCAGAACCTCACGATCGTGCTGTTGCCGCGCATGGTGCACAGCAAAGTCGTCGTCATCGATCATCGCTGGGCCGATGTCGGCTCGGCGAACTTCACGGCGCTGTCGCACGGCGTCTACGACGAGATCAATCTCTACGCCGACTGCGCGCCGTTCGCGCTCGCGCTCGAAGCGGAGATCGCGAGTCACTGCGAGGACGGCGGCCGGATCGCCGATCAGCGCCTGACGTGGCGCCGCATGTACTCGGGAGTCGAAGCGGCGATCGTCGCGTACCAGAGCCGTCGAGGCGGCTAACGTGGCCGCGGGACGAGATATCGTCGTCTTGGATCCGCTGAAGCGCGAGCGGCGCGCACAGATCCTCGAGGCCGCGAAGTACGTGTTCGCCGAGGCCGGCTATCACGGCGCGTCGATCCACGCGATCATCGAGCGCGCCGACATCGCGCGCGGCACGTTCTATCTCTACTTCGAGAGCAAGTCGGCCGTGTTCTCGTCGATCTTGGATCAGGCGATGGCGGAGCTGCGCCGCCACATGCACCGCATCGAGGTCGACGATCCCAAGATCCCGCCGCAGCTACAGCTGCGCGCGCAGGTGATCGATGCGGTCGAGTACGTCGTGCAGGATCGCGCGCTCGCGATGCTGTTGCTCTCGGCCGGTCACACGCCCGATGCCGAGGCCGCCGAGCGGCTCGATCAGTTCTTCGGCGAGATTCGCGACTTGCTGCGCCGCGCGTTCGAGTCGGGCCAGGAGATCAAGCTGTTGCGCAAGGTCCAGCCCGAGCTGCTCGCCGCCGCGATGCTCGGCATGATCCGCGGCGTCGTCGAGCTACTGGTCACGCAACCCGATGCGCCGCCGGTCGCTGCGGCGGTCGACGAGCTCCTGACGGTCGCGCTGCGCGGCGTCCTCGCCTGAAATTGCCAGGTCTCGCCGGTGCAACGCCGCCGGAGTTGCCGTCCTGACCGAGTATGCGCTTACTCGCGATCCTGCTCGCTGCGGTTGCGTGCACGCCTCCACCCCAAATGCCGTCGCCGCCGAACGCTCCGGTCGCGATTCCGCTCACCGGCGCCGTCGGCCGCTACGTCGGCCGGTTCGACGTCGGCGGCGAATCGTTCGGGCTCGCGGTCGACACCGGCTCGGAGCTGCTCGCGGTTGCGAGCCCGGCGTGCGCGGCGTGCGGCCGCGACGGCACGACGGCGTATTACAAGCCGGGCCGGCACGCGACCAACTTGCACCGTCAGGCTCGCGGCGCCTACGACGAAGGCACGTTCGGCTGGACGGGCGACGCGTACATCGACACGGTCGGTGTCGATCAGCTCGGCGCGCCGATCACGATGTTCGCGATGACCGACGAGTCTTCGATCGTCGTCATCGGCGAAACGATCCACGCGGACGGTATCATCGGGCTCGCGGGCTCGGGCGCGACCAGCTGGCTCGACGCGCTCGCGCGCACCGGCGTTCCGGACGTGTTCGCGATGCACAAGTGCGCGAGCTCCGGCACGCTGTGGCTCGGCGGTTACGACGGCGCGGGGTCGGCGCAGTACGTCGCGAGCGATTCGAGCTACAACGTCGCGTTGCACGGCATCGACGTTGGCTCGGCGCACGTCGAGCTCCCACCCGAGACCGTCGCCGCGGTCGACAGCGGCGCGGCCGGGTTGGTCGTGCCGCAAGCGACGTTCGACGCGATCACCGCCGAGCTCGATCGCGATGCGATGTTTCGAGCGGTCGCCGGCGGATCCGCGGCCGCGTGGTTCGCGAGCTCGAGCTGCGTGCCTCTCGAGCCGGCGTTTCTGCGGTTCCTGCCGCCGCTGACGATCGAGCTCGACAACGGGCTGACGATGACCGTGCCGGCGTCGGAGTCGTACGCGGTGCCGATGCCACCGGATCGCGTGTGCCCGGGTCTCGACGTGCGCGACAACTACAGCTCGATCGGCGACCTCGCGATGCGGCACGGCACGGTCGTCTTCGATCGCGGCGCCAAGCGAATCGGCTTTGCGCCTCCGGCGGCGTGCCCAACGCCTGACAACGACTGAGTGCGCAATCGCCGACGCGGTGCGCAGCTGGTTACGCGCCAAGAGATCTTACGTTGCCGACACTTAGTTCTGGACTGACGTGTCAGTCTAGTTATAGTCCTCCGGCCAGACTGACGCGTCAGTCTAGTTCTCCCAAGAGGACCCATCGCATGAATACGCCCGAGAAAGTCGTCATCGGCATCGACGTCGGATCCACGACCGTGAAGATGACCGTCGTCGATCCGACGACCAGAGAGATCTTGTGGAGCAAGTACCTGCGCCACGAGACGCGTCAACCCGAGATGACGCGCGAGATGCTCAAGGAGATCCACGCCGCGTTTCCGACGCTGAAGAACGAGCAGATCCGCACGTTCATCACCGGCTCGGGTGGCTCGCCGATCGCGCCGATCCTCGGCTCGAAGTTCGTGCAGGAGGTCAACGCGGTCACGATGTCCGTGGAGAAGCTCCACCCCGACGTCGGCAGCGTGATCGAGCTCGGCGGCCAAGACGCCAAGATCATCATGTTCAAGAAGAACGAGGAGACCGGCGACAAGACCGCCCAGACCTCGATGAACGACAAGTGCGCGTCGGGCACCGGCGCGACGATCGACAAGTGCGTGCTCAAGGTCGGCATTCCGCGCGAAGAAGTGCCGGGCCTCAAGTTCGACCCGAGCAAGCTCCACCACGTCGCCGCGAAGTGCGGCGTGTTCGCCGAGACCGACATCGTCAACTTGGTGAAGTCGGGCATCCCGCGCACCGAGATCATGAACTCGCTGGCCGACGCGATCGTCAGCCAGAACCTCGCCGTGCTCACGCGCGGCAACACGCTCAAGAGCAAGGTGCTCTTGCTCGGCGGTCCGAACACGTACCTGCCGTTCCTGCAAGAGTGCTGGCGGTTGCGCATCCCCGAGGCGTGGGCGGAGCGCGGCTACGAGTACGACAAGACCGTGCCGATCGAGGAGCTGATCTTCGTGCCGAAGAACAGCGATCTCTACGCCGCGTACGGCGCCGTCCTGTTCGGGCTCTACGAGGCCGAGACGGTCGGCGCGTATCGCGGCCTCGAGCCGCTCGAAGAGTTCATCAACCACGGCCGCAAGAGCAAGCTCGGCGAGAGCGCGGGTCCGGGCCTCGTCGAGGTGGCCGAGCAGCGCGACGCGTTCATCGAGAAGTACAAGACTCCTGACTACGACGACGCGAAGCTCGAAGCCGGCAAGACGTATCGCGGCGTGATCGGCCTCGACGGCGGCTCGACGTCGAGCAAGTGCGTGTTCATCGACGAGAACGAGAACATCTTGAAGAAGGTGTACACGCTCTCGAAGGGCAACCCGATCCAGGACATGAAGGACATGTTCGCGGACATGAAGCAGTGGGCGACGGATCAGGGCGCAGAGCTCGACGTCACCGGCTTCGGCGTGACCGGCTATGCCGGCGACGTGCTCGAGAAGTCGCTCGGCGCCGACGCGAACATCGTCGAGACCGTCGCGCACATGATGAGCGCGAAGCGCTGGTTCCCGGCCGTGGATGTCATCTGCGACATCGGCGGCCAGGACATCAAGGTGATGTTCATGCAGAACGGCGACGTCAAGAACTTCCGGCTCAGCAACAGCTGCAGCGCCGGCAACGGCATGCTGCTGCAGGCGATGGCCGATCAGTTCGGCATCCCGGTCAAGCAGTACGCCGACGTCGCGTTCGAAGCGCGGCTCGCGCCGAAGTTTTCATACGGCTGCGCCGTGTTTTTGGATTCGGATCGCGTGAACTTCCAGAAAGAGGGCTACGCGAAAGAAGAGCTGCTCGCCGGCTTGGCGCTCGTGCTGCCGAAGAACATCTGGCAGTACGTCGTGCAGATCCCGCGCATGGCCGAGCTCGGCCGCGTGTTCGTGCTGCAAGGCGGCACGCAGAAGAACGTCGCCGCGCTCAAGGCGCAGGTCGACTACATCGAGAAGCGCGTGCCGAACGCCGAAGTCTATCTGCACCCGCACTGCGGCGAAGCCGGCGCGATCGGCGCCGCGTTCGAAGCGCTGCGCGTGACGCGCCGCCGCAACAAGACCACGTTCGTCGGCCTCGATCAGGCGATCCAGATCGAGTACGTGTCGATCAACGACGAGCACACGCGCTGCAACTTCTGCCCGAACAACTGCTCGCGCACGTTCATCGACACCAAGACGCTCGACGGCAAGACCGCGCGCTACATCGCCGGCTTCTCGTGCGAGAAGGGCACCGTCGAGAACATGGACGC
>DATBAS010000221.1:0-22784 GCA_036271395.1 Kofleriaceae bacterium
CGAGATCGTCGACGCGTACTACGACGGCAGCGCCGTGATCGCGCGACCCGATGCACCCGAGCTCGCGATCGCGGCCGCGCTCGACCGCGCGCTCGTCGAGCAGCGGTTTCCCCGCGCGGGATCTGATGATGCGCGGCGTGCGTACGAGGCGCTCGAGAGTGCCGATGCCGAGGCGCTCGCGATCGATCTGTCGCTCGTGCGCGCGGCCAAACCGCCGATCTGGAGCGATGCCGACGTCGTCGGCGAGCTCGTCGGCGCCGCCGATGATCCGGCGTTCAGTCGGCTCGCCGCGGCGCGCCGCACGAGTTGGCGCGCGGTCGACCGGATCTGGGCGCACCCGCCGAGCTCGACCGCGGAGCTGTTGCATCCGGGCATGCACGTCACGCCGGTCGAGTTCACCGCCGAGCCCAACGCCGCGTGTGCGCTGATCGATTCGACCGAATTCGGCGAGCTCGGTGCGCGCGAGCTGCTCGCCACGCACGGTGCGTCGCGGACGAGCGCCCGCGAAGCCACGGCCGGCTGGCGCGGCGACCTCGCGATCACGTGCGGCTATGGCATCGGCACGGCGGCGATCTGGCGCAGCGAGTGGGCGAGCGACGCCGACGCCGAACGCATGCGCGACGCGCTCGAGCTCGCGATGGCCGATCTCGTGACCGGCTTCATCGTCGAGCGCTCCGACGATGTCACGCGCTGGCTCGCGACCGACGGCACGCTCGCGGTCGTCGAGCGGCGCGGCACGGGCGTGATCGCCGCGATCGGCGTGCCGAACGATCGCGACATCGACGCGTGGTCGCTGTTCGCGGTCAAGCGAACAGGTAGCGCTCGAGCCCGGTGAGCCGCGCGACGTCGTGAACGTCATCGCGCAAGAGCGGCACCTGGACGAGCAGCGAGCTCGAGCCGCCGGCCGCGGCGAGCTTGGCGATGGCGGAGCGGTCGGCGTCGGCGAGCGTCTCGATTTCGCCATGCGCGACGAGCAGCGCGCGCGCGGCCATCGCGTACGTGGTGCCCGACAGGCCGAGCGCGGCGACCGCCGGATCGGCCGCGAGCAACGTCGCGAGCTGCTGCGCGGCATCGCTCCGCCCGCCCTCGCCGAGCTTCACCGGCAGGTGCGCGTGGACTTTGTTGACGATGAAGCCGACGAACGGCATGCCGGCCGCGACGAGCTTGTCGTGAAAGAACAGCGCCTCGCGCACGGCGATCGCCTCGGGGCTCGCGACCAGCACGAAGCCAACTTTCGGCTGGCGCAGCAGCGCGTAGGTCTCATCGGCGCGCGTGCGAAACCCGCCGAGGATGTCGCTGAACTCGGTGAAGAACACCGAGATGTCGTTGACGAACTGCGTGCCGACGAACTTGGCTAACCGCTTGAGCACGAACGAGCCCGTCTTGCCGACGAGCGACCAGCCGCCGCCGCTGCCGCCTTGCAGCTTGCGAAACCACTCGATCGCCGGCGAATCGATCGCCTCGGCGAGCTTGCGCGGCGCATCGAGAAAGTCGAGCGCGTTTGCGGTCGGCGGCGTGTCGACGACGATCGTGTCCCACGCGCCGGTCCGATCGAAGTCGTGCAGCGTCGCCATCGCGGCGTATTCCTGCGCACCGGCGAGCGTGCTCGAGATCTGGCTGTAGACCGGGTTCGCCAGGATGCGGTGCACCGCGGCCGGATCCTTCGCGTGCGTGCGCACGACCTCATCGAACGCGGCCTTTTGATCGAGCATCATCGCGAACAGCCGGCCGCCCGGCTTCGGCGCGCCCGGCGCGACGAGCGCGGGATCGACCTCTTGCACGTCGTGGCCGAGCTCGGCGAGGCCGAGCGAGTTCGCCAAGCGCTTCGCCGGATCGATCGTCAGCACCAACGTCTTCTTGCCGCGGCGCGCGGCCGCGAGCGCGAGCGCCGCCGCCGTCGTCGTCTTGCCGACGCCGCCGGAGCCGACGCAGACTACGATCTTTCGCTCGAGCAATTCGGCTTCGAGTCTGTGCGGCACGTGACTCGCGCTTACCACGGGCATAACCTACCCGTCCATGAAGCGCGAGCACATCGTCACCGCCGAAGGCCGCGAGCGCAGCGTGGTGATCGAGGGTGATCTCGATAGTGGCAGCGTGCGCGTCACGATCGACGGCGTCGCGAAAGACGCGCAGGCAAAGGCGATCCGGCCCGGAACGTGGTCGATCATCGTCGACGGTCGCCAGCACCTCGTCGATCTCGACAAGCGCCGCACCGGCATCGCCGCCTCGGTCGGCGCGAGCGAGGTCGTGCTTCAGGTCGAGGATGCGCTGCATCGCGCGCTCGCAAAGGCGGCACAGCCACGCGAGCGCGCATCGGGAGAGGCACTTCGCGCGCCGATCGCGGGCAAGGTCGTCAAGGTGCTCGTCGCCGTCGGCGACGTCATCGCGGCGCACACGCCGGTGATCGTGCTCGAGGCGATGAAGATGGAGAACGAGATCGTGAGCGAGCACGGCGGCACCGTCAAAGCGATCCACAAGCAAGCGACTCAGGCCGTCGACACCGGCGATTTGCTCGTCGAGCTCGACTAGGCCCAGAGTTCGCCCGCGTTGACACGTGCATGTCAGATCTGTCGAGACAGCCGACGTTTCTGCATTCCAGATCGGTGGGATCGGATCAATCGAGCCGAGCTCAGGGGTTACAGCTGGCGGGCTGCGGGTAGCGCGTCGGCGTAGCCGGCGGGCGGGCCGTCGATCGCGACGACGTCGGTGTCGCGAGCGCGGAGCAGCTCGAGCAGCTCCGGCGGCGGACGATGGATCAGGCGATAGGGCATGCGCGAGAGCCGGTGCTTGAACAGCGCGCACACGTCGACCGCGATGATCGCGGTGTGCGCGGTCAGCGCGCCGACGCGTCGGATCCGGCGGTCGCTCGTCACCTCGAGCCGGCCGACATCGAGCTCGTAGTCGAGCTGCACCGGCAGCTGGCGCGCGAACGGCGCGAGGGTTCTCGCGACGGCCGGCCGAATCCGGGCGACCACGCGTTGCGGCGATCGCGAGCGCTGCAGCAGCACGACGAACCAGACCGCGAGCACGAAGCCGAACGCGAGCTCGCCGGCCTGGGCGATCGCCGACAGCGATGGGATCTTCCAGCGCACGATCACCATCGCGACGAGCGCGGTCGCCGCGACTGCGATCGCACGCGCCGCCGGCAATCGGCCGACCGAACGCGCCGGCATCGCGACGATCCGAGCATGCTGCGTCAGCACCGCCCACTCGACGTGCTGCGCGAGCTCGGCAAACCGCTCGCGCGTGAGCTCGACGTGCCATTTCATCGCTGATCGCACTGGCCCGGCGTCGTGCGCACGGTGCCGACGATCTCGAGCAGCGCGCGATCGAGCTCGGCGGAATGATCGCCGAATGGATACGCGAACGATGCCGCTTGCGGATAGCCGGCATCGGTCAGCACTTGAAACGATGGCAGGACCTCATCGGCCATGTACGCGTCGAGGCCGTTCTTGCCGACGTAGTCGGGCGCGTGGATGTGGTTGACGGTATGTGGCTCGACATCGGCGCCGTCGTCGAAGAACTGCTTGATCTCGGCGCGGCCGGTGTCGTCGATGCCCTGCCAGCGCGTGACGAACAACGTGATGCGCGCGTGGTGCTCCGCGATGATGTCGGCAACCGAGGTCCACGCGTCGGGCTCGTCGTCGTCGAACGCGAACGCGATGCCGGCGCGCGGAGGGCCGGGCACGAGCTCGCGAAATTCGACGTAGTCGAGGTGCTGCGCATCGGCGTCGTCGAACAAGCGCTCGAGCGTGGCGCGCGAGACGGTCGTGCCGGGGACGTGCGCGTGGTAGAGCGCGACCCAGCCGTAGTGCGCCGCGGCGGCGAGCTGGTCGTCGATGTCGCCCCAGTTCGGCGCCTCTTCGTAGTCGTCGACCGGTGTGCTGCACAGCAGCTTGTCGTCGTTCCACGTGTACGCGAGCTTGCCGATGTTGTCGCCGCACGCCGGCAACACGAGCGCGATCGCGAACAGCGCTTTCATGTCACGCAGCTACCACGGCCGACGGTTGCGCGCCCGGCAAACTGGGCGTGCGGTCGCGCGGGATGTGATAGCGCGCCATGATCCGCTGCGTCGCTTTGCGGACCTCGTCGGTGTCGAGCACGATCATGCCGCCCGACGTCGTGACGATCTCGACGACGCCGCGCGCGGCCGTCAGCCGGGCGACGAAGTCTTCCATGTCGAGCGGCGCGCGGCCGTCGA
Source organism: Kofleriaceae bacterium (assembly GCA_036271395.1). Lineage (GTDB taxonomy): Bacteria > Myxococcota_A > Polyangia > Haliangiales > Haliangiaceae > JABFXX01. Next base: position 4,202 of record DATBAS010000221.1, read on the forward strand.
GCGTCGCGACCGCCTCGTTATAGAGGTGCGCGTAGCCGACGTTGATCTCGTCGGCGAGGACCTGCGTGAGGATCACGACCTCGTGCTGCTCGCGCGTCCTGAATCCCAAGTAGTAGTAGTTGAGGAATTCCTTGGGCGCTTTGTTCCACCACTTATCCCACGTGGTCAGGTAGTCGCGCGTGAGCTGCTGGAACACGAGGCCGGCATAGACGAAGAACTGCGGCGGCAGGTCGTAGCGCGCGCGCGGCACGAGCGGCGCCCATCTCTGCAGCTCGACCTCGACGGTCTTGGGCTTGCCATCGCGCTTGATCTCGAGCTCGACGGTGTCGCCGATGTAGCGGTTGCCGAGCACGACGTCGTAGCGCGTGCGATAGCGGCCCATGAACTGGACCGTGCCGTTGTTCGCGATCTTGAGGTTGTCGACCGACGTGATCACGTCACGCGGCTGCAGCACGCCGTCGGAAGAGCCCGCGTGATCGACGTGGAGCACGACGACGCCTTTTTCGTCGCCGGTGAGCCCGAGCTGCTTGCGCAGGAGCGGGTTCTCGAGGTTTTGCGTCGTGATGCCGAGCGCCGGGATCTCGGGCCGCTTGCCTTTGACGACACCGTCGAGAAAGCTGCGGATGATCGGCGGCGGCACCATCTCGCCGATGTTGTCGACGCCGGTCAGCTTCTGGAACGCGATGCCGACGACCTTGCCGTCGCCGAACACCGGGCCGCCGCTGTTGCCGGCGTTGATCGCCGCATCGACCGTGACCGCGAGCAAGTGCCGCTGCGAGTGGCTGTAGCGCTGGACCTCGATGCGCGACACGACGCCTTCGGTGATCGAGATCTCTTCGCCGCCGACGGGAAAGCCGACGACCGCGACCTCGTCGCGCAGGCGCGGCATCTCGCCGAGCTCGGCCGGCTCGATATCCGACAAGAAATTCGGCGGATCGACGACCTCGAGCAGCGCGAGGTCGCAATCGTGATTGACCGCTTTGACGCGCGCGATCGCCTTGTCGGGCTGCGAAAGCTTCTGGATCTGCAAGAACGTCGCGTTGGCGACGACGTGAGCCCCGGTCAGCATGAGGCCTGGCCCGATGACGACCGCCGAACCCGTGCTGTTCGACGGGGTTCGGGCCTGCCAAGGACCGTCGAAATCGGGGTCTTGCGAGGTCGCGAAGACGCGGATCACCTGCGGATACGCCACATTTGAAGGTTACCTGGTGGCTCGCGGCGCCGCAAAGTGTAGTGTTTACAACCTCGCGGAAATGCTCGCACTGCAGGCCATCACACCTGAACGTTTGGCGCGGCTCGTGCCGGTCGTCACGTTGGCCGAAGCGCGCAAGCTGATCGCCCAGGTCCATCGCGGCGAGCCGGTCGCCGCCAGCTCGGCGATCCGTCGCGTCGCGGCCGACGCGGTGCGCGAAGCCGGCTGCGTGCCCGTGCTCGAGCTCGTGACCGCAACCCCGAGCGCGATCGATCCGTTCGTGAAGTACTTGTTCGCGGCGCCCGACGGCGCGCGGTTCGAGACCGTGCGGATCCCGCTCGAGGATCCGTCGCGGTTCAGCGTGTGTGTGAGCTCGCAGGTCGGCTGCGCGCTCGCGTGTGCGTTTTGCGCGACCGGGCGGATGGGCCTGCAGCGCAACCTCGAGGCGTGGGAGATCGTCGAGCAGGTCCGCGTCGTGCGGTCGCGGCTGCCGAGCGGCCGCGTGCACGGCGTCGTCTTTCAAGGCATGGGCGAGCCGCTCGCGAACCTCGATGCCGTGCTCGATGCGATCTCCGTGATGCAGGAGCCGAGCGCGCTCGGCATCGACGCGCGGGCCATCACCGTGTGCACCGCCGGCCTGCCGAGCGGCATCCGCAAGCTCGCCGCCGCGGCGCCGAATGTTCGGCTCGCGCTGTCGGTTCACTCGGCGCGCGAGACCCGCCGATCGATCATGCCGATCGATCGCGCGCATTCGCTCGACGACGTGCTCGCCGCGGCCGCCGATCACGCGCGCGCGACGGGGCTCTCACCGATGTGGGCGATCACGCTGCTCGCCGGCGTCAACGACAGCGACGACGATGCGCGTGCGATCGCCGCGCGAGCTCGCGCGTTCGCCGCCGAGACCGGCCGGATGCCGCGGATCTCGATCATCGCGTACAACGCGGATCGAAGCGACGGCGAGAACACCGACGCCTTCGCACGCTCCGGACGCGAGGCCGACTATCGCGCCGCGCTCGGCTTGCCGAGCCATCGCCGCTATTCGGGTGGGAGCGACGTCGCCGCGGCGTGCGGTCAGCTCGCGGCGGCGCAAGTCAGATAATCTGCGCGCATGCACCCGGTCCACGATATCGAGGTCACCGGCGATCTCGCGACAGGCATGCCGACGGTGATCGAGATCCCGAAGGGCTCGCACCACAAGTACGAGGTCGACAAGCCGACCGGCCTCTTGCGCCTCGATCGCGTGCTCTACAGCGCCGTCCACTATCCCGCGAACTACGGGTTCATCCCGCGCACGCACGCCGACGACGGCGATCCGCTCGACGTGCTCGTGCTCATGCAAGAGGCCGTCGCGCCGCTGACGATCGTGCGCGCGCGGACGATCGGCGGACTCCGCATGATCGACGACAAAGGCGGCGACGACAAGATCATCGCGGTATGCATCGACGATCCGGCGTACGCGTCGTACCAAAAGCTCGAAGAGCTGCCGCCGCACATCACCAAAGAGCTCGATCGGTTCTTTCGCGACTACAAGGTCCTCGAGGAGAAGATGGTCGACGTCGAGGAGTTCTACGGCAAGGAGCACGCGCTCGAGGTGATCCGGACGTCTCGCGCGAATTACGATCGCGGCGAGCGCTGACTACGCCGTCATCGACGGTCGCGTGCTCACGCGCGCGTGCCACGCCGACAGGTTCGGCTGCTTGGTCGGATCGAGGCGGATCTTCGAGATCCGCGCGAAGTCGATCGCGCACACGGCCGTGATATCGGCGACCGAAAACCTGTCGCCGGCGATGTACGGGCGGCCGCCGAGCTCGCGCTCGAACCAATCGAGCCGCGCATCGGTGAGCTGGCGCATGATCTCGCCGAATTCGGGCGCCTGCTTGATCCGGCTCTGCCAGAACGTGTGCGTGTTGCGAAAGATCTGCGCGATCGGGATGAGGAGCTCGAGCTCCGCGTGGCGGTTCCACTGCTCGATCGTCGCGCGCTCCCACGCGGTCGCGCCGAACAGGTTCGGGGTCGGATACTCCTCTTCGATGAAGCGGCAGATCGCCATCGACTCGCGCAGGATGCGGCCGTCCGAGAGCTCCAGCACGGGCAGCAGCGAGATCGGGTTCTTCTTGCGGTAGTCGTCGGTAAGGTTCGCGCCCTTCGCGATCGAGACTTCGATCGTGTCGTATGCCACGCCTTTCTCGGCCAAGAAGATGCGGACCCGGCGCGGATTGAGCGCCGTCGGGTCGTGATAGAGGAGCATGCGGCGACTGTAGTACAATTGCGGAGCATGCGTGGAGCCTGGCTCGTCGTCGCCGTCTGTCTGTGGGCAGGCTGCAAGAACAAGGGCGATGCCGAGGCCGCGCCGGATCCGGCCGCGCTCAAGGCACAACAAGAGTTGCTCGCGCGGCGCGACAAGCTCCTGCAGAAACAGGAACAGCTCAAGACCGATCGCGACAAGCTCGAGACCGACATCAAGACGATGGAAGCTGCGGGCAGCGATGCGAGCGCGCAGAAGAAGCAGCTCGCCGACATCAATACGCAGCTCGACACGAGCCCGAACGAGCTGACGCAGCTGAACACCAAGCTCGACGAGCTCAAGGTCAGCGGCGATCGTTCGGCGACCGTCGCCGGCCGCGAAGCCGACATCGCGAGCCGCGAGCGGTCGCTCGCCGACCGCGAAGCGCGTGTCGCCGACCGCGAGAAGCAACTGGTCCAGCGCGATGCCGACCTCGCGCAGCGCTGGAAGGATTCGTGCGTGGCCGCGCCGCCCGTCGTGATCCAAGCGCCCACCAAAGGCGGCAACTACACCAAACGGGATGTCAGCGACCTGGTCGCGCGCGCGAAGGCCGCGATGCAGAAGAAGGGTCTGCTCGTCGGCGATCTGCCGGGCCCGGCGCAACAGCTCGAATCCGAGGCGGGCAAGGCGCTCAACGACAACGACATGAGCAAGGCGTACTTCGCGGCGGCTCAGCTCGCGAGCACGGTCGATTCGATCCAGATCAGCCGCACGTTCATCCAGGCCAAGATCGCGAGGCTGCAAGATCAGATCAAGAGCAGCAAGCAAGACGCGGCGACGACGCAGCAGCTCAGCTCGATCTTGAGCGACGTGATCTCGAAGTTCGGCGACGGCGACTTCGCGGCGGCCAACAAGCGGCTCAATCAGCTCGCCGGCATGTTGCGCTGACTCAGTTGCAGTTGCCGGTGCCGCCGATCGGACGGCACTCGGTTGGACTGCCGACGTGCTGCGGCATCACCTCGTACGCGATCACGCCGACCACGATCGCGAGCACCACGATCGCCGGCCCGGCGACGTATGGGCGGCGCCACAGCGGCGGCAGGATGTAGACGATGTGATCGCGGCTCGTCGGCTTTGCCTTCACGTCGTGCTCGACGATCGGATACTCCTGCATTCGGACCGGCACGTCGATCGTCTTGCCGTAGGGCACGTCGATGAACTTGATGAAGTCGTGATACTCGGGCTGCGTGATGCGCACCGCCTGCGTGCCGACGGGTAGCGCGAGCTCGCCCTTCGGCGATGGCGTGACCTTCGCGCCGTTGACGAACACGGTCGCGCCCGGAACGTCGATCGCAAACCGCAGGGTGCCGCGATAGTGATCGGGCTCGAGCAAGCGGATCGCCGCGCCGCTCGCGCCGCCACCGTCGTCGGTCGCGCCGAGCGTGTACGTGGTCGAGCGCAGCTCCTTGCCCGAGGCGACGTCGGTCGCACCGAGATAGATCACGCGTGAATCGCCGAGCCCGCCGACCTCGCCGGTCACCACGACGTCGGCGCCGACGAGCTTGCCGAGCTCGGCCAAGCACGCCGCGTCGCCTTCGCACGCCTTGAGCTGCGGCTTCTTCGCGCGATCGATCGCCTGTGCGACCTGCGCGGCCGCGACCACCTTGTTGCCGGGCAAGCCGGCGATCGCGCGCTCGATGTCGCCGAGCATCTTCTTCGTCGCCGCCGATTTATCCTCGGCGCCGAGCGTCGACAGCGGCGCGACCGCGATCGTGTGATCGGCGTGCGCGACCAGCTCGCCGAGCACCAGTACCAGCGCGGCGATCCTCACTTGCATTGCATGGGGTCCATGCCCGAGCAGTGGTAGTTCTCGGCGCTCCAGCCGATCACGAAACCGAGCGCGACCGCGACGACGGCGGCACCGACCACGAACCACGTGCGCGTGTAGATCGGCTTCTTGTCCTGATAGATCGTGCGGCCGGTGCTGATCGTGTCGGTGGTGCCGACCAGGCGCACGACCACGGGGCTGACCTTCTGGAAGTGCACCTCGACGACATCGTCGAACGGCGCGTAGTCGCTCGCTTCGACGTGGAGCTGGTGCTTGCCGAGCGCGAGCTTGCCGATCACGCCTTGGTTCGCGAGCGGCGTCTTGCCGAGCGGCTTGCCGTCGAGCGTGACCGCAGCGCCGATCAGATCGCTCTGGATCTGCAGCGCGCCGTGCAGCTGCTCGGGCGCGAGCAAGCTGTACGCGGCGACCCGCACGCCTTCGATCAGCTCGTCGGGCGTGCCCTTGAGCGGCGGCGATTGGATGCGCTGCGACTTGCCGCTCGCGACCTCGACCGCCTTGATGTTGAGCACGTAGTTGTCGCCGAGCGAGCCGACCGTGCCGGTGACCACGAAGTCGACGCCGAGCCGCTTGCCGATCGCCGCGAGGCACTTGTCGTCGCCCGCGCAGCCCTGCTCGTTCGTCGAGAGCTTGCTCTCGATGTCGCGCCGCGACGGCAGTGGCGCGCGATCGAGCCGCTCGAGCTCGAGCCGGAACAGCGTCTCGAGCCGCTGGACGATCTCGGCGTCGATGCCGAGCGCGTCGAAGCGCCAGACGACGATCTTCTTGTCGAGCGCTTCTTCCGGACCGGGCGCATCCGCTCGGACCGCGCTCGCGAGCGCGAGCACGAGCGATACGACAGTGGCGAGCCTCCAGACCACTATCGCGATCCTATCATCGACCCGTGTTAGCCTGCACGACGTATGGCCCGCGCATGCACGCTCGCGCTCGCGGTCGCGACCGCGATCACGTTCGGCGCGTGCTCGTCGGTGTCGACCGTGCGCGTCCAGCCCGAGATGGTCGCGGCGGGCCCACATCTACGTGCGATCGCGATCGTCCACGCACAGGTCACGAGCGCGTACGTGTTGTTCATCCCGATTCCAGGCCACGTCACGCTGGACTACGTGATCAACCGCATGCTGTTGCCGGCCGCGAAGGCGCTCGGCGCCGACAAAGTCATCGACGTGAAAGTCGATCTCACACCTGAAGACGGAATTTGGACTCTTCGCAAGCTGCTCGGCTGGCGAACTGCGGAGGCGAGTGGGGTGGCGGTCGTCGTCGAAGATGGTCACAGCGAATCGGCACCGCCGTGATCGAGATCGCGGATCGCCGTCTGGTACTCGTGCTCGGCAAGGGCGGTGTCGGTCGTTCGACCGTCGCCGCCGCCCTCGCCAGCGCCAACGCCGCGCGTGGCAAGAAGACGCTGCTGTTCGAGACCAACGCGAACGATCGCTTCGGTAGCTACTTCGATAAGCCGGCGGTCGGAACCGATCTCGTCGAGCTCGGGCCGAACCTGGCTGCGGTCAACACCACGCCGGCCGCGGCGCTCGCCGAGTACGGCCTGATGATCCTCAAGTTCAAGAGCGTCTACGAGATGGTGTTCGAGAATCGGATCACCAAGGCATTCTTGCGCGCGATCCCCGGCCTCGACGAGTACGCGCTGCTGGGCAAGGCGTGGTTCCACACGACCGAGACATCGCGCGGCAAGCCGGTCTGGGACACGGTGGTGTTCGATCTACCGGCATCGGGCCACGCGATGGCGATGCTGCGGATCCCGTGGGTGATCACCGAGACCGTGCCCGAAGGTCCGCTCACTCGCGACGCACGCACGATCGCGCAGCTGCTCCGCGATCCCGCGCGCACGTGCGCGATCATCGTGACGCTCGCCGAAGAGATGCCGGTCAACGAATCGGTGGAGCTCGAGGGCAAGCTCGCGCAGCTCGGCATCGGCGTGCAGCACGTCGTCTGCAATCAGATCTATCCCGAGCACTTTCCGGCCGGCTCGCCGGTGGCGAAAGTGCTCGACGCGCTCGTCGGAGAACCTGCGCTCGCGAGCCCGCTGCGCGAAGTCGTCGCCCACGCGCACCTGTCGCGAGATCGCCGCGCGCTCAACGCGCGCTACCTCGGCGAGCTCAAGAGCCGCGTCAAAGCTCCGGTGCACGAGCTCCCGATCGTGTTCGCGCCGGTGCTCACGGCATCCAACGTTCGCGAGCTCGGCACGAAGCTCTGAGCCGGCTACTCGCTCGCGCGCATCGGGAACAGCGGCTCGCCGTGGATCTCGAGCCGGTACACGCTGTTCTCGGTCTCGACGTAGATCATCTTGCCGCCGGGCTCGCCGAGCACGCGCTTCACCGGCGTCGTGATCATGCGATGGCCGTGCGGATCGCGAAAGATCACCATGCCGCGCCCGATATAAGGGTACGAGATCAGGTAACCGGTATAGATGCGACCACTCGCACCTCCGGGCCTCTCGGAACCAAGCTCACGAATCTTCCGTGCCGTGACGCTGACCATGGCCGCGCTCGCTATATTTTAGGAGATGCACAAGGCGTCGTCTACGAGCGCAACATCTGTCGAAGCGTTGTACGAACAGGTGCGTAATGCAGTTGGCACCTCGGAAGCGGCCTACGAGCCGCAACTAGCCGAGATCGCAACGGGGATTCGCGTGCTTGCGCTACGTACCCCGACGCTCCCGCCGGCCGCACATACAAATACGTATCTGGTCGGACCCGCGGGCCGGCAACAAATCGTGGTCGATCCCGGGTCGCCGTACCCGGATCAGCAAGCCGCGCTCGATCGAGTGCTGGCCGATTCGCCGCCGGAGCTGATCCTGCTCACGCATCATCACGGCGATCACGTCGGCGGCGCGCAGGCGCTCGCGGATCGTTGGGGCGTACCGATCGCCGCGCACGCAAACACGAAGCGCCGCCTCGCAGGCCGGGTGAACGTCACGCGCGAGCTCGTCGGCGGCGAGCGCGTCGGCGAGCTCGAGTGCGTGTTCACGCCGGGCCACGCCGACGGCCATCTGTGCTTCGCGTTGCCGGGATTCACGATCGCCGGCGACATGGTCGCGGGCATCGGCACGATCTTGATCGACCCGAGCGAAGGCGACATGGCGCTCTATCTCGATTCGCTCCGGAACCTACTCGCGCGCGACGGTGGCGCGCTGTTGCCGGCACATGGACCGGTGATCTCCGACGGTGCGGCGAAGCTCCGCGAATACATCGCACATCGCACGATGCGTGAGGATCGCGTCGTCGCGGCGTTGGCGGGGCAGCCGGACGCTTCCGCCGCCGAGCTCGTCGCGATCGCATACTCCGACACGCCGCGCGTATTGTGGGGACTCGCCGAACGATCGTTGCTTGCACACATGGACAAGCTCGTTCGCGACGGACGCGCGCGCGAGGTGAGCCCCGGGCGATGGTCGCCGCGGTGAACCCCCGCTATAGTGCGGTCAGGTGGTTTTGAACTTCGATTCGCTCCCCGAGGTCGTGCTTGCACGCGACCTGTTGCGCCGCTGGTGGGGGCTCGAGCTCGGACTCGCCGCGCCCGACGGCAACGGTTACGACCGCAGCTCGCACGTCGCGTGCGCGACGCTCATGAAGCTGCCCGGCGGGGCCTGCGCGGTCGCCATGCAAGACGCCGCGGCGCTCGCCGCGAAGCACCCGGGCGCGATCGTGCAGCGCTGCCACGCGAACATGATGATCGTCGCGTGCGCCGCGCGCGCGAACAACCAGATCCTCGGCGTGGTCTACGCGAGTGGCTCGCGCCACGGCGCGACGGTTGCCGATGTCGAGCGCAAGATCGCCGAAGAGACCAGCGCGTCGCCGGAAGCCGGCGCGTTGGCGCAACTCGCGCCCGAGCTCGACGATGCTGCGCTCGCCCGTCTTCAGGACCTCGTGACCGCCGCGGCGCGAGCCGTCGAGCGTGCGCAGCCGGCGATCATCCCGCCGACCAACTTCCAGCACCCGTTCAACGAGATCGTCGGCGATGCGTCCGCGGTGCGCGACGTCGTCAAGCTGCTCACGAAGGTCGTCAGGAGCGAGGCGACCGTGCTCATCCACGGCGAGAGCGGCACCGGCAAGGAGCTGATCGCGCGCGCGATCCACTATCACGGCCCGCGCGCGAAGAAGCCGTTCGTCGTGCAGAACTGCTCCGCGTTCAACGACAACCTGCTCGAGAGCGCGCTGTTCGGTCACGTCCGCGGCGCCTTCACCGGCGCGGTCAGAGATCAAAAAGGTCTGTTCGAGACCGCTGATGGCGGCACGTTCTTCCTCGACGAGATCGGCGACATGTCGGCGGCGCTGCAAGTAAAGCTGTTGCGCGTGCTGCAAGAGAGCACGTTCATGCCGGTCGGCGGCACCAAGCCGGTCAAGGTCGACGTCCGCATCATCGCGGCGTCGCACAAGGACCTCGCGTCGATGGTCCAGCACAAGCAGTTCCGCGAAGATCTGTTTTATCGGGTCAACGTCTTGAAGATCACGGTGCCGCCGCTGCGCGAGCGTGCGGCCGACATTCCGCGCCTCGCGCTGCACTTCTTGAGGAAGCACACGGCCGCCGGCCAGACGATGCCGCAGCTGTCGCAAGGCGCGCTCGCTCGGCTCGTCGCGTATCAATGGCCCGGGAACATCCGCGAGCTCGAGAACGAGATCGAGCGCATGCTCGTGCTCGCCGGCGGTGCGCCCGAGCTGACCGCGACGATGGTGTCGACACGCGTGGCCGGCGTCGCGGTCGGCTCGCCGCGCCCGTTGCGCGACGTCGTCGACACCGCCGAGGCCGACGCGATCGTCGCCGCGCTCGGCCGGCACGGCGGCGATCGCAATACCGCCGCCGCAGAGCTCGGCGTCTCGCAGGGTTACCTCGACGCGCGCGCCGGAGCGCTCGGGCTGTGAGCGGGGCGAAGTCGCGTGCGTGCGCGACCTGCAAGCGCGCCGTAGCGCAGGCCGGCAACAAATTCTTCCCGTTTTGCAGCGAGCGCTGCCAGCTGATCGATCTCGGCCGCTGGCTCAACGAGGACTACCGAATTCCCGACCTCGAGCAGCCGGTGCTCGATCCGAAGCGCGACGACGAGCCCTAGAACCCGCGCCGGTGCCGCGCGAGGAGCTCGCGCCAGATGCGTGCGGCTTTGATCGCCACGATCACGGCCGCGAGCCAAAGCGCGACGAGCCCGTTCCAGGTCGCGACCGACTCGAGGATCGATTCGCGCGTACCGACGATGCCGATCGCCGACGCGAACATTACCGGCACGAGCAGCTCGGCGCGGGCGATCAGCCGGAAGCGAAAGCGCGCGGCGAGCGTCGCGATCACCGCGAGCGTCTCGATGACGAGCGTCGCGACCGTCGCGTAGATCTGATGCCAGGGATGTTGCGCTTGGAACGAGTCGTAGCCGGCCCAGCACGCGAGCACGACGACGCCCGCGGCGACGAGCTTCCAGCCGATCGGGCGCGGCTCCGGAGCCATGACTTCGATCCGGCGCTCGGGCCAGCGCCGCTGCGCGATCGCGGCGCCGATCGCAAACGCGACGAGCCACCCGCCGAGCAGCATCTGCCACGTGACCAGCGTGCTCTCGACGAAATCGAGCTGGATCAAGAACACCGGGAGGACCGGCCACAGCGCCATCGCGAACAAGCCGATCACGGCACTTCGCTCGACGGCCGATCCGCCGCGGCGCCATAGGATCAGCGCGATCGCGAGCGTCTCGATGTAGATCGCATCGAGCGAGTGGACGATCTCGGATGCTTCGTAGTCGCCGACCGCGTGCTCGAGGCATGCGATGCGCAGCGTGGCGAGCAGCGCGAGCGCGATCAAGCCGGCGATCGCGATCACGACGCCGCGCGGCCGCTGGGGCTCGCCGGTCGGCAGCTCGGCGCGAACGCGCAGTCTCACGAGCGCCGACCTCGAGCGCGCCGCGTCATCATCCAGAGCCGGACCTGCCAACCGATGGCGCGGACGATCACGAGGATGCCCGTGCCGAGCGCGAACACGAACAGCCACGACACCGCGACGAAGTTCCAGCCGAGCATGCTGCTGATCGTGCTGTCGGCATGTATCGCAAACGGCGCGAACAGGAACGTACCGACACCGAGCAGGATCGACAGCATGAACGCACGGCCGCCGAGCGGCGTCTCGCCGCGCGCTGCCAGCATGACGACCACGAGGAGCGCTTCGATCAACAGAATCGACATGCACACCACGACCTCGTGCGTCGGATAGACCCACGGACCGTGCATGTGATGCGCGATGTAACCGGTTGGTTGCTGTGCGTCGAGCGGCATCTCGATCAGCACGAGCAGCGCGTACACCGCGATCGGCAACACGGCGAACAGCCAACCGCGCTCGCGAGGCCGAGGCTCGGTCTCGTCGCCGGGCATCGGCGCGCGCACTCGCATGATTCGATCAACGCACGGTTCGGCCCGGCGCATCCCCGAAATCGTCAATCGTCCCGGATCCGTGCGATCGCGAGGCAAGAGATCAATAGGTTGGTCGCGGGCCAGGCCATGCGCGGGGCGACCGCGAGGACGCGCGACCGCGTGACGGCGCGAACCGCTGCACGCGTGATCAGCGGGCGCGGGTGATAGCGATCGGCGAACACGCTGCCGGAGCGACCGAGCGCGCGGTTGAGCGCACGCGCGGCGGAGACCTCGAAGCCCTGCATGCCGCGGGCGAGCGCGATCCGATCGTCGGCCTCGACGACGAGCTCGACGCGCCGGCCGGCGAGCGCGAACTGGACGATGCGAAAATCGCAGCGCGCGAGCGATCGACCGACCGCGCGGCGGATCGCGCGCCAGCTCGACCTCGAGCCGAATCCGCGCAGGCCGGCACCGACGCGCGCGACCACGTGGACGGGATGGCGCGGCGATAGCAGCGGCCGTCGCTTGTGCGACTCGCTCGCGATCGCGTGCTGCGCGGGCCGACCGGCGCCCGCGCGTGCTCCACCCCAGCTCGATTTCACGGGATGCGATCCGTAGCGCGTGACAGCTTCATCGCGGAAGATGAAATCGCCGAGATCTCTCCCGTCCAACTTTCTAGCAATAGATTCTTGCGAACTGAGATCGCGTTGTTTACGGTGAGCGTGCGAGAACCTGGAGCGACTTTCGGCCGAGCGCGACGTGTGGTGAGGGAGACGTCGCGTGGTAGCCGTACGTGCGCTCTGCGAGGCTCTGCACAGGAGAGCTATGTCTACGGACGACGGCGACTACGGCGACGACGACCCCACGATGCCGCTGCAGCTCGTGTTCGAGCCGGGCCTGCCGGCGACGAGCCGCAAGATTCGCCCGCGGCGCACGCGACCGCGCGCGCGCACGATCGCGCCGCGGCGACTGACGGATACCGAGCTCTGGCACGCCGCGCGGCCCGGGCCCGACACATCGGGTCGGCCGCGCACGCGCGACGAGTGCCGCGGTCACGCCGGGCCATGCCCGTGGGTGTCGTGCAAACACCACCTGTATCTCGACGTCAACCCGCGCACCGGATCGATCAAGTTGAACTTTCCCGAGCTCGAGCCTTGGGAGCTGCGTCACACCTGCGCGCTCGACGTCGCCGAGGAGGGCAGCCACACGCTCGAGGAGATCGGCGACATCACGAACCTGACGCGCGAGCGCGTGCGTCAGCTCGAGACCCACGGGCTCGTCGAGCTGCATGGCCGCAGCCGCGCGCTCCGTTAACGCAGCTGTCACGCAGTTAACGCTTTCGTGACCGGGCGGTCCCGCGTTGCTTGCGCGGGCGAGCCCGCGTAACTAGAGAGCGGATGCGAGGGCTCGCGATCGCGATCGCTGTTGGAATCGGTTGCGGACATTCGAGCGCGACCGCGCCGGGCGATGCGAACGCGCCGTCGCCGGACGCGGCGGCACGGCACGACGCGGCGATGCAAGTGGACGCGAGCTCGAACGCATCGACGGATACGCCGGCGGTCCCGTGCAGCGGTAGTGCAGGCGATGTCTATGCCACGGCCGCGAACGGCAACGCCGCGCTCGGCGCGATCTTGGCGTGCGCGCCGGCCGACGTGCTCGACGAAGCGATCGTCGGGTCCGACATCGGCAGCGCGATGACCGTCACCAGCGCGGTCAAGACGTACTTGGTCGCGTACGAGACGCGCGACGGCTCCGGAAGCCCCGCGGTGTCGACCGCGCGCGCGTACTTGCCGTCGACGCCACGCGCACGGCCCGTGCCGATCGTCGTCGCCGCGCACGGCTCGGTCGGGCTGGCCGATTCGTGCGTGCCGTCGCTTGGCATCGACGACAATTTGCCACTGCCGTACGCCGGCCGCGGCTTCGCGGTGATCGCGCCGGATTTCTCCGGCCTCGGCAACGCGGGCACGCAGGATTACTTGAACCAACGCGCGCAGGGCTGGCAGCTGCTCGACGGCGCCCGTGCGCTGCGCGCGCTACTCGCGCCCGGCGTCACCGCGCAGGATTTGATCGTCTCGGGCTACTCGCAAGGCGGCGGCGCGGCGATCTCGGCGCAGTCGCTGATCAAGGCCGACGGCGAGGGCATCGGCCACCTGGTCGCGACCGTCGTCTACGCGCCGGAATGGCCCGAGAGCCTCGACAACTTCGGTTACGCGAACATCCTCGACAACCCGACCGAGCTCACGATCGAGACCGGCCTGTCGTACAGCTCGGTCGCGGTGCTGCGCCAGTACGCGTATTTCGAGAACCACGTCGGCTCGGGCATGGGCGTGACGGCGGAGCCTTCGCAGTTCGCGAGCGGATTGCAGAGCGCGGTGCAATCGCAGTGTCTGGTCGGGGTCGGCGCGTACATCCAGATCAACATGCTCCACTTGAGCGACCTGATCGATCCGACGCTGCGCACCGATCTGCTCGCGTGCATCGCGTCGGAGGGCCCGGAGGCCGGCTGCTCGGGGAACGCCGAGGCCTACTACAACTTCTTGCTCGCGAACGAGCTGCCGCCTGACCCCACCGAGGGCCCGATCTTGCTCGTGCAGGGCTTGGACGACTTGATCATGCCGGCGGCGAGCGAGGCGGCGTGCAACTACGCGACGCTGAAGTCAGCCGGCATGGACATCGACACCTGCGTGTTCGCGACCGCCGATCACACCGACATCATGAATCAGCACCCGAGCGGTGTGGCGTGGGCCGAGTCCGTGCTGGCCGGCGGCGGGCGCGCCGAGTGCGATCCGTCGACCCAGCTGCCGGCCTGTTCACAGTAGACGCTCACCGCGCGGCCGCGACGCGCCAGCGCGCGTTGCCGGTCGCCAGCTCGATCGCGAGCGCGCGCGGCGAGGCACCTTCGGTCGCCACGACGATGACGTCGCCGATGATCTCCGCGCGCTCGCACGCGCCGCCGATCGCCGTCGTCCAGCGCGCTCCGCCGTCGGGACCGACCAGCGACAACATCCAGACGTTATCGGGCGAGTGCACCACGATCGCGCCGGCCGGCGTCGTCAGCGGCTGGTCGACGCGGCTCGGCATGGTGACAAACGCCGGCTTGCCGGTCAGCTCGACCGTCTTGGTCCCCGGCGGCAGCTCGGTGTGACGCGCATAAGGATCGGCCGGCGGTGGCTCGTCGATGCCGATCAAATCGCCAACCGCGTGCAAGCGAGTCGTGGCCAATGTCGCGTACGGCGACGTGCTGCACGTCCCCGAATCGGGGATGTGAACGCTGCGATCGCGCGTCGGGTCGAGAGTCTCGAGCGTGGTCGCGTCGAGCGTGCCGACGGCATCGCACGTCAGCGTGCCGGGCGCGTTGGTCCAGCACCCGAACGCGACACTCGAGTCGTCCCAGTGACGCTCGTGCGTGGCGCCGGTCGCGACGTCGACCGAGATCAGCCGCGTGCGCGACTGCGCGCCGAAGCTCGATCGGCCGGTTCGATGCGACGTGGTTTTGATCTGGTTTTCGAGCACGACCACCGGCGGACCGCTCGTTCGCCGCACGAACCACGCGCCGGCCGCGTCACCGCTCGCATGATCGAGCCGGCGTTGGGTGAACCAATAAAACCAGATCAGCCCGGGCGCAAGACGAGCACGGGCTTGCGAGTCGCGCGCATCAGCTTGTCGGCGACCGAGCCCATGATCGCGCGCGTGATGCCGGAGCGGCCGTGCGACGCGACGCAAATCACGTCGACGCCGAGCCTCGCCGCGGTCTGGGCGATCGAACGCGCGGCATCGTCGCCTCGCACGACGTGCGCGTGAACCTCGCGGGTGCTGGTCGACGGTACGAGCCCGAGCAGCGCGACCGTGAGCTCGCCCTCGTCGACGCTCGCGTCTTCGTCGACGACGTGCGCGAGGTGCACCGTGCCGGTCGGCGGGATCGCGGCGAACGCGTACGCGGCGGCGCGGTTCGCGAACGGCGACAGATCGGTCGCGACCAGCGCGGTCTGCCACGATGGCGAGACGATCGTCGGGACCGCGGCGTTCGGCGGCACGCACACGACCGATTGCGGCGCGGTCAGCACGATCACGCTCGACACCGAGCCCAACCGACCGAGCCCGGTGCGCTGGCTGGTGCCGACGACGATCAGCTCGGCCTCTTCGTCGTTGGCGAGCTCGACGACATGGTCGCCGATGCGCCCCAAGCCGCGGCGCACTCGGGGCGTCGCGCGCTCGGTCGCGCCGAAGCGCCGCAGCAAGTCGCGCGATAGCAGGCGCTCGATCTCGGGATCCCGATCGACGAGCGTGCCGGCCTCGAAGCCGTAGTACTCGGCGGCGTCGTCGGGGTAGTAGACCGCGCCGACGATCACGTCGATCGGCCCTCGAGCGCGCAACCCGTGCGTCCACTGCAAACACAGCTCGCACGCGATCGTCTCGTCGACGCCGACCAGCACGCGCATCGGCCGCTTGCCGCGCGCGAAGCCGAGCAGCGGCTCCGGATCGCGCACCATCAACACGGGCACGCGCGTGGTCGCGACGACGCGCTCCGCAGTCGTGCCGAGATCGGTGCCCTTCGAGCTCGCCGCGATCACGATCAGATCGCTGCGTTCGGTCTCGGCGAACGAGATCAGCGTCGCGTCGGCGGGGCCGATCACGAGCTCGCCACGGACGTTCGCGCCGACGTTCGCCGCCTTTACGTGGGCGTCGAGATCGCGGCGCGCGGCGTGCGCATCTGCGTCCTCGTCGATCACGTGCACCGCGATCACCTCGGTGTCGTTGTCGCGCTGTGCGGCGAACGCGCACGCGACGGTGAGCGCGGCGGCGCTCGCTTCCGAAAGATCGGTTCCGCAGATGATCGGTGGCGCCGACATCACATTCTCAGGTCAGATATGCGAAGCGCCGGACGAGCTCGAGCAGGCGGTCGCGAACGTCGTCGTCGATCGCGACGAAGCGAATGCCCATGCCGGGGTGCAAGTTGTCGACGGCGCCGGGCCGAAACGGATTGACCCAGATGACCTCGCCCTCGACCTCGAGCTGCGGGGTTGCGTCGTCGGGACGAAACCGCATGTTCAAGTGGGTGCCCGGCGATTCGGGCGAGGTCGTGCGCACGAAGATCCCGGTCTCCGAGATGTCCGTGATGTACGCGAACAGGTAGTTGTCCTCGCTCGCGTAGTCGACCTCGAAGTCGACCAGCACGCGCGGAGCTGCGCGGCGGTCGCTGTCGGTGGTCGGCACGTCGCGCTCGCGCTCGCGCACCGGCCCGCCCTTCGGGTTCGCCATGCCGCCGTCATAACCCCGACCCGGGGGCGCTAGTCCAGCACGATCGTCGTGATCTTCACCCGGTCGGTGGGATCGCGCATGTCGCCCGGAGCCTCGCTCAGCGTCATGTTCTTGAAGTTGCCGCCTCCGCCCGTAAAGAATCCGGTCCAGACTTCGTAGGTGCCCTTCGGCGACGTCGCGTTGCCGGCCCACACCGTGTGCGTGTCGATGATGTAGTCGCCGGCTTGCCACGTCGAGGTCGCGCAGAGGCCGTCGGTCGGTGGGTGATCGGCGGTGACCAAGCGGCCGAACTGGTTGCTGTCGATGTGATAGAGCACGGTGTACGCGGTACCGACGGAGCCGAGGACTTTGTAGTAGGTCGTGATCGTGAACTTGCTCGAGCGCGAGACGGTCGCGGGAATATCCCAGCCGAGCAGCTGGATCTTGTTCTCCCACACGACGCGGCCCTTCGGCTTGAACCGAATGCCGGTGGGCTCCGCATGCACGATCATCTTCGACAGTGGATTCTTGTCGGTCGTGCCGTCGAGCTTGTTCGACAAGAGCAACGAGTGCGTGTTGCGATCGTCGACCAGGTAGTACGGTTTCGCGCCCATCTCGCGATGGATCGAGCAGCGCTCGGCCTCGGGAGCGATCGCGAACACGCGCGTGGTGCGATTCAGCGCGGCGATGATCGCCGGCCGGCCCGCCGCCGGCTCGGGCTTGAGCTCCGGCGCGTAGTCTTTCGGCGCGCCGCCGAGGTCGCCCATGATGACGAGCTGGTCGCCCGGCTTGGCGAGCGAGGCGACCGTATCGAACATCGTCTTCGACGACAGGTTTTGCGCGAGCGCCGGCTGCCAGCCGAACGCCCAGAACGCGGCGAACACCACGGTCAACGCGCCGGTCGCGATCGCGCCGATACGGCCCGCGCGCTTGCCGCGAAACGACAGCGCGAATGCGAACGCGAGCGAGAACACCGCGCCGAGCAACAGCAGCCAGAGCCGCGTCGGCACGAAGAGCCACTGCGACTGCGCGGGATACGGGATCGAATCGCCGCCGACGAGCAACGACGTCAGCTTTTCGGTGAACGACTGCAGATCCTTCGCGACGTCGACGATCGCGAGCACCGCGAACGCACCGACGAGCACGCCGGTCGCGGGCCAACGCGAATCGTCGCCGTCTCGATCGCGGGGTTCGAGCAGCGCGTCGAGCCAGGCACCGATCGCGACGGCGAACGCGGGGAAGCCGGCGTAGAGCATGAAGCCGACCTTGCGCAGGAATAGCTCCGAGGCGATCCAGCTCGCGCCGGCCCACGCGAGCGCGAGCGCACCGAGCGCGCGGCGCTTGCCCGCCATCGCCAGCAGCGACGCGAACGCGATCGGCGCGAGCACGCCCCACGGGAACGTGCCGTACGCGATCTGCTCGAACGCGCCGTCATAGATGATACGGACGTCGTCTTCGGCGCGCCACACGCCGCCGAGCGCCGGTGACCAACACGCGGGCGCGACGATCGCGTGGCCGAGCACTTCACGCTCGGGCGGCGTCAGGCCGGGTTGCGGATCGCGCAGCGAGAACATCTGGTAGACGAGCGCGGCGAGGACGACGGCCGCGATCGCCGTCGCGAGCAGCGCGGTGGTGTTGCGCTCGCGGCGATACGGCCACAGCGAGCGGCCGATCACCCGGCGCGGCGCGATGCGTGCGACCAGCGACAGCGCGGCGTTGCGCACGAGCCGCACACCGTCGGCGAGCGTCGGGAT
>DATBAS010000222.1:0-22818 GCA_036271395.1 Kofleriaceae bacterium
CCGCGACGATGATGATGAGGAGCACGCCGAGCCCCCCGCTGCCGATCACGATCTGTCGCGGCGTGAACCGGCGCGTGCGAACCATCCGCGTCGGCGGCACGTCGAGCGTCTGATTCGGCGCCGCGGACTCGACGATCGGCAGCGCTTGCGGCGACGGCGTCGCTTCGATCGGCGGAGCTTCGGCGTTCGGCGCGACCCAGCCCGACGGCGTCGCGACCGGCGCGGTGCCGCCCGAGCTCGCGCGCCGCGGGATCGCGTGCGGCATCGTGATCGGGCGCGGCATCGCCTGCTCGATCGCGGCGGACATTTCTTCGGCGCTCGCGTACCGATCGGCGGGCGACTTCGACAGCGCGCGCATCACGATCGGCTCGAGCTCGCCGAACTCGAGGTCCGGCCGCGCGTCCGACAGCTTCGGCACGGGATCGTGGAGGTGCTTGCGCACGACCGCGATCGGATCGTCGGCGCGGAACGGCTTCGTGCCGGTCAGCAGCTCGAACATCATCACGCCGCACGCGTAGAGATCGGTGCGTGCGTCGAGCGTGCCGCCTTTGATCTGCTCGGGCGCCATATAGTTCGGCGTGCCGACGACCATGCCGGTGGTGAGCTTCGTCGACTCGATCGTGGGGCGCGCGAGCCCGAAATCGAGGATGCGCACTTGCTCGCCGAGGCCGGTCTTCTCGGTGAGCATGATGTTCGCGGGCTTGATGTCGCGATGAATGATGCCGAGCTCGTGCGCGTGAGCGAGGCCCGATAACACCTGGCGCATCAGGTCGGCGACCCGCTGCGGCTCGAGCGGGCCCGACTTCGCGAGCAGCTCGAGCAAGCTGGTGCCGCGCACCAGCTCCATCACGAGGAATGGCTTGTCTTGATGCAGCCCGAAGTCGATCACCGACACGCAGTGCGGATGCTCGAGCCGCGCCATCAGCTTGGCTTCGCGCTCGAAGCGCTGCCGCGCGGCGAGCTCGTCGGGCAACGCGTCGTGCAGGATCTTGATCGCGACCGCGCGGCCGAGCTTGAGCCGCTCGCCGCGATACACGGCGCCCATGGCGCCGCGCGCGATCGGCTCGATGACCTGATAGCGCTCGTCGAGGACGGCACCGCTCAGGTCGGGATCGGACATCCCCACGACGATACCACCCGTGCTACCGACATCACATGCGTCGCTTGGTCGTCCTGCTCGTCTTGCTGCTCGCGTGTCAGCGCAACCCGGGCCGCACGGACGAGGTTCAGCGCGTCGTCTCGCTGACGCCATCGGGCACCGAGATCGTGGCGGCGCTCGGTGCGACCGACTTGCTCGTCGGCGTTGACGATTATTCGAAGTTTCCCGAGTCGGTGCAGCAGCTCCCGAAGGTCGGCAGCTTCATCGCACCGAAGCTCGAGACGATCGTGCGGCTGCGGCCGAGCCTCGTGATCGTGGACGACATTCACGGCGCCGCGGCGGGGGCGTTGCGCGACGCCGGCGTGACCGCGGTCGAGTGCCCGATGCACGACCTGCCCGACGTCAAGTCGGCGCTGCGCGTGATCGGCGAGCGGCTGGGCCGAGCCGATGCCGCCGCCGCCGCGATCGGCGCGATCGACAAAGCGCTGGACGGCGCCGCCGCGCACAAACCGGCGCATCACCCGCGCGTGCTCGCGGTGATCGATCGCGAAGCCGGTGGCTTGGGCAACATCGTCGCGGCTGGTCCCGGCAGCTGGCTCGACGAGCTGCTCGCGGTCGTCGGCGGCGACAACGTGCTCGCCGCGAGCAGCACGCGCTACCCGAAGATCTCGACCGAAGAAGTGCTGCGCGCACAGCCCGAGGTCATCCTCGATCTCAGCTTCAACGCCGATGCCGGGGCGTGGAACGCGGTCGACGTGCCCGCGGTGCGCGCGCATCGCGTTCGCGTGCTGACCGAGGACACGCTGAGCCACCCGTCGCCGCGCGTCGACCGGGCGCTCGCGACCCTTGCCGGTTCGATTAAGTAGTGTCGATCTGACACTATATTCGCGTTCTTCTTCACGGCCGCGTCGCCGTTCTCGCAGTGGCATCCGCCGCGCGAAGTACACCCAGAACGCGGCGCTGCTCGAGACGCGCGGCACGACGTTCGGCGAGGCGAGCCCGTTCGATCGGATGCGCGCGCAGGATCCGAAGCCGTGGCGAGATCTTGACCGAGCTACGCGACGCGCTGGCGCAACATGCCGTCGTCGTCGCGCCGTAGCTGCAGGTCACCGACGGCGACGCGCTCGAACGGCGATCGCCCCTCGCACAGCGCTTCGATGAGCTCGCCGTAGTCGGGCGGCGCGCCGTACTCGTAAAACGCCACGCGCTCGATCGCGAGCTCGCGAACACCGATCGCGGCGAGCGCCGCGAGCTCCACGCTCTTCGGCTCGTAACGCAGATGCACTCGACGCAGGTTCGGAAACACCCGCGCGAGATCACTCAGCTCGACGCTGTGCGACAGCTTGAGCTCGTCGACGCGTGCGAGCACGTCGCCGCGGCGCGAGAGCCGGCCGAACTCACCGCGATTGACGTCGATCGCGCGCAGCGCCGCGAAATTCGCCCGGTCGAGTAGTTGCGGTGGCACGCCATGAACGAAGCGCTCGACCGTCGCCCAGCCGGGCTCGCGCGCGAGCTTGCGCAGCTGCTTCTTGGTGTTCGGCACGATCACGGCTTGCGACAGAAAGCCGCGCTCGAATCGGCTGCGGCGCACGTCGATGACCGCCGCGAGCGCACCGAGCCAGTCTGCAGCGTGTGCCTGCTGCAGCTCGAGCTCTCGCGCGATCCGCACGTCGCTGCGACCGCGCGCGAGCTGCAGTGACATGAACTCGCCGCGCGGATCGCCGCGATCGCTGAAGGCATCGGCGAGCACGTGGCGCGGGGCATCGTCGTCGGGATCAGCGTAGATCGCCGCGAACAGATCCGCCGTCACCGCGCTTCGTCGCGCAACCGTGCGTGCTCGAGCAAGATGTGCGTCACCGACTGCGTCAGCTCGGGCTTGCCGAGCGTCGGCGTGCCGCCGGCGAGCTCGAAGTAGCCTTGCTTCCAATCGAGCACGCGCATCAAGACCTGGCGCGCATCGCCATCTTCGACCTCGGAGCTGCGCGCACGCACGATGCGGCCGTCGACGAAGTCGATCCACGCGACCGACTCGTCGCGCGTGACCGACAACTGGCCGGTCTTCTTGTCCTGTTCGAACATCTGGAGCAGCGTCGTCAGGCCGGTATCGGCGAGCGCGCCGCGCAACACGATGCGCGCGGCATCGGTATGGCCGACGCGCGCCCACCGACGCGCACGCAAGATCACCTCGAGTGCGGTGAACGGCTTCGGGATGAAATCGGCGGCGCCGAGCTGGAACGCCTGTAGCCGCGCGAGGTCGGTCGCGGTCTCCGACATCAACATCACGGGTACGTTCGCGAGCTCGGTGTGACGGCCCATTTCCTGGAGCACGTGCAAGCCATCGACGACCGGCATGTCGCGCTCGATCAGCGCGACGTCCGGCGCCTTCGACAACGCCGCGCCGATCGCTTCCATCCCGTTCGTCGCGGTCGCGACCTGAAAGCCGGCGCCACCGAGCGCGGTCGATAGCCGCTCGAGCAGCCGCGTCTGCGGATCGGCGACGAGGATGCGCAGCTCGGCCGTGGCCCGCGGCGTCTGGTGGCGCTCGAGCAAGCGCTTGACCGCGTCGTGGAACTCTTCATCGGCCGGGCGCACCGGATCGCGAAACATCACGCCGATGCCCGGAAATCTCCCGAGCGTGCGCGCTTCGCCTTCGGTCATCGCATGCGTGACCTGACCGGTGATCACGTGGCGCGCCCCGTTCGGCGAGACGACCACTTGCACCAGCGTGCCGACCGGCAACGGCGGCGCGAGCCGAATGAACATGCCGAATTGCGACAGGTCTTGGGACACCGCGCGCAGCTTCTTGCCGTCGACGATCAGCTCGACGGGCACGTTCATGACGACGCGATCGTTACGCCGGCGCACGAGTCGCTTGCGTACCGCGTTTCCGTCGCCGTTGCTACTTGGTAAAACGAGCCGTGTGGTTAGAGCTGAGCGCGGTCGATGTCGTACTCCGAGGACGACCGATCCTGCGTGGCGCGTCGGGCCAAGTCGGAGCCGGTGAGCTCGTCGTGGTCGTCGGTCCGAACGGCGCGGGTAAGACCACGCTGCTCCGCGTGCTCGCCGGTTTGCTCCCGGTGAGCGCCGGTAGCGTGCGCTGTTTCGGCCGCGATCCGGCCGCAACCGATCGCCGCGCGATCGCCGCCGACCTCGCGTATCTGCCGCAGCACTACGAGCTCGCATTTCCGTTTCGCGTCGAGGATGTCGTCTTGCTCGGCCGCTACGCGTCTCAGCGCGGCTTGGGGCTCGCGTCCACCGACGATCTCGCAGCCGCGCAGGCCGCGATGACCGCGTGCGACGTGGGCGAGCTCGCCGATCGCAGATTCGACGAGCTGTCGGGCGGTGAGGCGCGCCGCGTGATCCTCGCGCAAGCGCTGTGTCAGGGCGCGCGCTGCGTGTTGCTCGACGAGCCGACCGCCGGGCTCGATCCGGCGCACGCCCGTGCCGTGATCGCGCGCCTGCGCGAGCGCTGCGACGACGGCGCCGCGGCCGTCGTGGTGACGCACGATCTCGATCTCGCGCTGCGCTACGGCACCGCGATGTGGCTCGTCGCCGAGGGCGCGCTCGCCGCGAAGGGCACGCCTGCCGCGGTGCTCGCCTCGGCCGCGACGCGCGCCGCGTTCCAGCTCGAGATCCACGTCGGGACACTGCCTTCGGGCCAGCCGTTCGCGGTGCCCGCATGAGCGGTTTTCTGGGCGGCACCGGCGTGCGGCTGACGCGCAAGCGCCTCGTCGCGTTGGTCGTGCTCAGCACGCTCGCGTGCGCGATCATCGGCGTGCTCGCGACGATCATCGGGCGCGATGGCGTGCACTTCGATCTCATCGGCCCGAGCGCGCTCGCGCCCGGAACGATCGACCACGCGGTGTTGCTCGTGCGCGTGCCGCGCGTGCTCGCCGCGCTGGTGACCGGCGCCGCGCTGGCCGGAGCCGGCTGCGCGCTGCAGGCGCTGTTGCGCAATCCGCTCGCCGAGCCGTTCACGCTCGGCATCTCGTCGGGCGCATCGCTCGGCGCGGTGCTCGCGATCCGGTTCGGCGCGCAACACGTGCTCGGCGAGGGCGGCGTCGGGCTCGGCGCGTTGATCGGCGCCGTGCTGACGCTGCTCGCGATCTGGCGGCTCGCGCGGGTCGGCCGCCACCTGCCGCCGGTCACGCTGATCTTGGCCGGCGTCGCGATCTCGATGTTTTGCTCGGCGGCATCGATCCTCGTGCAGTACACGAGCGACTTCGCCGACGTCGAGCACATGCTGGTGTGGATGATGGGCGGGCTCGACGCCGTGCGAATCAGCTGGGTCGAGGTCGCGAGCGTGCCGATCGTCGGCGGCCTGGCGGTGCTCGTGCTCTACGGCAAGGAGATGAACGCGCTCGCGGCCGGCTCCGAAGCCGCGGCGAGCGTCGGTGTCGCGGTGGCGCGCACGCAGCTCGTGCTGTTCGGCACGTCGTCGCTGCTGGTCGGCAGCGCGATCGCGGTCGTCGGCCCGATCGGCTTCGTCGGGCTCGTCGTGCCTCACGCGCTGCGGCCGATCGTCGGCTCGGACCATCGCGGCCTCCTGATCGCGTCGATGTTCGGCGGCGCGATCGTGCTCGCGATCTGCGACACGCTCGCGCGCACGCTGCTCGCGTCGAATCACCTGCCGACCGGCGCGGTGACCGCGGTGCTCGGCGTGCCCGTGTTCTTCGCGATCTTGCTCGCGAACAAGCGCCGCGCCGGGCTGTGGGGAGCAGCGGCATGAGCGCCGTGATTCGGCACGTGATCGCGTCGATCGGCAACGCATCAGCGGCGAGCGCCGAAGCCGCCCGGTCGCGCGTCGCCGGTGCCGGCGTGCCGATGCTCGACCGGCTCGCGGCCGCGCTCGCCGGCGCCCAGCACACCCCACGGCCGCGCGCCGAGCGCCGCGTGATCTGCGTCGTCGCTGCCGATCACGCCGCCGGCGATCCCGGCATCGACCTCGGCGCCGACCATCCGACCGCGGTCGCCGCACGCGCGATCGCCGATGGCTCTGCAGCGCTCGCCCACCTCGCGCGGGCGTCGCGCACGCCGATCGTGGTCGTCGACGCCGGCGTCCGCGAGCCGGCGCATATGCCGGCGATCGCCGTGCGGCTCGAGCAGGACATCGCGCAACCGGTTGCACAACTCGAGGCCGGGATCGCGGTCGCGATCAGCCTCGCCGAAGGCGATCCGCTGGCGCTGCTCGTGCTCGGCGCGCTCGGCGTCGGCTCGGAGCTGGCATCGGCCGGCATCGTCGGCGCGATCACCCGCGTGGCTCCGGTCGGGCTCGGTGACCGCGAAGCCGAAGCGATCGGTGCACGTGCGGCCGCCGATGCGCCCGCCGACGCGTTCGAGCTCCTCGCGCGCTACGGTGGGCCCGATCTCGGCGTGCTCGCGGGCATGATCCTGGGCGCGGCGTCGATGAACGTCGCCGTCGTGCTGGATGGCCACGTCACCGGGACGGCCGCGTTGATCGCGACGCAGCTCGCGCCTGCCGCGCGCGGTTACCTGGTCGCGGCACATCGCGGCGGCCTCACGATGCCGAGCGCTCTCGCACACCTCGAGCTCGAGCCGATCTTCGAGGTCGGGCTCGGCCACGGCGAAGGCGCCGGCGGCGCGATGATCGTGCCGCTGGTCGACCAGGTCGCGTCACTCAGCGGGAGTGACGGTCCTGAGCCTGCTTAGATAAAGAAGTGTCCGAGAACGGCCATCGAGAGCGCGGCGAGCGCGGCAGCAAGTGTCTTCGAACTGATTTTCGGACCCGTCAAGCGTTGCGTCACGAGGGGTAATTTCCTCTTTTTCGGGCCGAGATCAAGTTCCCGGCCTGGGGATCGGATCAATGTAACTTGATGTGTAATTTCAATGTAATAGACGTTGATTTGCCGTCGCAGAGAAGCTTGACTCCCGCGCGGCACCGGTGCTTTGACCTCAAAGTAAATTACGAGCTACGGGTCTGCCGGATCAGTCGCAAGTACGAGGTTTGCGCGCGGGCCGCGAGATCTTGGAGCTCGTTGACCAGCGTGGCGGGTGGCGGGCCACCCAGCGTGTGGACGTAGACCAGATTTACGACGCGCTGTTTGACCATCACAGGAACGACGAGCACCTCGGTCGGCGGCTCGGCGCCGAGCGCGGCCCATAGCGCCGTCTCGATCGGCCGCGTCTGCGACGGCGGCGCGCCCAAGAACGTCCCGGCGGCATCGTGAGCGGCTTGCAGCGCCGAGGCTCCGCCGAGCGGCAGCGACAGCTCTTCGATCGTGCGGCGCAGCGGCTCCGGGGTCGTGCGCCACCCGAGCGCGTTGCCGTCGCGGATGAGAAAGATCACGAGCGCGTCGCACCGCCCCCGGCCGTAGTCGACGAACGCGTCCGCGATCGCCTCGCGATTGACGGCGGTATCGATGCGCTCGCAGGCCGCCGCGAACGGCAAGCTCGCGGCGGTCGGCGGTGGTAACGGCGCCTGTGATGCGGTTCGGCGGCGGCGCGGCTCCAACGTGAACGTCGGCGGCATCGCGATCCCGCCGGCCGGCTGCTGGCGGCGACGCTCCGACGCGTCGGGATCCGTACCGGGCCGCGCCGTTCGGATGAAGCGCGCCCGCCGCGGCGTGCCGAAGTGCTTCTCCAGATAATAGAGAGCGCGCAGCTCGGGCACCACGTACGGCGTGATCGGCGCGCCGAGCTTGGTCGCGAGCGCCTCGAGCGCTGCGGCATCGGTCGGATCGACGATCCCCACCGCGACGTTGCCGGTGTCGAGCAGCGCGAGCGGCACCGCACGAAGTCGGTGGGCGTCGTCCGAGCCGAGCTTGTCGAGCAGGCCGCGGTCGGCATCGTCGAGCAGCGAGGGCGTCGCGACCGGGAACCCCGAGAGCTCGGCCAAATATGACGACAACAGCTCGAGGTCCAAGAAGCCGAGCTCGACGAGGTTGGTGCCGAGCCGGCCGCCGTAGAGGACTTGATTGCGCAGCGCGGCTTCCAGCTGCGACAGCCCGATCGCGGCGTTGCGCAGGAGCAGCGTGCCGAGCTTCACGGCGCGATCATATCTCGTTGGTCGCGTAACGGGTCGGATCCGGGACGCCGGCCTCGGCGAAGCCCTTGCGCCGCAGCGCGCATGCGTCGCAGCGACCGCACGCGCGCCCCGCGATCGGATCGTAGCAGGAGTGGGTCGACGCGTAATCGACGCCGAGCTGCATGCCGAGCGTGATGATCTGCGCCTTGGTGAGCTCGATCAGCGGCGCGTGGACGTGAAAGCCGCCGCTGCGCGTGGCGACTTGTGCGAGCGCTTCGAACGCGCGGACGAACTCCGGACGACAGTCGGGATAGCCGCTCGCATCGAGCACGTTGACGCCGACGAACAGGTCGCGCGCGCCGAGCGACTCGGCCCACGCGAGCGCGAGCGCGAGCAACACCGTGTTGCGGGCCGGCACGTACGTGACCGGCACATCGCCGGGCGCGCCGATCTCGGCGAACGGCCGATCTTTGGGCACGGCGACGTCGCGCGACGTCAGCGCCGAAGCCGCGAGCGAGGCGAGATCGACCGCGACGATGCGATGATCGACCGCGCCATGCGCCCGCGCCGCGCGCCGCGCCGCTTCGAGCTCGACCTCGTGCAGCTGGCCGTACTTGACCGTGAGCGCGTAGCAGTCGAAGCCCTGCGAGCGCGCGACCGCGAGCGCGGTCGTCGAGTCGAGGCCTCCCGAGAGCAACACCACGGCAGCCGGCATCGCCGAGAGGTAGCATACGCGCCGTGCGTCGTGTCTCGATCGCGGCCGCGCTGGCCGTCAGCGCGATGGTCGCGATCTCGGCGTGGCAGCGCTGGCAGATCCTCGACGCGACGCCGTTTCCGGTCGGCGTCGACGGCTACTTCTATCCGATTCAAGTCCGCTCGTTGCTCGAGCACGGCACGCTCGCGTACGCGGCGTCGCCGCTCGCGTTCTGGTGGATGGTGCCGTTCGCGCTCGCGGCCGGAGGCGATCCGATCGTCGGCGCGAAGCTCGGCGCCGCGATCGGCTGCGCGCTGATCGCCGTGCCCATGTACTTCACCGGCAAGCGGCTCGGCGGCGGTTCGCGCGGCGCCGGGCTCGTCGCGGCCGCGCTCGCGACGACCAGCGCCGGAAGCGCGTACCTGACGTTCGAGTTCGTCAAGCAAGGCCTAGGGACGGTGTCCACTACGGCAACTTACGCGCGCGAACTCCGCGAGATCATTGACCCGCGAGATCCGGACGTCAACTTGCGCCGCTCGCTCGTGTTGCTCGGCGCCGGCGCGCTCGCAACCCTGCTCACCCACAAGCTCGCCTTCGTGATGTTGCTCGCCCTCGCGGTGCCGCCGCTGGTCGCGCGCGCGCGACGATCGCTGTTCGGCCGTCGCCGCATCTACGCCATCGGTGCCGCGGTTGGCGCGATGGTCGCGCTCGCGATCGCCGCCGTCGCGATGCCGCGTCGCGTACCGTCGCTCGCCGATCTGGGCCTCGTGCGCGGCCTATTCGCGGCACCGCGCTGGGCGCTGCCGGTGCTCGCCGCGCCGCACGCGCAGCTCGTGTTCCGCCACGAGCCGCTGATCGCCGGCGTGCTGTGCATCGCCGCGGCGGTCGTCGTCGCGCGCGGCGCCGATCCGGTGCGACGCGCGGCCGGCTGGGCGGTCGTCGCGCTCGGCATCTTCATCGCGCAGCCCTGGCTCGCCGTCGACGATCCGCAAGCGCTCGGCTTTCGGCTGCGTTGCGCCGCGTTCGTGCCGATGGCGCTCGCCGCCGCGATCGTCGCCGGCGCGCTGCCGATCCCGCGCCGCGACACCGTGCTCGCCGTGCTCGCCGCGGCGCTGTTCGCGCTCGGCGCGTCGCGCCGCCTGACCGAAGGCGAGGTCGTCATGCATCCGGCGCTCGCAGCGGCCGCCGCGAACGCAGCCGGTAAGATCCCGCCCGGCGCGACGGTCATCGTGCCCGAGCGCCGCATCCTCTATCCCGTGCAGTGGTACACGCGCGCGCCGGTGAGCTTGCGGCCCGAGCTGGTGCCGTACGAGCGCCGCGTGCGCATCTTCGGGCTCGCGTTCGCGGGCGGCGCCGGCTCGCCGATGGACCAAGCGCTCGATCAGGCGCGGCTCGATCCGACGATCGCCGCGCCGATCGGCTTGCACCCCACCGATCGCAACGGGCTGGTGCTCGTCACCGAGCCGACTTGGGAGTGGCTGCTCGCGCACGTGCCGCCGGACGCACGCGCGTACTTCTCGCGCTGGCCGACGATCTAAGTTGACGTCCGGATCTGCCGCCTCAGTGAAGCCGCCAGGTTAGGCGCCACAAGTTGTCTTAGTGGACACCGTCCCTGTTGTAGCGGTAGCCGCAATTGTGCCGCTTGTCGTGCTCGTCGGTGTACTTGCCCATGCACGCGAGCATGTCGTCCGACGGGATGCACTCGCGGACGTGGCGCACGTCGGGCGCGAGCGTCATGCACGCGACGATGTCGGGCTCGGCCGCGGTGCACTGATCGATGTCCTCGGCGGGCAGCTTGGCTGCCATCGACTCGGCGAGCTTTTGCGCGGCGGCGTCGTCGAGGCCGTCGAACTGGTGCGCGCTCTGCGACGCGATCCGGAACATGTGAGCCTCGAGCGCGTGGCACTGCGCCTTCTTTGCGACGACCTCGGGCGTATCGATGGGCTCGTCGCCGCACGCGGCGAGCAGCAACGCAGCGATGACGATGTGCTTCACGACTTCACCTCCGCCTTTGGCAGCTCCACACGATCGCCTGCGAGCATCCGCTTGATCGGCGGCGCGACGAGGAACATCGCGGTCGCGAACACGAGTGACGTGATGATGAGCGTCCAGAACAAGAACGCGTAGCCGTGCGTGGCCGACAGCTGCGCGGCCTGGCCGGCCAAGAAGTTGCCGATGGCGGTGCCGAGGAACCACGTCCCCATCACCATGCCGGCGATGCGCGGCGGCGCGAGCTTCGACATGCTCGACAGCCCGACCGGCGAGATGCACAGCTCGGCGCAGGTCGAGAAGAAGTACAGCGCGACGAGGTAGTTCGCGCTGACCGTGCGATGCGGGAACGCGAACAAGTAGTCGGCGTTGATGCCGTCGACGTGGTTGATCGTCGCCAGCGACGGCAACATCACGACGAACGACAGCGCGGTGAACACGAGGCCGAAGCCGAACTTGTTGACCGTCGATGGCTCTTTGCCGGCCTTGGCGAGCCTGAGCCACATCCACGCGAACACCGACGCGAGCAAGATGATGAACGCCGAGTTGATGAACTGGTACGCGCTCGCGACGATGTGCATGCCGAGATACGTGCGGTTGACGAGCCGCTCGGCGAACAGCGAGAGCGTCGTGCTCGCCTGCTCGAACACGCCGAAGAACACGATCGAGCCCAAGAACAGCGGGATCATCGCCGTGACGCGCTTGCGCTCGCCGGCATCGCGCGCCGTTTTGTAGAACCCGACGAAGATCGCGACCGCCGCGATCGCGAGCCCGATGCCGAACGCGACCGAGAGTACGCCCTTGCTCAGCGGCACGATGAACGCGTTGATCCCGACCGCGATGCCGACGAGCCCGAACAGCCCGACGACGATCGCGACGAGCACGCTGCGATCGCGCGCGGCGCGTTTCGGATCGCTGGGAATCGTCGGGTGCAGCCCTGCCTCGCCGAGCTTCTTGGAGCCGAGCACGTACTGGACGACGCCGAACGCCATGCCGAGCGCGACCAGCGCGAAGCCGATCTTCCAGCACAGGTTCGGGTCGAGACCGTGACCCTGCAGGAAGTGGCGGAAGTTTTCGCTCTGCGCGATGAACATGCCGATCAGCGGCGCCGCGCCGGCGCCGATGTTGATGCCCATGTAATAGACGGTGAAGCCGGCGTCGCGGCGGATGTCGTCGGGCTTGTAGAGCTGGCCGACGATCGTCGACACGTTCGGCTTTAGAAACCCGGTGCCGAGACAGATCATCACGAGGCCCGGATAAAACAACGCATCGTTCATCGCGAGCATCGCGTTGCCGAGCGTGATGCCGATGCCGCCGATCGTGACCGACTTGCGCTGGCCCAAGAATCGATCCGCGATCCAGCCGCCGGGCAGCGACAGCAAGTAGACCGTCGACAAGTACAGCGCCATCACCGTCGCGGCGGTGCCGTCGGACATCGCGCGCCCGCCGAGCGCCGCGGGCTTCGTCATGTAAATGACGAGGAACGCGCGCGAGCCGTAGTACGACAGGCGCTCCCACATCTCGGTGAAAAACAACGTCGACAGGCCGCGCGGATGGCCGAAAAACGCTCGGTCGTCGTCGTCGGTGGGCATCGAGGCGGACACTACTCGCAAACCTTCGCCGAAGGGAATCCCTGCGAATCGCATGCGACGCCTGCGACGTTGCGCTGCTGTGCTGTCGCAGCTTGCAATCAGGTCGCGTTTTGGACCACCTTCCGAGTCATGCCGAAGATCCGGTGGCTCGCGCTCGTACTCGTCGGGCTGTTCACGTTCTTGTCGTGTTCGCCCCAAACACCCAAGTTTTCGTTCAACACGGCAGAGCGTCGCGGAACGCTCGCAAACGGCATCCGTTTCGTCGTGATGCCCGACACGACCACGAAGCTGGTCGAGGTCGACGTGCGCTACGACGTCGGCTCGCGCGAGGATCCGATCGGCAAGTCCGGGTTGGCGCACCTCGTCGAGCACTTGATGTTCCAGGCGCGTCCCGATGGTCCGACGTCGCCGCCGTTGTTCAAGGCGATCATGGATCAGTCGACGTTCTTCAACGCGTACACGAACTGGGACACGACCCACTACATGACGCAGTCGCACGCCGAGCGACTCGACGCGATGCTCAAGATCGAGTCGATGCGCATGTACTTCGGCTGCCAGACCATCCCGCAGGCCGAGTTCGAGCGCGAGCGCGAGGTCGTGCGCAACGAGATCCGCGCGCAGTCGAGCGCGGAGGGCCAGATCCCGCAGCTGATCATGGCGGCGATCTATCCGAAGGGTCACGCGTACGAGCGCATGATCGGCGGCAACGACGAGCAGATCGCGAGCGCGTCGCTTCAAGACGCGTGCGAGTTCATGAAGAAGTACTACGCGCCCGAGCGCGCGACGATCGTCGTCGCCGGCGGCGTCGCGATGGACGACACGATCTCCGAGATCGAAAAGTGGTTCTCGAAGATGCCCGCGCGCAAAGGCGCGCCGCGCGTGCCGGTCGCGCAGTTCACACCGGAGCACAAGACGACGACGCTCGAGCTCGACGTCGAGCGGCCGAGCCTGCACATCGCGTGGGTGATGCCGCCGTCGAACACGCCGGCCGGTGAAGCCGCGCAGTTCGGCATCTTCCAGGCGTTCTTCAAGATCCTGCGCGCCGGCAAAGACTACAACTTCGCGTACAACGTCGACGTCGACTTCGTCGGCGGCGAGCTGGCGCCCGTGTTCATCGTCTCGATCGAGCTCAAAGGGCTCGACAAGGTCGACGAGGCGCTCGAGTTCGCGAAGAACGCCGCGACGCAGGCGTATCGCGGCTTCGACATGGAGTCGTACGACGATCTTCAGGAAGACAAAGCGCGCGAGAAGGCGCGCTTCATCGAGGGCATGGAATCGCTGAACGGCCGCACGCAGCGCATGGCCGGGTTCGTCCAGTTCGATACCGCGTTCGACTTCAACTCGTCGCAGCTCTATCAATTCTACGAGCTCGACAAGATCGACAAGTTCGACTCGACGAAGGTCGGCGCGGTCATCAAGGACACGCTGAACTGGGACAAGTCGGTGATCGTCGTCGTCAAGCCGAACAAGGAAGGCATCAAAGGCGACAAGCGCTCGAAGGTGACGTTCCAGCAGAAGACCGACACCAACATGGACGACAACGACGCGGATCCGAACGACGCGTTGCATCCGGTGCTGGTCAAGGCGGGCACGGGAACGTTCGCCGGCCTCCAGCAGATGACGCTCGACAACGGCATGAACGTCATGCTGCTGCCGATCAAGTCGATGCCGATCGTGACGGCCGAGCTGGTGTTCCGCAACGCGGGCGCCGCGGCCGATCCGAAGAGCCCGATGCTCGGCGTCAACGCCGCGCGATTCCTGCACGGGCCGATCGACGCCGACGTCTTCGTCCGTTCCGGCACCTCGGTGCGCTGCGATGCGGGCCTCGACGACATGACGTGCGGCACGCGCAACATCAGCATCTACCTCGACGTCATGCTCAAAGGCCTCGAGCGCCAGATCAAGAGCGGCGACTACGAGCAAGAGCAGATCGAGGACTGGCAGAAGTCGCTCAAGGAAGAGTTCGAGACCAAGTCGCAGCAGGAGCAGACCGAGTACCAACGCCAGGTGTTCTCGGCGATCTACGGGGCCGACCATCCGTACACCGCGGCTGCGCTCGAGACGCCCGATGCCGCCGCGAAGGTTCACCGCGATGCGCTCGACGGCTTCCGCAAGACGCACTACACCGCCGCCAACGCCTCGCTGATCGTCGTCGGTGACTTCGAGCCCGACAAGGCGATGAAGCTCGTCAAGGACACGTTCGGCAGCTGGGACAAGGGCCGCGTCGATCCGCCCGCCGACAAGACGCCGGCGAAGCGCAACGGCCCGGTCTACGTCGGCGTGATCGGCAAGGAAGAGCAGCAGCTCACCGTCGAGATCGCGTATCCGTCGGCGCCCGGCATCGACGGCCAGGAAGGCGCGCGCCAGGTGCTCGCCGGCATGCTCAACCGCCGCACCGAAGACATTCGGTTCAAGCTCGGCTCGACGTACGGCCTCTACATGTCGCGGCAAGCACACGTCGGCCCGTCGGCGTATCGGCTCTCGGGCATGGCGCGGGTCGGCGGCACGATCGACGCCGAGCGCGCCGGTGTGTCGATCAAGGCGATCCGCGACAGCTTCGAAGCGATGCGTAACGGCGAGGGCTTCAACGAAGACTTCGTGCGCGTTCGCCGCAAGCTGATCTCCGACTTGCTCGGCCAATCGACGGTGACGTACGAGCTCGCAGATCGGCTCGGCCGCATCGCCGAGTTCGGCCTCGGTCCCGACTACTACGACAAGCTGCTCATGCAGATCAGCACGGTGCCGCCGGCGCTGGTCAAGGCGTTGGTCAAGACCGAGCTCGACCCGAAGAACGAGATCATCGTGATCCTCGGCGACAAGCCGCACGTCGAGAAGGCGTTTGCCGACGCGGGCATCACCGACGTCAAGTTCGTCGAGCCCGAGTACCGCAAGTAGTCAGAGCAGATCGACGTAGATCTCGTCGCCGACGACGGTGATCGGATAGCGCCGCAGCTCCAAGCCGGGATCGGCGGCGCAGCGGCCGGTGCGTAGATCGAACGCATAGCCGTGGCCCGGGCACACGATCGCGCCATCTTCCAGGCGGCCGTCGACGAGCGCCACATCTTCGTGCGGGCACACGCCCGGCGTCGCGATGAGCTCGCCGGCCGTGCGCGTGACGATCACCGGCCACGTCACGTCCGTCACGACAAACGCGCGCAGCTCGTCGTCGACCACGTCGGCGAGCCGGCACACGCGCACGCGCAGAGCCATCGCTAGACTTTCGCACGCGCGAGGCGCGGATCGAGACGATCACGCAGGCCATCGCCGAGCAAGTTGACCGCGATCATCACCCACGCGATCGCCGCGCCGGGCACGACGACGTAGTGCGCGAAGCCGGGCTTCCACAAGAACGCGGTGCCCTGGGCGAGCATCGCGCCCCACGTGTAGTCGACCTGCGCGCCGAGCCCCAAGAACGATAGCGACGCCTCGATCGCGATCACGCCGCCGAAGCCGAGCGTCATCTGCACGAACACCGGACCGAGCAGGTTCGGCACGAGATGCTTCAGCATGATGCGGCGATTGCTCGCGCCGAGCGCGACCGCCGCGGTGATGTAGTCGCGCTCGCGCAGCGCGAGCACCTGGCCACGGGCGACGCGCGCGTAACCGACCCAACCGTTCGCGCACAGCGCCGCGATCACGAGCGGAATGCCCGGCCGCTGCACGGTCGCGACGATCGCGATGTTGAGCAAGATGCCGGGAAACGCCATCAAGATGTCGACGGCGCGCATCACGAGCTCGTCGGTCCAGCCGCGAAACCACCCGGCCAGCGTGCCCAGCGCGACACCGATCACCGCCGAGATCGCGACGACGCTGCACGAGATCTCGAGCGCCGAGCGCGCGCCCCAGAGCAGCTGCGACAGCGTGTCGATCCCGCTGCCATCGGTGCCGAGCCAATGCGACCACGAGGCGTGCGCGAAGCGGTCGGCGAGCTCGACGTGCGTCGGATCGTACGGCGCGATCCACGGGCCGGTCACGCCGAGCACGAAGAACACCGCGAGCATCGCGGCGCCGATAGTGCTGGCGAGCTTCATGACACGCGGATCCTCGGATCGACGAAGCCGTATGCGACGTCGACCAGGATGTTGACGAGCACGTACGTCACCGCGATCACGAGCACCGTGCCCTGCACGACGGGATAGTCGCGCTCGGCGATCGCGTCGAGCAGCGTCGTACCGACGCCGGGCCGCGCGAAGACCTTCTCGACGATGATCGCGCCCGAGAGCAGCGAACCGAACTCGAGGCCGGCAACCGTGATCACCGGCAGCAGCGCGTTGCGCAGCGCGTGGACGAACAGCACGCGCCGCTCCGGCACGCCCTTGGCGCGCGCGGTGCGAATGTAGTCTTCACCGAGCACCTCGATCATCGCGCCGCGCGTCATCCGCGCGAGCATCGCCATCAAGTGGGTGCCGACCGCGATCGCCGGCAGGATCAGCGCCGACGCGCCGAGCTCGGTCGGCCCCGGTAGCCACGCGAGGTCGGCTGAAAACACGAGCACGAGCAGGCTCGCGAGCACCATCATCGGCACGGCGATCCCGGCGAGCGATCCGACCGTGACGGCGGTGTCGATCCAGGTGCCGCGCTTGACCGCCGCGAGCACGCCGAGCGGGATCGCGATCAGCGCAGCGAGCACCATGCCGGCGAGCGCGAGCGCGAGCGTGTGCGGCAATACGGCGAAGATGCGCGCCGCGACGGTCGGTTTGTGCTCGGGATCGGGGCACTGATGGCCGAGCGTGCCGTCGACGACGTGGCCGAGAAACGCGGCGAACTGAACCGCGACGGGTCGATCCAAGCCGAGGCATGCCTCGAGCTTCGCGCGGGTCTCGGGTGTGGCCTCACCGCCGGCGAGATGATCGATCGGATCGCCGGGCACGACGTGCAGGAACGCGAACGACAATAGCGACACGCCGACGATCGCGAGCGCGCCCGAAACCAGCCGTTTGAGCAGAAATGCGAAGATGTGGAGAGCTTACGATCCGCTCGCCTGCGTCGGCGCGCAGAAGCCCGTCGTACCTGGCTCGTCTTTGTCACCCGGCGCCAGCACGACCTCGCCGCCGTCTTCTTGCATCGTGCCGGCCTGGAACGTGGTGTCCGAGCCGGGGGCGGTGTTGTAGTTGCGGCACTCGTAGCCGTCGCGGCAGTCGCCGCTGGTGCTGCAGTTCGCCATGCAGTAGCGGATCTCGGCGGCACGCGGCACGCACTGGCCGGCGAGCGAGCACTCTTCGTCGTACGAGCACGCGTTCGCGCCGTTGTCTTCCATCTGGTAATCGCACGGCTCGTTCGCGAACGAGCCGGTGTAGAACCGCACGCACTCGCTGTTTTCGGGGCACGTGTTGTAGTCGCAGCCGATGATCGTGCAGTAGCCGCTTGGCTCGGTCTCGTCGCAGACGCGCGAGCCGTCGGCCGAGCAATCGGTGTCGACGATGCACGACTCGCCGATCTGATAGCCGCAACCGGCGGCTACCGACGCGAGGGCAACGAGCACGATGGAACGCATGAACGGGCGCATCCTAGGCGACACTTGGACCGCGGACAAGCCGCGCCGGTTGCCTGTAAAGTCCAGGT
This sequence comes from Kofleriaceae bacterium, assembly GCA_036271395.1. Classification (GTDB taxonomy): domain Bacteria; phylum Myxococcota_A; class Polyangia; order Haliangiales; family Haliangiaceae; genus JABFXX01. The sequence goes on from DATBAS010000222.1 coordinate 17,922, forward strand.
GATGCGAGCCGTCGTTCAGCGGGCGAAGCGCGCCAGCGTGACCATCGACCACCGCGTGGTCGGCTCGATCGAAGGCGGGCTCGTCGTGCTGCTCGGCTGCGGCGCCGGCGATGGGGCGAATGATCTCGCGTACCTCGTCGACAAGATTGCCAACCTGCGGATCTTCGCGGACGACGCCGGCAAGATGAACCGCTCGGTCAAAGAGGTCGGCGGCGGCGTCTTGCTCGTGTCGCAATTCACGCTCTACGGCGATGCTCGGCAAGGCCGCCGGCCCGCGTTCACCGGCGCGCTCGAACCGACGGCCGCCAAGGCGCTGTGCGACCGCGCCGTCGACGATCTCAAAGCCGCGGGAGTCGTGCGCGTCGAGACCGGCGAGTTCGGCGCCGACATGGCCGTCGAGCTGGTCAACGATGGTCCGGTGACAATCCTCCTAGATTCACGCAAGCTGTTCTAGCGACCGGTGCTAGTCGGCGCTAACGTCCGCGGCGGCGTCTGATGAAGGTCAGGTTCTGGGGAGTCCGAGGCTCCATTCCCGTGCCCGGGCGGACCACGAACCGCTACGGCGGGAACACGTCGTGTGTCGAGGTGCGGCCGCGCCGCGAGCCGCCGATCATCATCGACGCCGGCACCGGCATCCGGAGGCTCGGCAAGTCGCTCATGGAGCAAGAGCTCGGCGAGGGCAAAGGCTCCGCCTCGATCTTGATCAGCCACACGCACTGGGACCACGTGCAGGGCCTGCCGTTTTTCTCGCCGCTCTATCGCGCGGGCAACCAGGTCCACATCTTCGCGCGCCAGCGCGACATGCACCTCGAGGCCGTGTTCTCGCAGCAGCATCAAGGTCCGTACTTTCCGGTGCCGTTCACCGAGCTGCAGGCCGAGATGCGGTTTCACGAGCTGATCGAAGGCGCGAAGTTCGACATCGGCAGCGCGAAGGTCACGTGCGCGCAGCTCAATCATCCGTGGGTCGCGATCGCGTATCGCGTCGAGGTCGACCGCGCCGCCGTCGTGTACTGCAGCGACACCGCGCCGTTCACTGACTTGCTGCTCGGCCGCGATTTCGTCGAGAAGCCGCAAACCGGCACGCTTCCGCCGCCGATTCGCGAAGAGCTCGCGACCATGCGCGCCGGCGTGGTCGCGCTCGCACGCAACGCAGATCTGCTGATCTACGACACGCAGTTCACGCCCGAGGAATATGCGGTTCGCCCGCACTGGGGCCACTCGCGGCCGTCCGACGCGATCGAGATCGCACGCGAAGCAAACGTGAAGCAGCTGTGCTTGTTCCACCACGCGCCGATGCGCTCCGACGACGACAACGACAAGATCCTCGCGGCCACACGCGCGATCGCCGGCGATCTCGCGGTCACGAGCGCATACGAAGGCCTCGAAATTCCGCTGGGGGACGAGTGAAGATCAAGTTCTGGGGCGTGCGCGGGTCGATTCCGGCGCCGGGCCCCGAGACCAATCGCTACGGTGGCAACACGTCGTGCGTTTCGGTTCATACCGACGCCGGCAAGCTCGTGATCGTCGACATGGGCACCGGCCTCATGCACCTCGGCAACGCGCTGATGGCGGGCGCGTTCGGCAAAGGTCACGGTCGCGCGGCGATCTTGCTGTCGCACACGCACTGGGACCACATCCAAGGCTTGGGCTTCTTCGCGCCGGTGTTCATCGCCGGCAACCACTTCGCCGTGTTCGGCCCCGGCGGCTCGCCGAGAGTGCTCGAGGATATTCTCGAGGGCCAGATGGATCCCAACTTCTCGCCGCTGCAGACGCTGCGCAATTTCTCGGCGAGCTTCGACGTCGGCGTCGCGAGCTGCGGCCCCGGCTTCGACGCCGACGGCGTGCACGTCACCGCGCGCGAGCACCCGCACGGCGCGACGCGCGCGCTCGCGTTTCGGATCGAGGCCGATGGCAAATCGTTCGTCTACGCGAGCGACGTCGGCTACGGCGAGGCCGGACCCACGCGCGAAGCGGTGTCGCTCTACAAGAACGCGGACGTGTTGCTGCACGACTCGACGTATCGGCCCGCCGATCAGGCCACGCGCCGGAACCGCGGGTTCTCGTCGTACGAGGACGCGTGCGCGGCCGCGGCGCTCGCCAACGTCAAGACGCTCGTGCCGTTCCACTACGATCAGGACTACACCGACGACGATGTCGACGAGATCGTCGCGGCGTGCACGAAGCTCTGCGAGCCGCACGGCATCGCCGTCGTGCCCGCGCGCGAAGGCGACGAGCTAGTGATCTAGCCACTGCCAGTAGCGCGCGATGCCGAGGTCGGGCGGCGTGGTCGGCGCGTAGTCGAGCTGCGCGCGCGCACGATCGATGTTCGCGAACGTCAGCGGCACGTCGCCGGGCTGATCGGGTTGCCGGTCGATCACCGCCGATTTACCGACGACGCGCTCGATCGTTCGCACCAAGTCGGCGAGCGAGATCGTGCCGGTGCCGCCGAGGTTGAAGATCTCGTAGCGCGCGGGCGCGACGCGCTCGATCGCGGCGACGGTGCCGGTCACGATGTCGTCGATGAACGTGTAATCGCGCCGCGAGCTGCCGTCGCCGTAGAGCGCGATCGGCTCGCCGCGCGAGATCGCGCGCGTGAACTTCGCGATCGCCATGTCGGGACGCTGGCGCGGGCCGTACACGGTGAAGAAGCGCAGCGCGAACACTCCGATGCCGAACAAATCGCGATACGTCGACAGCATCAGCTCGTTCATCCGCTTGGTCGCCGCGTACGGCGACGCCGGCGTCAGGCACGGATCATCCTCACGAAACGCGGCGCCGTCGTGCCGCGCGCCGTACACCGAGCTCGACGACGCGAACGCGAGCCGCTTCACACCGACCGCACGCATGCGCTCCACGATCACGCCGGTGCCTTCGACGTTCGTGCGGATGTACTCGAGTGGTCGTGCGAGCGACGGCCGCACGCCCGCGAGCGCCGCGAGGTGGCACACGGCGTCGACCTCGCCGGTGATCGCTTCGGCGACGGCGTCGGCCGAGCGAATGTTGCCTTCGATCAGGCCAAACCGCGGCAACTGCGCGAGCGCCTCGGCGTTGCGGCGCTTCGCAGCCTCGGGATAGAGCACCGAGTCGAACGAATCGAGCCCGACGACGTCGTGGCCGCGCGCGATCAACCGCTCGCACGTATGCGAGCCGATGAAGCCCGCCGCGCCGGTAACGACGATGCGCACGCGCGCAGTGTACGCTAGCGCCGGCATGAACCGGCACGTGTTGCGGCGCCTCGCGGTCGACGGCCCGCTGCGCCCGCTCGCCGCGCCGCTGCACGCGCTCGCGATCCGCGCCGAGCTCGCCGCCGCGCGGATCTTGCCGATGCTCGCGCCCGATCGCTCGCTCGACGATCAGCTCACGATCCTGGTCAAGACGTTCGAGCGACCGGCGATCGTTCGCCGGCTCGTCGCGAGCATCCGCCACGGCTATCCATCGCTGCCGATCATCGTCGCCGACGACAGCCGTCTGCCGATCGAAATCCCCGGCGTCGCAACGGTCGCGCTGCCGTTCGACACCGGCGTGTCGGCCGGTCGCCAAGCCGGGCTCGACCGAGTGAAGACGCCGTTCGTGCTGGTCGCCGACGACGACTTCGTGTTCTTGCCGAGCACGGCGCTCGCGCCGGCGCTCGCCAAGCTCGCCCGCAATCCAAGCATCGACATCCTCGGCGGTCAGCTGATCGATCTGCCGCAGCTCCGGTTCCGCGAGCCGCCGCTCGGCCAGATCTTCGCGACGTCCGCCACGCCACTCGTACCGATCGGCAGCGCGATCGACGGGCTACTCGTGTGCGACAAAGTCGCGAACTTTTACCTCGCACGAACCGAGCGGCTACGCCTCGTCGGCTGGGATGCAGCGTTGCGACGAATCGACCACGCGGACTTCTTCACGCGCGCACTGGGCGTTCTCGTCACGGTCTTCGATCGGGAGTTGCGCGCACTGCACGCGCAGACACCGTTCGACGCTGCGTACATGAAGCATCGATTAGATGTCGCACACGACCGGGCGCTTCTCGCCGCGCGTTGGGGCGTCCGTCACGCAGAACGGTAAGCGCCCGGTAAGCGCCGCGCTCTAGGTTTGACCGGCCGCAACGGTTGTGGTGCAGTTGGTCCATGAAGAGCGCTTTCGTCGTCGCGATTTTGGCTGCAGCGGTGGGTTGTGGCGATAACCACCACAACGATATGGATGGCGGCATCAGCGACGCGAACAAGCCCGATGCCGCGGTCGATGCATCGATCCCGCAAGACGCGTTCGTCGAGTGCAGCTACACCGAGCAGCACGATTCGACGAACGACTTCAATGTCAATAGCGGCATCGAAGAGACCGGTCTGCACTTCTCGGCCGGTGAGACGCGCACGATTTGTGGCAACGTCAACAACGGCCAGTACGGCAGCGACGGCGTCCCTGGCACGATCGACGTTGACAACTACGGCATCACGCTCGACGCCGATGCAGACGTGCTCGTAACGTTGGCGCCGCCGCCGAACATGTCGTCGACGCCGCTCGGCTTGATCTCGTCGGTCGAGCTGATCGCGTTCAGCGATCAGACGCAAGAGACCGTGCAGGTTGGGTTCTTCGAGACCGACCACGCGGTCTACAGCGCGCACTTGCCGGCCGGCAACTACGAACTCGCCGTCGAAGTGACCGACAATCAGGACATCTCGACGACACTCCCGTACGAGATGCGGATCACGAGCGACGATCCGGCGATGCGCTGCACGCAGCTCACGGGCACGGCCAACTACACGGAGGCGAACGACGGCTCGGACAACACGGCGAACAACGTGGTGGACATCGGCTCGACGATTTCGCTGCTCACCACAGGCGCGCCCGAGAACACCGGGCTAGCGGTCGTCGACGCCACGAACTACCTGTTCGACGGCGTGTCGGCGAACGAGTC
>DATBAS010000223.1:0-19703 GCA_036271395.1 Kofleriaceae bacterium
GAGGTCGTAGCCGGTACCGACGGCGTTACAGGTAAGCGCGTCACTGCCGCTGCACTCGGCGATGCTGCCCGGCGTGCATGCCACCGCGATGCATTCGCCAGCGGTGCCACCGACAGACCCATCGAAATCGCAATACGGGAACGCCGAATCTGTGCACGTCCCGTCGCTGCACGACGCGCCTGGATTCGCCTTCGTGCAACTGATTGCACAAACGAACGCAAACAAGGAAGCACGCCAACCGGCCATGCACTGATGGTAACGCAAGCGGTCGTGACTCATGCCACGTCTATCGACCGCGCTAGTTCGCGGTTTCGTAGTCGCGTTCGCTGTTGCAGGAAGTTCATGGCACTGCGACGACGAATTGGTGTACGACCACGCGCATGCCGAAGCTTCTCGTAAACCTCGCGCTCGCCGGCTTGTTCGCCTGCGGTACCAACAGCAACAACAACACGACGGATGGCGGCGGGTCGGGTTCGGGGTCGGGGAGCGGCTCGGGTAGCGGTTCCGGATCTGGGTCGGGTTCCGGATCCAATTGCGTCGCCGGCTCGGCGAGCCTCGGCTCGGGCGTGGGATCGGCCGCGGCCGACCTGACGTGTAACGGAAACGCCGCTCCGACGCCGGGTCAAACGATCACCCTCTCGGGGAACATCGTAATCGCGGGCGCGGGTACCAGCGGGTTCACGGCAACGGCCTACGCCGACAGTCCTCTATCCGTGTGTAGCGGCGACAACTGTGCGACCTCGCTGGGAACGGCGACGACGGATTGCAACGGCAACTTCTCGACGTCGGTGACGCTGAATGGCAGCTCGATCGACGGCTACGTGAGCGTCGCGCCAAGCGGCGACGTGGCGACGCTTGGCTACGCGGGCGAGCCGCTCGACAAGAGCGAGTCGCTGCAGGCGCTCGTGTTTCCGACGAGCCTGTTATCGATCCTCGGCGCGGTTGTTCCGTCGTGCAGCGGCACCAACACGAAGGCCATGATCGGCGTCATCGTCACGGACTGCGCCGGTCAACGCATCACCGATACTGCGGATATCACGCTCACCGCCTCGCAAAGTGGCACACAGGTCGGCAGCGCCTACGATATCTCTCAGCTCGCTCCCGACCTCGCTGGCTTCTATCTGATCTGCAACCTGCCCGCGGGCGCGACCGACCTCAACGCGGCCTACCTAAGCAAGACGTTCTTGAAGAACACGGTGCAGGCGGTTACCGGCGACGCCACCGAAGCCATCGTCCGCCCCGGCTACTGATCGCCGTGGTATCCACGACGGTCTAGTGGAGACCGTCGCGTTTCTGCACAGCACCGGCGATCGTCACGCGCAGATCGTCGGTGGGCTCACCGTCCTCGAGCGCCGCATCCGCGAGCTCGCCAGAGCCGGCACGCAGCGCGCGATCATCGCGGCGGCGCCGGTCGACTTCGCGCGGCCGATGCCGATTCCGATCCAGTTCGTGCCGGTCGGCTCGCCGGTGCCGGCCGGTGCGCGCGTCGAGCGCGCCGACGTGCTCGTCGGCATCGAGCTGGTCGATGAGGCGGCGCGCGAGAACGCCGAGTGGAAGCTGATCCGCGGCATGAACAAGTCGTTCGAGGGCCCGGTCGACGCGCTGATCAACTGGCGGTTCTCGATGCGGATCACGCGCCAGCTGGCAAAGCGATCGCTCGCGCTCACGCCGAATCACGTGACGATCGCGGCGATCGCGATCGGCCTGTTGGCGTCGCTCGTCGCGAGCCGCGGCGGTTACGTGCACTTTGCGATCGCCGGCGTGATGCTCGAGCTCAACTCGATCCTCGACTCGTGCGACGGCGAGCTCGCTCGGCTGCGCTTCCAGTACTCGAAGCTCGGCCAGTGGCTCGACAACCTGTCGGACGACATCGTCGACAACGTGTTCTTGATCGCGGTCGGTCACGCGCTCGGCGGGATCTGGGCGACGTTGGGGCTCGCCGCCGCACTCGGCCGCGTGTTGGTCTCGGTCGTGACGTACGTTTCGGTGTATCGCCGGACCGGGACCGGCGACGTGTTCGCGTTTCGTTGGTGGTTCGAGAGCGACAAGGCGACCGCCGACGACGTTTACGATCCGAAAGCGATCACGACATGGCTGCGCTCGTTCGGCCGGCGCGACACGTTCGTGTTCGTGTGGATGGTCGCGTTGCTCGTCGGTGTCCCATATTGGGTCGTCGCGCACGGCGCGGTGATCGCCGCGGTCAACGTCGCGTTGCTGGTGCTTCACTTCACGCTCGGTCGGCGTAGTCTCGGTGCATGAAGTCTGTCGTGGCGGTGCTCGCCGGCGCGCTGGTCGCGTGCGGTACGAGCAACACGGGCAAGCCGATCGCGAACGACAAGTGCGAGCGCGCGTTCGTGCGGATGTTGCCGGTGCTCCAACGCATCACGGCGCGCAATCCGCGGCGCGAGATCGAAACGTGTCGCGAAGCTGCGCTTCACGATCCGACGCGCGAAGTGTGGCTCGACTGCATCTTGAGCATCCCGTCGGGACACGTCTCGATGGAAACGATCGAGGACTGCAAAGGCAAAGATCGTCAGGCGCGCGGCGGAGCATCGCCGTCATCGCCACCATCGCCGTCATCGGGCAGCGCGAGCGAGACGTCGTCGAGCAGCGAAGTCAGCCGTTGAGCTCGCCGCGCCGGCGCAGCTGCCACATATAGTGATACGGGTTTTCGCGAATGAAGCCGCGCGAGATCACGTCGACGTGCTTGCGCATGAGCTTGGTGATGCGGCCGGCGGTGTATGGATAGCCGAGCTCCCAGTGGTGCTCGGGGATCGGTTTGTGCCGCCACGGCAGCATGAGCTTGTGGCCGAGCGTGAAGTGGTGATCGCCCCACCACAACGCGAAGCGCACGCGCAAGCCGCGATACGGCAGTGAAACGAACACGTGCGGGTTGGCGCGGCGCGCGAGGCTCGCGAGCACCGGTTCCAGCTCGTCGAACGGCAGATGCTCGAGCACTTGAAACGCGCACACCGCCTCGAACACGAGCCCGTTCGGCAGTGCGTCGTCGAGCTTGGTGATGTCGCCGACGAAGTCGACGTCGCGCGTGCGGTCGATATCGAGCGTCTTGACCTCGATGCCGCGCGCGCGCAGGTAGCTGCGAAACACGCCCGAGCCCGGACCGACCTCGAGCACCGTCTTCGGCCGCACGGCGAGCACGGCGCGGATCTGATGCCAGTACGACATCCACCGCTCGGCGTCGTCGTAGCGCTCGAAGTCGTAGTGCTCGGGCGCGACCTGCACGGCGTGGTCGGGCATCGCGGCGGCACGCTAACACGAGTCGTGGTATCAGCGAATCGTGGCGAGCCTGGACACCAAGGTCGCGCGTGGTGTGGCTTGGGCGGCGAGTGCGCAGGCGGTGATCGCGGTCGCCGATCTGATCTCGCAGATCGCCGTCACGGTGTTCTTCATCTCGCCGTCGGACCTGGGCATCGCGTTCGCCGCGATCCCGTTCTACACGGCGCTCGATTACATCGCCGATGCCGGCGTCGGTGCGTCGCTGATCCAGCGCGACGATCACACGCCCGAGCGGATCTCGACGGTGTTTTGGTTCAACCTGCTGATCTCGGGCGCGCTGTTCGTCGCGCTGCTCGGGCTCGGTCCGCTCTACGGCTGGATCCAAGACGCGCCGGTCCTCGGCTGGTTGCTCATCGCGTACGGCGGGAAGCTGATCTTGCAGAACGCGTATGCGATCCCGTTCGCGCTGCTGCGCAAGGAGCTGCGGTTCGACGCGATCGCGAAGGCGCGCGTGACCGCGCATCTGACCGAGTCGATCTCGCGCGTCGTATTCGCCGCGATGGGCGCGACGGTGTGGTGCTGGACGTTCGCGGCGCTCGCACGCAGTGTCGTGTTCGCGATCGCGGTGCAGATCCAGCGGCCGTTTGCACCGAAGCTCGTGTTCCAGCCGCGCGAGGTCGGGCCGTACATCAAGTTCGGGCTGCGCACGGCCGCGAGCAACGTGCTGTACCAGCTCTACACGAGCATGGATGCGCCGATCATCTTTCATTTCTTCGGCAGGCAAGCGCTCGGCATCTACGCGCTCGCTGATTCGATCGTGCTCGAGCCGGTCAAGATGATCGCGAACGTCGTCATCGACGTCGCGTTCCCGACGTTCGCGCGCTTGCGCACCGACACGCGAGCGCTCGGTGCACAGCTGGTCAAGCTCACGCGGCTGAACCTGATCGCGGTGCTGCCGTACACGATCGTCGTGCTGCTCGTGATCCCCGAGATCCTGCGGCTGTTCTGGCTCGGCGATAACTGGAGCGCGACCGAGCTCGCGTGGTGCGCGGATGCCGCGCGGATCTTGTGCGTGATGGGATTCTTCCGCGCGCTCGGCTTTCTCGGCCCGCCGCTGCTCGACGGTGTCGGCAAGCCGGAGCTCACGCTGCGCTACATGATCGTCGCGACGATCGCCGTGCCGGGCTCGTTCTTGCTCGGCGCGGTCGTGCTCGGCGATCAGCTGTGGTTCTTGTCGGTCGCCGTCGCGTGGGCGATCGGGTATCCGATCGCGTTCGCGGCGCTCGCGTATCTCGTCGCGCGGACGATCGAGCTCGACGTGACCGCGTACCTGCGTGGCACGTGGGGCGTGATCGCGTGTTGCGCGATCGGCACGGCGATCGGCTTCGCGACGAGCGCGGCGTTGCCGAACGCGTCCGATGTGGTGCGGCTCCTCGCGATCGCCGGCAGCGCGCTCGCCGCGATCGGCGTGTTGCTCGGGACCTGGCAGAAGATCACGCCGCGCTCGATCGCGTCGGCGTTGCGCTAGAGACCCGCGCGGCGGTAGATCGCGTCGACGTCGAGCGCGACGTCGAGAGATGGCGCGCGAACCGTGCCCGCTTCGTGGATCGAATGCGCCCAGTCACCGTTCGTCCGCTGCCACCATTCGATGTGGTGGCGCTCCTGCTCATCGAGAGAGCAGCGATGATGTTGAAGGCCGAACGCTAGCGCCGCACTACATCTGCGTGTAGACGAAGTGCACGACGGTGCAGACGCCGACCGCATGTTCGCCGTCGCGATACGGACGGAAGCGCCAAGACTCCATGCTGTATTGGATCTTCGCGTCGTAACCGGCGAGCCCCGACGAGTGCAGCATGACGACGCGTTCGGGCGCGCCATCGGGATCGATGCACAGCTCGATCGCGGGCTCGATGCGATCCCAGCCGTTGCGCATCATCTGCACCTTGTCGACGTCGCCGGGCACGATGTACTTGTCGCCGGCGATGCGGACGAGCTGACTGCTCGCGATCACCAGCTCGTCTCCGGGCGGCGTGATCGGCAGCGGATCTTCGAGGCTCGTCGCGGCGCGCAGCTCTTCGAGCGCGCAGACGGAGACCGCACGTGCGCCGATGCGAAACGGGGCGAAGTCCCACTGCGCGATCGCCGCGTCGGCAGCACGTGCCGTCGCGGGCGAGCTCGCTTCGCGGATCGCGTGGCTCGTGACGCCACCGAGTTGGTCGATGCAGACTTCGGCCCACGCGTGGCCGCGAGCGAGCGCGAGGCCACCGCCGAGGCGCAGTTGTTCGAGCGCGACGGCGCTGATCGTCGGCCGGCCTGCGAGCAAGTACGAGATCGCCTCGAGCTTGCCGTCGGCCAGCTCGATCTCGAGCTCGAAGCCGGGGCCGTAGGTGTACGCCGCGTGATCGTCGAGCGGCTCGGCGCGATCGCTCGGCTGCAGATCGAGCTGTGCGAGACAGGCGTCGAGCTGATCGAGCTTGCCGCCGAAGACTTCGCTCGCGTCCGGAAATGCCGCGCGGCACGCCGGGTCGCGAAACCATAGCTGACCGATGCTCACCGACGACGCGAGCGGCGGCACCGGCGAGCCGAATGCGGTGCGCGCGACAAGAGTTGCGAGAACGAGCCAGACGACACGCATCCCGCAACCGAAGCATCGGCGCCTCGCTCGTGCCAACAAGCTGCCCTGACACGCGGGTGCGACCGAGCGTCACCTGCGACAGCAGCGCCTCACGCTTCGAACGTGATGCTCATATCTTCATCGCCGTCGAGGCCTTTCTCGAGCAACGTCAATAGCTCGGGGTCGGCGTCGTTGTCGGACAGGAGGTCGAGCGTGTCGCGATCGATCATGAAATCGTCGTCGTCACTCTCGCTCTCGAGTTGCGCCACGAGAAACGCCTGTTGCGCATCCGTGATGGTCCCGATCTCGTTTCCAGTGTCGAGGCGAATCAGCCGCGGCATGTTTGCAGTCTGCCGAGAGTGCAGGCCGTCGGTCAATGGGCTACAAGCGATCGGTGAACGCGTTGCCGCAATCCGCGGACGTCGTGATCGTCGGGGCCGGGTTTGCCGGTGCGGCGACCGCGTGGGCGCTTGCACGGCGGGGCGTCACGAACGCGATCGTGCTAGAGCGCGAAGTGGCGCTGGGCCGCTATGCGAGCGGTCGCGCCGCCGGGCTCGGCCGTCAGATCGCCGAAGACGATCACACGACCGCGCTGACGGTGCGCGGCGCGCAGCTGATCCGCGAGCTGCCGGTGTGGCAGCCGAGCGGCGGCTTGTACAGCTTCGACGACGCGGCGCACGCCGACGCGTACGCCGAGCGTGCGAAGCGCTTCGAGATCGCGACGGTGATGGGAAGCCCCGACGAGCTGATCGCGCCGGGATGGCCGCAGCTGGCGCAGTTGCGCAGCGTGCGCGTGATGCACGTGCCGAGCGACGGCACGATCGACGTTGCCGCCCTGCTCGCCGTGCTCACGAAGAACCTGCGCATCGAGCTGGGCTGCCCGGTGCAGCGGCTCGACGGCCCGACGGTGATGACATCGCGCGGTGCGATCGCCGCCCGCGTGGTCGTCGACGCGAGCGGCGCGTGGGCCGGCGAGCTCGTCGGCGAGCCGCTGCAGGCGTTCAAGCGGCACGTCTTCGTCCTCGACGATGACAACGCGCCGCCGACTCCGTGGCTGTGGCACCTCGGCGCGGGCGAGATGTACATGCGGCGCGACGGGGCCGCGGTGCTCGCGTCGCCGTGCGATTCGGCACTATCGTCGGCGGGCCATCAAGATCCCGATCTCGTCGGCGAAGCGCACTTGCGCAAGCTGCTCGACGAAGCCGACTCGATGCTCGCCGGTGCGCCGATCACGCGGCGGTGGGCGTGTCAGCGCGCGTTCGCCGAAGATCGCAAGATGAAGCTCGGCCGCGATTCCAACCGGCCGTGGTTGGTTTGGGCGGCCGGACTCGGCGGTCACGGCGCGACGGCGGCGCCTGCGGTCGGCGAGCGCGTCGCCAACGCCGTGATCGAAGCGCTCAGCAGTTAACGCGACGACGCGTTCCAGCTCGCGTACTCCGGGGTCGCGAGCAACTCGGCGTAGTTGCCGGGTAGCGCGCGTAGCTTGTCCTCGTTGATCCTGACCGCGAACGCCGTCCGAAGGTGATCGAGCGCGCCGACCGCCTTCGTCCAGTCGCGCAGGGCGACCGTGACGTCGAGCTGCGTGTACCAGGCCTTCTTCAGATCGGGCTCGTCGCGGATGAGCGCATCGGCGAGCTCGCCGGCGCGGTGCAGGTCATCGACGGTTCCACGCTTGAGCAAGATCTCGGCGCGCACCGCGTTCTGAAATGGGTCGCCACCGACGGCGCGATCGACGATGTCGATGTTCGCCAGCGCCGCCGTGTAGTCACCGCGCAGCGTCGCGCCATCGATCTCGAGCATCGCGATCGTCGGATCGTTCGGAAATGACCGCGCGACGTCGTCGAGCGCACGGCGATACGCGTCGACCGAGAGCCCGTTCGCGACGTTGACTCGCATGATCGCGAGCGCGCGCGAGTTGCGGACGTCTTGCGGCAGGCCGTCGAGCTTCGCGAGCGCCTCGCTGAACTTGCCGGATTGCTGCAGCGTTCGCGCCGCTTGGATCTGCTGCACGAGATCGAGCGTGTCCCCACCGTGCGAGCTCGCAACTGCATCGGTGACGCCGCTGAGCATCTCGGAGAGCGTCTGGCCTGCGAGGTAGTAGTAAATGTCGATTACTCGCACGCGATGATCGCGTCGCGACTTGCCGAGTTGCAGCTCGTCGTAGGCGACGGCGACGACGCCCGTGCGCGGCGCGGTGACGAGACGGCGCATGACCGGTCGCGGGTCGCCGGCCACATCGCGGACGTGAAGCAGCTTGTACGCGACCGCGTGCGCGTTGCCGGCGCACACGACGCTCGCGCCGGTGTGCTCGTCGACCAGCCGATCGGCGGCGATCGATGCGCCGGTCGCGGACGTCTGCTCGACGAACTTTGCCGCGAGCGCGTCTTCGTCGACGAGCTCGTCGAGCTTCACCGGATCGCACGGCAACGCCAGCGCGGCGAACCGATGCGCGAACTCGGTCGCCTCCGCCGTGTCGACGGGATCGACGTCGATCACGTGCCGCTTGCACGCCGCGAAGGCGACACACGCGATGAGCGCGAGACTTAGCTTTGTCACGTGAAGGTTCGGGTCACTTGGCGTCGTCGCACTTCGCGACGCTGCCTTCGCCTTCGAGCTCGGCGGCCGCGAGCGCGCACGACACGCGCGCCTTCGTCATCTTATCGGTGCAGGTCTTCATGAACGTGTCGGCGACGTTCGACGTGACCTGGCCCTTCGCCTTCGTGATCTCGGCGCGCATCGCGTCGCTCGTCGCGGCCGCGCCCGCCTTCTTGAACTCGAGATCGACGAGGTGATCGAGGAGCTTGCTGCAATCGTCCTTCGACGGGCCTGACTTGCACGCGGCGGCGAACAGGATCACGGCGACGACAGCTCGCTTCATCGCGCTCATCGTATCACCAGGCCCTTTCGCAGGTCATCTATCCGGCGCTGCACGTCGGCGGGTGGGTGAAGCGCCACGGCCTTGGCGAGCAGGTCGGCGGCCGTCTTCGGCACGTTGTCGGCGGCCCACGCGGTCGCGAGGTGCAGCAAGATCTCCGGCTCGCGCGGCGCGAATCGCTGCGCGTGATCGAGCGCCTTGATGGCCTCGCGCGTGCGGCCGCGCTGCAACTGCAGCCAGCCCCAGCTATCGAGGATCGCCGGATCGCCGGGCTGGAGCTCGCGCGCGGTCTTCAAATACGCCTCGGCATCGTCGAGGTGTTGCTTGGCATCGGCGAGCAAGTAGCCCGCGAGGTTGAGCGCGGTGACGTTGCGCGGGTGCGCGCGTACCAGCGGGATCAACGTCGCGAGCGCGCCTCTGGAGTCATGCACGTGATCGGCGAGTCTCGCTTGCGCGAGCTGATGCGAGAGGTCGTTGCCGGCGATCAGCGCCTCGGCTTGTGCGGGCGAGCCGCCCGAATCCGCGGTGGCGACGGCGGCGACGAACGCGAGCTCGATGTCATCGGGCTTCGCGACGCGCGCCGGCGCGACAACCTCGAGCGCACGCTGCGGCTTGCCGGCGGCGACGAGCGCATCGCCGGCGATCTTGCGCGCGGCGACGAACCGCGGCGAGCCATCGGCCACGCTCAATGCGGTCGCGACGGCGACGGGCTCGCCGTTGCCGCCGAGCTCGCCGGTCGCGCTCTCGAGCTCGGCGCGTGCGATCACGCCCGCGCCGGCATCCATCGCCGCGATGCGCCCGACCACGCCTTTGGCCTCGGCGAGCCGGCCGAGCCCGATGTCGAAGCGCTCGACGATCGCGAGCGCGTCGATGTCGCTGTGATCGTCGTCGAGCAACGTGAGCAAATCGATCGCGCCTTGCTTGTCGTCGACCTCGCACAGCAGCCAGAACAGCTCTTCTGAAATATCGAGCGGCTGCCCCGCGCGATCGAACGCGCTGCGCGTTTGCATCACCGCTTCGTCGAGCTTGCCGCGGATGCGGAGCAACCGCGCGAGGTCGAGCCGCGCGTCGATCTGATCGGGATCGTGCTCGAGCACGAGGCGCAACTCGGCCATCGCGCCCTGATCGTCGCCGGCGAGCCGCAGCCGTTGCGCGAGGTGATAATGGCCATCGACGGAGGCGGGCACGTGCGCGATCAGCGCCCGCAACGTGCGCTCGGCGGCGATCGCGTCGTCGACCTGCAGCTTCTCGAGCCCGAGATACGCGTGCTCGTCGTCGGGCTCGAGCTCCATCGCGCGCGAATACGCGCGGATCGCGCTCGGTTTGTCGGTGTCGCCGAGCAGATCTCCCGACGCGAGCCAGACCTCGGGATGATCGGGCCAGACGTCGCGCGCTTTCGCCAGCACGGCGAGCGCTTCGGGCTGGCGCTGCGCCTTCGCGAGCGCGCGTGCGAGCTCGACCACGACCACCGGCTGGTCCGGCGCGGCCACGGCTGCCGCGGTGAGCTCGGTCGCCGCCGTTGCCCAGTCGCCGCGATACGCCGCGAGCTGGCCGGCGAGGTAATGCGAGTACGCGTCGGCCGCGAGCGGACGCATCGGCACCGGCGTTGCGTGCTGGCACGCGAGCAGCGAGGCGACGAGCGCGGCCGGCCAAAACCTCACAACGGAATGTTGCCATGCTTGCGCGGCAGATTCGCCTGTCGCTTGTTACCGAGCATGCGCAGCGAGCGAACGATCGTCCATCGCGTGTCGCGCGGCCGAATGATCTCGTCGATGTACCCGAGCGAAGCCGCTTTGTACGGGTTCGCGAACGTCTCGCGATAGTCCTCGGTGAACCGCGCGCGCGCCTCGGCTTTGGCGGCGGGATCCGCGATCTTGTCGAGCTCGCTCTTGAACACGATGTTGACGGCGCCGTCGGGACCCATCACGGCGATCTCCGCGGCCGGATACGAAACGTTGACGTCGGCGCGGATGTGCTTGCTCGCCATCACGTCGTAGGCGCCGCCGTAGGCCTTGCGCGTGATCACCGTGATCTTCGGAACGGTCGCCTCGGCGAACGCGTAGAGCAGCTTCGCGCCGTGCTTGATGATGCCGCCGTATTCTTGGGTCGTGCCCGGCAAGAAACCCGGCACGTCGACGAACGTGACGAGCGGGATGTTGAAGCAGTCGCAGAACCGCACGAAGCGCGCGGCCTTCGTCGAGGCGTCGATGTCGAGGCAGCCGGCGAGATGCATCGGCTGGTTTGCGACGATGCCGACCGAGCGGCCATCGAAGCGCGCGAAGCCGCACACGATGTTCTTCGCGTAGTCCTTGTGGACTTCGACGAACTTGCCGTCGTCGACGACCGCCGTGATGATCTTCTTGATGTCGTACGGCTTGTTCGATTCGGGCGGCACGACCGAATCGAGTGCGGCGTCGGCGCGGTCGGGTTCGTCGTCGGTCGGCACGATCGGCGGATCCTCGCTGTTGTTGCTCGGCATGAACGACAGCAGCTCGCGCAGCCGCGCGATGCACGACAGCTCGTCGACTTCGGTGAAGTGCGAGACGCCGGATTTCGACGCGTGGGTCATCGCGCCGCCGAGCTGCTCTTTAGAGACCTCCTCGTGCGTGACCGTCTTGATGACTTCCGGACCGGTGATGAACATGTAGCTCGTGCGATCGACCATCAGGATGAAGTCGGTGATCGCCGGCGAGTACACCGCGCCGCCCGCGCACGGGCCCATGATCGCCGACAGCTGCGGCACCACGCCGCTCGCGAGCGTGTTGCGCAAGAAGATGTCGGCGTAGCCGGCGAGCGACTCGACGCCTTCTTGGATCCGCGCGCCGCCGGAGTCGTTGAGCCCGATCACCGGGCAGCCGATCTTCGTCGCGAGATCCATCACCTTGCAGATCTTCTGCGCGTACGCGCCCGACAGCGAGCCGCCGAACACGGTGAAGTCCTGCGCGAACACGCAGACGCGACGGCCTTCGATCGTGCCGTGCCCGGTGACGACGCCGTCGCCCAGGATCTTTTGCTCCTGCATGCCGAAATCGGCGCAGCGGTGGGTGACGAACTTGCCCTCCTCGACGAAGCTGCCGTCGTCGAGCAGCGCGGCGATGCGCTCGCGTGCGGTCAGCTTGCCGGCTTCGTGCTGCTTGGCGACGCGCGCTTCGCCGCCCGCCGCCGCGGCGCGGGTCTCCATTTGTTCCAAGCGTGCGATCGGATCGACGGTCTTCACGCCGGGCATCTTACCCTCGCCGAGCGTGCACGTGCTCGTGCTCGGTCTGAGACGTCGAAATCGAGCGCGGCTAGTTGCTTCGACCGACCGCGAACAACGACGCTGCGCCAACGAAAGACGAGGCCAAACTTCATCGCGAGACGAGCACGTGCACGTCCGCCGACGTATACTTCGTCGGTGGCGAACGTGAAGGGCAGCGCGATGGCATCGCGCGTCCTGTGGGTTCGGCTCGGTCATGGAGCCGCCGGCGAAGTTGCGCTGCGCGATGCTCTCTCGCCGGAGCTGCGCGATGGCCTCGAGCGCGGCTTTGCAAAAGCGGCGTGGTACCCGTTCGATCAGTTCGTCGAGCTCAACGTCGCGATCGATCGCCTGTTCGGCCGCGGCGATCTGAGCTTGGTGAAGGCACTCGGCCGGTACAGCGCCGATGCCAACCTCACCACGATCTATCGCCTGTTCTTCAAGCTCGGCAATCCGACGTGGATCTTGAGCCGCGCACTGCGCTTGTACAGCGCGCATTACGATACGGGCTGGGCCGAAGTGTCGACGCGCGGCGGCACGAGCGCGATCTTGCGCATCCGCGGCGTCGAGCATCCGCATCGCGCGCATTGCCTCTCGCTCGCCGGCTGGGCCGAGCGATCGATCGAGCTCTCGGGTGGCAAGGACACGCGCTGCATCGAAGCGAAGTGCCGCACGACCGGCGATGACTACTGCCAGCTCGACATCACGTGGCGCTGATCAGCGGATGAACGCGCGCGTGATCGCGAACGCTGCCAGCGCGACGATCACCGCTCCGACGATCAGCATCCACGGGCGAAACCCGAGCGACGCGAGCCCGCCGCCCAACGTCGTCGTCGCAGGCGGCGGTGTCGTCGGCGGACGTTGTGACGGCGCCGGTGGTTTAGGTGGCGCCTGCGGCACCGGTTGCGCCGTCGGCGGCCGGATCTGCGCGGCGATCGGCGGTCCCCAGCCCGAGAAGCTCGGCCGCGATTGCGGAGCCGCCGGCAGCTGCGGCGCGGGTGCGACCGGCGGTGGTGTCGGGAGCTGCGACGCGACCGGCACGATCGGCGCGACGATCGGCGCGGGCGGTAACTGCGGCGGGCTGGCGGGCGTGGGCTCGAGGGTCAGCGGCGCGGGCACGCTGCGCGACACGCTTTGCGATGCGCTCTGGCTGTGCTGCGAGGCGGATTGCGACCGCGAGACGCTGTGCTGCGAGACGCTCGGCGCGCGAGACATGCTCTTCGATTGCGATTGCGACTGCGACTGCGATCGCGATCGCGAGACGCTGCGCGACGGCGCCTCGCTGTCCTCGAGCGTCAGCGGTGCATCGAGGGCAGGATCGTGCGGCAGCATGTGCGTCGCCGAGCTGGTCGGCGCGGGCTTCCAGCCGTCGCGCGACGGCTCGTCGAGCGTGAGCGGCGCGTTCGGCGCGGGACCGGCCGGGCGCGCGCGCTGCGGCACCGGCGTGCGTCGGTCGCGCGACACGACGAGCTTCGTCGCGTCGGTCGGCGTCAGGTGCGCGTTGGGCAGATCGTCGTCGCCGATCGCGGCGATCTCGTCCGCCGACAGCGGCGGCCGTGCTCGTGTCGGCTCGTCGGTCGGCGCGCGCTTGCGCGGCACGTTCGCGCTCGGCGACGCCGGCGAGCGCAACGCACGCAGTTGATCTCCGGACAGGTCTGCGAGCCGCGTCTCCTCGTCTTCGAAGCGATCGATCACCTGGCGCGCTTGCTGGAGGCCTTCGTGCTCCGAAAACCTGTCGTCGGTGCGAATGCGGAACACGGTCGCTTCGGACGCGTCGAAATCGCGCGCGACGGCGGCCGGTACCGGCTTCTGCTTTTCGGCGTCGATCGTCGCTTCGACGATACGCGCGACCTCGGTCGCCGGATCGCCGACGGTGACGTCGAGCGCGTAGCGCATCTGGCGCAGCTTCGTGCCGAGCTCGCCGGCGCTCGCAAATCGCCGCGTCTTGTCCTTCGCGAGCGCTTGCATCACGACCGTGTCGATCGCTTTCGGCAAGCGCGAGTCTGCTTGCGTCGGCGGCGGAATGTTCGCTTCGCGCACGCCGCGCAGCGCCTCCATGTCGGGCAGGCCCGAGAACAACCGCCGATTGACGAACAGCTCCCACAGCAAGATGCCGACGGAGAACACGTCGCTTCGCGGATCCAAGTGCTCGTTGCGGGCCTGCTCGGGCGAGATGTACGCGAACTTGCCGCGCACCGCACCGCCGCGCGTTTGCTCGGACTCGGCGCGCTTCGCGATGCCGAAATCGGTGAGCTTGACCTCGCCGGCGCGCGACAAGATCACGTTCGACGGCGACACGTCGCGATGCACGAGGTTCATCGGCCGGCCGTCGGGGCCGCGCGAGCTGTGGGCGACCTCGAGCGCCTCGCAGATCTCGGCGCCGATGTGGAGCACGAGGTCGTACGGGACGCGCCGGCGCTGCGTCTCGAGGCTGCGCTGGACCGCGCCGATGTCCTTGCCGTCGACGTACTCCATCACCAGGAAGTACTTGCCGTCGTCGCCGAGGCCGACGTCGAAGATCTGCACGATGTTGCGGTGCTTGAGTAACGACAGCACCTTGGCCTCGGCGATCAGCAGCTCGACGAACCGCTGGTCTTGCGACAGGTGCGGCAGGATCCGCTTGATCGCAACGGGCTTCTCGAAGCCGCCGGCGGCCACGGCCTTGCCGCGGAAGATCTCCGCCATGCCGCCGACGCCGATGCGGTCGAGCAGCTCGTACCGAGTCACGCGCCGTCAGCGTAGCAGATAAACTCGTCCCACATGAACGCCATCGGTGTGCTGCTCGACGACGCGCTCGCGGCCGGGCTCGGCTCCGCGATCGCCGTCTCCGTCGGTGATGGCGGACGCGAGCTATTCCGCACGGCGCACGGCCAGACTCGGAAGCTTCCCGATCGCGGGCCGCCGATCGACTACCACAGCCCATTCGACGTCGCGTCGCTGACCAAGCCAATGGTCACGGTCGCGTGCGCGATGGTGCTCGTCGCGGATGGCACGCTCGACCTGGCAACGCCCGTGGGGCATTGGTTGGCCGGCGCTGCGCCGCGGCTGGCCGATGCGAGCGTGCGCGACCTGCTCGGGCACGCCGCCGGCTGCAGCTCGCACGTCGAGCTGTTTCGGCCGCTGCGCGCGGCTCGCCCGACTGACCCGCGCGCCGAGCTCGTCGCACGCGCGATTCGCGAGCCCGCGACCGAACCGCCCGCGACCTACAGCGACCTCGGCTACATCGCGCTCGGCGCGATCATCGAGCGCGCGGCCGATACATCGCTCGAACGCGCGTTCGCCGAGCTCGTCGCCGAGCCACTCGGGCTCGCCGCGCGATTCGCGCCCGAGCCGATCGCAGGTGCAGTCGCGACCGAGATCGACGAGCGCGGCCTCGTCGATGGCCTCGTCCACGACGAGAACGCGTTCTGGGGCGGCCGCGTGTGCGGTCACGCGGGCTTGTTCGCGTCGATCGCCGACGTGGCGACGTTCGCGCGCGCGATGGTCGCGCCGCGCGAGCGCTTTCGACCCGAGGTCGTCGCGCGATTTTTCGGCGACGCGCCGACGCCGGGCGCGTCGTGGCGGCTCGGCTGGGATACGCCGTCGCCGACGCCGGGCGTCTCGCACGCGGGGGATCGCTGGCCGCGCGCCGGCGCCGTCGGCCACGCGGGCTTCACCGGCACGTCGATCTGGCTCGATCTGCCGAACGGCCGTTGGGTCGCGTTGCTCGCGAATCGCGTGCATCCCACGCGCTTCGCCGGCAGCGCCGAAGCGATGAAGGCGCTGCGTCGCGCGGTCGCCGACGCCGTCGTCGCCGAGCTCGGATGAGTCGGTCGGTCGTCGTCGTCGTCGGTCTTGCGACGTCGGACACGATCCGGACTCGAAGATACCGGCGCGATCGAGCTCGTCGATCAGCGTGGCGGCGCGAGCGCGCAGCTCAGACCGAACAGCGGCGCGGTTCCGTCGGCCCACATGTGATGGCTGAAAATCCCGCTGGGCAGCAAGACCTCGATCACGGGTTCGCTGGCCGGATCCGAACGTTCGACGCTGACCGGCTCGGGTTGCGCCTCGGTGTTGACCCAGCTGATGGTGTCGTCGAGCTCGTGCGAGAGTTGCGCGTCTGTTCGGCGCTGACGACACCTTGCTCGCTGATCTCGACTGCGATGGTGTCGATCTGACGGCCGTTCGACGCGTCGCGGACCGAGACCGTCATCGTGTGTGGCAACCCATCAGGGTCGATCCAGCCCTCGATGACGGCGTCGACGCCCGCCGCCTTCGCAGCTTGCGACCATCGCACCGGATCGCTAGAGCTGCTGCTCGCGGCTTCCCAGCGCTTCGCGGGGATGATGTCGTAGTTGGCGGCGAGCGTGGTCAACACGAGATGCTGCGCCGCGTCCGCTAATCGGTGAGGGCCTTCGAAGTCGAGCACCGTGATGTGCGGCCCAGGGCTCGCGCTTGCCGTTACGGCGACGCAGGAGACAGCGACTAGCCAACCGAGGCGGCTGTGCATGTTGTCTCCTCGAGCAGACAACGTGCCACGACGCATCGAGTGAAGCCCATTGGCTAGACGCGAGCGCGCATGGGGATCGCGGCCGCAATCTGGCTCCCGACGGATACGATCCTCCATCATCATACGAGGCGGATGAATCGGCTCGCGCACTTCGCCGGCATGCTCGCGGGTGGCTTCGCTCCGGATCTGCCGCGGGATGCGAACGTCGACATTCACGCGCTCGATCCCGGCGTGTCCACCGAGCCGTTCGAGGTCGAGCAGATCGTCGAGGTCGCGTGGTTCGCCGAAGGCCGCGGCGATGGGCCGGCATCGCTCGCGGTCGCGCGGCTCGCGGACGGGCGCTGGATCTACGTCAGTCACCTCGTCGAGATCACCGGCGACTTGTACTGGACGTACCGCTTTGCTGCGACGCGCGAGCGGTTGTGGTTCTGGGCATGCACCGACGACGATCGCGCTCGGCTGAGCGCGCAGCTCACTCGCGACGAGCTCGATGCAGAGCTGGTCGCGCTCGATGCGATGCTCGATTCCGGCGACGGTTCCGCGGTCGCGCTCGCCGAACGCCGGATGCTGCAACGCGCTACGCTGCGCGCATGAAGATCGTCGTCGCAGGCGCGCACGGAAATCTCGGAGCTCGCATCGCGCGCGAGCTCGCGGCGCGAGGCGCGGAGGTCGTCGCCGTGCCGCGCGAAGCCTATGGAACGGCCGGCGCACTCGAAACAGTGTGTCGCGGCGCCGCGTGCGTCGTCTCGGCGGTGTCGGGCCTGCGCGCGGTCGTGGTCGATGCGCAAGCTGCGCTCGCGACCGCGGCGGCGACGGCGGGCGTGCCGCGGTTCATCCCGTCGGACTACTCGCTCGACTTCACGAAGCTGTCGCCGGGCGGCAATCGCAACCTCGATTGGCGGCGCGAGCTGCACGAGCGCATCGCGGATGCCGAGCTCGCGGTCACGACGATCTTCAACGGCGCGTTCTCGACGATCCTCACGCGGCCCGGCGTGCTGCTCGACTACGACAAGCGCACCGTCGCGTACTGGAGCAACGCCGATCAGCTGCTCGACTTCACGTCGTGGGACAACACGGCCGCGTTCACCGCCGCGGCCGCGCTCGACGCGGCCACGCCGCGCTATCTGCGGATCGCCGGCGCCGAAGTTTCGGCGCGCCAGCTCGCCGAGCTCACCGGCTTCCAGCTCGTCCGCGCGGGCGGCATCGCCGAGCTGACCGGCAAGATCGAGCAGCTGCGCGCGGCGCGGCCCGATGCCGACAACACGTATCCGCCATGGCAGGGCATGCAGTACCTGCGCGACATGTTCGACGGCCGCGGCAAGCTCGCGCCGCTGGACAACGCGCGCTACCCCGGCGTCGCATGGCAGGGCGCGCGCGAGATGCTCGCCGCGCGCTAGCGTTTGCGCGGGCGGCGCTTGCCGTCGCCGGAACGCGGCGATGCACCGGTCGCGCCGAACATCGGGCCGACTCCGCGATCGGCGCAGCTCCACAGCGAGATCACGATCGCGAGGTCGGCGAGCGCGCGCCGCGACATCGACGCCGGGATCACGAGACCGTACGTCTCCGACACGAAGCGCAGATCGCGGAGCACGCGCGAGACCTCGTCGCGGTTGACGTCGCCGTGCCAGTACATCACGCGCGTCATCAGCAGCTCGGCGTGGCGGCGCAGGAACTCGGCCATCGACAGCGGCTGCACGATCCGCACCGAAGGCGGCCGACAGATCTCGAGCAGATCTTCGAGATATTCGTTCCAGTGCAGCGCGAGCCGGCGATTCTCCGGGCGGCGCAGAAATTTGACGCGCTCGACGGAGAAGTCGGCTTTGACCGTCGTGCGAAACCGCGGCACGACGGCCATCAGGTCGTAGAGCACCGGTGGATCGGTCTTCGAGTAATCGACGTCTTTGTAGCTCCACCACTTGCGCAGCTGCGGCCAGGTCCGCACGCACAACAGCGGATCGCTGTTCGAATCGACCACGACGAAGCGATTGCCTTCGGCGCGCAGCACGGTGATCCAGTGGGTCCATTCGTCGACGCAGAGCAGCACGGGCGTGCGCTCGTGCAGGAACTTCACGAGCAGCTTGCGAGCTTCTTCGGAATCGCTGCGCCGCTCGAGCAACAAGTCGCACTCGAACTCGCGCGCGGCGCGGGCGAGCTGGATCTCGTCCGTGCCGGACCACCAGTGCGTCTTCGCGGTTTGGGCGATCTGCGTGACATCGACCATCCGGCCGAGTGCGAGCAGCGCGTGCTTGAGCGCGAACGGACCGCACGTCCACTCATTGGGCTGCGGGTAAAACCCGGTACCTGCGGTCGCGACGGCCACGGGGGGACTCTACCGGAAAACCAACCGCGGGCATCTGGTCCAAACGGACCATAAATACCAGTCAGATCAGGCAGTTGCTTCCCATTGCCAGCGCCGTCCGACTTGCACGGAGTCGCGCGGGTGAGCCTCGATCATACGGCGCCAGCGCTCGAGCGCAGCTGCATGCTCGGAGCCCAACGCGCCACGCACGATGGCGTCGATCAAGAACCGGCGCTGCGTTTCGAAGTGCTCTGGCGTCCACGCGATGTCGCCGACATCCAACGCCGACACGCGCTCGCACACGCGGCCGCGCGCTTCGAGCCAACGGACGAGCTCGTGCTCCCAGCGCGCTTCCGCGGCGCGGCTCGCGGCTTCCGCGGTCGCGAACAACATCGCGGCCGCGACCTCGTCGGAGACGATCAGCTCGGCGCTCGGGCCGAGGCGCGCGTTGGTGAACACGACCACGGCGACACCTTAGGAGCTGGGTGTGACATTCGTGAGGCGCCCTCGTGTCACGTCATCGGGTCCCAATTTGTTGGCCACGATCGAATCGCGTCGGCAGTCCGGGTTTCACCGTGCGCATGGGCACGCCGAGGCTGTCGAGCAACTGAGCGCAGCGAACGCACGGGTCGACCGGATCGTTGTCGTCGAACAGGGGCCGACCACCGGTCATCACGATCGCGGCTGGGCCGAGCTGTGCGAGCGCGTCGGCGAGCTGGTCGCCGGCGAGCATCCCGGGCTCGATGCCGAGCCGCTGCTCGTGATACGCGAGGTATCCGCTGAGCGCGTTCGCGAGCGTGCACACGCCGGCGGGCACGTAGCTGTCGAGCCAGCGGTTGTGCGCGAGCCGATCGAGCCAATCGACGTAGAACGCGGTGAAGCTCGGGTGGATCGGCGCGACCACACCGACCGCGTGCGCATCGATCCAGATCTGTCCGCGAGCCGGTCCATCGA
>DATBAS010000224.1:0-12696 GCA_036271395.1 Kofleriaceae bacterium
GACGACGATTGATTGCTCGCGCCGCTCGCGCCGCCCGCGCCACCGCTCGCACCACCACCGCTCGCACCACCACCGCTCGCACCACCACCGCTCGCGCCACCGCCGCTCGCGCCACCGCCGGCTCCGCTCGCGCCACCGCCGGCGTACGAGCCGCCCGACGACGATTGATTGCTCGCACCGCCCGCGCCGCCGGCACCACCACCGCTCGCGCCACCGCCAGCTCCACCAGCTCCACCAGCTCCGCCGCCGGCGTCCGAGCCGCCCGACGACGATTGATTGCTGGCGCCGCCAGCTCCGCCGGCACCGCCGCCGCTCGCGCCACCGGCACCGCCAGCTCCGCCGCCGGCGTCCGATCCGCCCGACGACGATTGATTGCTGGCGCCGCCAGCTCCGCCGGCACCACCGCCGCTCGCGCCACCGGCACCGCCGGCGTCCGAGCCGCCCGACGACGATTGATTGCTCGCGCCGCCCGCGCCGCCGCCGGCGTCCGAGCCGCCCGACGACGACTGATCGCTCGTGCCGCCCGAGCCGCCGCCGGCATCCGAGCCGCCGGACGACGACTGATCGCCCGCGCCATCACCCGAGCCGCCCGACGACGAATCGTTGCCACCACCGCCGTCCGCCGACGAGTCGTCGGAGCTCGAGTCGGTGTTGCTCGTCCAATTGTCATCATCCGACGATGATGTCGAGCTCGGCGCGGGTTGCGGCGACGTGTCCGAGCTCGCGCTGCTGTCGCCACCGCCGCCACTCGAATCACCGCTCGAGTCACCACCACCACCGCCGCCGCCGCCGCCACTGCTGCCACTCGAGTCGCTGACCTGATCGCCGGCCGTCTCCGAGCTGATCGAGCCGATGTCGCCGGTGCCATCACCGGACACCTGACACGCCGGATCGCCAGACGTGTTCATCGTGACCTGCGAGCCCTTGAACGTCAGCGTCGACGCTTTGATCCCGAACGTCGACGCGGCATGCGTCATCAGGTTCTGCGCGCTGCCGCTGAACGTCTCGGTGGTGCCGAGCGTGAGCGACTGCGCGTGCATGATGATGTTCTGCTTCGCCTTGATGACGATGTCGCCGGCGGACTCGATCTTGATGACCTTGTTCGCCGAGTCGAGGACGATCTTGTTCTTCTTCGTGCTGTCGACGATCGTGATCTTCTCGGAGCCATCCTTGTCGTCGAAGATGATCCGGTGCCCGGAGCGCGACTTGATCAGCTTCGTGTTGTTCTTGCCCGACGTATTGTCTTCGACGGGTTTCTGCTGATTGCTGTGTAACGCGCCGATGATGATCGGGCGATCGATGTCGCCGTGCTCGAACACGACGAGCAGCTGGTCGTCGACCTGCGGCAAGAAGTACGCGCCGCGATCGTTGCCGCCCATCGGCGTCGCGATGCGCGCATAGAACGTCGTTTCGTCATCGCTGAGCGCGGTGATCTTGACCTTGACGCGGAAGCCCGGGTTGTCGGGCGCGTTGTCCTTGTTATCGGTCACGGTCGCCAGGTACACGCCGCGAGTCTTCGCGGCGCGTGTGGACTGCTGGCTGACGCGATCGATCGGCAGGAACGTCATGACTAGGCGATGTTGATCGTCGAAGCGTCGAGGTTACTCGGCGATCCCGACGTGAGCTTCGCCGTCGAGGTGCCTTCCATCTTCACTTCGCCGCCCAGCTTCATGTCGAGCGTCTGAAGCGTGTTGATCTTGATCGATCCATTCGTGGCTTCGAGCGACAGCGTGCCGTCCTTGCACGTGATCTCCATCGTGCCTTCCATCGACGAGATCGACACGCCGGTATCGCCGGCCATCGGCGGCTTGTAGACCGCGCACACGTTCGGTCCGGCGCCGCTCTTGTCGAAGTTGCCGATGCCGATCATGTTCTTGCCGGTCTTGTCGGCGACCACGACCTTCGTCTTGTCGGTGTCGTCGAGGATCAAGCGATGCCCGGATCGGCTGCGATAGCCGCGGAAGTTGTTCTTGCCGTCCTCGTTGGTCTCCGGCGAGTTGTCCGTCGTGCTCCACACGCCGCCCATGATCAGCGGCTGACTCATGTCGCCGGCGATGAACGACACCACGACGACGTCATTGATGTCGGGCAGCGTGTGCCAGCCGAACTTGTCGCCTTCCATCGGCGTCATCAGCTGCGCCCAGGCCGATTGGTCGGTGTCGCCGCCGTCGAGCCACGGCATTCGGACTTTGATCCGGTTGAGGCCGTTCGGATCTTTGTTCTGCGTGACCACGCCGTAGTGCACGCCGTATTGCGTGTTGTCGAGCGAGTCCTGGCGTGGTCCGCCGCCGCCCACTACGAGCCCTTCTGGGCGTCGCGCGCCACCTTGAGCTGCGTGACGTAACCGCCGTCGCGGTCCTTGCCGCTCGCGACGTAACGATGCGTGACGCCCATGATGTAGTACTTGCCGTTGAACACGTCGCTGTCGTCCTGCGTGTTCACCTTCAAGGTCACGACCGTCCCGAGCTCGTACTTGGGATCGCCAACGCACTCGGCTTCGCCGGTCATGTACGTCAGCGACGCGTCCTGCAGCTTCGCCTTCGCGAGCGCGTTCGCTTCCTCGGCGCTCCAGATCGGATGGTCGACGGTGAAGCCTTCTTCATCGCCGAAATCGCCCGAGGCGTCGCTCGCGTTCTGCGAGCCGAGCTTGCTGCCCTGCGCGCTCGCGGTGCCGGTGATCAGCTGCTTGGTCTCCGGGTTCCAACCCTTGACCGTGATCTTCTTCGCGATCGGCGCCGACGACGTGCGCGGATGAAAGCCGCGCAGCTGCGGATCGCTCGCGTCGCCGACCGGCGCGTCGATCGACAGCACGATCCCCGAGTCGCTCTGCAAGTCGGGCTGCTTGACGTTCAGCGTCGTGTCGAGACACCAGATATGGCAGCCCATGCGCGCGGCGCGCGTGCGGACGAACTCCATATCCGTCTGGTTGTGCTGGTAGACGTGTTTGTACGTGATGCTCGTCTCGTGCTTCCACGCCAGCGTCAGTCCCGCGTCCTGACACACCTGCTGCAGGATCTGCTCGTCGGTCTTGTCCTGGTACGTGACCGACTTGCGCTTGCGGATCATGCGGTGGAACTTGTTCATCGCGCGGATCGAGATCCGCTGCGGTTCGCCGCCGCGATACACGGGCTCGAGACCGACGATCTCGCCCTTGTAGATGCTCTTCGCGTCTTTGCCGAGCAGGAGCTCGACGGGATCGGAGACCTTCAACTTCGAATAGCGATGGTCCTGGTTGTACAGGACGATGTTCGCCATATCCGGCTGATTGATGTCGCGGTCGACGACGAACGAGACCTGATGGTCTTCGGGAACGTCTTCCCCACCGACGGTGACCTTGGCGACGATCGCGCCCGCTTGCCCGACGCTCATCAGTCACCATCCTCGTCGTCACCGCCGCCGTCGTCGCCGCCGCCGCTGTCGTCACTGTCGCTGTCGCTGCTGCCGCCGCTGTCGTCGCCAGCCGCCATCGACACGCGCGTCGCCTCTTGAAGCTGCAGTGTGACCGTCGCGCGCAGCGGCCGGCCATCCGCCGAGAACATCGTGTACTTCGCCGTGATCTGCGTGATCACGCATTGGAAGCGCTGATCGTCGCCCATCACGGTGCCCCACACGACGACGCAGTGATGTGGGCGGCGCATCTCGGGATCCGACGAGGTCGCGTCGCGAACCTTCGCGAGCGTCTCGAGCATGCCGACGGTGTCGGCGATGCTCTGGTCTTCTTCGACGCCGTCGAACAACATGTCGAGGGTCATCGTGCGACCTTCGGCGCCGGTAAACTCGTACTGCAGCCCGTCGGTGTTGCCCTTCTGGTGCTTTTGCCAGGGGACGTTCTTCTGGATCTGCAGCTCCTTCGGGTTGTACTGCGCCGTGACGACGAGACCGCCGTCGTCCAGGCTGCCGATGTAGATGCGGGACGCTACGGGCTGTTGATAGGTCATAGATACGGCTCTCCGTTACGGGCGCGGGCTGCGTCCATCATCACGAGGATTTGCCGATACACGTCATTGGCAACCTTCTCGATATCGATCGGCGTGTCTTTGGTCGCGAGCGCACCTTGCGCGCTCGGATTCGGATTCGAGGGCACCGCGCTCGGCTGGCTTCGCGTCGATGCCGCGATCTGATTCGACGGCGCTGCGCTGATCAGCGTCAGCTCGGTCAGCGACAGCTCGCTGGCCGGCCCGCTGCTGCTCTTTTCGTCGAACATCTTGCGCGCGGCAGATTCGAACCACGTCGGGATCTCGACCTCGCCGCCGCCGAACCGACCCGATGGACGGCCGGTGCGAACCATCTCTTGCGCCGCAGACGGCACGCGACGCATCGCGCCCGGCTCTCGCGAGCTGCTGCTCGACGACGACGCGGAAGTCACACCCAGCGACGGCGCGACGTACGAGCCCAGCGCTTCGCCGGCGCGCGCCGACAATCCGGCGAGACCCGGCCGCGATTCGACGTACTCCGGCAACATCAACGCTCGCTTCTGTGCGGCCTGCGCTTGCGCGCGCGCTGCGGGCGAGCCGAAGGTCGAGCCGAAAGTCGAGCCAGTCGAGCCGGTCGAGCGCGACGCGCCGGGCGCGAGCTCGTCGTACGATGACGATGACGGCGACGCGTCGCCGACGATGCTCGGCGCGACGATCGGCAGGACGTCCCACGCGATCGATGCGCGCTCGAACGCGGTGATCGACTCGTCGCCGCGACCGGCAAGTGCCAGCGCGCGCGCCGCACGCGCGGCCGGCGACCAACTCCGCGCCGCGTGCGATTGGCCGAGCGCGACGTACATCGCCTCGAGCTTCGCGTGGCGCGACGTCGGCACCATCGCGGTGGCCGCGGCGAGCACCTCCGAATCGCTCGGTGCGCTGCCGCGAATCGCGGCTTCGAGCGCCGACGTCGCGATCGTGGTCGCGGACGTCGCGGACTCGCCAGGTGTCGCCGGCAACGGTTGCGCGCTCGCCGTCGTGGCGACGGCGTCGGCGCGGTCGGGGCGGTCGGGTGCAAACGCCGCATAGGTGCCGAGCTCGGCGACGGCTTGCGCCGCGAGTAGCTCGAGCGCCGCGACCGACATCGACTGCTCGCCGTCGGGCGCCGCCGCGGTCAAACCCAGTGCAGCGACGGTGGCCGGCGGCCACATGAACGCGCCGCGCGGCGGCCGGCGATCGACGCCGAACGAGCTCGTCGGTAGTTGCGCAAAGCTCGGCGTCGCGGCGGTCGCCGACGGCGTCATGGCCGCGCCGGGCGTCGTGGTCGCGCCAGACGTCGTGGCCGCGCCGGACGTCGTGGACCGCGTCGCGACGTCGGCGTTCCGCGCCGATGCATCGGTGCGCGGATATGCGGTAATCGCCTGCGCGCGTCGCTCGGCCTCGACGGCGAACGCCTGCACGAACGCGCGGTCGACCGTGCTCGCCATCGTCGCCAACCCGCCCGGACCCGCGATCGCGAGACGCGCGGCTTGCGCGGCTTCCGCAGGCCCCAAGCCATAAACGCGCGCGGCGAGCACGAGCTCGGGCGTGACGAAGTCGAACGCGAGATCGGACACCGAGCGCTCTTGCGCGATCGACCACGCCTGCGCGCGATCGGCGATCATGCCCGGCGCGGCGTAGCTGACGCCCGGCATCGCGACGCCACCTGCGTGCGCGACACCGACGGCACCACCGACCGTCGCGAGCTCGCCGATCATCGGCAGAGCCATCGCCATCGCCATCGAGTGCGCAGGGCTCGTCGGCGCGGCGATGGTGATTTGCGCGGGCTGCGCGGACACGGGCTTGTGCTCGCCGGTCGCGGCGAATTCGACTTCGAGCGCGAGCAGCGCGGAACGCACCGTCGTGAGCTGACGCTCGATCGCAACGCCAGTTCCGGCGCTCGGCGCTTCCGCCGTCGCGTGGTCGCTCGGCGGCGCCATCGCGCTCGGCGAGCTCGAGCTGACCGTGTCGGGCACCGGAGCGACGTAACTCGGCTCCCAGTCGAGCGCGCCGCGCGCCAGCTCGCTCGACGCCGACTCGCTCGAGCCAACCGTCGCGAGCGTCGACGCCAGCGCCGACGATAGCCACACCGGTTCGCGCATCGCCGTCGGCAGCGCGTCGGTCGACGATGCGAGCACGCCGGCGAGATACGACGCGACCAGGTTGCCGCCGAACAGCGCGCGGACATCGAACATCGGCGCTGCGGCGAGCGGCAACACGTGACGGAACGCAGGTGCGAACGGCGACGACGCGAGCTGCGCCGACAAGCCGGCGTTCGGCGCGGCCGGCGCGGCATGCGCGAGCACGTCGGCGAAGGTCTGGCGCTCGAGCCCGACATTCGCGTCGGCGATCGCAACGACGTCAGCCGATCCCGGCGACGTGCGAGCCGGTACGCGTGAACGGGTGCGCGCGGAACCCGCGGCCGCCGCGATCGAAGCGAACACGTCGTCGGGCGTCTCGGCGTTGTCGTCGAAGCGCTGCACCGGCACATCCGCGGATGCGACCGGCGCGGTCGATGACGCCGCCGGTGCCGCGATCGACTCGGGCGCGAGTGCACGCGGCAGCATCGGCGCGACGAACACGGCTTCGGGCGCCGCATTCGCGCGGCCCGCGATCGGCGACGGCGATGCCGACGACGACGCGGTCAACACGTCGAGAGATTCGGTGCGCGCGCCGGCAAACCGCGCGAGCCAGCGGTCGGCCCACGCGACATGTTGCAGCGCGGCCGGGCGGTTCGCTTCGGCGGCGGCGAGCGCCGGCGTCGAGCCGAATGACGCGACCGGCGCGCCCGGCGCGGTCCACGCCGTCGCAGGCACGCGCATGTACGTCATCGCCACGGGCGCAACGCTCGCAGCGCGCCGCGACGAACCCGTCGGCAACGACGGCAGCGACGGCAGCGACGTCGGCGAAGATCCGAACGCGCGCGACAGACGCGAGGCGCTCGGCGCCGACTGCTCGACCGTGGCAACGAGGCCGCCGAGACCGGCCGGCATCATCAGGCGCGGCCCACGCACCGACTCGAACGAGCCACCGCTCGCGGTCGTGCGCGCGATCAACTCGGCGGTGCGCAGCGCTTCGTTGAGCTCGCCGATCGTCTGGACGGCGCGCTCGGGCTCACGCGCCAAGCTCGCGGCGACGGTCGACGCGAGCGCGGGTGACAACGCCGCCATCGCGAGCGCGAGCTCGGGCGGCAGCGCGCGACCCGGCGACGACTGGGTTTGCATTGTCGGCGCTGCGCTCGCGGCGTGCGTGACCTGGGTCGCGATGTCTGCGGACGCGGCCGCGCGCGCGTCGCGTACAGCCGATTCGCGAGCCGCTTCGTGGAGCCGTTGCTCGCGCTGCGTGACCGCGGCGCGCTCGATGCGAACACGCTCGGCGACTTGCTCGTGCTGGCGCTCGGCGACCTGTTCGTGCTGGCGCTCGGCGATGCGCTGCGCGACACGCGCTTCGATTTCCGAACGCTCCGAACGCGGCGCGGGCGATGACGTCGACGCGGTCGTCGGCGTCGTCGTCGTCGTGGCTGCGCGCTGCGAATCTTGCGAACCGAGGCGCGCCACGAGCTCGCGCTCGGCGACGATCCGCGCGGCGCGTTGCAGCTCGACGAGTTGCGCGCGTTGTGCCTGCAGCTCGACGACCGTTTGCGTCGCGACGCTCGGTGCGCTCGGACGGCTCTCCAGATCGCGCTCGATCGCCGTCGAAGTCGATGCGACCGGCGTGTCGGCTCGCGGCGCTGGTGGCGTGACGAGCTCGGGCGCGCTCGAAGCGAGCCGCGTCGGCTCGGCGGAAATCGCCGTGCGCTCGAGCATCGTCGACAGCACCGCGCGCAACCCCGGGCTCATCCGCGCGACCGCGGCTTGGTGGTCGCCGGCGGCGACGAAGCCGCCGGTGATCGGCGCCATCGCGCGTTGAATCACGTGCGCCGCGTGGACGGCGGCCGCCGGCACCAACGGCGAGTAGACGTCGCGCGGCAATGCGATCGGCATTCCCTGCGGCTGGGCCTGCGGCGCAGCGACCGACAGCGATGGAGCCACGTATTCGTAGAGCGCGGTCGGCATCGCCATCGCGCGGCGCGCTTCGCTCGGTACGACGTACGTGCCGCGCGTGGTGAGCATCGTCGGTGCGACGCGACTCTGCGACTCGCTCGACTCGTTCGATCCGCTCGACCCGCTCGACCCGCTCGACCCGGTGGACTCGCTCGCCTGGCGAGCGGCCGCCATCCAATCGAGCTCGTCCTGGTACCACGGGCGCGGGAATAGCCACGAGGTCTGCGTCGTCGGCCGCTCGGGCATGCCTTCGTTGCGATATTGCGAAAACAACCGCAGCGACGCCGAGCGCTGCGCAGCTTCGATCCACGGCGCGACGAGCCGATCGACGAACCCGAGGTTGCGCAGCGTGCGCACGTTGCTCGCGCTCGATTCGGGCGCCCAGCGCTCCGCGTGGCGCGTCGCCACGTGCATCACGTGCGAGCCGACCTTCGTCGAGAAGGCCGGCGCGGCGAGCGCCGCGGTCAGAGCACGTGGTTCGGTCGATTCGGCCATCGTCGTCTCGCTGGCTCAGCCGCCCCAGGTCAAGCCATCGTGGGCGATCTCCAAGGTCTCGATCGACATCTCGCTCTTCGACGCGTCGAAATCGGTGACTTCCCACTTCACGGGCCAGCCGCGCGTAAACGTCCACGCACCGACGCGTTGCAGCTGCGAATCGAGCTGAACGATCGAGCCTTGCGCGATGCGCGTCTTTGGACCGTCGAGCCACTGTTTGCGCATCGCCAGCAGCGACGAGCCGCGCGCGAAGCCGCGCTTGAACACCAGGTTCGCCCACTTGGTCGCGCCGACGAGGTTGAACGTCGTGTTGTTCGAGCCACCGGCGACGACGGGAACGGTCTCGGTCTCGTACTTGAGGCCGCTGACACTCTTGAAATACGCAACCTCGTTCGCGTCGCCGGTGAGACTCACCTGGAACGCGAACCCCGGCAGCGGATAGAGGGCTGAATCGAATGCCATGGTGGGATCCTAGGTGGTGGGCGCGGCGGGCGTGGACTCCATGGTCTCGACGAGCGAGATCATGATGAACTCGGCAGGAACGACGGGTGCGACGCCAATTTCACAAAGCAACATGCCTGCATCGATCTGGTCGGGAGGGTTCGTCTCAGCATCGCATTTTACGAAGAATGCTTCGTCAGCATTCCCTCCGACCAACATGCCTTTCGAGTGCAGATCACTCAGGAAGGCGCTGGTTCTGGCCTTCAGTTGCTCCCAGGTTCGGGCGTTGTTCGGCTCGAACGCCAGCCACGCAAACCCGGCCTCGAGCGACCGACGTAACATGATGAAAAGACGGCGAACCGGAATGTAGCGCCACTGCGGGTCCGATGACGCGGTGCGTGCACCCCATGGCCGAACCCCGCGCTGGAGCCGGAACGTGTTCACCGACTCGGCGTTGAGCAGACCGAGGTGATCCTCGGTAAGCCGTAACGCGACATCTTCGACCCCCTCGATCTCGAGGTTTGCCGGTGCATTGTGCACGCCCTCGAGATCGCGCCGCGCATAGCAGCCGGCGAGGTACCCCGACGGCGGCACGATGCGAACGTTGTCGTCGACCCCGATCGTGCGCAGCCACGGCCAATAAAACGCGGCGAAGGACGTGTCGACGCGACGGCGCCAGCGCGTGACCCAATCGATGTCTTTGCTCTGCGGGATGTCGAGGATCGCGAACCGATCTTTGTGGTTCTCGCAGATCGTGATCATCGTGTCTTGAACGTGTTGCGCCTTGAGCTCGCCGGCCGGGCCGGGCTCGCGCTCGTAGAACCGCATCGCGTCGGGAATTGCGAGCAGCGCGACCTCTTCGTTCGCCGCGATCGCCATCAGCCCCCAGCGCTCGCCGGGTCCCATGTCGTGGCCGATGAAGTCTTCGGGCGTGATCAGCTCGATGCCGTCGCGTCCGCCCGAGAGCCGCGTTAGCGCGAGCGGCTCGGGCAAGTTGTGCGGCACCGGTGACTTGGTCTCGAGATCCTCGAGCCGGACCAAGCGCGAGCGCTGCGCGACGATCCGCGGCGCGTAATTGCGCGACGACGGATGCATCTGCAGCCCCTTGAACACCTCGCGGCGATCGCGCTGCGCGACGTGGAGCTCGAACGTCAGGACCTCGAGGTGCGTCGGCGACGCGGCGCGATGGCGGCGGTTGACCGGCGTCTCGATGCCCCACTTCACCAGTTTGTCGCCAACCTCGGTGAGCACGACGAAGTCGGAGTTCTCGCGGTCGTAGATCCGCACGAGCGAGCCGACCTCGAAGCCTCGGGTCGTCGACACGTGCGCTTCGCCGGCGCCGATGTCGAGATCGCGCGTGAGCAGCGTTTGCGCGCCCGGCGCATGCGCGCAGCGAAACCAGATCGTGTTGCCCCACGTGCCTTCGTTGAGCGCGCGGATCTTGAGCGACGGCTTGTTCCAGTCGTCGACCTGGATGTGCTCGGCGCACGATGCGTGATCGATGCCGGGCGGCTCGCCGATCGGCGCGCAGTGCGCGACGCGAACGACCCAACAATCGGAGCCGCCGTTCTTGAAGAAGCCGTAGACCGAGTCGGCGGTGTACGACTCGCCTTGCGAGCCGTAGATCTCGACGAACTCGTCCCAGCTCGTCAGCCGGGTCGGCTCGTTCATCGGGCCTTTGTGCGTGATCCCGACGAACGCGGCGATGCGCGTGTTCGCGATCGACAGCGGTGGAGGCACGACCGCGTCGAAGGTTTGGTAGATGCCAGGGGCGCGGTGTTCAGCGGACGGTCGCAAGCGGATGCCAGCCATCAGGGTCCCTCGTCAGCGACGACGCGCTTCGTTGATCTCGCGATTGATGCGCGCGATCTCGCGAAGCCAGACGTGTCGTTCTTCGTGTTCCATGTCCAGGATGTCGTCGATCGGCCAGTGAAAATGGTAGGCGATGTAACTGATCTCCTGAAACAGCTGCTCGCGCGGATATGTAGCGACCGCCGCCCAAGTTACCCCGGGCCAGACTGGCCACTACCTCCATCCTCGGTGATCAAGGCACCGGTGACCATGTCGATGTCCATCTCGTGCTGGCACTTCGGGCACGTGACGTGATGTTTCGGAGCGCCGCCCTCTTCGTTGATCTTGCGATAGAACTCTTGGAGGTACGCGAGGTCGGTCGAAAATAAATTTTCGATCATGTCGACCGTGATGTGCGTGTGCTCGCCGATCTTCGTGATCACGCGCGACAGCAACACGAGCACGAGATACGCGCGGTTCGACTGCACGCGATAATCCTGGAGCGGCAGGATCTCATCGCGCGCCGTCGCGAGGCGCATGATGCCGTCGCGGTGGACGTTGCCTTCCGCGTCCACGTAGCCGCGTGGCAACCGAAAGTTGAACTGAGTCTTGAACGCCATGAGCCTTCCCGAAAATAAACCCGAAACGTAAGACGACCCGCTCGGGCTCACACCCGAGCAGGTCGCATGTTACTCGATCCGACTACGGCGCAGGCTCAGGCGTCGTACTGCTTGATGTGGAACTTCATGTGCTCCACATAGAACTCGACGTTGAAGCGCTTGATCTTCTCCGAGTTCGCTTCCATGTCCTCGTCCGAGAACTTCTTGAAGCCGACGTTCATCAGCTCCACGCGGCCAAGCTCTTCCTTCATGTCCGGGCCCAAGAAGGTGATCGCGCCGCTGAGCTCGTCCGCCTCGGTGTGGTGACCGTCGACGAACCACGCTTTCGCCTTCTGCGCCCAATCTTCATGGTCGGCGCTCGAGACCGAAATCTTGAGATCGGGGATCGTCACCTTCGACGGGTGCTTCGTCGGCTCGCGAACGATACCGATCTGGTCCGGCGACACGCCGCACTTCCAGGTCCACGAGTCGATCGTCGCGACGCGATTGGTCGGCAGCGGGTGGAGGTCGAACCGGAAGTTCGAGCACAACCACTGCTTCTGCTTCGGACCGATCTTGCCTTTGACGTCCGACTGGTCGCCCTTCTGCCAGCGCACCGTCTCGACTTCCCACGAGATGTCGAAGTAGGCGGCGTCTTTCGACGAACCGTCCAGCTTCGGGCACGTCACACCGGTGATGAGACCACCGGTAAAATCGAGCCGCGACATCGCCTTGTGGTTGAAGTCGGCGGCTGTGAACGAGCCGGTCTTCGTCAGGTAGTTGCGATCGAAGGCGGCCTGGATCCACTGATACATGCCGTAGCCCATGCCGATACCGACAGTGGCCTTCGCTTCCGTCCACTTGATGTTCGCGAGGTGCTTCTTCTGCACGTTCGCCGGACCGAGATCGTTGGCGACAACGTCGCCTTCCATCGCGAGTCCCGAGAACTTCTTCAAAAAGCCGACGTCCCAGTTGTCGATCGACAACGCGAACCGGCCACCTGTTGCTGAACGTTGATCAGCCATTAATTCTCTCTCTCCTCATCATTTCTGTGCCCATGCCGACCCGGCACGGAGAGCGTCGGCGACCACAACGCCGTTTCCCCACCACGTTCCGCCTGCCCAACCCTTGTGGCCACCGAAGATCCCCCTGACGTTTTCTAGCTCTTCACTTTCTGGTCGTCGGGTCAGCCCACCGCAGCAATGCAAGCGGGCTCCCTATTTTCGACTGCCTATTACGGCAACCTCAGGTCGATTCTTCCTGCGTCGCTTACTCTTCGACGCCGCCGCCGCTCGCCATCTGGCCGATGCTGAAGATGACGAATTCCGCGGGCTTCACCGGCGCGAGGCCGATCTCGACGACCAGCTGGCCGGCGTC
>DATBAS010000225.1:0-2733 GCA_036271395.1 Kofleriaceae bacterium
CGTGACCGGCTACGCCGACGCGTGCTGCGCCCGCTACAAGAAGGGCGGCGCCAAGACCCCGCCCGCCGGCGGCGGTGGCGGCGGTGGCGGCAACGTCCCCGACTCCCTCGATCGCGACATGATCCAGGCCGGCGTCGGCAAGGTCCGCGGCCGCGCCAACGCGTGCGGCAGCTCGTCGAGCGCCAAGGGCGTCGTCAAGGTCAGCGTGAAGGTCGGCCCCGGCGGCAACGTCACCGGCGTCACCGTCAAGCAGTCCCCCGACGACGCGCTCGGCAACTGCGTCGCCAACGCCATGAAGGGCGCCACCTTCGGCAAGACCACCGGCGGCGGCTCCTTCGCCATCCCGTTCACGTTCTAGCTCCTCGACCTCTCGGCGACCCCTCGCGGCTCTGTCCACCCGGACCGAGCCGCTCTTCGTTTTCGGCCCCGCGGCCGCCTCGCCCACCGCTCGATGCGATGTCGCCGCTCGAGTGCGAAGCCGCCGCTCGAGTGCGAAGCCGCCGGTCGAGTGCGAAGCCGCCGGTCGATGTCGCCGCACGATGTCGTTGCTCGCTGTCTCTGCTCGAGGTCGCCGCCGATCTCGATGTCGTCACCGACGCCGCGCGGTTGACGATGCCGCGCTCGATGTCGCCGCTCGATGTCGCCGCACGATGTCGCCGCACGATGTCGCCGCTCGCTGCCTCTGCTCGAGGTCGCCGCCGATCTCGATGTCGTCGCCTGAGCTCGATGTGCCACTCGAGGGCTTGATCTCGCGATCGCTGAGCTCGTCGTTCGATGTCGAGCGACGATCTCGAACAGCCATCCGAATCGACCGAGCCGTCGTTGCTCGATATCGCCACTCGAAACGCCGCAGGTGCTTGATGTCGATGACATGCCGCTCGAG
This sequence comes from Kofleriaceae bacterium, assembly GCA_036271395.1. Lineage (GTDB taxonomy): Bacteria > Myxococcota_A > Polyangia > Haliangiales > Haliangiaceae > JABFXX01. Next base: position 884 of record DATBAS010000225.1, read on the forward strand.
GTCGGCTCGACACGGTCGAGACCCGCGTCTCATCTTCTCCTCTCTTCCCGAAAAAGAAAGATCTCCGGAACCAGCAGCAGCACCGCTGTGAGTGGTGTGAGCCGGCGCGACGCCCGGACGGCCACGCGCTCTCCGATCGGCTCGCCGCGGCGGGTCAAGGGACTGTGGGAACCGGCCATCACCAGCGCGCTGACGCCGGTTTCCACAGGACCGGCACCAGTCACAGCGTCTTCCTGCCACCAACGCGCGGGTGTGACTCACCGACGGATCAACTCGGGCGCAGCACCGAAGCGCGATAGCGAGCTGCGAAGTGAGACCAGGTGGCGGCGAAGCGATCGCTTGCGATGACGGTTCGCCAGTGGAGCGCGGCGGAGAGTCCGCGTTGTGTCCAATGCTGGCCGCTGCGCTTTGCGCGAGTTCCGATGATGGACTTGCAACTTCCTTCGGTGACACCGCTGCCGATCGGCAAGCCACGATCGCGCGTCATGCGATAGCAAAGTTGTGGCTGACGTCGACGGAAGTAGGAGACGTGTACAGCGAGCTCCGCAGCAATCACTGGGTTGGATACACGACGAGCTCGTCGGGTCAGAGACCGGACGAACGCGTTCGCGCCGTCGTAGCGTTCGAGCAACGAACGCTTCCACGAGTCACACAACCGCGTGCGCTGCGTAGGGTCGTCGGCGCTGAGCTCGGCGCACCGCGCCAAGCGCTCGGCGACGTGAAACCAATCGAGCACCTCGTGCCATTCACCGACGGTCGCGAGGCCTCCCAGGTGTTCACGAAGCAGGTTCCACAGCTCGGGTGCGCCGTCCTGGACGATCGAGAGAGTCAGCCTCGGGTTCTGCGCGAGCGCGTGCTTGACGTCTTCCATCATGGCGGTCGCTACGTAGCTCGGCTCCTCGTCCGCTGGCACGCGATACGAGCGCGAGGCAATCCGCTCGTATCGGATGTCCACGAACGATAGCGTCGCGACGTAGTCCATGTGCCAGGACACGCCTTCGCGACGCGCACCGAAGCGAGGTTGCCGAGGACGTGGCCGTCGGAGATCACGTCCGATGCGGAACTGCAGGTTGTCGTCGTTGCGCATGCTCACCGCCGTGCGATCGGTGCCCAAGACGATCGCATGCGCGTCGTCGGGAACCGTCTCGTCCGCACGAACGGCAGGCTCGATTTCGTCGTGACTTCCGATGGCGTACGCGCCGAGGTCGCGTGCGCTGCGATCGAGCGTGGACCTCGACGGTGGCAGTAAGCACGCGAGCCGGAGAAGTCGATCGACTTCGCGGATCGGCATGAGTGCGTGCGCGTATGTCGTCGCACGCGCCAACCCAGGTGTCATGTGTTCCATGAGACCGGCGTCGAGCTCGAGTGGCACGTAGGTCGAACCGTTTCGGGCGCGCTCGCGGTACGTGTAGCGGCAAACGCGAAGGCCACCGACGAGGCTGTGATAGGTCACCGTCCCGGGCTCGTGCCGACGGTACTCGTGAGCCGGCACTTCACGCCAGCCATGCCAGTCCTCGTTGTGCTCGATGTGAAGGCGCAGTGCGTAGGAATCGGCCATCGACTGAAGCTTCCGCTCGAGTTCGCTGCGCGCCACCTCGTTGGTGATCTCGAGAACCGCCTTCTCGTGGTCCTCGAAAGTGGTGTTCTCTGGAAGTACCTCTTCGACGATCTTGCGAACGTTCTCCATCGCCTCCTCGAGCCGTTTGGTTTGTTCGGGCGTGAGTCGACTCCGGAGCGTTGCGGGTAAGACCTTCTCGGCACGCGTGCCGCGACGATTCGACATTTCCCAATTCAGATCCTCGGCGCCTCGCTTCGCAAGTCCGGACGGCTCCGAGCGTGATCCACACCCC
>DATBAS010000226.1:0-16298 GCA_036271395.1 Kofleriaceae bacterium
CGTCGGCGAGCGTCGGGATGCCGAGCGCGCCGACGACCGCGAATGCGCCGATCGGCGCGACGATGCCGAGCAGGCCGCCGCCCGCGCAAAATCCGACCGCGATGCCGAGCACGAGCGCGAGCGCGCCGACGATCGCATCGATCAAAGCCAGCCACGGGCGCCGCCGCGGCGGTGCGAGCCCGAGCGGCAGTGCGCGCACGACATCGCCGAACGAGCCGAGCGCGAGCAGACCGTAGATCGACAGCGCGCCACCTGCCGCCGTGCCGATCTCGGAATCGAGCTGGCGCGATTGCAACACGAGCAGCGGCATCGACAGCAAGACGAGCGCGGTGATCACGCCGGCGCGCGCGCCGACCGTGCGCATCGCGATGCCCGCCGTCGCGAGCAGTGTCAGCAGGCCCAAGATCGCGAACGGCAACCGCTCGCCGGCATCTGAATCGGCGAGGCTCTCCTTGCCGAACGCGATCGCGCGGCTCTGCAGCGATCGAGCATCGGGGTCTTTCGGCGCGGTCTTGGGGCACGTATCGACCGCGGGCTTCGGCGCCGGGGCAGGTGCACTCGCCTTGTCGGCGAGCCCGCGCTCCTGCGGCTCCCACAAGCCGAACGAGCCGAGCCCGCCGAACAGCACGACGCCGCCGACGATCGCGACGCATGCGATCGCGGACCACCATCGCGAGACGGCACGGGCCAGGAACTGCACGCGCGGAACGTATCACTGTTAGGATCGCGCGACGTGTCGACCGCACGCGCCGGCGAGCTCGCGACGCTGCACAAGGGCATGCCCGTGCAGCGCTATCGCAGCTTGGTCGGCCATTGGTTCGGCGGCTGGTTTCGCGCGCCGCGCGCCGCGCAGCATCAGGCGATGCCGCACGTCGGCGACGGCCAGCTCGCGATCGCGTTCGGCGGTCACGCGACCGTGCTCGCGCGCTATCAAAAGCTCTCGATCGCGTTCGATCCGATGCTCGGCCGCTGGCTCGGCGGCGTGCGGCGCGCGGTCGAGCCCGGCCTGGCGCCCGGCGACTTCAGCGACGTCGGGCTCGTGCTGATCTCGCATCGCCACGCCGATCACCTGCACGTCCCGACGCTCAAGCGCATGCCGCGCGCCGCGACGATCGTCGTGCCCGCCGGCGCGGCCGCGTGGGTCAGCGGCCTCGGCTTCGCCCGCGTGGTCGAGCTGCAGCCCGGCGCCGATCTCGAGCTGCGCGGCATCCAGGTCGTCGCGGCGGCGACCTCGCACGGCGAGGGCGATCTCGCGCGTGGCCTGTCGTACGTGATTCGCGGCAGCGGTCCGAGCGTGTACTTGTGCGGCGATAGCGGCTACTTCTCGGGCTTCGCCGACGTCGGCGAGCGCTTCGCACCCGACATCGCGATGCTGCCGATCGGCGGCTTCATGCCGTCGTCGTTCCGCGATCGCCACATGTCGCCGCTCGACGCGCTGTTCGCGTTCGAAGATCTGCGGTCGCGCTTGCTCGTGCCGATCCACCACGGCGCGTTCGCGCTGTCGTACGAGCGGCTCGGCGAGCCCGTGCGCTGGCTCGCGGAGCTCGCCAAGGAGCGCGGCGTCCGCGACCACGTTCGCGTGATGGCCGCGGGCGAGACCGAGCGCTTCGGCCCGATGTTATAACCGTCGCGCCGTGCCCGACGTTTCGATCGTCATCCCCGTCTACAACGAAGAGGGGATCCTCCGCGAAGCGATCGGCGAGCTGATCGCCGAGCTCGCGAGCCGCGAGCTCACGTACGAGATCATCATCGCCGAGAACGGCTCGCGCGATCGCACGGTCGAGCTCGCCGAGCACCTCGTCGCCGAGCATCCCGGAATCGTGCGCGCGTTCTCGCTCGGCGAGCCCAACTACGGCAAGGCGCTGCGCCGCGGCATCCTGGAAGCGCGCGGCACGTGGGTGATCTGCGAAGAGATCGATCTGTGCGACGTCGATTTTCACGACCGCGCGCTCGATCACCTGCGCCACGGCGATGCCGACATGGTCGTCGGCAGCAAGGCGATGAAGGGCGCGAGCGATCAGCGACCGCTGTTTCGCCGCGCCGCGACGCGCGTGCTCAATGGCCTGCTGCGCGTCGCGGTCGATTTTCGCGGCACCGACACGCACGGGCTCAAAGCATTTTACCGCGAAAAGCTGCGGCCCGTCGTCGAAGCCTGCGTGATCGATCGCGACTTGTTCGCGAGCGAGCTCGTGATCCGCGCGGGCAACGCCGTGCGCGTGATCGAGATTCCGATCCGGCTCGCCGAAAAACGCCCGCCCGCGATCAACCTCGTCAAGCGCGTGCCGAACGTGCTGCGCGGCATGGCGAAGCTCACGTACGTGATCCGCTTCGGCGGCAAGCCGTGACGTCGCGCCAGGTCGCGATCTCGATCGATCTCGACTCGATCGCCTGCTACTACAAGATCCACGCGCTCGGCGAAGCGCCCGCCGAGCTCGAGCACGCGATCTTGCAGCGCGCGCTGCCGCGAGCCGCCGCGCTGTTCGCCAAGCACGGCGTGCACGTGACGTGGTTCGTCGTCGGCAAGGACGTCGATGGCCACGCCGCGAACGGTACGGCATTGCGTGCGCTCGCCGACGCCGGCGACGAGCTCGGCAACCACTCGTACTCGCACTTCTACGACCTCGCGCGAAAGGACGCACACACGATCGACGACGAGCTCTCGCGCTGCGATCGCGTGTTGCGCCAGCTCGTGCCGCACGTCCGCGGCTTTCGCGCGCCCGGCTACGACGTGTCGCCGGCGATGTTCGATACGCTCGCGCGGCTCGGCTATCGCTACGACTCGTCGGTGTTTCCATCGCCGGCCTACTACGCGGCGAAGGGCGTCGTGATGGCCGCGCTGCGCGCGATCGGCCGCCCGAGCGGCGCGGTGATGACCGATCCGAAGCTGCTCGCCGCGCCCGCCGAGCCGTATCGGCCCGCGATGACGGCGCCGTGGCGCAAGGGCCAAGCGCCGCTCGTCGAGCTGCCGATCGCGACGACGCCGTGGCTGCGCGTGCACGCCATCGGCACGTCGCTGCTCGTCGCGCCCGAATGGCTGCGCGATCGCCTCGTCGACGCGATGGCGAAGCGCAACTTCTGGAACCTCGAGCTCCACGGCATCGACTTCGCCGACGCCGAGCAAGACGGCATCCCCGGCGAGCTCGTCGATCGACAGCCCGATCTGCGAATTCCGATCGCCGAAAAGCTCGCGCGGTTCGAGCGCCTGCTCGATCAACTCGCAGCGCGGTGGGAAATCGTCACGCTCGGTCAAGCGGCGAGCCGCGTCCAGCTCGAGACGTGAGCTAGACGCACCACGGCACTGGCGGCAGCTTCGCGAGATCGAGGGTGCGATCGAGCGTCGTCTGCTGACCCGCGATGACGACGCGTTCGCTCGACGCGACCGACGAGCCGTAGAAAACCTTGATCGTATAGCTGCCATCGCGGATGCCGGCAAAGCTGTACCTGCCGCGAACATCGGTCGTGGTGACTGTGATCGGGCCGCTGTCGTTCTCGATTTGGACGTCGATTCCAGCCAACGCCTTCCGATCCGGATCGCGCACCGAGCCTTTGATGATCGGTGTGTCCTGCGCGAACCAGACGTCCGGCCCCGCAGTGCGGCACGAGTCGCCCATCGGCATGACGGTCGGTCGGGCCGGCGCGTGACAGGCCGCCAAGCCGAGCATCAGGATCGTGCCTCGCACGCGAACATTCTAGCGCGGGTTATCGCGAGAGCCGCCAGGTCGTCGCGCGCACGCGATCGATCAGCGCGAGCGCATCGGTCGCATCGGCGTCGGCGAGGTAGCCGAGCGCGACCGCGACCTCGATCGCGACATCGATCGCGGCGCCGACCTCGGCGGCGCTACCGAGGCTGATGCGATAGCGGTTGCGCTGATCGCGACCGGCGCGTTGGCGCGCCTCGGCGATGTTGAGCGAGACGCTGATCGCAGCGCGCCGGGCTTGGTCTTCGAGCTTCGGGTCGACAGCGGCAAGCCGCTTGAGCAAAGGTGCGAGGCCGCGAAGAAGCGAGATCGAAACGGTCTACGCGTCGAGAGCCATGATGGTTGTCCTTCCGCCGACCCGCGGGCGCGCGCCACGACAGTGCCGCGCGCTAAAGAGCGAGAGATCGCGTTCCGCGGAAAACCCGCGCGCGCGGCGCGTCCTTGGCGCAAGCGCACGCGAGGCGAAGGACAACCATCGATGGCGGAGACAAGCGGAAAGCCGGAAGCGGAAGCGGAGCTAGCGGCTAGCGCCGTCGCCGAATCGCTTCACCAACAAGCTGATCGGTCCGCTCGTTCAGCGGCACACCCGAATGCCCCGCGACTTTGACAAATCTCAGATCCTTGAACTCGCGGCACACCGAACGCAGCTTCTCGACGAGCTCGACGTTCGCCTTCGCTTTCCACGACTGCGTGAGCAACCCGATCGAATACGCCGAGTCCGAATACACGACGACCGGACGATCGCGCATCGCCAGCTTCGACAGGCCGATCAGGATTGCCGAGAGCTCGGCCGTCTGGTTCGTGCCTTCACCGAGAAACTGCGAAATTTCGGTTTGCTTGCCTGCATCGACGATCACGACGCCCGCGCCCGAAGGTCCCGGGTTCGGCGCAGCTCCGCCATCGGTCCAAACCTGGATCGCATCGGCCGGAATAGATTCAGCCTTCGGCTTGGTCTTGGGCTCCGCCGGCTCGCCAACTTCGACGTCGACCGGCTCGCCGCTCGGCGCGCTGAGATTGCGCGCCCCGGCGCGATAAACTTTGGCGCCTGCGACGGGTTTGTAAATGATCTCGACGCGGCCGTCGCGGTCGGCGATCAACGCGCCCGACGCATCGACCTTGGCCCACACGTCGGCATCGCGCAAGCGATGGCGGAGAAACGGCATGACGGCCGTAGCAATACCACCGTCGCGATCCGCCGAGGCGTGTTATAAGCCCGTCGTCCGATCTCGGACGCTATCGAGGAGAACGTTCAATGGTCCGCTTCACCAAGTGCTTGGTCGCCGTCGTTGCGTTGGGATTCGTCGTGGGCTCCGCGTGCAAAAAGGCGGACGACGCCAAGGCTGGCGGCGGTGGCGCGACCGGCGATGACGTCGCGTTGATCCCCGCGGACTCCGAGGTCGTGTTCGGCCTCAACTTCGCCCAGCTCCAGCAGAGCGCGCTGTGGAAGCAGTACTCGCCGAAGCTGATGGCGAAAATGTCGGACAAGCTGACGCAGTTCCAGGCGGCATGCGGCTTCGACCCGATGACCTCGTTCAAGTCGATGACGATGGGCATGAAGAACCTCGGCGGCGCCGACAAGAAGCCCGATGGCGTGATGGTCGTGCACGGCCCCGACAAGGCCAAGATCATGTCGTGCATGGACAAGTACAAAGCCGAAGCGGCGAAGGACGGCACCGAGATCACGGTCGACGGCGACGTCGTGCTCGTGAAGGACACCAAGAACGATCAGACCGCGGCGATGACGTTCGTCAATGACACGACGATGATCGCGACGATCGGCGCGATGGGCACGAAGGACGGCGTCAAGGCGGCTGCGAAGGGCGGCAACGGCCTGAAGTCGTCGCAGATGTTCAACGACCTGTTCGGCAAGATCAAGACCGGCGATTCGTTCTGGGTCATGGTCAACGGCAACTCGCCGCTGCTCGACAAGGCGTCGGTCATGGGCAAGCCGAAGGCGATGTATGGCTCGATCAACATCACCGACGGCCTCGCGGTCGACTTCCACGTCAAGTCGTCGAGTGCCGACGAGGCGAAGTCGCTCGTCGACATGGCCAAGGCGCAGACCGATAACCCGCAGGTCAAGCAGATGGTCGACAAGATGGAGATCACGAACACCGGCGACGACGCGCACTTCGTCGTCGCGATGAGCGCGCAGAAGCTGCAGTCGCTCATGGGCATGTTCGGCGGCATGATGGGCATGATGGGCGGCGGCGGCGGCACGCCGCAGTGAGCTCGAGCGCGTCGTGAGTCGTCGCGCAGCAGTGTTCGTCGCGCTCGCGCTCGCGAGCTGCGGCAAGAAGCATCCGAGCGGTCCGCCGCCGGAGATCACCGGGCTCGCGGCGGTGCCGGCATCGGCGCAGGTCGTCGTGGTCGCCGACGTGCCGCGCATCATCGACGCGCCGCTGGTCGACCGTGCCGTCGACATGCTGATCGCGCGCGATCCGGCGCTCGCCACCGCCTGGCAGAAGCTGCACGACAGCTGCAAGCTCGACGTCAAGACCATCAAGCACGTCACGCTGGCGATCGGCGCACACCAAGGTCCGCAGCCGGGCACCGGTCCGGTGCTACTGGTCGCGACCGGTCAGATCGTCGAGACCGAGCTCGCGGGCTGCGTGCGCACGATGGTCGGTCAAGGCGGCGGCACGCTGACCGCGAAGCCGAGCGGCACGCACACGCTGTACGAAGCGAAGGATGGCAACCGCGTCATGTACTTCGCGTTCGGTCGCGCCGACACCGTGGTCCTCGGCGCGAGCGAAGCGTTTGTCACCGAGGCGATCGGGACCGGCAAGAAGATCACCGACAACCCGGACATGGCGAAGTGGATCGCGATGGCCGATCAGAAGGCGCCGATCTGGGCCGCCGGCGTTGTCGACGAACGCGTCAAGCAGGGCATGGTGAAGGCGTCGCAGGGCCAGGTCACCGCCGGTCCGACGGCGTACACGGCCGCGTTCGATCCGACAAACGGCGCCAAGCTCGAGCTCGACGCGATCATGTCATCTCCTGCCGACGCCAAAACATTGGAATCGTTCGCGAAGAGCCAGCTCGCCGCGATCGGGATGGTCGCGCAGGCCAAGAGCCTCGGCACGATCGTCGACAAGATCTCGATCGCCGCCGATGGCGTGGCTCTCCGATTCAAAGCCTCGCTCGGTCCCGACGAGGTCAATCAGCTGATTTCGGCGCTTGACGGCGGTGGCGGCTCTGCGGAGACTGCTGCGCCCGTCGGATCCGGCTCCGGAACCGGCTCGCAAGGCAGCAACTAACATGGCGACCAAGAAGACCGTTTCGAAGAAATCCCCGAAGGCGAAGAAGCCGGCCGCGAAAAAGGCCGCGCCGAAGGCGCCGAGAGCGCCGAAGGCCGAGCACAAGGCTCTGCCGCGTCATCCGCGCGCGCGCGTGACCGCCAACCACGAGTCGAAGGCGGCGCTCGCGAAGTCGCTCGCCAAGTCGCTCGCGCGCAAAGACGAGGACGACGGCCAGATCGCCGAGCGGCTGAGCACGGCGTCGAACCAGCAGCTGCTGCGTCTGCACGACGTCGTGTCGACGGTCAAAGAGAAGTACGGCGATCGCGCGAAGCTGATCGCGAAGCTCGGCGAGCTCGACAAGAAGGCGACCGACAAGGATTACCTCGCCAAGCTCGACACGCTCGGCTTGCCGCAGCTGCTCGACATGGCGCGCGCGCACGACAAGCGCATTTAGGGCCGACTTAACCCGGGGGCAGCGCGACTTCGTGCGACGCGAGCGTCGTGCGAACCAGCGCCCACACCGCGCCGGCGTCGGTCGTCAGATCGTTCCAACGGCCCGGAAAGCGCCCGCAGAAGCTGGTCTTCAGCACTTCGGGTAGCGCGCGTTTGCCATCGTCGGCGAACAGCGGATGCTCGAGATAAACGCACGCTTCATCGGTCGCGCGCACGCTGAGGCTGCCCGGTAGATCTTGCGCGTTGCGGATCGCATCGGCGACCGCGACGACGATCTCGAGCGTGCTCGCCGGCAGCTTGGGATGGCGCTGCGCGAGCAACGCGACCTCGGCCGGCGGCGGCGGATACGTCATCTGCAGCGGCGCGAATCGATCGAGCTGCGCGGCGTCGATGCCGAACGTGCCGGAGAACTCGCGGCCGCGATTGACCGCCGCGATGAACTGCACGTTGTCGGGAATCGGGATGAACGAGCTCTCGATCGGATGAAACACGCGGCGCGTCGAGTCGAGCGCGGGCATCAGCGCGTTGCGCGCCGACTCCTGGCAGCGGTTGAGCTCGTCGAGAAACACCAGGTATTTGGTGTCGGGGTGATCGCCGGCCTGCTCGATCGCGGTGAGCACGTCGGTCTTGATGAAGTCGGTCACGGGGGCGCCGGATTCCGACGCGCGAACTTGGATCGAGACGAAGAAGTCACTCGCCTCGACGACCGCTCCGCAGTTGAAGAACACGAACTCCATGCCGAGCGAATCGGCGATCGAGCGCGCGAGCACGGTCTTGCCGCAGCCCTGCGGGCCGTCGAGCAAGATGTTGCTGCCGCTCTGCAGCAACACCTGCAGCTTCTTCGACACGATCGGATCGAGATAGACGCCCTCGATCTTGAACGGCGCGCGCGCGACGAACTCGACCTCGATGCGCCCGCGATCGTCGCGCTCGGCTTTGTCGATCGCGACGATGCGCACGAGGCACGCGACGCCGGGCACGATGCGCTCGTCGTTCGACAGCACGACTTTCGGCGCGCGCCGGCCGTCCAAGTGCGTCGCGCGCAGGCTGAACTTCGACGTCGCGAGCGCGTTCGGAAAGAACGTCGCCTCGAACGTCCGGCCGACCACCAGGTCGTCTGCTGCCCACTTCGACATCGCGATCACGATAGCAACGAGCGGCGCACGAGGTCACCGACCACACGGCCAAACCGCGCGACGGCGGCCTCGAGGTCACCATCGAGCACGACGTAGTGCGGGAAGCACACTTCTTCGATCGGGCGTACCGCGACCTGCGCGCACACGATGCCCTTGCGGCGCGACAGCTGCGTGACCAGGCCGCGCAGCGCCGCGACCGAGCAGTCGGTCGGCAAGCCGTCGCTGATCATCACGAGCACGCGCGCGCGGCGCGGCGATGCGAGCGCCACGTTCGCGGCGTGAAACAGCGCGGCGGCGTCGTTGTTGCCGCCGCTCGTGTGCAGCGCGGCGACATCGCATTCGGTCGCGGTGCCGGCATCGAAGATCTTGGTGTCGGAGAAGCCGAAAAAGCGCGCGTCGACGCTGCGCAGCGGCCGCACCGCCTCGGCGACCATGATCGCGAAGCGCCGCGCGCGGTCGAGGTTGTTGCCGGATTTCATCGAATCCGAGCAATCGACGAGCACGCCGAGAAACAAGTCGGTGACCCGCGTGGGCACGCGCGCGACGAGCAGGCGCGGATCGTTGCGCGTGACGAGCGGGATCAGGCGCGTGCGATCGATCGCGCGGCCCTGCGTGCGTGCGCGTTGCGGCTGCCAGCGCAGGCCGAGGTCGTCGAGCATGCCGCGCAGCCGCGCCGAGTGGCGCGACACGTCGAGCACGACCGCGGCGTGCGCAGCTTTGTCGGCACGCACGCGCTCGATCGTCGAGATCCGATCGAACTCTTCGCTCGGGTTGACGTTGACCCACGGCCGCGGCGGACCGTCGCCGCGCGGCGCCGATTTGCGCGAGCGCGGATCCAAGATGCGCTCGACCTCGCGCTGCAGCTCGCCGTCGTCGAGGTCGGCGCCGTGGACGTCGCGCTCGCGATCGCCGTCCTCGAGGCTCTCCGAGCTGCAAAAGACTTCCGCGATCTCCGTCGCGCCGCCGAACAGTGCGGCGAGCTGCTTGGTGACCTCGTAGAGCTTCGCCATGTCGAAGTCGCGCAGGCCTGCGACCAGCGCGAGCGCTTGCGCGAGCACGGGATCGCCGCTGCGGTTACCGAGCCCGAGGCGCAACGCGCGCGTGAATCGCGCGAGCGGATGCGCCTGGCGATCGAGCTCGGCGAGCAGCGCGCCGCGGCGCACGCGCACGCACGCTTCGTCGAACGCGACCTCGAGCTCGCTCGTGATCAACACGGGCGCCGCACGTGCGCGCAAGAACCGCACGAGCGTGGCGACGGTGATCTCCTGCGGCGCGTGGCGAAACGCGTAGGCGCCGAGCCGCTTGAGCCGATCGCCGTAGCTGCCATCGCGCGCGCGCAGGTTGCGCTCGAGGTGCTCGTCGGCGACGACGTTGAGCAGGTGATGGAGGCCCTCCGTTTGTGCGCGCTTCCAGATTTCGAGCGAGGCAGGCGCGCGGTGGTAGACGTGATGGCCGAGCTCGTGGAGCACGAGGCCCTCGACGATGTCGCGGCCGTTGAGGTCGCCGCGCAACAGCGGCAGCACGTTGACGAAGACGCGGCTCTCGTCGAGCCGCGTGTAGCCGAATTCGCGCTCGGCGGCGGTCGGGTGAATGCGAAACCGCCGGCCGGTCAGCTCGACGCCGCGCCGAATGCCCCACGCGAACACGTCGGCGACGCGCTCGATGCGATCGCGGCCGCCGTCGCCGACGAAGCGCGCGGCCGCCGCCTTGCGTGCCTCGCGCGTGATCGCGCCGTCCAAGATGCGCGCGTCGAGCGCACCGAGCTCGCCGGCTGCCACGTGCTTGCGGGCGCGCGAACAAACCGCGGTCATGCGCTTCTCGGACGCGGCTTCGGGGCCGCCGATCAATGCAGAATCGGCGACCAGCTCGGCGATCTCTCGCGCGAGCGGGGCGGGCAGCATCCACGTGATGTCGCCGGCATCATCGGCGAGCTCGGCCGCGACGATCGCGATCGCCCGATCGTCGCCGTGATCGGCGAGCCGTCGCGCGGCGCCGCGGCGCAGCGCACCGACGCGTTCGTCGTCGACCTCGACGAAGCGCACGAGCGCGCCGAGCACGTCGTCGGTCGCCGCCGCGTCGAGTAGCAGTTTGATCGCCGGGCGATACGCGTGGTAGTGCGGCGAATCGGCGAGCGCGAGCGCGGCTTCGAAGTCGCCGGCGAGCCGCGCGACCGCATCCCAATCGGCTTTGCGAAACGTCCAGTCGGCGCTCGCGATGCGTGCCGCGTCGAGCGCACGGGCGAGCGCGCCCGGCGATTCGACATCGCCGCGCCCGGCGAGCCCGAGCCCGAGGTGAAACTGCCACGCGGGCGCGAGCTCGCCGGCGAACCGCGCGCGCGCGATGCCGATGGCGATCTCGTCGTCCCACAGCACGACGCTGGCGAGGACCGCGATCGGGTGCGCGAGGCCATGCAACTCACTCGATAGATTTGCGAGCGCGCGCTGGCCAGAGGCGCCGAGCGCGAGCAACGCGAGCACGGCCTCCGCCGCGATCGCTTCGTCGTCGCTGCGGCACCACGCGATCAGCGCCGACTCGTGCCGGCTCGCGCGGATCTGCGCGATCGTGCCTGCATCGGGCGCCGCGGCGCGCGCGCGTGCGGTCGGCAGGCCGTCGATGCGATCGAAGCGCGCGATGTGGCCGCGCGTGATCGGATCGGCCTCGGCGATGTTCGCGAAGATGCGATCGCGGATCGACGCGACCGCGATCGCGCCACTCTCGACGAGCGCGATCAACACGCGTGCGGCATAGCGGCCGATCGGCGCCGCGATTCGATCGGCGCAGTACGCGGCGAGCTCGGCGGTCGCTTCGCGCGCGAATCGCGCTTGGTCGCGGTAGCGCAGGAACATCAGCGTCTCGGCGACGCCGCGCCACAGCGCGCGCCGCGCGATCCGGCCGGGCAGGGTCTCGATCGCGGCGAGCGTCGCGAGTGCGCCTCCGGTATCGGCGATCCAGCCGGCGAGCGCGAACGTGTGCGCTTCCCACCGGTACAAGCACGCGTGAGCGATCGGCGACAGATCGCCGCGGCGCGACCAATGGCTCGACACCACGGCTTCGAGCTCGTCGAGCGCGTCGTCACCAGACGCGGCAAATCGATCGAGCTCGTGCGCGACGTCGGTGATCGGATCGGCCGAGCCGACGAGCGCGGAGCACGCATGTGGGTTGGGGCCGGCCGCGCGCGGCGCGAGCGCGACGGTCACGCCGACGCCGCGCTGGGCGAGCACGCCGGCGAGCGCGCGGGCGAGCCCACCCGGCGGGCACGTCGCGATGATCCTGCGCTCGGCATCGGCGAGCACGTGGCGACTTCCGGTCATCGGCGGCGTCGCGATCGCAGCGACGGACGCCGCGGTCGTCGTGACGAGCCCGCGCCAGGCGGCGATCGCGGGCGCGGTTCGATCGGCGAACGCGGCGGCGATGGCGAGCTCGTGCTCGCGCGGCGCGGCATCGCCGGGCGGCGCGTTCGGATCCAGCAGCCCGACGAGCGTGATCGCGTCGGAATCGCCGAGCGACGTCACCGCTTCTGCAACGGTCGTGACCGAGCACGCGCGCAGGAACGACAGCACGAGCTCGAGCCGATGCGGCGGCGGCGCTGCGAGCGCGGCCTCGAGCACGGGGAACAGTGCGTACCGCAACACGGCCGCTGCGGCCGCGCGAAACACGCGCGTTTGCGCGTCGGGATCGTCGAGCACGTGGGCGAGCGCGGCGGAGAACACCGCGGCACGGTGGCGAGGCAGCACGCTCTTGACGAGCTCGCCGAGCCGGTTGCCGTCGAACCGCGCGATCGCCAGCCCGACCAGCGCGAGGTAGCGCGGCCAGGCGGCATCTCGCACCATCACGAGCCAGCCGAGCTCGAGCGCGGGGATCTCGCCGGGCAGCGCGCAGATCTCGGCCCAGCCGCGATCGCTCGCGATGAGGCAGCTCGCGACGTGCGTGTCGCCGAGCACCGCCGCGAGCGTGGCGAGCCGCTGCTTGGGTAGCAGCCCGGCGATCGCCGCGCCGATCGCGAGATCGCGCGCGATCGGCAGCGCGAGCAAGCGCTCGGTCAACGTCGCGTGCGGCCGCACCGGCCAGTCGAGCCGCACGAGTGCCGCGGCGAGCGTGTGCGCGCGCGCCTCGTCGAGCTGTGGCGATGCGATCAGCCGCGGTTCGAACACGGCCGCGAGTGCGAGATTGCCGCCGGTGAGCAATGCCGCCGCGATCCGCGACGCGAACCCGGCGCGCGCCAGCGGCACGAGCTTCGCGACGAGCCGATCAGCCAGCGACGTGGAGACGCGGCCGATCGCGTCGGCGATCGTGTCGAACGCGTCGCGGCCGATCGATCCGGTCGAAGCTCGGCCGGCGATCGCGTCGTCGATCATCGCGATCACGAGGGCACCGTCGCGCACCGGGAGCTGCTCGAGCGCGGCGCGCAAGCTCTTGTTGGGATGATTCGCGACGAGCTCCGCGAACGCGACCGGCGCGACACTGCCCGTCTCGTACAGGTCGAACGCGAGCGCCAACGAGCCTTCGGGCCACGCCAGCCGCTCGGCGAGCTCGGCCGTGCTCGGATCGGCGCGCAGGTACGCGGCGAACCCGGCCGCGCCGCGCGGCAGCTCGCCCGTCATCGCGGCGCGGCGGACGTCGGGCCGGCGATGAAATAGCGCGTGCGCGTAACGCGCCGGCGCGGCATTCGCGGTGTGGCGCAGCGCTGCGAGCGCCGCGTCGCGCACGACCTCGGCTTCGTCGTCGAGCCCGGCGACGAGCGCGCGCACCGCGGCGACGCCGCGACTGCCCGACAGCGTGCGCATCACGCCGGCGCGCAGCTCCGGGTCGGGCGAGCTCGCGAGCGCGAGCACGGCGCCGAGCAACGGACCTCGCCGATTCATCGGCCACGCCGCGACGATCGCGAGCTCGGCCGGCGTGGCGGAGCCCACGCGCAGTCGCCGGAACAGCTCGAGGTCGCGCATGGTGCAAAACTATCAGGGCATCGCGGCTACCACCTCGCGTCCGGATCCAATCGAGTCGCTCGAAGTGCTCGCCGCACACACGAAGCCGTGCGCGGCGAGCGTAGAGCTCGTCGATCGAACCGTTCTGCGACCCGATCCGAAGTCGGCGCCTCCAGCTCGCGCGGGTTTGCGGATTACGAGTCCGCTCCTGCACGTGCCGAAATCGCCGATGTCGATGGCGCGAAGATCGAACGGCCCGAAGGCGCCACTTGTGGAGGGAATGCAGCGCCAGGCACGCACCCAGCTGCTCCCACCAGAGGAGCCGTCGCGCTGGTGCGCTCAGGTCATCGAGCTTCGGATCGGGGTGCGGTCAGCCGCGACGCCCGGTCGAAACGTCTTATGTGCGTGTGGCGATGCCAAAGCTGCCCTCGCGAGGTCCGTACTTCTGCCAGAACGCGCGAGGCGGCGCAAGGGTCTTGTCGAAACGCCATACGTGTTCAATCGATACAGCGCATCACGTAGGTCTGACCGGCGACGTTCGGATTCGGCGCTTCGAAGAACAGCTGACCGTGCCATGCGATCGGATTGTCGCCGAGCCCGACCTCCGAGTAGATCGCCGTCGCGGCCATCGTCGTGCGATCGATCGTCCAGACTCCCGCAAAGCTGTCGACGACGTAGAACGTGTCGCTCGTCGCCGCGAGGCCCTCTGCGCGGCCATACGCGGTGCTCTGGTCGAAGACGGTGCATGGTCCCGTCGGCGTCGGTGCAGACCATACGCGCCACATCGGGTACAGGTCGAGCGCATAGAGCTCGCTGCCGTCGCGCACCATCGACGCGACCGGATAGATCAGCGGACAATCGACGCCTGTCGGCGTGCCGGTTCCATCTTTGGCGCCGACGGCGATGCTGCTGTTGATGCCCGCGCAGTAGACGTTCGTCGCGTCCGTGTCGAGCGTCGTCGGATCGGTGCACGACAGCACCGACGTCGCACTGCCGCCGGCGATCGCCTCGCGCCACACCGAGCCCTCCTCGGTCCAATACAGATACTGCGAATCGTCGATCGCGAGGAACGGCGCGGTTCGGCCGGACACGAGCTCGCTCGGTGCGGCGCCGGGGTGCAGCCGCCAGATCGCGGTGCCGGTGGTCGCGATCACGTCGGTGCCGTCGCTCCACAACCATGGCTGGCCCGGCGTCGCGAACGGAGGATCGACTTGCTCGCCGGTCGACGGATCGATCGACACGATCATCCCCGCCGAGCCCTCGAACACGCCGACGTAGAGCACGTCGCTCGCGATCGCGATGTTGCCGGCGGTGTTCGGCGTCGCGTCGAACAGCACGGTCGGTGCGGTGGTGCAACGCGGCGACGCGTAGGTCACGTACGCGTCGGGCTTGGCGTCGAGCGACGCATCGAACGCGGGGGACGAATCGGCGGGCGCCGAGTCGGCGGGCAATGCCGCATCGGCGACGCCGACCGTGTGGGGCTTGCTGCAACCAAATGCAACGACGACCAGGCAGCCCGCGCGCACGCCGTTATTTAACGACAAACGTCGTCGATGTCGAGCCGACATTGCCGGCCGAATCGGCCACGCGGACCGCGAGCGTGTGCGTGCCGCGCGTCAGGCCGCTCGGCATGTCGATTCGCAGATCTTCGGTGAGCTCGTCGAACAAACCGTCGGCGCTGGCGCCGAGCTGCCACGGGCCATCGTCGACCGAATACGCCATCTCGGCGATCGTCGACAGGGCATCGTGCGCGCGAGCGGTCGCGCGCGGGTACGTGATCTTGAGATCGTCGATCGCCGGGCGCGTGTTGTCGATCGCGAACATCGTCGACGTCGCGGTCGAGGTCAGCGCGCGGTCGGGCGAGTTCGCCGCGGCGTCCGACGACGTCACGCGCACCTTGTACCAGCCATCGGGATACGTCTCGGTGTTCCACTCCCACGTCGTCGCTGTGAGCGGCGCCTTGCCGGTCGCGATCGGTCGCCAGTTGGCTTCGCCGTCGCGGCGCGCCTCGAGCGTGTAGGTCGTGTCGTCGCTGTCGGGGTTCTCGATCTTCCACTTCACGCGGATCACCGGGCTGCGCGGCTTGG
Source organism: Kofleriaceae bacterium (assembly GCA_036271395.1). GTDB lineage: Bacteria > Myxococcota_A > Polyangia > Haliangiales > Haliangiaceae > JABFXX01. The sequence goes on from DATBAS010000226.1 coordinate 15,539, forward strand.
CGGCCGAATCTTTCAGCGTCGGGTTGGTCTCCTTCGTGGCGAGCTCGGTCGTGACTTCTTGGACGTCGGTCGGCTGGTTCTGTGGCGCGTAGTACGCCATCACGCGATGGACGCGTGCGGCGTCGTTGTCGAGCGCGACGCGGAACTGCAAGTAGCGGCCGGGCGGGCTCGCGATCTTGCCGCCGTCGTTGCCGCCGCCGAGCGCGCCGAGCTGCGTCGGCGCCTGCCACTCGCTCCAGCCGACGCCGGGCTTTGCGGTGTTGCCGGTGCGCGTCTCGAGATGCACTTTGCCGGCGCTCGCCCAGGTCAGCTTGCCGAAGTGCGAGACCGCCTTCGCGTCGAGCACATCGCTGACATACTTCGCCGCCGATGCGCGGCCGGTCGCGTGATACATCGCGGCGGCGTCGTCGGTCGCGAAGCCGAGCAAGCCGTGATCGAACCAGACTTGGCTGACCGCGCGCTCGTCGACGTCGAACGCGGTCGCGACCGCGCCGTCGGGATCGACCATGTAGATCCGGCCCTTGTCCGCGGCGCCGGCGTAGACTGCGCCGTCGGGCGAGACCGCGACCGACGTGAAGTACGTCGCGGTCAGCGCGTGCAATTGATCGAGCCGGCCGTCGGTGCCGACGTGAAACAGCGCGCCTTTGCCCTTCTTGGCGCCTTTGCGGCCGAGGTCGGAGACCGCGACCGGATCTTTGTCGGCGCCGGGCTTGGTGCCGACGTCGGGCGCCTTCGCGATCTGACCCTTCGACGCATTCGG
>DATBAS010000227.1:0-78759 GCA_036271395.1 Kofleriaceae bacterium
ACGTCTCATGCCACTCGCAGTCCGACCTGAGGCGCGTCGCGGGCTCGCTGAACGGACGCCCGCGCCAAACCCTCGGCTTCCACACGCCCGCTGCTAAGCTACGCGAGCTGTTGCGTTGACCGCTTGAGACCGCCTTCCCTACTCCCTATTCCGCCCCCATCTGATCTTCCGGCGCGAGCTGCGCCCGCACGTGCGGATACTTCGCGAACGTCTCCTTGTCGAGCGCCTTCTCGAGCGCGTCGCGCGCCTTGATCGTCCCGGCCGCGACGAGCTTCTCGAGCGCGACGTCCATCGACTGCATGCCCTCGGCCGTGCCCGACTGGATCAGCGACGCGATCTGCGCGGTCTTGCCGTCGCGGATCAGCGACGACAGCGCGATCGAGCCGACCAGGATCTCGTGCACCGCGACGCGCCCCGTCGAGCCGTCGTTCTTGCGCACGAGCTGCTGCGCGACCACCCCGCACAGCGAGTCGCTGAGCAGGCCGCGGATCTGCGGCTGCTGGTCGGCCGGGAACGCGTTGACGAAGCGATCGATCGTCGCCGCCGCGCTGTTCGTGTGCACGGTCGCGAAGATCAGCACGCCGAAGCTCGCGAGCTGCAGCGCCGCCTTCATGGTCTCGGCGCCGCGGAGCTCGCCGACCAGGATGACGTCCGCGTTCTCGCGGCCGGCGCTGCGGATCGCCTCGAGGAAGCTCGGCACGTGCTCGCCGACCTCCTTGTGCGTGATCAGGCAGCGCTGCGGCTGGTGCACGAACTCGACCGGGTCCTCGATCGTCAGCACGTGGCCGGATCGCGTGCGGTTGATGTGATCGATCATCGCGGCGAGCGTCGTCGACTTGCCCGAGCCGGTCGGCCCGGTGACGAGCACGAGCCCGGTGCGTAGCTCGGTGAGCTTGCGGATGCCCGCCGGCACGCTCAGCTGGTCGAGCGTGAGGATCTTCGACGGGATCGCGCGGAACACCGCGCCCGGCCCGGTCATCTTGCGCAGGTAGTTCGCGCGGAAGCGCGCCTTGGTGCCGTGCGCGTGCGCGAAGTCGAGATCGCCGGTGCGCGCGAACTGGCGGCGCTGGTCGGCGGACAGCAGCGAGTCGGTGAGCTTGTCGATGTCGCCGGCGCCGAGCACGCGATCGCCATCGGGGACGAGCTCGCCGCCGACGCGCAGCATCGGCGGATAGCCCGCGGTCAGGTGGAGGTCGGAGCCGCCGCGCTCGAGCAGGCGATCGAACAGCATCGACATCGCTTCGCCGGCGGTCACGAGGTCCTCACTTCTTCACCGCCTTCGCGCCGGGCGGCGGCGTCGGCCGCTCGGGCGGACGCAGCATCGCGGCGAGATCGCGCTTGTTGTCGGACGCGCGCAGCGCCATGTCCTCCGCGACGACGCCGGTGCGCACGAGATCGGCGAGCGAGTCGTCGAGGCGCAGCATGCCGAACGCGCGGCCGCGCTGCATCAGCGACGGCAGCTGGAACAGCTTGTTGTCGCGGATCAGCGCGATCAGCGGCAGCACGCCGGTCAGCAGCTCGACCGCCGCGACCACGCCGCGGCGATCCGCGCGCGGCAGCAGGCGCTGCGCGATGATCGCGCGCAGCGCGCCGCCGAGCGACGCGCGCACCTGCGGCTGGTCCTCGGACGGGAACATGTCGATCAGGCGATCGATCGTCTTGGCCGCCGACGGCGTCGACATCGTCGTGATCACGAGGTGGCCGGTCTCCGCGGCGGTCAGCGCGATCTCGACGGTCTCGCGATCGCGCAGCTCGCCGATCACGATGACGTCGGGATCCTCGCGCAGCGACGCCTTGAGCGCGGCGGAGAACGACGTCGTGTGGCGGCCGACCTCGCGCTGCGAGACCACCGCGCGCTTGCGCGGGTGCTCGATCTCGACCGGGTCCTCGATCATCAGGATGTGGTGCGCGCGCGAGCTGTTCACCAGATCGACGAGCGCGTTGAGCGTGGTCGTCTTGCCGTGGCCGCTCGGGCCCGAGATCACGACGAGCCCCTGGTGGTGCGAGACCACCTTCGCGAGCTCGCGCGGCAGGCCGAGCTCGTCGAGCGTCGGCGGCGTGATGCGCGCGAGCCGGAACGAGCCCTTGAGGCCGTCCTTGGTGCGCGACACGTTGCCGCGCAGGCGGCCGGCGGCCGGCACGTCGACGGCGAGGTCGACGTAGCCGCGCTGCTGGAGCGTCGCGCGCGCCTGCGCGCCGAGCAGCGGCAGCAGCAGCGCCTCGGCCATCTGCGGCGACACCACCGTCGGGTCGAGCGGCACGAGCTCGCCGATCGCGCGCACCATGACCGGGCGGCCCGACGCGATGTGGAGATCGGTGACGGCGCGCTCGCGGCAGCCGCGGACGATCGCGGCCATCGGCTCGACGTTCGAGCGCTCGTCGACGAGCGACATCGTCGGCGCGTCGGACGCGGCGACCGGCGGCGCGTGCAGCGGCGCGACGGCGGGCGCGGCGCCGGCGCCGGCGACCGGCGGCGCGAAGCTCGGCGCGGGGCCCGGCATCGGCGTCGGTCGCGGCGCCGGATGGCCGGCCGACTCGATCGCGATCCCGGGCGACGTCGCGGGTCGCACGCGGTCGGCCATCCGCGGTCCGGCCTCGACGATCAGATCCGGCAGCGTGTTGGTGTCGACGGAGATCCCGGCGGCGTCGACGAGGTCCGGAACCCGGACCGGCGGCGGCAGCTCGAAGTCGTCCTCGACGGCCTCGAACGTGCCCGACGGCGACGGCCCGACCGTCGCGGGCACGCCCGGTGGGCCCGCCGCGCCGGGTGTCGTCGCGGCGCGCGGCTGCTGGGTCGGCGGCGACAGCTCGAGCACGCTCGGCGCGTCCAGGTGGTACGGGTGCGGCGGCGCGAGGTCGACCGACGGCGTCAGCGGCGGCTTGTTCGGCTTGCTCGGCGTCGGTCGCGGCGGCGGCGCCGCCGCCGCTGCATCGTTCGCGGATCCCGGGCGCGGCTGCGTGGGGCCACCGACCGCGTGGCCCGGCCACAGCGGCGTCGACGCGGACGCCGCGGGGGTCGGGGTCGGCCGCGACGGCGCGGTCGGCGGGCCCACCGGCGTGCCGGCCGCCGGCGTCGCCGCGCGCGTCGGCGGTGCGCTCGCCGGCACGTCCGGACGCGGCGCCGGCCCGATCTGCGTGCGCGCGCCGCCGTCGGGCTGCGTCCCCGGCCGCGCGCTACCGGCGCTGTACGCGCCCGCGCCGTAGCCACCGCCGCCGACCGGCGAGCCCACTGCCGGGGTCGGCCGCGACGGCGCGGTCAGCGGCCCCGGGCTGCTCGACGGCTTCGGCACCGCGAGGTGCGCCGCGTTCGCTTGCTGCCGCGCCGACAGCGGCGCGTCCGCGTTGCGCGGATCGTCGGCGATCGACACCCGCGTCCGCTCGACCGTCGCCGTGCGCGGCATCGCCGGCGGCATGCCGGCCGCCGCGCTCGCGGCGACGCCCGCGGCCGCGCCCGGCGCCGGCACCGGCGCCTGCGACGCGCGCTTCTCGCGCCGCCGCTCCTCGACGATCGGCAGCGGCGCCGGCGCTGGCGCTGGCGCCGACGTCGATCCGCCCGGCTTGCGCGTCGACCCGCGCCGCCGCATCGGCTCGACGCGGATCAGCAGGTCGCCGCCGCGCCGCGCGATCTGCGCCTTGACGACGCGCTGCCCGGTGTCGACCTCGGTCATCTCGCCGATGCCCTCGCCGTCGGGCACCGCGGCCTCGAAGCCGGTGCCGAGGATCATCCGCGCGAGCTGGCCCTGCGAGATCGCCTCGGGCGTGACCGCGAGGTACTGGCCGCCCTTGCGCACCGTCACCGGTTGGTTCGAGCCGAGCACGACCTCCGTGACGCCGTCCTGGTCGAGAAACGACAACAGACGATGTAGCTCGTCCACCGTCGGCGATCCTACACCAGGAGCGCGGGCTGGATAGGCCTAGCGCTTGGCGAACGGCGGCTGGGCGGTCGGCGCGGGCTGCCCGAACCGCTCCACGACCCACGCCCGCAGCGCGTCGGGCGCCAGGTCGAGGGCCGCCTTGCAGACCTCGATGACGTGCATCGGGAAATCCCGCTCGACGACCCACCGCAAGAAGCTGCGGTCCGGCCCGGCGGCGAGCTCGTGCAGCGGCGTGCCCTGGTACTTGCCGAACCCAACGACGACCGCGTCGCCGTCCCAGCGCAGGTGCCGCGACGGCCCGACCCAGCTCGCCCAGCCGGCCGGCCGCGGGTCGCACACGCTGGCGATCTTCCCCCAGTCGCGGTGGTCGGTGTCGAGCCCGAACGCGCGCAGCATGCCGGTGAGCACGCGGCCGGTCGCCGCGACGTCCGCGGTCGCGCTGTGCGCCGCCGCGAACTCGTTGCCGACGAACCGCTGGTGCGCGTGCTGCAAGCTGCGCGGCTCGCACTGCTGCCACAGCCGGAACGGGTCGACGATCTTCTTGCCCGCGAGCTCGAGCATCGGGCGGCCGATGCGCACGAGCTCGGCCTGCAGCATGTCGATGTCGAACGCGAGGTTGTAGCCGACCAGCACGTCGGCGTCCGCGAACACGGCGATCACCGCGTCCGCGACGTCACCGAAGCTCGGGCAGTCGGCGAGGTCGTCGATCGAGATGCCGTGCACGGCCTGCGCGCCCGGCGAGATCGCGACCGACGGCTTGATGCGCCAGGTCTCGTGGCGCTCGCCGTCGAGCCCGAACTGCACGCACAGCTCGATCACCTGGTCGCGCGCGTGGTCGATGCCGGTCGTCTCGACGTCGAAGATCACGATGCGATCGCCGGGCGCCGGCACGGACGACAGCACCGGCCCCGACCCGGTCGCCGACGCGACGGGCTCGGCCGACACCGCCGGCGCGCAGGCCGGCGCGCTCGGCGCGACCCAGTCGAACAGCGACAACGTGCCTTCCACACCCCGACCTTAAGGAGTACCTCTGACATATGCGCACCGCCCTGCTCCTGGCAGCGGTGGCCGCCTGCAAGGCGACCGATCCCGCGCCCATCACGGCCGCGTTCACCGACCTGTTCGAGCGCCCCGAGCTCGGCGAGCTCTATTTCGCGAGCGGCTCGGGGTACGGCGTGCACGCCGGCGCGGTGTCGGCGCACGGCGCGCACAACCACCCGCTGTGGCTGCGCCGCCGCCTCCCGGAGAACTTCCGCATCGAGCTCGACTGCTGGTCGACCGAGGCCCGCGGCGACATCAAGGTCGAGATCGACGGCGACGGCCACTCGTTCGACCCCGACGGCGGCCGCTACACCGCGACCGGCTACGAGGTCGTGTTCGGCGGCTGGTACAACTCGAAGTCGATCATCGCGAGGCTCGACGAGCACGGCAAGGACGTCGTCGAGCGCACGCAGCCCAAGGTCAACCCGAACCAGCGCTATCACTGGAAGATCGAGCGCCGGGGCGACAAGCTGACGTGGTGGATCGACGACATGGCGACCCCGTTCCTGGTCTACGACGATCCCCAGCCCCTGACCGGCGACGACCACGGCTTCTTCGCGTTCAACAACTGGGAGACCGATACCTGGTTCGACAACCTCGTGATCACGCCGCTTTGAGCTAAGCTTCCCTCGCTTCAAGGGGATGGAGCAGTTCGGTAAATACACGCTGATCCGCAAGATCGGCACCGGCGGTATGGCCGAGGTGTTCCTCGCACGGGCGACCGTGGCGCAAGGCCTCGCCAAGACCGTGGTGATCAAGAAGATCCACACGGCCTACGCGCGGAACCGCCAGTTCCAGAACATGTTCGCCGACGAGGCGAAGATCGCGCTCGGGCTCAACCACCCGAACGTGGTCCAGGTCTTCGACTACGGCCAGGTCAACGACACGCTGTTCCTGGTCCTCGAGTACGTCGAGGGGCTCGATCTGTTGCGCGTGCTGCAGGAGGCCGCGAAGGCGCGCGTCCGCCTGCCCTACGGCCTGTCCGCGTACATCGTCCAGCAGCTCGCAAAGGGCCTCGACTACGCGCACCGCAAGACCGACGAGTCCGGCACGCCGCTCGGCATCGTCCACCGCGACATCTCGCCGCAGAACGTGCTCGTGTCGTGGGACGGCTCGGTCAAGATCGTCGACTTCGGGATCGCGCGCGCGCGCGACGTCCACGAGGAGCAGGGCGTCATCAAGGGCAAGTTCGCGTACATGTCGCCCGAGCAGGCGCGCGGCGACGCGGTCGACTCGCGCAGCGACGTGTTCGCGGCCGGCATCGTGCTCTACGAGCTGGTCTGCGCGCGGCCGCTGTTTTCGGGCAAAGGCAAAGAAGCGCTCGAGCTGGTCAAGTCGGGCGCGATCCCGCGGCCGCGCGATCTCGCGCCGGAGCTGCCGGAGTCGCTCGAGCGCGTGATCTTGAAGGCGCTCGCGTTTCACCGCGCCGACCGGTTTCAGACCGCGCGCGACATGCAACACGAGCTCGGCAAGTTTCAGCTCGAGTGGGGCCAGCGCCACGGCGCGCTGATCGATTCGAGCTCGCTCGCGCAACAGCTCGCGTCGGTCGTCGCGCCCGAGCTACGCGCGAAAGCGCCGCGGCCGCCCGCCGAAGGCGACGCGAATCGCGCGGTGTCTTCGAGCGCCGCCGCCGACTCGCAGCCGCTGGTCAGCGAGGTCACGCCGATTCGCATCAGCTCGTCGCTCGCCAAGTACGCGCGTCCGCCGACGCCCGATCCGGCGCCGCTGCCGCGCGATCCCAAGGAGCGCAAGTACGTGTACGTGCTCGAGGGCGTGCTGCGCGGTCTGCCCGCGCTCGAGCGCCGGCTCGGCGCCACCGATGCCGCGAAGCTCGTCGGCGAATTCTACAAGGTCGCGCGCGACGTCGCGTTCAAGCACGACGCGCTGCTCGATCTGCCGAAACCGGTTTCCGAGCCGCGCGTGGAGCTCGACGGCGATGCCACCTTGCGGGTGATCGTCGGCTTGCCGATCTCCAGCGAGGACGACGCGAACCAGTCGATCCGGCTCGCGCTCGCGCTGGTCGACGCGCTCGACGGCATCGGCAGCGACGTCGAGCCCGAGCTGCGGCTCGCGCTCGCCGTGCAGCGCGGCGTCGCTCTCGTGAAGCCGCGCCGCGATCAGAAATCGGCGCTCAGCTTCGAGATCGAAGACGCGACCGCCGCGTTCGCACACAAGCTCGCGCGCCAGGCCCGCGGCGCCGAGATCCTCGTCGGTGGACGCGTGTTTCGCGCCGCGCGTGCCGAGTGGACGTTCGAGGCGCTGCCGGCGATCGACTTGCCCGACGAATCGGCGACCAACACGTCGCGCTCCGGCGTCGCGCAACAGGCCGACGACGACACCGATCCGGGCGTCAAGCGCGCGCGCGTGTATCGCCTGCGCGGGCCGAAAGAACGCGCGCAGCGGATCCGCGATCGCCAGGCGCACGCGCGGCTGCACGGCCGCGAGCTCGAGCTCAAGGCGCTGCGCGACGCGTGGCGCGACGTGCTGGTGACGAAGAAGAAACGCCAGATCGTGATCGTCGGCGACGCCGGCGTCGGCAAGCGGACGCTCGTGCGCGCGTTCCTGGAGGGCTTGGCGCCGGGTGAGGCCGTCGTGATCCGCACGAGCGCTCGCGTCGGCACCGCGATGACGCCGTACGGCGTGATCGCCGATCTCGCGCGCGACGTGCTCGGCCTCGCCGAAGACGCCGAGCCGCACGAGGTCGAGCGCCGGCTGTTGCGCACGCTGCCGCTGGTTTTTCCCGGTGACGAAGACGGTCCCGACGCACGTGGCGCCTTGCAGATCATCGCGAAGCTGCTCGGCGCCCGCGGCGTCGCGCCCGACACCAACAGCAACGACGCCGATGCGCGCCGCCAGCTGTTGATGAAGCTGCTGCTCCGCATCGAGAGCCGGCTCGAGGGCGACAAGCCGGTCGTGCTCGTCGGCGAGGACATCCACTGGGCCGACCAAGATAGCCAGGAGCTGTTCGCGAAGCTGCTCGAAGTCCCGACGCCGCGCCCGCTGTTCGGCCTGATGACGAGCCGGCCCGAGCCGCGCATCATCAAGCTCGCCAACGATCTCGGCACCGAGCTGGTCACGCTCGACGAGCTCGGCGTCGACGCCAGGCGCGAGATGATCGCCGCGCGGTTCGCGCCGGGCGCCGACATCACCGAGCTGCTCGATCAGATCGGCGCGCGCGCGGGCGGCAACGCGTTCTTCATTCAAGAGTTGCTCGACATGCTGATCGAGCGCGGCGTGCTCGTGCCCGACGAGGGCACCGAGTATCTCAAGTGGGCCAAGCGCGACGCGCCGATCGCGGTGCCGTCGAACATCGAGGACCTGATCCTCGCGCGGATCGACGCGCTGCCGGCGAACGAGAAGCAGGCGCTGATCTTGGCGTCCGTGCTCGGCCGCCACGTCTCGGCGCCGGCACTCGCGGCGTTGATGATGAAGCCGGCGCGGCTCGAGCTCGACGCGCTCGTCGATCGCGGGTTGCTGTCGCGCGCGAGCGATGCCGACGAATACCGGTTCAAGAACGATATGACGATGACGGTCGCGTACGGGGTCGTCGCGCCCGAAGTTCGCGTGCAGATGCATCGCGCGGCCGCGGCGCGCATCGCGAACGCCGCCGGCTATCGGATCGGCCAGGACGACGCGCTGATCGCGCGCCACCTCGAGCTCGCCGGCGACAACGTGCCTGCCGCCGATCGCTATTTGCGCGCCGCCGGCCACGCCGTCGAGCTCGGCGGCAACGCCGACGCGTTTCGCCAGCTCGGTCGCGCGCTCAAGCTGTTGCCCGAGCTCGATCACGAGCGCCGGTTCACCGCGCACCGCTTGCGCGAGGAGATCCTGCGCCGGCTCGCGAAGCGGCCGCAGCAGCTGCGCGAGCTCCACGCGTTGCGCAAGGCCGCCGATGCGACGCGCGATCCGGGCAAGCTCGCGGTCGCGCACTGCGCGCTCGCACAGTTCTATCTCGACGTCGGCAAAGCGGCGGCCGCGCTGCGCGCTGCCCTGCCCGCGTTGCAGTACGCGCGCGATGCCGGCGACGTGCTCGGCGAAGCGGAGGCGATGCGGCTGCGCGCCGCGATCGCGCGCTCGATCGGCAACGTCGAAGAATCGCTGCGGCTCGTCGAGCAAGCACTCGCGCTGGTCGACGTCAGCGCGAGCGCGACCGCCGGCTCGCGGCCGCCGACCCCCGTTCTGATCGCACGCGCGACGATCTTGAACCAGCGCGGCAACACGCTGTGGAACATCGGCCAGCTCGAGCCCGCGATCGAGAGCTACGCCGAGGCGCTCGTGATCTATCGCGCGGTCGGCATGGCGCGCAACGAAGCGCGCGCGCTCAACAACATGGGCATCGTGTTCGCGGCGCTCGGCGAGTACGAAGAAGCACTCGCGCACTACAAGAGCGCGCTCAAGATCGACGAGACGCTCGGCGAGCGCAGCGGGATCGCGCTCAAGCTCGGCAACATCGGCCAGTGCTACGCCGACCTCGGCGACGTCGACAAGGCGCAGAGCTACCTGACGCGCGCGCTGTCGGTCGCCGATCGGACCGGCGACGTGTCGGCGACGAGCGAGATCGCGGTGTCGCTCGGCCAGCTCAAGCTGCAGCTCGGCGACGTCAAGGGCGCGCTCGTGCTGTTCGAGCGCGGCCTGACCGTCGCGACCGAGAACCGCGAGCGCTATAACGAAGTGCGCGCGCTGCAGTACATCGCGCTCGCGCACCTGCGGCTCGGAGATCCGCCCGAAGCCGCGCTCGAGATGGCGAAGTCCGCGACCGAATGGGCGCGCAAGATGCCGATGCTCGTCGGGATTATCTATGGCCTCACGTTTCAAGGGCTAGCGCTCGCGCAGCTCGGCCGTCACGCCGAGGCGATCGCCGCCGCCGACGAAGCGCTCGCGCTCGCCGAAACCGCGCAGCTCGATGGCGCCGACCACATCTATCGCTGGCGCGCCGACATCATGACCGCCGCGGGCCGGCCGGAGCTGGCGCGCGACGCGATCGCAAAAGCCGACGCGGAAATCGACGGCAAGGCGCAACGCCTGCGCGATCCGGAGCTGCGGCGCACGTATCTGAGCGCCCGCCAGCGGCCGCAAGCGTGATAAACCCGCGGCGATGGCGATCGAGATCCAGATCCACGGCAACGATCCCAGCGCGCTGGCCGAAGTGCTACGCGACGCGATCGAAGGCGAGACCGGGGTGATCGACCGCGAGCCCGCCGTGGCACACCTGGCGGCGCTGGTCGCGCGCGAAGAAGCCGAGGGGGCGCGACGACGTGCCGCATGGCGCTGGCTCGCACGTCCTGTCGACCGCGATAACGACTGGTCCGACGTCTGAGGATCTGGCAAGGTCGGGACGATGTCGCTCACGCCGATCAGTCGACCCGACGCGATGCCGCGACGCTTCGGCGGCAAGCGCGTGTTGCTGGTGATGCTCGGGATCATCACGCTCGCCGCGATCCCGGCGGTCGTGATCCCGGTATGGAGCAATCGTCATCGCGCGCCGAAGCTCGAGGACATGGGCGTGATCCCGCCGTTCCAGCTCACCGACGAGCGCGGCCAGCCATTCACCGAGGATGCGCTGCGCGGCCATCCGACGATCGTCAGCTTCATCTTCACGCGTTGCGACACGATCTGCCCGGTCACGTCGATGAAGATGCAAAAGATCCAAGACAAGACATTCGACGCCGGCGCGCACATCAAGCTGCTGTCGATCTCGGTCGATCCGACGTACGACACGCCGCCGCGGCTCGCCGAATACGCGAAGCGCTACCACGCCGATCCCGAGCGCTGGCGGTTCGTCACCGGGCCCGCCGACAAGATCCACGACCTCGTCGAGGGACCGTTCATGACCTCGATGCTGCGCGAAGCCGATCGGCCGGGCGGCATTCCGAACATCGCGCACGGCGGCTACTTCATGCTCGTCGATGGCAATCTTCAGCTGCGCGGCATGTACTCGTCGAGCGACATCCACGAGCTCGACCGGATGATCCGCGACGCTCGTTACCTCGCGCGAACGCAGTGAGCTCCGCGCTCGACGTCGGCTCGCTGATCCTCGGCATTGCGATCTTGTATTGGGGCGCCGAGTGGCTGATCCGCGGCTCGGCGGGCATCGCGCGTGCGCTCGGCGTGACGCCGCTCGTCGTCGGGTTGACCGTCGTCGCGTACGGCACCGCCGCGCCCGAGCTCGCGGTCGCCACCAAGACCGCGCTCGCCGGGCATACGCCGATCGCGCTCGGCACGGTGATCGGCTCGTGCGCCGCCAACATCGCGCTCGTGCTCGGCCTGGCGGCGTTGATCTCGCCGCCGACCGTCGACGGCAGGATCATTCGCCGCGAGATTCCGTTTCTCGTCGGCTCGGCGATCGCGCTGCCGATCTTGTTTCGCAACGGCGTGCTGTCGCGCTTCGAAGGCATGTTCCTCGTCGGCTGCGCGATCGTGTTCACGATCGGCAGCGTCACGGTCGCCGCACGGCTCAACCTCGATGACGACCTAGAGCAGCTCGAGAGCTCCGCGTCGAGCAGCTCGGCGATGGCCGCCGGCGCCGCCGCCGGTGGCAAAGCGCGGCCGAACACGTCGCGCTTGTTCGCGCTCGTGATCACCGTTTTCGGGCTCGCGCTGCTCGTGCTCGGCGCGACGCTGCTCGTCAACGGCGGCCGCGGCATCGCGCAACAGCTCGGCATGAGCGAGCGCATGCTCGGGCTCACGATCGTCGCGCTCGGCACGGCGCTGCCCGAGCTGATCCGCGCGGTCGTCGCGGCATCGCGCGGCCAAGCGGCGGTCGCCGTCGGCACCGTGATCGGCTCGAACTTGCTCAGCGTGTTCCTCGTGCTCGGCGTGACCGCGTGCCTGCAGCCGATCCGGCTCGGCGAGCGCATGCACCTCGTCGACCTGGTCGGGCTCGTCGCGATCACGCTGCTCGGCGTGCTGGTGATGCGCGGCTCGCGGCGGATCACGCGGCCCGAAGGCGCGCTGCTCGTGCTCGCCTACATCGCATTCTTGATCGCCGCGGCGATCTTGTGACCGCGCGCGACTACGCCCTCGGCATCGTGCTCGGCGACACGCTCGCCGCGAAGCTCGCGCCGCCGCCGCCTGATCTGGAGCTGGATGATCGCGACGAGCCCCTGCGCGTCGCAACGCCGGGCCGGCCTGCCGAGCTCGCGATCGTCTCGGCGCGCCGCGTCCGCACGCCGCCGATCGAAGGCATGCGCGATCCGGCACAACGCGCGCGGATCCTCCACGCGCTCGCGAACCACGAGCTGCAGGCGATCGAGCTGTTCGCGTGGGCGCTGCTCGCATATCCCGACGCGCCGATCGCGTTTCGCCGCGGGCTCGTCGCGATCCTCGCCGAAGAGCAGCTGCACTTCGAGCTCTACGCCGCGCGCATGACGGCGCTCGGCACGCGATTCGGCGATCATCCGGTCACCGGCCATTTCTGGAACCAGCTCGATCCGCTCGTCGGGCCGCTCGAGTTCGCGTGCGCGATGTGCCTGACCTTCGAGCACGCGAACCTCGACTTCGCGGGCGACTACGCGGCCGCCGCGCGCGCGTGCGGTGATGTCGCGACCGCCGACGCGCTCGAGCGCGTCCACGCCGACGAGATCGGCCACGTGCATTTCGGCTGGGTGTGGATGAACCGGCTCGGCGATGCGGGCGCGGACCCGTGGCAGACGTACGTCGCGCACGTCACGCCGCCGCTGGGGCCGCATCGCGCGCGCGGTGCTCGGCTCGACCGCGACGCGCGCAAGAAAGCCGGCATCAGCGACGCGTTCATCGCCGAGCTCGACGCGATAACTCCGAAGCGGCCGAGCGGAGAGCCGCGCTGATGCGGTTCACGATCGACGCGAACCTCGACGCCGAAGCGCGCTGGGCCGGGCGTGCGTTGCCCGCGCGCGTCGCCGAGCGGATCAGCCCGTTCGCGGCGCTGCTCGGCGCGCTATCGCCGCCCGATGCCGACGTCGAGATCTGGGCGCCGGCGGCGGTCGACGCGGCGCGGATTCACCTTCCCGACGTCGCCGTGAAGATGCGCACCGGCACGCCGAAATCGGCCGACTTGATGTGGGCGCAGCCCGACGCCAAGCCCGTCAACGATCGCCGCTTCGCGCTCGCGCTCGCGCAGCAACTGGGTTGTGCGCTGCCGGGCACGCAGGTGATTCGCGATGTCGGCGAGCTCTCGATCGCGGGACCCTGGGTCGCGAAGGCGCCGTGGACGACCGCCGGCCGCGACCGCTGCTTCGGCACGGGCCGCGAGCTTCCGGCCGAGCTGGCGCCGCTGCTCGCCCAGCACGGCGAGCTCGTCGTCGAGCCGTGGGTGCCGCGCGCGCTCGACGTCGCGCTGTGCGCCGACACCGAGGTCGGCATGCTGCCGCCCCATCGCCTGCTGACCAGCGAGCACGGCACGTTTCGCGGCATCGAGCTCGGCGTCGAGCTTTCGCGCGACCACATGCGCGAGCTCGTGCGCGTCGCGCGGGCCGCGCGCGATGCGCTGGTCGCCGCCGGCTATCGCGGCCCGTACGGCGTCGATGCGTTCGTGCGCGCGGATGGCGGCTTTCATCCGCTGTGCGAGATCAACGCGCGCGTGACGTTCGGCCACGTCACGCACGCGCTCGGCGATCGCTTTGGCGCACGCACGCTCGGCCTGGGCCCGCACGCGCCGGATGGTTGCCACGTGCTCGTCGACGGCGCCGCGTGGATCAGCTGAGCTCGCTGCCGGCGCTCAACAAAACGATCCCGCGCTTCACGGCTACACTGTACGCATGGATGCCGTCGTCCGTGCGTGTCGCACCGCGCTCGCCCGCCCTGGTACGGTCGTGGCGCTGACCGGTGCGGGGGTCTCGGCCGAGAGCGGCGTGCCGACGTTTCGCGGCAAAGACGGTTACTGGACGATCGGCGCCGAGGAATATCACCCGCAGGAGCTCGCGACGCACGACGCGTTCTCGCGCATGCCCTGGGACGTGTGGGCCTGGTACTTGTATCGCCGCAGCGTGTGCCGCGACGCCGAGCCCAACCCGGCGCATCGCGCGCTCGTCGACTGGGACACCGCGCTCGGCGATCGGTTCGCGCTCGTGACCCAGAACGTCGACGGGTTGCACCGCCGCGCCGGCAGTCCCGATGCGCGCCTCCACGAGATCCACGGCGACATCGATCTCATGCGGTGCTCGCGCGAGTGCACGCCCGAGCGCTACGCGATTCCCGCGATCGTGCCGGCGACGCCGAAGAGCGTGCCCGTCGCCGAGGCAGTTCGGGTCCACCTGCACTGCCCGAAATGCGGCGCGATGGCACGGCCGCACGTGCTTTGGTTCGACGAGTCGTACGACGAGCCGCGCTACCACCTCGACACGGTTCGTCGGCTCGCGGCCGGCGCCGTGCTCGTCGTGATCGCCGGCACGTCGGCGAAGACGAACCTGCCCTGGCAAGTCGTCTCGCTCGCGGCACAGCACGGAGCCGCGATCGTCGACATCAACGTCGAGCCGAACCCGTTCGGCGATATCGCCGCCGAGTCTGCAGGCGCGATCCGCGCGCCGGCCGGCGAGGTCTTGCCCGAGCTCGTGCGCGCGCTGATCGACGTTTAACTCGCCCGCGCGCTTGCCACCCGCGATCGGTTTCGGCAGGGTGTCACGATGTCGGCCGCCGACGACAATAACTCGGTCCCGGAGGACGTCTCCGAGCCGATCTCGGCGCCGGTCGGTGTGCCCGAGGCCGTCGATCCGCAACAAGGGACCGGCGAGGTTTCGATGATGCCGCCCGAAGAGGCGAGCAAGGTGATGGCCGAGATCAAGGCCGTCGCCGAGAGCCGTGGCGACGACTCGCAGGTCCACGAGATGCTCGACATCCCGCCGACCGGCCCGATCCCGGTCGCCGTGCAAGGTCGCGACAGCTCGGCGCATCTGGAAGACCAGCTCGGCGTCGACGAGCTGCGCGACGCTTGGCCGCTGCTCGATCTCGAGGAGCGCGGCGATGGCCTGCGCGTGCTCCCGCGCGAGGACGCCGAAGAGTTCTTCATCTCGCTCGCGCCGCGCGACCAAGCCGATCTCTTGCTGCACTTCCGGGCGGGCCAGCGCCGCCAGTGGATGCGCTTGCTCGAGCCCGACGATGTCGCCGACGTGATCCAGCAAGCCGGCGAAGCGAACCGCACCACGCTGCTCGCGCTGCTCGACGATCCGACGCGCAAAGAAGTGCTCGCGCTGCTCGCGTACGCCGAAGACGAAGCCGGCGGCCTGATGTCGACTCGCTACGCGCGCCTGCGGCCCGAGATGTCGGCCGATGAGGCCCTGTCGTATCTGCGCCGGCAAGCACGCGCGAAGGTCGAGACGATCTACGTCGCGTACGTGCTCGATGCGGCGCAACGGCTGCTCGGCGTGGTGTCGTTCCGCGATCTGTTCGGCGCCGATCCGAAAGTGACGGTCGCCGAGATCATGGAGACCGACATCGTCCGCGTCACGGACGAGATGGATCAGGAGACGGTCTCGCGGATCTTCGCCGAGCACGATCTCAACGTCATCCCCGTCGTCGACAAAGACGGCAAGATGAAGGGCATCGTGACCGTCGACGACATCGTCGACGTCGTCCAGGAAGAAGCGACCGAGGACGCCCAGAAGTTCGGCGGCATGGAAGCGCTCGACATGCCGTATCTGGCGTCGAGCCGCGGCGAGATGATCAAGAAGCGCGCGCGCTGGCTGACGATCTTGCTGATCGGCGAGATGTTCACCGCGACGGCGCTCGGCTTTTTCCAGCACGAGCTCGACAAAGCGATCGTGCTGTCGCTGTTCTTGCCGCTGATCATCTCGAGCGGTGGCAACTCCGGGTCGCAAGCGTCGACGCTCGTGATTCGCGCGATGGCGCTCGGCGAAGTCCGCGTCGCCGATTGGCTGCGGGTGTTCCGCCGCGAGGTCCAGATGGGCATCGTGCTCGGCGCGATCTTGGGCAGCGTCGCAGCGGTGCGTGTGATGGTGTGGGGCGAGGCCGGCGCGTATGAAGGCTCCGCCGGCGAGCACTTCGTGCTAGTCGGGCTCACCGTCGCGGCGAGCCTCGTCGGCTGCGTGCTGTGGGGAACGTTGATGGGCGCGATGCTGCCGTTCCTGCTGCGCAAGATCAAAGCCGACCCGGCGAGCGCATCGGCGCCGCTCGTCGCGACCCTCGTCGACGTCAGCGGCATCATCATCTACTTCACGATCGCGAGCCTGATCCTGACCGGAACGGTGATCCGGTCGGTCGCCGATACGTGCTCGATCGCATCGCGCGACGAGATCACGGCGACGTTTTCTGATCCGACGCTGGTGCAGCGGCTCGACTCGCCGCACCAGCGCGGCAACACCAGCCGATGCCAGTGGATCGGCGTGACCGGCACGCTGACCGTCCACGCCGAGATCTCCGACAAAGGCGGCTTCGACGACGCGCGCGACGATGCACCGTCGGCGATCGACCTGCCCGGCATCGCGGAGGCCGCGTACTACGACCCGGCGCTGCGCCAGCTCACGGCCTATCAACACGACGAGCTGGTCACGGTCGGCTTCGCGGGGACGCCGACGCCCGCGCAAATCGCGGCCGGCGCGAAAACGTTCGTGGCGAAGATCGCCCCGCGCCTATAGAGTCGCCTGTCCATGTTCGCGACTCGCACGTACCACTACCGCGATCCGGCGGCGGTGATCCTCGGACTCAAGGAGCTGCGCAAGCAGGGCCTGACGCCGCGCGGCCTGCTGTTCGTCGCGCTAGATCCGCGCGGCGAGACCGACATCGTCGTGCCCGAGAACGTCGACGCGGTCGCCAACGTCAAGGTCGGCGACAAGCTCACGTTGGTCCCGCCGATGGAGGGCCGCTACTTCCACTTCGACGCCGTGCATCGCCTGCCGGGCGACAGCGTGCTGTGGAACGGCGATCGCCGCCTCGCCGACACCGGCTCGGCGCCCGAGGTCGCGTGCGCGATCAGCGAGTGGCTCAAGGGCGCATCCGCAAAGAACGTGTTCCTCGGCTGCACGCCGCACGTGCCCGGCTCGTTCTGGACCGTCGATCACTTGTCGCCGGTCGTCGATCTGCACGCGCAGGGTTTTCTCGACTGCGTCGTCACCACGACCGGCATCCTCGCGCGCCGCATCGACGACACGCATCTCTATCACCTCGACTTCAAGTCGCTGCGCGAGCACGGCAAGCCGACGAACGGCTGGGTCGACGTGTTCGCGTCGCCGATGGGGAACGTGTTGCTCGTCGAGCGTCGCGTGCTGCAATACCGGCTCGTGCTGACGTGCGAGCGTGGGCTCGTCGAGATCGACGTCTCGCATCTACCCGATGTCGTGATCGAGACCGCGCGTGTGCCGATGCGATCGGGGTTCGGCGTCGTCGGCCGCATCGACGGCGGCGCGTTCGCGGTCACCGCCGGCACGATCGAGCCGTGGGGGCTCACGAACATGAGCCCGGCGATGCTCGTCGGCTCGCCGACGGAGAGCTTACTGGAGCTCCCCAAGACGCTGCGCGCCATGCCGCTGGACGAGATCGACGTTAGCGAGTGAAGCAGAAAGTGACTCGGGATCGCGCCGGCGGCGCTGGAACCGGTGCAGGAACAGGTACGTCACCGGCGTCGTGAACAGCGTCAGGACCTGCGAAACCATCAAGCCGCCGACGATCGCGATGCCGAGCGGCACGCGAAGCTCGGCGCCGGTGCCGCGGCCCAACGCGAGCGGCAACGCGCCGAACAGCGCGGCGAGCGTCGTCATCAAGATCGGCCGGAACCGCAGCATGCATGCCTGATGGATCGCCTCGTCGGGCCGCATCCCCTCGCGCTCGCGCTCGAGCGCGAAGTCGATGATGAGGATCGCGTTCTTCTTGACGATGCCGACGAGCAAGATGATGCCGATGATCGCCATCAGCGACAGGTCGGTGCCGGTGACGATGAGGCCGACCAGCGCGCCCAAGCCCGCCGAGGGGAGCGTCGACAAGATCGTGATCGGGTGGATGTAGCTCTCGTAGAGAATGCCGAGCACGATGTAGACGAAGAAGATCGCGATCGGCACGAGGATGCGCTCGCTCTTGAGCGAGTCTTGAAACGCCTGCGCGGTGCCGGCGAACGTGCCGTGCACGCTCGCGGGCATGCCGATCTTCGCGGTCGTTGCCTCGACGGCTTTGACCGCATCGCCGAGCGCGGCGCCCTGCGCGAGATTGAACGACACGACGGTCGCCGGGAACTGGCCTTGATGACCGATCGAGAGCGCGACCGGATTGCGCGTGACTTGGACGAGCTCGGAGAGCGGCACTTGCTGGCCGGTTTGCGACGGCACGTAGACCCGCGAGAGCGCGTCGGGGCCGGTGCCCACCGATGGGTCGGCCTCGAGCACGACGCGGTACTGGTTGATCTCGGTGTAGAAGACCGCGACCTGGCGCTGGCCGAACGCGTCGTAGAGCGCGTTGTCGATGCTCGCGACGTTAACGCCCAACCGCGACGCGGTATCGCGATCGATCTTCAGATCGAGCTCGAGGCCTTGCGTCTGCTGGTCGGAGTTGACGTCTTTGAGGATCGGGATCTTCTCGAGCGCGGCGGTGATCTTCGGCGCCCACGTGTTCAGCTCGGCGAGATCGGCGTCCTGGAGCGCGTACTGATATTGCGCATCCGACGAGCGACCGCCGACCCGCAGGTCCTGCACCGCCTGGAACCGCATCGCGATGCCGTCGACCTTGGCGACCTGCTTGCGCAGCCGCGCGATCACTTCGTCGGACGATGCCTTGCGCGCCGGCTTGTCCTTGAGCGAGATGAACATCGAGCCGGTGTTGATCGTCGTCGAGCCGAAGCCGCCGACGCTGCCGATCGCATGCTCGACGTCGGGATCCTGCTCGAGCACGTGGATCAGCTGCTCCTGGCGCTGCTTCATCGCGGCGAACGAGATGTCCTGCGGACCACGCGAGCTCGCCACCAACATGCCGGTGTCTTGCTGCGGCAGCAGGCCGAACGGGATCGTGCGGTACAAGAACACGGTGAGCACGATCGTCGCGATCGTCACGAAGCCGATCACCGTGCGATGGTGGATGACCCACCACAGCATCTTGCCGTAGCGCTTGACGATGCGCGCGAGCGCGCCTTCGATCGCGCGGCTGATCGCCTTGCGTTGCTTGTGCTGCTCGCGGCCGACGAGCAAGCGCGAGCACATCATCGGCGTCAGCGTCAGCGACAACAGCGCCGACCACACGATCGCGATCGTCAGCACCATCGCGAACTCGCGGAACAGGCGGCCGACCACCCCGCCCATGAACAACAGCGGGATGAACACCGCGATCAGCGAGCTGGTGATGCTGACGATCGTGAACCCGATCTCGCGGGCGCCGTCGAGCGCGGCGCGTAGCGGCGGCGCGCCGTTCTCGATGTGACGCGCGACGTTCTCGGTGACGACGATCGCGTCGTCGACCACGAAGCCGGTCGCGATCGTCAGCGCCATCAGCGACAGATTGTCGAGGCTGTAGTCGAGGATGAACATCACGCCGAACGTCGCGACGAGCGCGAGCGGCACGACCAGGCCTGGGATCGACGTCGCGCGCCCGGATTGCAAGAACACCAACACCACGAGCACGACCAAGATGATCGAGATCAGCAGCGTCTTCTCGACGTCGTGGACCGACGCGCGGATCGTCGTCGACCGATCGATCGCGACGTCGATGTCGATGCCCGCTGGAATCGACGCGGCGAGCTCGGGCATCAAGCTCTTGACGCGATCGATCACGTCGAGAATGTTGGCTCCCGGCGTGCGGCGGATGATCACCATCACCGCGCGCTCGCCGTCGAACCAGCCGGCGACGCGCTCGTTCTCGACATCGTCGAACACCTCGCCGATGTCGCCGAGCCGCGCGGCGCCGCCGACCGCGGCATCGCTCGTCGAAGCGCGCACGATGATGTTGCCCCACTGCTTCGCGTCGGTGAGCTGATCGTCGACGCCGATCGATGTGAACTGCGTCGCGCCGATGCCGCCCTTGGGCTGATCCGACGTCGCCGCGGCGATCGCGTTGCGCAGATCCTCGACCGAGAGCCCCATGCCCGCGACCTGGAGTGGGTTGTAGCGAATGCGCACCGCCGGCTGCACGCCACCGCCGACGCCGACCTGGCCGACGCCCGGCACCTGCGAGATCTTCTGCGCGAGCACGGTGTTCGCGGACTCGAAGACGCGCGGCAACGGCAGCGACTTGCTGCGCAGCGCCAGGATCAAGATCGGCGAGTCCGATGGGTTGACCTTGCGGAAGCTCGGCACCGACGGCAAGTTCGCCGGCAGATCGCCGCTCGCGGCGTTGATCGCGGCCTGGACGTCGCGCGCGGCGCCTTCGATGTCGCGGTCGAGGCTGAACTGCACCGTGATGCTCGTCGAGCCCAGCGCGCTCGTCGACGTCAGCTCGGAAACGCCCGCGATGCGCGCCAACCGGCGCTCGAGCGGCATCGCCACGGATGTCGCCATCGTCGTCGGGCTCGCGCCCGGAAGCGACGCGCCGACGTTGATCGTCGCGAGATCGACTTTCGGCAGCGGGCCGACCGACAGCTGCGTGAACGCGGCGCCGCCGGCCAAGAGCAGCGCGAGCGCGAGCAGCGAGGTCGCGATCGGCCGGCGGATGAACGGCGCCGATAAGTTCACTCCGCGCCTGCTTTCAGGAGGCGGCGCTCAGCCGCTGCCGGCTTCGCCGGCGCGCGGAGTGACGCTCCCTCGGCTTGCACCTCGGTCGTCACGACACGGGACCTTCCGGCTCGTGCTCGGCCTTGGTCTCGGTCGGCGCATCGGGGTCGACGTGCTGGGTCTTGTTGCCGCGGAAGATCCGCGCGATGCGATCCATCGCCAGGTAGATGACCGGCGTCGTGTACAGCGTCAGCACCTGCGACACGAGCAAGCCGCCGACGATCGTGATGCCGAGCGGGCGCCGTAGCTCGCTGCCGGTGCCGTTGCCGATCGCGAGCGGCAAGCCGCCGAGCAACGCGGCCATCGTCGTCATCATGATCGGCCGGAAGCGCAGCAGACACGCTTTGTGGATCGCGTCGCGCGGCGACATCTTGTCTTCACGCTCGGCGACCAGCGCGAAGTCGATCATCATGATCGCGTTCTTCTTGACGATCCCGATCAACAACACGATGCCGATCAGCGAGATCACGTCGAACGGCTCGCCGGTGAGCTGCAGCGCCAGGATCGCGCCGACGCCGGCCGAGGGCAGCGTCGACAAGATCGTGATCGGGTGGATGTAGCTCTCGTAGAGCACGCCGAGCACGATGTAGACCGTGATCAGCGCGGCCAAGATCAGGATCGGCTCCGAGCTGATCGAATCGCGGAACACCTGCGCGGCGCCGACGAACTGACCGCGCATCGCCGGCGGTGGTTCGAGCTTCGCGATCGCCGTATCGATCACCTTCACCGCGTCGCCGAGCGACACGCCCTTCGCCGCGTCGAACGACAGCGTCAGCGATGGGAACTGGCCTTCATGATCGACCGCCGCGAACGCCGGCCGCACGTCGAACCGCGCGATCTGGTTGAGCGGGATGGTCTCGCCCGTCGTCGTGTGGATGTACAGCTTCTCGAGCGCCTCGATCGATTGGCGATCGCGAGGCAGGACCTCGAGGATGATGCGGTACTGGTTGAGCTGTGTGAACACCGTCGACACGATGCGCTGGCCGAACGCGTCGTACAGCGTATCGTCGAGCACCTGCGCGCTCACGCCGTGCGCCGAGGCGGCGTCGCGATCGACCGTGACATGCAGCTCGAGCGCTTCCGACTGCAAATCGCTCGCGACATCTTTCAGCTCCGGCAGGTGGCGCAGCGTGTCGAGCAGCTTCGGCGCCCACGTCTTGAGCTCCTGCGGATCCGGATCTTCGACGGTGTACTGGTACGGCGTCTTCGACACGCGCGAGTCGACAGTCAGGTCCTGCACCGCAGCCAGATAGGTCTGGATCCCCGAGATCGCGTCGAGCTTGGGCTTGAGCCGCTCGATGATCTCGGTCGCGTTGGCGTCGCGATCGTCGCGCGGCCGCAACGTGATCATCATGCGCCCAGAGTTCGCGGTCGGGTTCGTGCCGTCGGCGCCGATCGACGCCGACACGGTCGCGACGTCGGGATCGGCCTGGATGATCGCGGTGACCTCTTCCTGCAGCTCGGTCATGCGCTGGAACGAGACATCGGCGGCGGCTTCGGTAACGGCGTTGATCACGCCGGTGTCCTCGGTCGGGAAGAAGCCTTTCGGCACGTTGATCGCGAGGATGACGGTGAGCGCGACCGCGCCGAGCGTGACGAGCAGCGTGATCACGCGATGGCGCAGCACGACCTGCAACGTGCGGTCGTAGAACCGCGTCAGGCCCGCGAAGCCCTGCTCGAACTTGCGCACGAGCCACACCGGCTTGGTCTCGTGATGCGGCTTGAGGATCCACGCCGACATCATCGCGGTGAGCGTGAGCGACAGCACCGCGGAGATGCCGATCGCGATCGCCAGCGTGAGCGCGAACTCGCGGAACAACCGACCGACGAGCCCGCTCATGAACAACAGCGGGATCAGCACGGCAACGAGCGACACGGTCAGCGACACGATCGTGAAGCCGATCTCGCGCGCGCCCTTGAGCGCGGCCTTGAACGGCATCTCGCCTTCCTCGATATGGCGCGAGATGTTCTCGATCATCACGATCGCGTCGTCGACGACGAAGCCGGTCGAGATCGTCAGCGCCATCAGCGACAGGTTGTCGAGGCTGAAGTTGACGAGCTGCATCACGCCGAACGTGCCGATCAGCGCGAGCGGCACCGCGACGCCGGGAATGATCGTCGCGCGCGCGCTGCCGAGAAAAAAGTAGATCACGCCGATGACGAGCGCGATCGTCAGCACGAGCGTGAACTGGACGTCGTGCACGCTCGCGCGCACGGTCTCGGTGCGATCGGCGAGGATGTTGACCTTGATGCCCTGCGGCATCGCGGCCTCGAGCTGCGGCAACAGCGCCTCGATCTTGTCGACGACGTCGATGATGTTCGCGCCGGGCTGGCGCTGCACGTTGATGATGATTGCCTTGTGCGCGCCGTCCCATCCGGCGAGCTGCTCGTTCTCGACCCCGTCGATCACGTCGGAGACCTCGCCGAGCCGCACCACGCCGGGCGTGTTGTTGATCGGCGCGGAGAATTGCGCCGCCGCGCCGGCCGCGCTGCCGGCGTTCGGAATGCCCGTGCCGGTCGCACCCGCGGTGACCGCGTTGCTCGCGGTCGTCGCCGCGCCGCTCGACGCCGTGATGATCAACGGTCGATACGCGGCGGCGTTGGTGAGCTGGTCGTCGGTCTGGAGCGCCCAGTCGAGCCGGGCACCATCCAGGTTGCCCTTCGGCTGGTTGACGTTCGCGGCGACGATCGCGTTGCGAACGTCCTCGATCGTCAGGTTCGTGCCGGCGAGCGCCTGCGGATCGACGCGCACGCGAACCGCCGGCTTCTGACCGCCACCGATCGTCACGAGGCCGACGTGATCGACCTGCGCGATCTTTTGCGCGAGCACCGAGTCGGCGTAGTCGTCGACCTGCGCCAGCGACAGCGTATCCGACGACACGCTGAGCGTGAGGATCGGCTGGTCCGCCGGGTTCGCCTTGTTGTAGGTCGGCGGTGCTGGCAACGTGCGCGGCAACAGGTTCGATGCGGCATTGATCGCGGCCTGGACGTCCTGCTCGGCCGCATCGATGTTGCGGTCGAGCGTGAACTGCAGCGTGACCTGCGACGAGCCGAAGCTCGAGATCGACGTCATCGACGCCAGCGACGGCACCTGACCGAACTGGCGCTCGAGCGGCGTGGTCACGCTCGACGCGATCGTGTCGGCGCTCGCGCCCGGCAGCGCGGTCGTCACGATGATCGTCGGGTACTCGACCTGCGGCAGCGCGGCGACCGGCAGCTGCAAGTAGCCGGTGATGCCGGCGAGCAGGAGACCGACCATCAGCAGCGTGGTCGCGACCGGACGCCGGATGAACGGCTCCGAAATCGAGCTCGTGGATGACTCGACCGACGGATTGCTCATAGCGCCTTGTGGTGCTTGGCCGCGCTGCCGTTGCCCGAGCCGTTGCCGTTGCTCGTGCCGGCGCCGCTGCCACCACCGGGCGTGCTCTTGTCGCCGATCGAGACCTTGCCGCCGTTGCGCAGCTGACTCGCGCCTTCGGTCACGACGCGCTCGTTGCCGGCGAGGCCCTTGCCGACGACGCTGGTATCGCCTTGCGTCAGCGTGACGATCACCGGCGTCATCTTCACGGTGTCGGTGTCGTCGACGACGTAGACGTACGCGCCGGCGGGACCTTGCTGGATCGCGGCCGCGGGCACGACGATCGCATCCTTGAGCGTGCGCACCAAGACGCGCGCCTTGACGAACGCGTTCGGCCACAGCGAGCGATTCGGGTTCGGCACGATCGCCTTCATGCGCATCGTCGCGGTCGCCGCGTTGACCTGGTTGTCGAGCACGGCCAGCGTGCCGGTCGCGATCTTCGCGGTGCTGTCGTGGTTCCACACCTCGACTTGCACCGAGCCGGCGGCGAGCGCCTCGGAGATGTCGCTCAAGTTGTCCTGCGGCAGCGTGAAGAACACCGCCGCCGGATCGATCTGCGTGACGACCACGATGCCGCCGCTATCGGTCGTGTGCACGATGTTGCCGGCGTCGACGAGACGAACGCCGGTGATGCCGTCGATCGGCGACTTGATCGCGGCGTAGTCGAGCATCAGCTTCGCGCTCTCGATCGACGCTTGATCGACCTTCACCGCGCCCTCGGCGCTGCCTTCGGTGCCGGCCGACGCGTCGACCGTCGCCTGCGCGACGAGGTTTTGCTCGTGCAGCGTCTTCTGGCGCTCGAGATCGGCCTGCGCAGCCTTGAGCAGCGACTGATCGCGCGCGAGCGAGCCTTGCGCGGTGTGCAGCTGCACGAGGAACGGCCGCGGATCGACCTGCGCGAGCAGATCGGTTTTCTTCACCGGCTGGCCCTCGATGAAGTTCACGGTCATCAGCGGACCATCGACGAGGGTGTGCACCACCACCTGCTGGAACGCGGCGACCGTACCGATGCCATCGAGCCAGACCGGATAATCCTTGTGCGCCGCGACGGCGACTTGCACCGGTACTGCGCGACTGCCGGCGCCGCCGCTTTGTGCGTGCGTGCCCGCCGGCGCGGCGTGACCGCGACGGAGATACCAAACCAGACCGCCAACTACGACAACGGCGATAGCGATGCGGAGGAACCACGAGGTAGCGCGTGTCTTCATGGGCGTGCCCTACGAGCTTGACCATCGTTGAATGCGAGAGTCTTGCCGCGCGGTTACCAAGTGTGAAGGCACGGCCGCCTGGGGCCAAATGGCCCACGAGTTTCAACGACTTACGCGATCGCGAAGCGCTGTTAAGGCGCGCCGTTCATACCGGCCGCCCACAACAAGCCGAGCGCGAGCAACACGACGCCGGTGAGCGGCCACATTCCGATCGCGACCGCGAGCACGTCGCGCAGGTGCTGTGCGATCGGCGTCGCGTCGTGGTCGCGCGGTGGCGGCGCGAAGTGCTGAGCTCCCTTGCGGACCACGATTGCCTGAGGAACGCCCATGGTTTCAATATGCACGCAACGGTCGCGAGGTGCACGCGGCTTCGCGGAGCGAAGCGAGGTTGGCTTTTTGGCGATGTTACTGTGCGCACATGCCCGCCCTGTCGGACGTCTCGCTTGGGTTTCGCGCCGCGTACCTCGATTACGAGCGGCTGACCGCACAGTTGCACGCGTGGGTCGCTGCGTTCCCGGAGCTCGCGCACCTGCAATCGCTGGCAAAGACTCCAGAAGGCCGCGACGTCTGGTTGCTCGTCATCGGCCCCGATCCAGATCGCATCCGGCCGGCCGCTTGGGCCGATGGCAACGTCCACGCCGGCGAGCTCGCGGGCTCGAGTGTGGCGCTCGCGCTGGCCGAAGACGCGTTGCGAATGCACGTCGAGCCCGACGCGTTCGATCTTCCAGAGCCGATCGCGAAGCGGCTCCGCGACGTCTTGTTCTACATCGTGCCGCGGATCTCGCCCGACGGCGCCGAGCACGTGCTGCGTAGCGGCCGGATCGTGCGCTCGGTGCCGCGCGACTCGCGCGTCGAGCGCGGCACGCCGCGCTGGTTGCTCGGCGACGTCGACGGCGATGGCCTCGCGCTGTCGATGCGGATCAAAGATCCCGGCGGCGAGCTGGTCGAAGCGCGCGGCTTTCCCGGCTTGCTCGTCGAGCGCACGCTCGAAGATACCGGCCCGTTCTACAAGCTCTACCCCGAAGGCACGATCGAGCACTTCGACGGCAAACGGATTCCGAGCCCATTCTTCGTCGGCGACAACCCGATCGATCTCAACCGGAACTTTCCGTGGTCGTGGGCGCCGTCGCACGAGCAAGTCGGCGCCGGCCCATATCCGGCGAGCGAGCCCGAGTCGCGCGGCATCGTCGAGTTCGTCGCGCGGCACCCCGAGATCTTCACCTGGACGAACTTTCACACGTTCGGCGGCGTGCTGATCCGGCCGCCTGGTCACGCGCCCGACTCGAAGATGGATCAAGAAGACCTCGCGCTGTATCGCCAGATCGAAGCGTGGATGACCGAGCACGTCGGCTATCCGACCGTGTCGGGGTACAACGAATTCCTTTACGAGCCCGACAAGCCACTCCGCGGCGATCTCGCCGAGTTCGCGTACAACCAGCGCGGTGCGCTCGCGTACACGATCGAGCTGTGGGACCTGTTCAAGCGGCTCGGCATGGAGCGGCCGCCGAAGTTCGTGCAGTACTACGAGCGCGTCTCGCGCGACGACGTGATCAAGCTCGCATGGTGGGATCGTGACGAGAACGACGGTCGCACGTTCCCGAAGTGGCGCGCGTTCGAGCATCCGCAGCTCGGTGCCGTCGAGATCGGCGGCATCGATCCGCGCGTCGGGATCTGGAATCCACCGCTGCACGAGCTCGCCCACGTCTGCGCGAGCCAGTCGCACGTCTTCTTTCGCGTCGCCGCGCTCGCGCCGAAGCTCGAGATCGCGAAGCTCGACCGGCACGAGGTCGGCGACGGCCTGACGCGCGTCGAGATGCGCGTGGCGAACACCGGCTACCTCGGCACGTACGGCGTGCCGTCGGCGAAGCAGCTCGACTTCAACGAGCCGATCTACGCGGTCGCGACCGCGCATCGCTGCGAGCTGATCGGTCCATCGCATCACACGCTCGGTCACCTCGACGGCTGGGGGCACGGTCTGCACACGAGCGCGAACCTGCCCGCGTATCCCGGCACGCGCGGCACGACGAACGCGGCGTGGGCGACATACCTCGTTCGAGGGGCCGGGGTGCTCGACGTGCGCGTCGGCAGCGCGCGAGCGGGTTTCATCACCACGCGTGTCGAGGTCTGACCGCTCGGCGTGTCGCACGGACGCATCTGCACAACCGAGACGCGCTAGGATCGATGCATCAAAGATCGTGCACGTGCACGACGAGACGAACGAGATGGCGACGTACGCGATCGGAGACATCCAAGGCTGCAAAGCCACCCTCGATCGGCTGCTTGCCGCGATCGACTACACACCGTCGCGCGATCGACTGTGGCTGGTCGGCGACCTCGTCAACCGCGGCCCGGCATCGCTCGAGGTACTGCGCTGGGCGATCGCACAAGGCGACGCGGTCACCACCGTGCTCGGCAACCACGACTTGCACCTGCTCGCGCGCATCGCCGGAGTCGCGTCCGAAAAGAAGCGCGACACGCTCGACGACGTGCTCGCCGCGCCCGATCGCGACGCGCTCGCCGATTGGCTGCGCCACCGGCCGCTCGTGTACGTCGAAGGCGATCGAGCTCTGTTGCACGGCGGACTGCATCCGAAGTGGACGATCGAGCTCGCGCGCACGCTCGCCGGCGAGATCGAAGCGGCGCTGCGTAGCTCGCGCTGGAAGTCCGTGCTCGGCGAGATTTCCGGGCCACCGCCGAAATGGGATCCGGCGATCTCCGGTGCCGATCGCACGCGCGCCGCGCTCGCGTATCTCGTGCGCGCCCGCATGCTCGACAAGAAAGACGGCCGCGTCGTCGACGACTTCAACGGCGCGCCCGCCGACGCGCCGAAGGACACGGTGCCGTGGTTCGCGTACCCGGACGCCGCGTGGCGAACGCATACGATCGTGTTCGGCCACTGGGCCGCGCTCGGGTTGTCGATCGGCGCGCACCACGTCGGGCTCGACACCGGCTGCGTGTGGGGCAAGCAGCTGACCGCGTACGACCTCGACGCCGGCACCGTCACGCAGGTCAAAGCGGTCGAGAAGCACTGACGGCTCGTCGGCGAACGACCGAGATGGTTCACGCTAACCGCTCTGCCGCCCCGACCGCACTCGCGTCGAGGGCTCAAGGCGACGTCTACGTGACCGACCAACCAGTTGGTCGGTCACGCACGTTGCCTCGCAGGCGCTCTTCACCGAGCCGGCGGCGAGGCGACCAGCCCGAGGTTTGCCGCCGAGGAATCGCGCGTTCGCGCCGCGGTCCAAAGTTGGTTGGTTAACCAACCAACTTGGGTTTTGCGCGGTCGGAGCGGTGTTGACGCCGCAATGCTGTACCGACCAACCAGTTGGTCGGTTTTTTCCGATCGCGCTCTGCCGCACGCGGTTCTGCCGCACGCGGTTCTCCACCGCGCGTGGCCGTGTGCCGCAGCGCCGCTACTTCTTCTTCGGCGTCAGCTCGATCGGATCGACGTTGACTTCCGCCGTCGAGAACTCGACGTCGACGGAGTCTCGCTTGGTGCGCGGCGCACCGCCGGCGTTGGGCAACGTCGGTGCATCGGGTTCGACGTCACGCGCTCGCTCGCGTTGTCGCGCCTCGCGAACGGCGGTGCCGAGCGCGTTTGCCGGATCGACGCCGACGGCCTGCTTCATCACCTGCGACAGCGCCGATGCGAACTCCTGCGCGGTCGCGTAGCGATTTGCCGGATCGGCCGCAAGCGCGACGTCGAGCACGGCAGACAGTGCGGGCGGCACGTCGGCGCGGCGCTCGATAATCGGCGGCACCTTGCACGCGCGGATCTTCTTGAAGATCTCGACGTCGTTCTTGCCGTCGAACAAGCGCTCGCCGGACAGCGCCTCCCAGATCACGTTGCCGACGCCGAACAAGTCCGACTGCGACGTGTTCGGTTTGCCGTACGTGACCTCCGGCGCCAGATAACTGAGCTTGCCTTTGACGGTGCCCGGCGCGGTCAGGCTCGCGATGCGATCGCGCGCCTTCGCGAGCCCGAAGTCGCTGAGCTTGACCACGCCGTTGACGCCGAGCAGCACGTTGTGCGGCGACACGTCGCGGTGGATCACCGGCGCCGGCGTGCCGTCAGGAGCGGTGCGTGAATGTGCGGCGGCGAGGCCGCGCAGCGTGCCGATCCCCATCGCGACCGCGAGCGGCCATAGGATCGGCGTCTTCGCGTCGCGGTTGACGCGGATGAACGCGCCGAGATCGATGCCTTCGACCCACTCCATCACGAGGTAGTACGAGCCGTTCTCGCCGACGAAGTCGTGAACCTGGACGATGTTCGGGTGCTGGAGCTCGCTGCCGACGCGAGCCTCCTCGATGAACATGTCGATGTAATTCTTGAGCGCGCGGTACTCGGGGCGGATGTGCTTGATCGCGACGGTGCGCTGGAAGCCCGCCGCACCTTTCTGCACGGCCTTGTAGACCGTTGCCATCCCGCCCTCTCCCGCCACTTCTACGAGCTGGTACTTGCCGTCGATCAGCTGCGGGGCTGGCTCCACGCAGCCGAGTATAGCTTAGTCGGCGCGCGCGGTTTGGAGCTCGGCCGCGGCTTGCTCCCAACGCGCGCTCAGCTCGTCGAGCTTGTCTTGCGCGGTCTGGAAATCGGCGAGCAGCTTGTTGCGGCGCGGTGCATCGCCGTAGACGCTCGGATCTGCGAGCTCCGCCGAGCGGATTTTTTGCTCGGCTTCGAGCACACCGATGCGCTCTTCGAGCTGCGCCACCTGCTTTTCAAGCGGGCCGAGCTTCGCGCCGCGCTTCTGGCGCGCCTCGGCTTCGCGCCGCTTGCGCTGCTTGTCGTCGTCTTTCGGGACAACGACTTTCGCCTTGTTCGGCCGGGCGTCATCCGCGGCGAGCGCCTTGCGACGCTCGGCCATGGAGTACATGTACTCGTCGAGCGTGCCGGGATACGTCTCGACTTTGCCGTCTTCGACGTTCCAGATTCGCGTGGCGAGCCGGCGGATCAGCGTGCGGTTGTGACTGACGAACACCAACGTTCCGTCGTACGTCGCCAACGATTCGGCGAGCGCGTCGCTCGACCACAGATCCAAGTGGTTCGTCGGCTCGTCCATGAGCAACAGGCTGCCGGGCGAAATGCACAGCTTCGCCAGCGCGACACGCGCGCGCTCGCCGCCCGAGAGCACGCGCGCGAGCTTGTCGACGTCGTCTCCGGAGAACATGAACGCGCCGCACATCGAGCGAACCTTCGCCGGCGATGCGTCGGGTGCCGCGCGCGCGACGATCTCGAGGATCGTCGCGTCCATGTCGAGCGTATCGGCGTGGTGCTGCGCGTAGTAGCCGACGTCGATGCCGCTGCCGACCTTGATCGTGCCTTTGTCGTGCGGGATCTCGCCCGCCATCATGCGGAGCAACGTCGTCTTGCCGGCGCCGTTGACGCCGATAATGCCGATCTTCTCGCCGCGGCGAACCGTGAGGTTGACCGGATTGGCGAACACCGTGTGATCGCCGTACGCCTTCGTGAGCCCGTCGATCTTGATGACGTCGGCAACCGTGCGCGCGACCGACGGAAAATCGAAGCGCAGCGTGCCGCGCTTGCCGTAGGTCTCGACGGTCTCCATCTTCTCGAGCATCTTGACGCGCGACTGAACGGCCTTGGCCTTGTTCGCCTGCGCGCGGAATCGATTGACGAACTCGGTCATGCGCTCGCGCTCGCGCGCCAGGTTCTTCGCGCGGCCCTGCAAGATCGTCTCTTCTTCGGCGCGCTGCGCGACGTACTTGTCGTAGTTGCCGGGGTAGCTGCGCACGCCCTCGAGCTCGAGCGAGACGACGCGCGAGATCTGCTCGTTCAAGAACTCGCGATCGTGGCTGATCAGCACGAAGCAGCCGCGCCATGCCTTCAAGAAATCGGCGAACCACGCGACCGACGGCAAGTCCAAGTGGTTGGTCGGTTCGTCGAGCAGCAGCACGTCGGGGCGCTGGAACAACAGGCCGGCGAGCACCGCGCGCATCTTCCAGCCGCCGGAGAACTCGCCGATGTCGCGCTTCTCGTCGCCGGGCGCAAAGCCGAGGCCGGCGAGGATCGCGAGCGCTTCGTGCTCGCCGAAGAACCGATCGAAGTGATCGATGCGCTCGTGCAGCTCGCCGACCTCGCCGGCGAGCTCGAGCATCTCGTCGTCGCTGGCGCCCGCCGCGGCTTCGAGCTTGGCCTCGACGGCGGCAAGCTGCTCGTCGAGCTCCTTGCGGCCCGGAACGCTCGACAAGATCATGTCGATCAGCGAGCGCCCGCCGCCGATCGCGAGATCTTGCGGCAGCCAGCCGACGCGCACGCCGTTCGCGCGCGTGATCGTGCCGTCGTCGACCTCTTGCACGCCGGCGATAAGCTTGAGCAGCGTGGTCTTGCCCGAGCCGTTCGGCCCGATGAGGCCGATGCGATCGCCGTGGCCGAGGCGCAGGCCCACCGAATCGAAGATCAGGCGATCCCCGAAGAACAACGTGACGTCGTCGAGCACGACCAGGCTCATGCGCGGCGATGGATAGCACGGCTCGCGCGCCTACGTGAC
Organism: Kofleriaceae bacterium; assembly: GCA_036271395.1. Classification (GTDB taxonomy): domain Bacteria; phylum Myxococcota_A; class Polyangia; order Haliangiales; family Haliangiaceae; genus JABFXX01. The sequence goes on from DATBAS010000227.1 coordinate 31,606, forward strand.
ACCCGCGCGCCGCCCGCGCGCCGCCCGCGGGCCAAGCTTCGCTACTTCGCGTTCGGCCCGCGCTGGCAGCCTTCGATGTACGACGTGCTCGCGAGCGTGCCGGCGATCGGCGCGAGCGTGCCTCCGATCGCAGCGCCGGCGCCGCCCGTGATCGGGGTCGATGCCCAACCCGCGGCCGTCGTCGCGCTGCCGACGCCGGTGCCGACCCACATGCCGCGCGAGGTGCAGCTCATGTTGTTCCAGCCGGGATAGACCTTCGAGACCGCGCTATCGACCTTCGTCGTCCAGTTGTCGCTTGCGGCGCCGATGACCTGATCGAGCGCCGCGCAATCGATCCGTTTCATGGTGAGCACCAAGTGCAGACGTGGTGCCACCGCGTGATCGCGCGATTTGGGCGGTTTCTGCGGCGGTTGCCGTCGCCGCTGGGTTGCGAGTTGTATCGTCTACCGCGGTCGGCGGCGATCGCTGCGCGCGACGAGCGTGCTCGGCAGCTTGCCCGCCGCCTCGAGCTTGCGGATCTCGTCGCCGAGCGGCTTGATGAGCGCCAGACTCGCGGCGTCGTCGCGGTAGCGATCGACGAGCTCGCCGTAGGCTTCGCGCACGGCATCGCCGTCGGGCGGATCCGCCATCAGCGCGTGCAACACGAGCATGCGCCAGCGCAGCGCGAGCGCACCGCCGAGGTCGACCGCGAGCGCGTCGCCTTTCGCGCGCGCCGCATCATCGATCGTTCCGGCGGCCTCGCACCGTGCGACCAGCGCCGCGAACGTGTCCCCCTTACCAGCCACAGCGACTGAGCGTAGCAGAGCTGGGTCGTCGGCGTAGGCGTAGGCGAATTCTTCGCGGTCGAGGTCGACAATTCAATCAGTCGCCGAGGCCCACGATCGACACCCTAGAACATGTGGTTGAAGTTGACGTAGAGCCCGCTGTCCTCGGGGCTGACTCCGTAATCGACCGAGGCGATCGTCGCGAGGTTCCACGACACGCGGAACGCGCCGCCGTACGACGGCTTCCAGTCCGAGAACGTCAGCTGGCCGAGGTTGTCGAACGGCCGGCCGATGTCGAAGAACGGCACGATGATGAACGCGAGCTTCTGGCGCCACAGACGCGCGTGCGCGAACGTCCAGCGCAGTTCGGCGTTCGCGACCGTCATCACCGAGCCGACGAAGCGATCCTGACGGTAGCCGCGCAACGTGCGCAGGCCGCCGAGCCCCGCGATCGGATTGTCGGTGTACGGGAACGTGTCCATGCTGAAGAACGGCGCGCCGTTGCTCTGCCCGACGACCGTGAAGCGACCGGCGAGCACGAGATCGGCCTTGTCGGGGATCGGGCTGTAGTAGCCGCGCGCCGCGATCAGCGCGCGGAGGTAGTCGTATTGCGAGCCGAGCACGACCGTCGCGGCGTCGAGCTCGGCGTCGATGAACACGCCCGTGTTGGGATCGGGCTCGAAGTCGCGGGTGTCGTACGACGCGGCGACGCGAAAGAAGTTATCGCGGCCGCCGTTGCAGCCGACGATCGCGTTCGCGGCGCAGTCGGCGGCGAGCCGCGTGGTGCCTTCGGTCGCCCGGACCGCGTTGCCGTTCGCGTCGGTCGCGTCGACTTGCTTGCCGCTGTAGTCGTTGACCATCGCGTACGAGAAGCCAAGGCCGGCGAGGATCCGGACCTTGCTGTCGTCGAACAGCCGCTCGATGCTCGCGATGCCGATCGGCCGCGCGAGATCGTATTCGTCGTAACGCGACCACGTCGTGCCGTCGGTGATCGCGTTCTCGGCGGCGCTGTAGTCGCTGTAGTTGTGATACGTGCGCGCGGATCCGGGAAACGCGAGCGGCTGCAGCGTGCGCGAGCCGACGCCGAAGTAGTTCTGCGTGGTGTCGCGCTGATAGATCAGCTGGCTGCGCACGCGGTACGGCGAGTCGAGGATCTTCGGCGCGTCGAAGTCGAGCCAGTGAAACTGCGTGCCGCGGGTCGACACGAAGACTTGAAGAAACACGCGGTAGAGGTACGGCGTCGTCGCGAAGCGGGCGTCGTCGCGATGGCCGTTCCAGTAGTAATACGCGCGCGCGCCGAACCCGTAGCCGAGATCGGTCGAGTACGAAAACAGCGGCAGGCCCGTGAAGTAGCCGCCGTCGTTCTTGCGCGCGAGATCGTCGCCGGTCAGAGCTTGCGCGTTTGACCTCGCGCACCACAGCACGATCGCCACCGCGATCCAGCGTGCCCCCACGCGCCCACGGTATCAGATGCTACGGTTTCGCCATGCGATCGCCGCTCGCGCTCTTGCTCGTCACCGCTTGCTATTACTCGAGCAACAGTCGGCCGTCGCAGCCGATCGCGCAGCCGCCGCCGGGCCAACCGACCGCGGCCGATCCCTCGGACACGCAACCCGCCCCGTACGAGCACGCGCCGACGATCTTGTCGGCGACCGGCTCGCCGACCACGACGAGCTCGACGCCGCAGCAAGCGCCGGTCGTGGTGACTGCGTGGTCGTTGTTCAAGACAAAAGACGGCTGCGCGACGACGGCGAAGATCGAGTGCGCGGCCGGCGCTGGATGCGCGCCGCCGCCGGCGGAGACGTACGCGTGCCTCGGAGGCGTGAAGTTGCCGGCCACGATCGTGTCGAATGGGGACACGTGCTCGCTCGATTGCCCGGCGGCGCCGTGCCGGGCGGTCCCGTGCCCCGGCTTGTAATAAATCAGTCGCTTGCAAACGCGGTCGAATGGACCGATGTTCCGACCAATGAGGGCTCAGATCGCGGTCGCGGCGTTGGTCGTCTTCCTGCCTTGGGGATGCGCTTCAAAGGCAAGCGACGACGGCCCGATGACGTTCTCGTTCGGGCCGTTCGACGTCGCCGCGTCGCAGGAGATCAGCACCGACTGCGTACAGATCTCGCTGAACAACGCGACCGACCTCTACATCAACTCGATCGATCTCGAGACCGGGCCGGGCTTCCACCACTCGAACTGGTTCTGGGTGCCCGAGCACGTGTTCCAGGGGCCGAACGGGATCACCGATCCGCAGGCCGACGACGGCACGTTTACCTGCAGCGATCGCGGGTTCGACGAAGCGATCGCGGCGATCTACGGCGGCGTGTTGTTCGCGCAGTCGACGCAGGTCCAGAGCCAGACGCAGACGTTCTTGCCCGGCATGGCGATCCACATCCCGCCCAAGAGCAAGCTCGTCGCGCAGATCCACTTGCTCAACGCCGGCGACACGGCGCTGCACCTCGCGCCCGTGATCACGCTCGGTCCGATCCCACTCGCGAGCGTGATGACGACCCTGCACGGCATCGCGTTCGAGGACCAAGCCCTCGCGCTGCCGCCGAACGCGCAGTCCCAGTTCACGCTCGATTGCGACCTCGACGCGTCGCACGCGTCGCCGCCGGGCAACTGGCCGCTGCCGAGCTTCAACATCTATTACGCGCTCGCGCACTACCACGCGCTCGGCACCGGGCTCGCGCTCGAGGCATTGATGCCCGACGACGTGACGTCGACCCAAGTGTTCACGACGACCGCCAGCATCGGCGACGCGCTCGGCGGGCCGCTCGATCCGCCGTTCGTGATGGCGCCGAACACGCGGCTCAAGTTCTCGTGCAGCTACTACAACGACACGGCGAACGTGATCCCGTGGGGCCTGGGCAGCGACGAGATGTGCGTGTTCCTCGCGTTCACCGACTCGCCGTACAACTACGGCGGCGGCGTGACCACGCCGGATGCCGCGGGCGATCCGACGATCGTCAACGGCGTGCAGCAGTTCACGCATACGTGCACGGCGTACGCGTCATCTGGAAACTGAGAAACGATCTACTATCCGCGCCGCATGAAGATCCTCATCACCGGCGCCGGTGGCCAGATCGGCCACGATTTGATCGGCGCGCTTATCGCGGCGGGCCACGAGGTCGTGTCGACTGATCTCGCGCCGCGTCCGCCGAGCCACGCGCACGCGGGCGGCGACTGGCAGCGGCTCGACGTCACCGACGCCGCCGCGGTCCAGCACACGTTCACCGAAACGCGCCCCGAGCTGGTCTATCACCTGGCCGCGATCCTGTCGGCGAGCGGCGAAGCGAACCCGCGGCTCGCGTACGACGTCAACCAGACCGGCACGTGGAACGTGCTCGAGGCCGCGCGCCGCGCGAAGGTCAACCGCCTCATCTTCACGTCGAGCATCGCCGTGTTCGGGCCGCCACCTTCGGGGCCCCTCCCCGATCCGTGCCCCGACGACGTCGCGCTGCACCCGGGAACGATGTACGGCGTCACCAAGGTCGCGGGCGAGCTGCTGTGCGCGTACTACCGCAAGCGCTACGACATCGATTGTCGCGGCGTGCGCTTCCCGGGCCTGATCTCGGCGGCGATGCCCGGCGGCGGCTCGTCGGACTACGCGCTGTTCATGTACGTCGATGCGGTTCGCAAGGGCGCCTATGAAGCGTTCGCGCGCGCCGACACCCGCATCCCGCTGATGTACATGCCCGATGGCGTGCGCGCGTTGCTCGAGCTCGCGTTCGCCGAGCGCGGCAAGCTCACGCGCACGATCTACAACATCGCCGCGTTCTCGCCGCGCGCCGACGAGATCGCGACGAGCGTGCAGCACGCGATCCCGAACGCGAAGTTCACGTACGCGCCCGACCCGGTGCGCCAGGGCATCCTCGACAGCTGGCCGAAGTCGATCGACGATGGCGCGGCACGCCGGGACTGGGGCTGGAAGGCGAGGTTCGACCTCGACGCCATGACCGAGGACTTGGTGCCGCGCGTTCGGCGCATGCTCGACCTCGGCGCCGTGCTATCGCATTAGCCATCATGTATACGAACGCGAAGTCGGTCTTCGCCGCGACGCTCGCCGAGATCGAGCAAGCGGGCCTGTGGAAGCACGAGCGGCTGATCACGTCGCCGCAAGCCGCGCACGTGATGACCGGCGGCAAAGAAGTCATCAACTTCTGCGCCAACAACTATCTCGGGCTGTCGTCGCATCCGCGCGTGATCGCGGCGGCGCGCGCGGCGCTCGACGAGCGCGGCTACGGCCTATCGAGCGTGCGCTTCATCTGCGGCACGCAGGACAAGCACAAGGAGCTCGAGGCCGCGATCTCGAAATTCTTGAGCACCGAAGACACGATCCTCTACGGCTCGTGCTTCGACGCCAACGGCGGCTTGTTCGAGACCGTGCTCGGCGAAGACGACGCGATCATCTCGGATGCGCTCAACCACGCGTCGATCATCGACGGGATCCGGCTGTGCAAGGCCGAGCGCCATCGCTACGAGCACGACGATCTGAACGATCTCGAAGCGAAGCTGAAGGCGACGCAAACCAAGCGCCTGCGCATGGTCGCGACCGACGGCGTGTTCTCGATGGACGGCGACATCGCGCGCGTCGATGCGATCTGCGATCTCGCCGAGAAGTACAACGCGATCGTGATGGTCGACGACTCGCACGCGACCGGCTTCGTCGGCAAGACCGGCCGCGGCTCGGCGGAGCTGCGTGGCTGTCTGAACCGCGTCGATATCTTCACGTCGACGCTGGGCAAGGCGCTCGGCGGCGCATCCGGCGGGTTCACGAGCGGTAAACGAGAAGTGATCGACCTGCTGCGCAATCGCTCGCGGCCGTACTTGTTCTCGAACACGCTCGCGCCGCCGATCGTCGCGGGCTCGATCGCGGCGATCGCGCTGCTCTCCGAATCGACCGCGCTGCGCGACAAGCTCGAAGTGAACACGCAGCGCTTCCGCGCCGGCATGACCGCCGCCGGGCTGTCGATCCGATCGGGCACGCACCCGATCACGCCGGTGATGCTCGGCGACGCCCGGCTCGCGGCCGAGATGGCCCAACAGCTGCTCGCGCACGGCATCTACGTCATCGGATTTTCGTTCCCGGTCGTGCCGAAAGGTCAGGCGCGCATCCGCGTGCAGATTTCGGCGGCGCACTCGGAGGACGACATCGATCGCGCGGTAACGGCGTTCACCAGCGTCGGCAAGGCGCTTGGGACCATCAAGTGACCGCCGATCAGATCGCCGAGAAGATCCGGAGCGCGATCCCCGACGCGCAGGTCGAGCTGCAAGATCTGACCGGCACGTCGGATCACTGGAAGGCCGTCGTCGTCTCGACGGAATTCGCAGGGAAGTCCCTGATCCAGCGTCATCGCATGGTCATGAATGTGCTCGCGGACGAGATGAAGGGCCCGATCCACGCGCTGACGCTCGACGTGAAGACTCCCGACGAGCCTTAGGCGCCACTTGATGACCGTTACGTGCGACGATTCGCGCGGACGGTCATGGCCGACGTCGCTGCGGAGGAGCAATTCGGACCATACGTCATCTACGAGCGCCTCGGCGTCGGCGGGATGGCGACGGTGCACCGCGCGCTCGAGCGCGGCGTCGAAGGCTTCGAGCGTAGCGTCGCGCTCAAGCGGCTGTTGCCGCACCTCGCGGAGGACGCGAGCTTCATCAAGTCGTTCGTGCGCGAGGCCAAGCTCGCGTCGCTCTTGGCGCACATCAACATCGTCCAGATCTACGAGCTCGGCCGCGTCGGCACCGAGTACTTCATCTCGATGGAGTACATCGACGGGCGCGACGTCCGTCAGATCCTCCGGCACTGCCGCAAGGTCACCGGGCCGGCTCCGATCCACGTCACGGTCGGCTTGGTGTTGCAGCTGTGCGAGGCGCTCGACTACGCGCACACCCGCGTCGACGAGACCGGCTCGCCGCTCGGGCTCGTGCACCGCGACGTGTCGCCGTCGAACCTGCTCGTGACCAGCCACGGTCACCTCAAGGTCATCGACTTCGGCATCGCGAAGGCGCAGTCGGCGCAGCTGCGCACGCAGACCGGCCGCGTCAAAGGCAAGCTCGCGTACATGGCGCCCGAGGCGATCTCGGGCAGCCGCGATCTCGATGCGCGCTCGGATGTCTGGGCGGTCGGCGTGATCTTGCACGAGCTGCTCACCGCGCGACCGCTGTTCGCGAGCAAGAACGAATACCAGACGCTGCTCAAAGTGCAGCGCGTCGACATCATGGCGCCGTCGACGTTCAACCAGGCGTGCCCGGCCGAGCTCGATGCGATCGTGTTCAAGGCGCTCGCCCGCGATGCCGACCACCGCTTCGCGAGCGCCGCGGAGCTGCGCCGCGAGCTCGAGCGCGTGCGCACGCAATATCACCTGCACACCGGCTACCGCGACATCTCGCAGTGGCTCGACTGGGCATTCGCGCTCGAATCACCGGCGAGCTTTTCGGGCGCGAGCCACACGCTCGAGCCGAGCCAGATCTCGATTTCGATGCGCACGCCGACGCCGCAGCCCGGCCGCGACGACGAAGACGCCGTCGAGATCGCGTGGGGCGGCGGCGAGGTCGGCGCGCCGAGCGGACCGATCGTGCTCGACGACGTGCCCGACGTCTCGGCGAAGCATCGCGTGCCCGCGACGGTGGTCGCCGATGACAACGACGCCGACGACATCCCGACGCCGCAGCCTTCACACGGCCGGCGCAATTCGACGCGCGCACGCACGGTCACCGTCGATCCGATCGCGCGCGAGAGCCCGCGACCCGGCAGCGACGCGTACGCGAAGAACGCGGTCGACAGCGTCTTCGGCGATACGATCGACGATCGACAGGGCAACCGGCCGCCTTCGGATGTGCCGATCGACGTCGATCTCGACGTCGGCGACGCCGAGCCGAGCCCGTTTGCCGAGCCGCCGCTCGGACCGCTCGCGCGCACCAAGCCCGGTATCGCGCCCGCAAATGCGCATCGCTTCAGCGGCCCGATCGAGAAGCGCGCACAATCGATGCGCACGACCACGATCGGCGCGGCGCTCGTCGAGCGCAATCAGACCAAGTCGCGCGGCTGGCTGCTCGCGATCGCGCTGTTGTTCCTCGCGGGCGGCGGCGGTTCGCTCGCGTGGTACGCGACGACGCGCGGTGCGCCGGCCGCTGCCGAGGTCAAGCCGGCGCCGGCCGCGAGCCACGAGCCCGGGACGCTCAAGTTCGAGACCGAGCCCGGCGATGCGATCATCGCGATCAGCGGCGACGACGCGATCTCGCACACCGGCTCGCCGTGGCAGGCGACGCTGCCCCCCGGCACGCATCAGATCGAGATCCGCCACGCGGGCTACAAAGCGTGGCTGACGTCGCTCGACCTCTCGGCGCGCGAGACCCAGACGTTGCGCGTCGTGCTCGAGCCGCTCGGCGCGAAGGCGGCGACCGGCGACGCGACCCTCGCGCTATCGACGACGCCGTCCGATCTCGAGGTCGTGCTCGACGGCGCGCTGCTCGGCGCGCACACGCCGATCCGGATCGCGCTCAAGATCGGCACGCATAGCATCGCGGTTCGCCAAGCCGGCGCGATCGTGTGGAAGCAAACGCTGACCGCGGCGGCGGCGAGCAACTACGAGTTCAGCCCGGTGTTCACGCCGCAGGGCGCGGCAACTGAAGGCGGAGCCGCGCCGGCTAGCGACCGGCCGTCGATGACGATCGAAGCGCCGCCGATCACGCCCGCGCTGGCGCAAGCCGCCGTGCAGATGCCGGCCGTGCCCAACGTGCCCGCCGTGCCGGCTGTCGAGCCTGCACCATCGACCGCTTCGATCACGGTCGCGCCGAACGCGGTGACGAAGCTGTCGGGCGCGGTGCCCGACGGCCTGCACGCCGCGAAGGGCACGCCATCGGTCGCCGCCGCAAAGCTCTGCATCGATCCGAACGGCGCGGTGACCAACGTCGACTTCATCAGCAAGCTCGATCATCACCTCGTCGGTGATCTGACCGCAGCGCTCCAGGCGTGGAAGTATCAGCCGTACAAGAAGAACGGCGCGGCGATCTCGGTGTGCTTTGCGGTGACGCTGCGGCTCAAGTCGTGAGCCCGGTCGAGCTCGCCGTGCAGACATATATCCGCGCGGCCGGTGAGCGCGATCCCGCGGCGCGCGCGGCGCTGCTCGAAGCGTGTGTCGCAGAGCACGCTCGCCTGGTCACGCGCTCGTCGGTGATCCACGGTCGCGCCGGCATCGATGCGATGGTCGCGCGGTTCCTCGGCGATCCGAACATGCTCGGATTTCGCCTGACCAGCGCCGTCGATGCCGCGGGCTCGACGTTTCGCTATCGCTCGGCCGTGCGGCGTCGCGACGGCACCGAGCTCGAATTCTTCGACGCCGGCGAGACCGACGCCGACGGCCAGATCGTCACGCTGCTCGTATTTGCCGGAGCGCTCGCGTAATGGAGATGGCGTATCGAGAGCGGTGGCGAGCCGAGATTGCCGAGCTGCAACGGATCTTGTCGGCGTTTGATCTGCGCGAGGAGCGCAAGTGGGGAAAGCCCTGCTACACGATCGATGGCAGCAACGTCGTCATCATTCAGGGCTTCAAAGAATATTGTGCGTTGGGCTTCTTTCAGGGCGCGTTGCTGAAGGACTCGAAGCACCTGCTGGTGCAGCTCGGCCAGGTGCGAGCCGCGCGGGTCATGAAGCTGACCAGCACCGAGGAGATTGCCGCGAAGGCGGCGACGATCAAAGCGTACGTGCGCGAGGCCGTGGCGGCCGCGAAGGCCGGCTTGAAGGTCGAGACGAAACCCGTCGAGCTTGCCGTGCCCGAGGAGCTCGTAGCGCAGTTCCGCAACCATCCACGGTTCAAGCGCGCGTTCGAGGCGCTCACGCCGGGTCGGCAACGCGGCTACCTGTTTCACTTCAGCGGCGCGAAGCAGTCTCGAACGCGCACCGCGCGCATCGAGAAGGCGAAGCCTGCGATCTTCGAAGGCCGAGGTTTTCTCGAGCGGCGATAGCTACGCGCCGGGCTGCGCGACGACTTCGCCGTGGAACATGTCCATGCCGCACGCGAACTCGACCTTGCCGGCCTGCGGCACCGTCACCGCGACGTCGACCGGCGTGTTCATCGGCAGATCGACCATCTTGCCCTCGGGCGTCTTGAGCTGCGCGATGCACGTCGAATCCGCCGTGCGCGTGAACGTCAACACGAGCTTCTCGCCGGGCTTGCCGGGAATCGACGCCGGCGTGTAGCCCTCTTTGTTCGCTTCGATCGCGACGTGACGGATGCCGTCGGAGCCGGTCGTCAGCGCGGCCGGCGGTGGCGCGGGCTTCGCAGCCGCGGGCTTGGCCTCGTCGGCTTTCTTGCAGGCGGACAACAGCGCGAGAACGACGAACGCGGCGCGAAGCATTCGCGGACTGTAGCGCACTCTAGAACCGCGCGGACGTCGCGCCCTGCGGCGAGGCTTCGATATCGCTGACCGGATCTGCCCAGTTTTCGAACTGGAGAATTCCGAGCTCCGCGAAGCGCTGGCGCTGGCGATCCGACAACAGATCCATCTTCTTGCACGCCGGCACGATCTTCGCGAACAGCATCTGCCGGAACATCTGCTGGCCCTGGCTGTTGAGCGCGATGTCCATGCATTCTTTCACCGGCAGGCCCTGGCGCTCCCACACTTCTTGGAACAAGAAGCGATCGCGCATCAGCCGCGCCGCTTCGTAGACGAAGTCTTCGCGCTCGCGCTTCACCGAATCGGGCTGATCCTTGTAGTAATCGCGCAGCGACAACACGCCGAACGCGACGTGGCGCGCCTCGTCGCCCATCACGTACGCGGTGAGCTCCTTGAGCAGCGGCTCCTTCGTGTTGTTGCGGATCATGCCGAACGCGGCCAACGCGAGGCCCTCGACCATGATCTGCATGCCGAGGAACTTCATGTCCCAGCGGCTGTCCTTGAGCACGAGGTCGAGCAGCGTCTTGAGGTGCGTGTTGACGGGATACGCGATGCCGACCTTGGTGTGGATGTAGCGGTTGTAGACGTCGACGTGGCGCGCTTCGTCGGCGACCTGCGATGCCGCGTAGAGCTTGCTGTCGAGATCGCCGACCGAGTCGACGAGCTGCGCGGTCGCGAGCAGCGCGCCCTGCTCGCCGTGCAGGAACTGCGACAGCGTCCACGAGAACGACTGGATGTTGATCTGCGTGCGCTCTTTCGGCGTCATCCGGTTGTAGATGTCCGAGCCCCACAGCGGCATCAGCTGCTCGGGCGCGGTCGGCGCTTCGAGATCGACATCGGTGTGCCACGGCAACACGTCGTCGGAGATCCACTGCGCGCGGATCGCTTTGTCGTAGAGATCGCGCAGCTTGGCGCGCGTGTCCTGATAACCCCACGTGTACGTCACGTCGAGGATCGTCTCGAGCGTTTCGATCGAAGGACCCGACAGCTGCTCCGCGGTGGCTACCATGTTCGCGCTCCGAATTAGAAAGTGAAACTTATTTCAGTTTGCGCTTGGCGAGCCGCGCGGTCAAGTGCGATCGTGTCGCATGGCTCGTCGCGGCGCCAAGCTGCGCTCTCCTTACCAGAAGGGGCTCGCCGTCCTGCGAGAACCTGCGATTCCGGAGTTTCACCAGGAGCGCGCGCGCAGGAGCTACGAGGCGCTGCTCGATGCCGCGGCCGGCTTGTTCTCGTCACACGGCTACGACGCCGTCGGCACGCCGGAGATCGCCGACAAAGCCGGCGTTTCGGTCGGCACGTTCTATCGGTATTTCGACGACAAGCGCGAGGTCTACCTCGAGATCATGCGCCGCATGATGGTCGCCGCGTACGAGCAGACGATCGATCGGCTCACGCCCGAGCAGTTCGTCGGCCGCGCGCGTCACGAGACGATCAGCGTCGCCGTCGACCTGCTGTTTCAACAGGTGATGACGAGCCCCGCGTTGACGCGGTCGTTCATGGAGATGTCGCTGCGCGATCCGGAAGTCGCGCAGCTCCGGCGCGCGTTCGAGCAGCTCGCGGTGCAGCGCCTCGGTGCGCTGATCACGGCGATCACCACGTTGCCGGATCCGGAAGGCTTCGCGTACGTGCTGTACGGCGCCGCGATGCAATGCGCGTACGGCTTGGTGGTCCAGCTCGTGCCGACGACGATCGATCGCGACCGCGCGCGCGCCGCGTTGACGACGTTCATCGAGCGCGCGCTGTTTGCCTAGAACGGGCTCGCCGGCGACAGGACCAGCTGCGGCGTTGCCGTGCACTGGACCGACGACGACGTGTTCGGGCAGCTCGCGTACATCGCCGTGCCGGTGCCGAGCGCGCCTTCGTAAGCCTCGCCCCAGCACTCGATGTCGCCCGTGGTCAGCGCGGCGCACGCGTGATCGTTGCCGACTGCGATCAGCTTCGCGTTCGTGATGCCCTTCGGTTTCGGTGCGTTCTCTTGCATGTCGACGAAGCTGCTGCCCGACACGCCGGTCGAGTTGTCGCCCCAACAGTCGACCTCGCCCGTCACCGTCAGGCCGCACACGCTCGACGTGCCGACGGAGATCGCCGTGAACGTCTCGGTCGCGGTGAACATGGGCGTGTCCGCATCGTGCATCTCGCCGTCGCCGAGCTGGCCGGTTCCGCCCGCGCCCCAACACGCCCACGCGCCGCCGCTGACGACCGCACACGTCGTCGTGTTGCCGGCGGAGATCTGCACGATGTTGTCGGCGGTCGTGAAGATCTTGGACAACGCATCGTCCGCGTAGCCGCTGCCGGTCATGCCGTTGCCGAGCTGGCCGTCGCCATCGAGCCCCCAGCACGACACCGCGCCGGTCGCGTCGTGCGCGCACGTGTGCGACAGCCCGGCGGCGATCTGATCGATCGTGGTGTCGAGGTAGACCTGCGACGGCGTCGCGCTGCACGCGCCGGTCTCGCACGGCGCGGCGTCGAAATAATTCGAGCCGACTTGGTTGAAGTCGGTCGCGCCCCAACACGACACCGACGTGATCGTGCTCGCGCAAACGTGGTCGGCGCCGACGCCGATCTGCGTGGGCGCGATCGGCGTGGCGAGGATCGCCGGAACGACCGTCGACGTGTTGCCCTCTTGCTGCGCGTCGCCGCCATCGCCCCAACACTGCAGCTGGCCCGCGCTCGCGAAGCACGTGACGCCGACGCCGGTCGGCGCGACCGTGTCCGTGCTGGCGCTGACGATTTCCACGCCCTTCGCGATCGGCTGTGGAGTATTCGCCGCGCTGCCGCCGTCGCCCGGCGTGTTTCCCCAGCAATACAAGTTGCCGCCGGCGATCGCGCACGTGCGGTGATAGCCCGCGACCAGCGCGGTGACGCAGCCGGCGCTGCCCCACGGCTCGCAAGCGCTGCCGCTGCCACTGCCGACGCTGGCGTCGATGGCCGGTGTCGTACCGCCGTCGTCGAGCGCGTAGCTCGGAATGTTCGCGATCTTCGCGCACGCCGCGACCGCAACGGTCAGCACCACGAGCCTCGCGTTCACAGCCGCGTGCCGAGCGGATCGCTCGGCTCCGTCGCAGTCGGCGGAGTCGGGCGGCGCAGCGGCGGATGTCGCTTCGGCGGTGAAGGCGCGACGTGCGGCGCCGATGCAGCCGTTGCCGGCGCGGCGGCATCGACGCCCGAATCGCCGGTCATCGCGACGCCCGCATCGACCGCGCTCGGCACGGTGATCGGCATGACGCTCGGCGCCGACGGTTGCGAAGCCGCGGAGCTGCCGACCGCGCGCGCGTCACCGCCACCGGTCGTCAACGCGACGACGGCGATCGCGGCGACCGCGGCGACCACGATGCCGGCCGCGATCCAGCCTCGCCGCGATGCCCGATGCGCGACGGTGGACATCGACGAGATCGCGTGCACCGCGCCGTTGCTCGTCATCTCGGTGGTGGCGCCGTCGCCGGATGCGTGCGCGAGCTGCGCGATCGGCAGCGCCGGCTGCGACTGCACGCGGTTGCGCAAGATCGTCGCGACTCGTTGCGCGGCGCTGGCTCCCGCGGCGCGATCGCTCGCGAACGGCACGATCGCAGATGCGAGGTCGCCGACGGTTTGAAAGCGCGCGGCGGGATCGCGCTCGAGGCAGCGCGCGACCGCCGACGCGAGCCCGCGCGGCACGTCGGCGACGAGCGGCGGCGCCGGCTGCGTGACGACTTGGATCACGAGCTCGCCGAACGTCGGCGCGTCGAACGGCTGCGCTCCGGCGAGCAGCTCGAACATCACGACGCCGAGCGACCACACGTCGGTCCGCGTATCGACGTCGCGGCTGGCGCGGAGCTGTTCGGGCGACATGTACGCCGGCGTGCCGAGCATCGCCTGGCTGCTCGTCAGCTGGAGATCGCGATCGAGCGTCTTCGAGATCCCGAAGTCGAGGACTTTGACCAGCGTGCTGCCGTCGGAGCGCTGCGTGACGAACAGGTTCGCCGGCTTGATGTCGCGATGCACGAGCGCTTGGCCGTGCGCCTCGGCCATCGCCTCGCACGTCTGCAGCATGTAGTCGACGACCTCGCCGACCGGCAGCGCTCCGCGCTCGCGAAACATCGCGAGCAAGTCACGGCCATCGAGATACTCCATCACGATGTACGGCAGCCCGTCGGGCGAGCGATCGGCGTCGAGGATGCGGACGACGTGCTCGGTCTTGAGCCGCACCGACGCTCGCGCCTCGCGCAAGAACCGATCGACGAGATCGATGCGCGTGGTCATCTCGCGATGCAGCACTTTGATCGCGACGCGCTCGGCGAGGTGGACGTGCGTCGCCAGAAACACCTTGCCCATCCCGCCCTCACCCAGCTGGCGTTCGATCTTGTACTTGTCGATGAAGATCGACCCCGGCTCGAGCACGCAGAGCTAGGGTAACACGCGGCCTGTCAGAACTTGATCGCGATCGCCGCGCCTGCCGTCGTCGGAGATGCGATCGGCGTCACCATCACTCGCTCGGACGGCGCGGTGAACCACACGATCGCCGCCGCCGCGATCGCCGCCGCGCCGACACCGACGAGCACGTCGCTCGCGAGCGCATCGGTGCTCGCAGCGTCGAGCTTGTTCTTGCCGCCCTGATCGCACGCATATTCCGGGTTTCCCGAAATCGTCTTCGTGCACGGCGGCATCGTGCCCTTCGTCGCGGCATCGACGTCGTGGATCGCCAGTCCGCCCATCACGAAGCCGGCGGCGAGCGATGCAACACCGGCACTCGCGATCGTCACGGCGAGCACGTGGCGTTTGTGCCGAACCGCGCCGGCGTCATCGACCGGCGCGAGTGACCGATCGATCGGCATCGCCGACGGCCGTGGCTCGACGGGCTGCACCGGCGCGGCGATCGGCGTCTCGTCGCCCGGCACGGTGAGCTCGCGATGGCTGCCGTCGCTATCGATGTCGAGGTTGCTCGACCACGCCCCGGTCGTGCTCGTCGTCGCGATCACGTGATGGCCCGAATCGATCGGCAGATCGACGTCGATCATCGCCGTGACGTCGCGCTCGTCGAGCCTGACGTGCAGACCGTCGATGCCGGCGCGGCGATGCATCACGAGGTACGCGACTCGCGGATCGAGCTTGCCCGCGCGATCCCTCGCGTAGCTTTCGCGCGCGTCATTGCGTTGATGCGCGAGCTCGACCGCGGTGTGAAATTCGGCGCGTGCGGTCGCGAGCTTGCCGAGGCGCTCGTGGCAATCGGCCAGGTTGAGCAGCGAGCCGACCTGCGGATCTTCGTTGTAGCTGACCTCGAACTTCGGGCACGCATCGGTCAGGTTACCGGCGGCGGCGAGCCGCTTGGCTTCCTCGAACGCGGCATCGGCGGCGGCCTTGTCGGCGAGTGCGGGCGCCGTTGCGAGCACGATCGCGATCGCTGCGAGCTTTTCGATCATAGCTTGGTCACCCGCACCGGAGTGGGCGAGCAATCGCCGAATGCGCAGGTGAAGGCTGGATGCATGTCCGAGCCGTCACCGAGCTCGCCGAATTGGTTGTCGCCCCAGCACATGATATCGCCATCCGCGAGCCCGGCGCACGCGTGAAGGTCGCCGACCGAGATCATCGTCGCGTTCGCGATGCCGGCGACCGGCGTCGGCTCGGGAACCGTCATCGGCATGAAGTCGGTGGAGCCAGGCCCTTGGCCGGCTTGACCTTGCGTGTTGTCACCCCAGCACAACACCGCGCCGCTGGTATCGATACCGCACGTCGTGTTCGTGCCGGCCGCGATGTGCACGAACGTCGGCGCCGTCGCGAGGACGATCGGCGTGCTCGAGCTCATTCCGCCAACGCCGAGCTGAGCTCGATCGTTGGCGCCCCAGCAATACGTCGCGACACCGACGATCGCGCACGTGTGCGACGCGCCGAGCGCGAGCTCGCTCGCCGAGCCGAGGCTTTCGGTGCCGTTCGTCATCACGACCTGTTCGACCACGTCGTACATGACGCCGGACGCTCCGCCGAGCTGGCCCTTCTCGTTGTCTCCCCAGCAGGCGATATCGTCGAGCGCGCCGAGCGAGTTCCATCCCACGCACGTGTGCGCGGCGCCGGCGACGAAGGCGCCTCGCGTTTGGATGCTATTGGTCTGCACGAACTCGGTCGAGCAAAAACCCGGGCCGCACGTCACGCCGACGGGCGCGTTGAGCTCGTCTTCGTCGCTGCGTCCCCAGCACACGATCGACGCGTTGGCTCCCGACGCGCATACGTGATCAGCGCCGACCGCGTACGCCGTGATCACCTGCGGCACCATCGTCGCGGCGCCCTTGTAATCGGTGACAACCACCTGGACCTGTCCCCACGAGCTATCGCCCCAGCAGGTCAGCGAGCCACCGTCGGACCCGAGATAACAACCGACGCTGACCGCGCTCTGCGGCTCCGACGTCGTGTCCGCGCTCGAGCTGAGCTGGACCGAGATCGGCGTCGGGCCTAGCTGGAGCTTCACCGGCGTGTACGCGGGCGTGCTCACGCCGATGATGTTCTGGCCCCAGCAATACATCGCGTCGGGCCCGATCAAGCAGGTCTCGCCGACGCCCGCGGTCAACGACGTCGCACACAGACCGTTGCTGCCGAAGCCGGTGGTGCATGCGTTCGCCGGCGCATCGCCAGATACGTTCGCGTCGCTAGGTCCGGCGCTACCGCCGTCGCCGGTCGTCGTGTACGAGCCGACCCCGGCGATCCAGCCGCAGCTCGCGATCCCGCATAGCGCGAGCGGCCAGCTCCTCATTCCGTTCCAGGATAGCCGCAATCAGATGTCGACGTACGCGCCTTCGGCGGCCGCGAACACCGATACCTGCGTCGACGCCGATGTGCGAGCAACGACTTCATCGATCTGATCGTCGGTCGCGTCGGGGCTGTGATGAAACAGTGCGAGGCGCTTCGCACCCGCGCGCTCCGCGACGACCACGCCCGCACGCGCCGGCGAGTGGCCCCAGCCTTTGCGCAGCTCGTAGTCGAGGTCGGCGTGCATCGCGTCGTGGACGAGCAGGTCGGCGCCGCGCGCGAGCTCGAGCGCTTCGGGGAGCGGCTCGTCGGGCGACGGATACTCGACGTCGGTGAGCAGCGTCACGACCTTGCCGTCGGCGGTGATGCGAAACCCGGTGGTCCACATGCTGCCGTGTGGAAACTTCGCCGTGTCGATCGTGAAGCCGGGGACGGTCAGCTGCGTGCCGGGCACGAAGCTCTTGATCGTCACGCCTGCGGCGAGGTTCTCGAGCCCGTTGAGCGGGCTGTAGTGCGGCGCGAGCTGGTTTTGCAACACCGTCTCGAGCGACAGCCCGCTGATCGGGTCGGCACCCATGATCTGGATCTGGTTGCCCTTGATGAAGAACGGCGAGAAGAACGGCAGGCCCTGAATGTGATCGAGGTGCGTGTGCGTGAGCAGGATCGGCAACGTGCCGGCGCCCTTGCCGAAGTCGCCGCTCATCAGCTCTTTGGCGAGCTCGGTCGCACCGGTGCCGAGATCGACGAGCAAGCGCTCGCCCGTCGACGCGATCATCTCGATCGACGTCGTGTTGCCGCCGTAACGCAAGTACTCGCGGCCGCTCATCGCGAACGAGCCGCGGACGCCCCAGAACCGCAGCTTCACGTCGGAGCTCCGGCCTTCGCCCCGATCGGGATCGTCATGCCTTCGAACGACGTCAGCACCTCGATGCCGCGCTTCGCGCCTTTTTGCAGGTACGTCGCCGCGATCTGATCCATCTGCTCGTCGGAGTGTGCCGGAGAGTGGTGATAGAGCACGAGGCAGCGCACGCCGGCGAGCGCGCAGATCTCGAGCGCCTGATCCGGCGTCGAGTGGCCGTAGTGCGGAAACCGCGCGTACTCCTCGGGCAGAAAGTGCGTGTCGTAGACGACGGTGTCGACGCCCTTGAGCCGCTCGATCAACGCCGCGCGCATCGCGCCGAGCGCGACCTTGTCGTCGGCCGAGAGCGGCTCCGGGCCGGGCAAGAAGTGCTGCTTGTGCAGCACCTGATCGAACGGCGCGGTATCCGAGACGTAGGCCCACGACGCGCCATCGGCGTCGATGCGATAGCCGACCGAGCCGAATGGATGGTTGAGCGCGATCGGCGTGATGTGAAACGCGCCGATGACGAAGTCGACGCCGGGCTCGACCTGGTGAAAGTCGAAGTTCGCGGGCACCGCTTCGAGCGGCATCGGAAAGAACTCGTGCCGCGTGATGCCGCCGATCACCTGATCGAGCTCGTTCGCGGCGGTGAGCAGCGCGTAGACCGAGATCCGCGTGCCCGGCGTGTACGCCGGCGAGAAGAACGGCAGGCCCTGGATGTGATCCCAATGCACGTGCGAGAGCAGCACGTGATACGGCCGCGGCGCGCCGCCGGCCTCACTCGCGAGCTTGTTGCCGAGCGAGCGCATGCCGGTGCCCGCATCGACGATCACCGTCTCGCCGGAGGCCGTACGGGCCTCGACGCACGACGTCTGGCCGCCGTAACGCACGGTGGCCGCGCCGGGAACCGGGTAGCTGCCCCGGACTCCCCAGAAGGTGATCTGCATCTGTCGAAATTCTATCCCCTCGCGGCGACTTCCCCAAATGGGCGACACTACCCGCCCGCGATGAACTCACAGCCGCGCATTCTGGTGATGGGCGCCGGGTCGATCGGCGGCATCGTCGCCGCCACGTTGACCGAGATCGGCGCCGCCGTCACCGCGGTATCGACCAATGCTTCTATACGTGAAGCGGTCGACAAAGCGGGCTTTCGCGTCGTCGACGAGGGCGAAGAGCGCATCGTGCGGGGTTGGGTCTCGCCCGCGCCGGAAGGCAAGTACGACCTCGCGATCTTGGCGACGCAGCCGCCGAACGTCGAGGATGCGGCGCGCACCGCGCTCCCCCACCTCGCCGACGGCGCCGAGGTCGTGGTGCTGCAAAACGGCCTGTGCGAGGACCGCGTCGCCACGATCGTCGGTGCCGAGCGCGTGATCGGCGCGATCGTCGCGTGGGGCGCATCGATGCCGGAACCCGGGCTCTACGAGCGCACGGCCGCGGGCGGCTTTCAGATCGGCCGCCTGATGCCGCGGCCGGACGGCGACGATGGCGATCTCGAGCGCGTCGGCGAGATGCTCGAAGCGATCGGCGCGGTCACCCATACGAAAAATTTACGCGGCGCGCGGTGGAGCAAGCTCGCCCTCAACTGCGCGGTGTCTTCGCTCGGCACGATCGCGGGCGAGCGGCTCGGCCCGCTCGTGCGCGTGCGGCGCTATCGCCGGCTCGCGCTCGAGATCATGACCGAGTGCGTGGCGGTCGCGCGCGCGGAGAACGTCGCGCTCGAGAAGGTCGCCGGCACGCTCGATCTCGGGTGGATCTCGCTGTCGGAAGCCGATCGAGCGTCGCGCGGTTCGGCATCGCTCACCGCGAAGCACGCCCTGCTGCTCGCCGTCGGGCTGCGCTATCGCCGGATGCGATCGAGCATGCTCGCCGCGATCGAACGTGGCCGTATTCCAGCAATCGACTTTCTTAACGGAGAAGTCTCGACCCGCGGCAAAGCGGCAAAGCTCGCAACTCCCGTCAACGACCGCATCGTCGAAGCCGTGTGGGAGATCGCGAAAGGTCGAGTGAAGTCGTCGCGGGAGACACTCGATCGCGTCTGTGCCGCGGAGTGACGTGTAAGGCGCTCGCGTGCGCGTCGTTGATTGAGCATGAACCGACTCGTGCTGATCGCGTGTGTGTTGACGGGATGTGCAGCCGCGGCTCCTCACATGGCATCGGCGCCGATGGCCGCGGCCGCGGCGAGCCTCGAGGCGCCGCCGCCCAAGCCGCTCGATCACTCGGAGTTCTCGAGTAGCCCGAACGGCCAGCTCTCGGAAGACCAGCTACAGACGATCTTGGCGTCGCCGATCGAGCTCGACTTGCCGTCACGCGTCGGCGTGCTGCCGGTGATCACCGCGAGCGATTGGCACGGTCCATCGCCCGACTACGATCACGTGCCGGATGGGCTCGACACGCTCGTCAAGCGGCTGCGCGAGGACGCGTCGTTCTCGCTCGTCACCGAAATGATGCCCATCCCATCGGGCGCGCTCGGCATGGAGGCCCTCCGAGAGGCCGCCGCGCGCTATCGGTTGCGATACATCGTGCTGTATCGCGAGGTGATCGAGAAAGATCACTATGTCAACGCGTGGGCGTGGGGCTACGCGACCGTGATCGGCGCGTTCTTCTTGCCCGGCCAGCACCAAGTCGTCGATGGCTACATCGAAGCGACGATGTTCGACGTCAAGACCGGCTTGCTCATGTTCACCACGCGGCGCGCGGTGTCGGCATCGCAGACCGCGAACGAATGGCACACCGATCACAAGCTCGATCATCTGTCGGCGATGACCGCGCAGAAATTCGCGCCGCAGCTCGGCACCGATTTTCTCGTCGACGTGCGCCGCTTCGCGCAGGCGGCGGTCGCGGAGAACACCGCCAAAGGCGTGACCGACAAGCTCGTCCGCGGACCGGACGTCAAGAATTAGCCGGCGCCGTCACGGGCAGTAGGCATCGTTGCCGTTGACGACCGCTTTGCAGCCCTTGCTCTCGCAGTAGGCGTCGTTGCCGTTGACGATCGCCTTGCAGTCGCCGCTCTTGCAGTACGCGTCGTTGCCGTTGACGATCGCCTTGCAGTCGCCGTTCGTGCAGTACGCGTCGTTCTTGTTGATGACGGCCTTGCAGTCGCCGCTCGAGCAGTACGCGTCGTTGTGGTTGACGATCGCTTTGCAATCGCCGCTCTTGCAGTAGGCGTCGTTGCCGGTGACCAGCGCCTTGCAGTCGCCGTCGCCCTTCCACGCCCACACGTGCTTGCGATCGACCGAGCCGGCAAACGCGACGACCGAAACCACGAACACCATCACCACGAGGATCGTCTTCATATGCACTCGAATATCACGTGAGCCGGCGCAAGATCGTCACTTCGTCGCCGTGATACGTGCGGGTTCCGATCGGCTCGTAGCCGACTTTCTTCGCGACGTGCAGCGACGCGGTGTGAGCCGGATCGATCACGCACACCGTCGGTTTGCCTGGAAACTTCGCGTCGAGCCACGCGAGCACGGCGCGCAGCGCTTCGGTCGCGTAACCCTTGCCGTGCGCGGCACGCGCGAGCACCCAACCGGTCTCGAGGTTGCCGATCGGCGGCGTGATGTCGCGGCGAAAATCGGCGGCGCCGATCTCGCCGACGACGTCGCCGGTCGCGCGCTCGACGACCGCCCAGAACCCGAAGCCGAGCAGCTCCCAGTGACCGACGTAGCGCAACAGGCGCGCCCACGCCTGTTCCTCGGTCGACGGTTGCCCGCCGATAAACTTCACGACGACCGGATCCGACCACAACGCGGCACAGCTCGCGAAGTCATCGACGCCGTGGCCGCGCAGGATCAATCGCTCGGTCTCGAGCGTCGGGATCATTACCACCGCGCGAGGTTAGCCTCGACGGCGCGCGAAGCCCAGCGCGCCGAGCCCGAGCAGCGCGATACACGCGGCGACGCCGAACGCGGCAACCACGAGCCCGCCGTCGAGCCCGGGGGCGCGATAGCGCCACTGCACGCGGTGCTTGTTGGCGGCCGGACCGGCCGCGGCAACGTAGACCGCGCGGCGCAAACCGTCGGCCGCGACCCACGGCGTCGCGACGCCATCGACCGTGGCATTCCAGCCGGTGATCGCGCTCGAGCTGACGATCGCGTACGCGTTGCTCGGCGCACCACAGGCAAGATCGATCGCGCCGGGATCCCAACGCTCGATCTCGCACGTCGTCGCGTGGTGGATGCCGCCGGTGTCTTGCGTCGGGCCGCTGCCGAGCAGCACACCGTGATCGGTCGGCACGCCGCGCGAGCCGTTCGGCGGAAACAGCAGCTTGAACGCCGCGGCGGCGTCGGGAACCCATTCCCAATCGGACATCGTGATCGCGGCCGGCTCGCTCGGGTACTGCACGAGCGCCCAATCGTCGGTGCGATCGAGCTCGCGCATGTTGCGCGTCTCGACGACGCTGCGCGGCAACACGGCGAGCCCGATGCCGAGGCGCTCGAGCAACTGGCCACCGCCGTGCGACGACGTCGCCCACGCGTCGGTTTCTTCCGGCATCCGCGCGGGATCGTCGCTGCGCGCCGAATCGATGCCCCAGCGCGACCCCGACGTGCCGTACAGCGTCGCGAGCGCATCGGCGAGCGAGATTTCGGGCGTCTTCTCGAGCATCGGCGGCCGATACACGCGGCGCGGCGGAGCGCGAAACGCGGCGAGGCCGTCGGTGACCCAGCGCGGCTCGTTCGCGATCGCCGAGCCGCCGATCGTCGGCTCGGTCGAACGCACGGCGATCACGCCCGGCGCGAGCGCGAGTAGGACGGCGAGGTAACGCGCGCGCGATCGCTTCGAGACCGCGGCGGCGTACGCGCCGATCATGCACGCACAGCCGATGCCGCCGTCGAACAGCGCACGGTCGATCGCGGGCGTGCTCGGATCGCGGAGCGCGACCATGCACCACGTCGCGACCGTCGCGACCGCAGCCGCGATGGCGATCGCGCGACGCGCGCGTTTGTCACCGGCGAGCAGGCCGTCGAGCCCGCGGGCCGCGCGCACCGCGAGCACGATCGCGAGCGCCGCGGCGTGGACCTCGGGCGCGCCCCAGCGGATCGACCAACCGCCGCGCCCGACGATCAGCGCGGCGAGCCCGAGCCCGATCACGAGCCCGCGATCGCGGCGGCGCTCGGCGCGAAACGCGAGCGCGAGCGCGACCAGCGGCGCGCCGAAGAACAAGCTCGGCCACGCGCTCGCATCACCGCCGGCGAACGCGGCCACGCCACGCGCCGGCTCGATCGATCCGAACGCGCCGGGCACGACGAGCTCGACGAGCCGCGGCAGCGCGATGCCATGGAGCTCGCCGCCGGCGCCGACGAGCGACCATGCCGGGATCCACTGCGCGCCGCCGATCGCGAGGCCCACGGCGAGCGCGCCGGCGAGCCAGAGCGCGGCCCGTCGTGAACCGGCGAGGACGAGCGCCAGCGCGATCGCATCGAACACCGCGGCCGGTTCGCCCGCGAGCGCGATCGTGCCGACGAGCAGACCGAGCACGCTCGCGTAGATCATGCGCGTGCCGCGTGTATCGGCGCGCACGAGCCCCAAGCTCGCCCAGCCGATCCACGGCAGATCGGCGATGCCGGGCAACGCGCCGCGCAAGGCCGCGCTGGTGATGACGCCGGTCGTGATCGCGAAGATGCCGGCGCCGATCGCGGCGAGCTGACTCGCCCCGGCGCGGCGCGCCCACAGCCCGATCCCGACGGCGAGCCACGCGATGTGGAAGATCAACACGAGGTCGAGCGCGTGCGGCACCGCGCCGATCCACATCAGCGGATCGCCGGCGCCGTGGCTCGGCTCGGCGAACAGCGGCACGCCCCAGCTCGAGCCGTCCCACCAGCGCGGAAACACACCGGCGTGGATCTGCGTTGCGGCGGCGAGGCGCGGCGGCGCGACGCGCGCGTGATAGTCGACGTCGTCCCAAGCGTCGCCGGCGATCACGCGCACGTGGATCACCAGCGCGGCGACGACGAGCGCGAGGATCACCGCAGATCGCTTCACGGCGCGAACTAGACCACGAGCGAGTTGACACGCGCGCGCTGCCGAGACGAAATCACGGGATGCGGCGCTTCGCCCTCTTCATCGTCTTGGCCGTCGTCGCGTGTCGCGCGAAGTCCGGCGCGCCCGCGTGCGAGGCGGTCGCCGGCCAATTCTTTTTGCTCGCGTCGGGCGAGCTCGACAAGGCGACCGTCGATCCCGCGACGCAACGCGCGGTCGCCGACCAGCTGCCCGCGATGCGCGACGCGCTCAAGGATGCGTGCAAGGACGGCGCGTGGTCGCCGGAGGTGCGGACGTGCATGGCCCTGGCGCGCGATCATGCCGCCATGCAGATCTGCGAACAGAAACTCACCGACGACCAACGCGCGGCGCTCGACAAACCCGCGGCGCACTGAGTGTGGTAAGAACCTGGAGCAGTCCGATGGAGATCGATTTTCCGTACTCGCTCTCGGACCAGGATGCGCTCGCGCGCCTGCAGATCCTCGGCACGTATCTCCACAACCGGCACGGCATCGCCGTGACGTGGGTCGACCCCACGCGCGCGCGGTTCGCGGGCAAGTACCTCGTCGTGAAGATCGACGGCGAGCTCTCGCTGTCGGGCGGTCACGCGCGGTTTCGCGGCGAAGACCCCGGTTTCCTGTGGCGCAACAAGGCCAAGGACTACATCAAAGAGAAGCTCGCGAAGTACCTCGATCCGAAGAACGAGGCCGCGAAGCTGCCGACGAGCTGACGTCCGGACGCTGAACAGAGCCCTGAGAAGTCTAGCGATGCGCCAAGCTGCGCACCGCTAGCGCGACTGCACGATCGGCCTCGCCCGGCTTCATGCCCTGGCGCTCGAGCCGGCGTTGCAGCCGCTCGATGATGCTCCACAAAGACAAGTCGTCGCTGCGTTCCTTCATGATGATCCTCACGCGTGAGCGTTGATGTCGATCTAACCGCTATGTATGGACCCTCATTCCACGGCACCGGTTGCAGCGGCCAACGGGTGGTGCGATGTAGGTGAAGCTTTGAAGATCGCGACCTGGAACATCAATTCGGTGCGCGCACGCCAACCGCGACTCGTCGCGTGGCTGGCAAAAGTTGGCCCCGACATCCTCTGCCTGCAGGAGACCAAGACCGAGGACGCCGGCTTTCCCGAAGCCGCGCTCGCCGAGGCCGGCTATCGCGTCGTGCTGTTCGGCCAGAAGAGCTACAACGGCGTCGCGATCGCGGCCAAGCACGAGATCACCGACGTGACGCGCGGCATGGGCGACGGCGAGCCCGACGATGAGGCACGCGTGATCGCCGCGACGGTCGCCGGCATTCGCGTGATCGATGTCTACGTGCCGAACGGCCAAGACTTGGGCGCCGACAAATACGTCTACAAGCTCGCGTGGTACGCGCGGCTGCGCCGCTATCTCGATCGCACCGCGACGCCGCAAACGCCGCTGGTGCTGTGCGGCGACTTCAACGTCACGCGCGACGACAAAGACGTGTGGTCGCCGCAAGCGTGGGCCGGCAAGATCCACTGCAGTCCCGACGAGCGGACCGCGCTCGCAGGCGTGCTCGACTTCGGGCTCGTCGATCTATTTCGCACGCATACGCCCGATGGCGGCGTGTATTCGTGGTGGGACTATCGCGGCGTCAGCTTCTTCAAGAACCAGGGGCTGCGCATCGACTACGTGTTCGCCACGCAGCCGCTCGCCGACCGCTGCTCGGCGGTGACGATCGATCGCGATGCGCGCAAAGGCCAAGACGCATCGGACCACGCGCCGGTGATCGCGACCATCGACTGAGCGACGCGCGTCAGTGCAATTCGATCGGACGCACGTCGCGAAACGGACGCACCTTCGACGGATCGGTCGCGACCGGACCGCTGCCTTCGGCCGACTCGCCGAGCGCGAGCGATGCGACGGCCGGCGCCGCGATCCGGCGAGCGAGCTCGCGATACGCGACGATCCAGCGGTGCACGGCGGTCGCCGTCGACGACAGTGCGGTGAGCAGCATCGTCGCGCCCAAGATCGCCCGGGCGGTCTCGGGATCGTCGTAGAAGAAGCACGCGGCGATCAACGTGCCACCGGCGACCAGCGCGACGCGCTCGGCGCGTTGCATGACGCCGCCCGCGAGCCCGATGCCGAGCCCTTCGGCGCGCGCACGCGTGTAGCTGACCATCATCGAGCCGCCGATCGCGCCGATCACCGCGAGCAGCCACGCCGAGTCGTGCAGGAACCACGCGTAGCCGGCGAACACGCAGAGCTCGCCCCAGCGATCGCTGACCGAATCGAACAGCGCACCCGCGGCGTTTTGCGTGCCGGCGAGGCGAGCGAGTCGGCCATCGAGCACGTCGAGAATTCCGGCGAACGTGTACAGCCACACCGCGCCGGGCAAGTGACCGAGACCGGCGGCGAGCCCGGCGAGCGCGCACATCAGCAGCGAGATCGCGGTCACGACATTCGGCGACACGCGGCCGAGCAGCAAGCGCTCCACCGGGCCGAGCAGCCAGACCAAGAAGCTCGCGAAGAACTTCCCGAACAGCTGGTTGTGCTTCACCCCCGAGACTTTCGGCGGATGACCGATCGCGCACAGCCCGCAGTAGATGACGAAGGCGAACACGAACGTCGCCGACAAGAACAACGCCGGGGCGAGGAGGTAAAACCGTTCCACGCAGTTCTGGGTTAACACGCCCATAATGATCCGTCGATGGTCAAAGCGCGGCATCCATGCGCCAAACTGTCGAAACAACAGCCGGCGACGTATGTTCCGAAACGTGAACCAGCGGGCATGCCGCAATGTTGCGCTCTGTGTCGGCGCGCTGGCTTCGAGCATCGCGAGCGCAAACCGAGCGCCGATGCTCGACGGGATCACCGTCGACCGCGCGGATCCGCACGCGCTCTATCTCGCGGCGACGTTTGGCCTGGTGGTCAGCCACGACGACGCGTGCACGCTGCATTGGGTGTGCGCGGCGAACCTCGGCTACGAGGGGCCGTGGGATCCGAAGTATGCGATTGCACGAGGTGCGATCTACGCGACGAGCTTTCGCGGCCTCGCGATCAGCCGCGACGGCGGCTGCAGCTTTGCGATGGCGCGCGATCTCGGCACGAAATGGATCGACACGATCGACGTCGGCCCGAACGGCGACGTGTGGGTCGGGACCGCGATCAGCGGCGCGCCGAACGAAGTGTTCGTGTCGCGAGACGGCGGGGCCTCGTTCGCGCCGGTCGGCCTGCAGTCGCCGAAGATTTTCTGGAAGAGCGTGCGCGTCGCGGCGAGCGATCCCGCTCGGATCTACGCGAGCGGCTATGAGGTCGCGCCACCGACGGCACACCTCGAGAGCTCGCGCGACGGCGGGCGTAGCTGGGCGGCGCCTTCGCTCGCGGGCGTCGCGCTCGGGCCGACGCCGATCGTGCTGGTCGCCGCGGTCGATCCGCGCGCGGCGGAGACATTCTATCTGGTCTCGGCCGGCGCGAACCCGCCGGCCGGCGATCGCCTGTATCGCACGACCGATGGCGGTGCCACGTTCGCCGACGTGCTCGACGCCACCGGCTCGATCCACGACGTCGTGATCGATCCGCGGCACGGCGTGCTCGTCTCGACGTTCGCGCGCGCCGGCGCCGATCGCGCGCCGGGCCCGGCGTTTCGCGCGCGCGATGGCATCGCGTTCGCGCGGCTCGGCTCGCCGGCGCTCGCATGCCTCGGCGTCGGGCCCGACGGCGCGCTGCTCGGCTGCGCGCAGACGTCGCTGATCCGATCGAGCGACGACGGCAAGACGTGGAGCGAGCTCGCCAAGCTCGGCGGCGTCGCGGGACCGCTCGCCTGCCCCGCCGGCACGCCCGAGCATGACAAATGCGACGTCGCCGAGATCGCGTCGCTCGTCGGGCCGCCGGAGCGCACGTGCGTGGCCGATCGCGACGACGTGGCGATCGCAACGCCGACCGCGCCGCGCGGCTGCGATGCCGGCGATCCGCTCGGCTGGCCGATCGCATTGCTCGTGCTCATCGCACTGCGTCGCGCCAGCTCGGATAGCGCAGCGTGACGCCGAGCTCGCGCTTCATCCGCGCGTTGGCGATCCGGCGATCGGCGAGCAGCATGCCGGCGATCGCGGCAGTCGCCGCCTCGACGCGCGGCGCCGCGGCCACGCCGAGGGCAGCCGCGAGCGTGTCGGCGACAACGCCGATCGGATCGGGCGCGTCGTCCGCGATGTTGACCGCACCGGTGACCTCCGGGCACGCGCCCGCGCGCGCGATCGCCTGCGCGAGATCGGCGACGTGAATGCGGCTGACGTGCGCGCTGCCATCGCCGACGATGCGATACGTGCCCGCGCGCAAGCGATCGACGAGCCCGCGGCCGGGCCCGTGAATGCCGGCGGCGCGCAACGCGATCGCGCTCGCAGGTAGCGCGGCTTCGGCGGCGACGCGCGCGGCGCCTTCGCGCGTCAGCGGCGCGAGCGGCCAGCTCTCGTCGACCCAAGCGCCGTGGCCTGCGCCGTAGACGCCGGTCGACGACACGTAGATCAAGCGCTCGCACGCGCGCGCGAGCCGCGCGATTTCGCCGGCCGGATCGGCGCCCGGCGGCGCGAGGCACGCGGCGATCGCACCGGCGGGCAATGCGGGCAGCGGATCGCTCGCGAGGTCGAGCGCCATCCCGCGCACATCCGGCCCGAGCTCGGCCGCCGTCGCGCCGGCCGCCGTGGCATCGCGCCGCGTGACCGTGATCGAGTGGCCACCCTCGGCCAGGAGCCAGCGCGCGAGCTCGCCGCCGGTATAGCCGCATCCGACGATGACCCAGGTCGCCACGACGCGAGTTTGCGATCTCGCCGCAGTCCTCGCTACGATCATTTTTCGATTGCGCGCGGTGATCAGCAGCTCGGTTTGGGCCGGCCTCGTGTGGGCCGCGTGTGCGGCTCCGCCCGCGCCGATCGCACCGCCACCGGCCGCCGAGGCTCCGATCGCACTGCCGCCCGATGCGACGCGGTACTACGCGATCTGGCTCGGCGGCGGCCGCGTCGGTACGGCGACCGAGACCGAGACGTGGTCGCGGCGCGGCGTGCACCTGCGGCGCAGCGAGCAGATGATCTTCATGCGCGGCGAGAGCGAGGTCGAGCTCGCGACGACGATCGACATCGATGCCGACGTCGAGCTGCGCGCCCGGCGCGTGAGCTGGTCGGAGCGATCCGGCACGACGCTGCGTCACGCCGAAGCGTTGCGCACGGGCGACGCGTGGCATGCGAGCGATCCATCGATCGCGATCGCGCCCGGCGCGACGCCCGCCGAGCTCGCGCCGTTGATCGTACGGCGCGACGGCCGATTCGCGGGGCCCGTGGTGCTCGCGGCGCGCGGCTTCATCAGCGGCGACGGCCGCATCGATCCGGTCGCGCCCGGCCGCTTGATCGCGCGGCTCGATCTGCCGGGCCCGATCGTCGCCGAAGCGACCATCGATCAGGCCGCCGACGGCATGCCCGCGCGCGTCGTCGATGGCGACGGCGTGATCGCGACCCGCGCGAGCGCCGCGCAAGCGCATGCGCCGTTCCCGGCGATCGACCTCGTCGATGCGACCGCGGTGCCGATCGCCGGCGAGCGCCGCGCGAGTAGCAGGCTCGTGCTCGACGGCGATCTCGCGCTGCCGCCGGTGCCCGGTCAGGCGGCGACGACGTCGGCGCACGGCATCGCGGTCGCGCTCGGCGCCGACTTGCCGGGTGCGCTGCCGCCGCCCGACGATGAAGATGCGGCCCGCGCCGATCGCTCGCGCGAGATCCGCGCGCTGGTCGATGACGTGCGCGCGCGTGTGACGCCGGATCTCGCCGCGCCCGCCGCATCTCCGCGCGATGCCGAGGCCGCGACGGCCGGCGATTGCACCACGTTCGCGCTCGCGTACGCGGCGCTCGCGATGCGGCGCGGGATCGCGACGCGTGTCGTGACCGGCTTGCGCATCGACGGCGATCGGCTCGTACGCCATCGCTGGGCCGCGAGCTGGACGGGCCGCGCGTGGATCGCGGTCGATGCCGCGTTCGACGCCGCGCCCGCCGGCGGAGATCTAGTCGGGCTCGCGGTCGGCGATCCCGACGACGCTGGGCTCGTCGCCGGCGATGCCGCGCTCGCGCACGTGCGCGGTGCGCGGTGGAGATGACATCCTCGAGCGATGTGGTGGCCGGCGCTCGTGACGGTGTTCTTTCCGGGCTTCGGGCAAGGCCTCGCGGGCCGGCCGCGGCGGATGGTCGCGTGGCTCGCCGCGATCGTGGTCGTCGACGTCGCGTGCGCTTGGCTCGTGTGGTGGGTGCCGCTGCACTGGGCGATCTGCGTGGCGTGCGCGATCGACGCGTTCCGCCTGCGCGCGGCGACGAAGCCAAAGCGCTGGTTGCTCGCCGTCGTCGCGATCGCCGCGACGTTCGCGATCGCGGCCGGCGTGACGCGCTTCGTCGTCGAATCGTTCTCCATCCCGTCGAGCAGCAGCTCGCCGACGTTACTCGTCGGCGATCACGTGTTCGTCGAAAAGTTGTCGCCGCACGTCCGTGCGATCGAGCGCGGCGAGCTGATCGCGTTCGACTATCCGTGCGATCCGTCGCGCCAGTACATCTCGCGCGTGGTCGCGCTCGGCGGCGAAAGCGTGGAGATTCGCGCGGCACGCTCTACGTCGACGGCAACCGGATCGACGAGACGCACGAGCCGATCGGCTGCGAGCTCGAAGACTAGGATCGCGACCGCGATCGATGGCTGAGCCCGCAGCCGTGCCGCGTGGGCCGCGAGACGCTCGGCTCGCACACGTTCGAGACGATGTACACCGCCGAGCGCAGCTCGGACGACGCGCTTGGCTTCCCGGATTTGGGACTGCCGAGCTGCGGGAAGGGCGTGGCCGTCGGCTCGATCGCGACGACGGTGGCCACCGATCCATGCGCGCAGCACGCGCGCTACGTCGTGCCGCCGGGCTACCTGTTCGTGCTCGGCGATCACCGCGACGGCGCGAACGATTCGCACGTGTGGGGAGCCTTCCCGATCGAAGCCGCGGTCGGACGCGTTCGCAGCATCTGGACGTCGACCGGCAAGCACGGGCGACGCTGGAGCCGCATCGGCTCCGTCGACTGAGCGTATGCTCGCGCCATGATCTGGCAGGCGGTGGCGACGTTGCTGTTCCCGGGCTTCGCGCAAGGGCTCGCGGGCCGCAACAACCGCATGATCGCGTGGATCGCGCCGACGGTCGTGCTGATGCTGGCGAGCACGTGGCTCGCGTGGTGCGCGTGGCTGTTGTGGATCGTGCACCTCGCATCGGCGGTCGACGCTGTCGTCATGCTGCGCGGGCGCGATCGTGCGGCCACCGAAAGGCAGTGGCTGGTCGGCTTGATCGCGATCGGCGCGAACGTCGGCGGCGCCGTTATCGTCGGGAAGATCTGCGTGCAGGCGTTTCGGATCCCGTCGAGCAGCGGCATGCCGACGCTCCAGATCGGCGATCACATCTTCGTCAACAAGCTCGCGCGCGACCCGCATCACGGCGATCTGGTCGTGTTCGATTATCCGTGCAACCCGGCGCGGCAATACTTCTCACGCGTCGTCGCGGTCGGCGGCGAATCGGTCGAGGTGCGCTGCAACGCACTCTACGTCGACGGCAAGCGGATCGAGGACGCGCCGGTCGGCGGCGATTGCGTCGACGACGACTACGACGAAGATCACGGGCGCTGGATGGAGCCACGGCCGTGCAGCCTGTATCGCGCGACGCTCGGCACGCATACGTTCGAGACGATGTATCGCCAGAATCGCTCGAGCGATCCGCTGGGCGACTTTCCACGCGCCGACGGCAGCGCGCCGAGCTGCCGCAACACCGGCGAAAACGACGCCGCGCCGATCGGCACGCTCGTCGGCTCGGCGGGCAGCGACGAGTGTGCGCAGCAGATCCATTACGTCGTGCCCGCGGGCCACGTGTTCGTGATGGGCGACCATCGCGACGACGCGAACGATTCGCGCGTTTGGGGCGCACTTTCCGTCGATCGCGTGATCGGCCGGGTCAGCGGAATCTGGCTCTCGATCGGCGAGCACGGCATGCGGTGGAACCGCATCGGCTCCGTCGAGTAACGGCTACTCGTGCGTCACGCGCGCCGGATACGCGAAGCCAGCTCCGGTGCACATCGGGTTCGCCGTGAACGCGCCGACGAGCTGATGGCTCGTATCGTTGCAGTGAAACGTCTTGGTGCCGGTGGTGCTGGTGACGCTCGCCATCGCGACGCCGCCGCTAACCTTCGAGAGCTCGTCCTGAACCAATGCGCGCATGACGACGCACGTTGCATCGCCAGCGCCAACGCGCGGCGGCCTCGGCAACGCGCGAGCTGCAGTCGCGATCGCAACCGCGGTCGGCGCTTCGAGTCCTGCGGCTAGCAGTGCCAGTGCCGCTTGCGGCCGAGCTTCATGGCTAGCGCCACCCCGGCGGCGACAAGTGCCAGTGTCAGCATGTCCACCTCCTCGGCCGACAAGATGGCCACGAAGCGATGGCCGCGCAAGCCGAGCTAAGTGGCTAGCCGGCGCGACACGCCCACAAGGCGCGGCGTAACGCAGCTTCATCGAGATCTTCGCCGATCATCACGAGCTCCGTGCGACGCGGTGCGACTCCCCAAACGTCGCGGTGCTCGAGCGACGTTCTCACTCCCGCGCGCTCGACGAAGCCGCGGCGATCGTCGCCGGCCAAGCTCACGAAGCCCTTCGCGCGCACGAGTCGATCGCCGAGTGCTTCGAGCACGGCGACCACGCGTTCGCCGACGAGCGGCACGTCGTCTGCGAACGTGATCGCGATCAGCTGATTGCCGTGATCGTGTGCCTCGTGCGCGTCGCCGGCGCGCGACCATGCGCGCAGCGCGCGCGGCTCGAGCAACCACGCCGCCATCGCGAGCATTTGATCATCTGGAAAGGCCGCGCGCTCCGCATGCGGCGCGAGCTGATCTAAACGCGCGTGGGTCGCGCGCACCGCGTCGGGTGAGGCGACGTCGAGCTTGCTGATCAGCACGCGATCGGCGGCCATCACCTGCGCGCCGGCCTCTTCGCGTTCGGCGAGCGCATTCGCGCCCGATTCGGCGTCGACCACGCACACCACGCCGGCCGGCGCGATCGCATCGCGCGCCGCGGCTTGCTCTCGCGCGCGCTTCGCCCAAACCTCGGAGCCATCGCCGAGTGGTTGCGGTGCATTGAGCGACTCCAAGATCATCGCGGGCTCGGCGATGCCGGTCGTCTCGAGCACGATGTGATCGGGATGGCTGCGCCGGGCAATGTCGGCGATGCCTTCCCATAAGTCGTTCTTGATATCGACCTTGCAGCACACGCAGCCACCGGCCAGCTCGAGCACGTCGCCGCCGCGACCGACGATCAGCTGCGTGTCGATCGAGATCCGGCCGAGCTCGTTGACGAGCACGGCGATGCGCTTGCCGTGCGGCGCGGCCAGCAGGCGGTTGAGCGCGGTCGTCTTGCCGGCGCCGAGCCAGCCCGTGAGAATCGTGAACGGGACCTTCATTACCGATCGAACAGCGCGCGCTCGACGACGTTGGCCAGCAGCGCGGGCACGAACGGCCGCACCACGAACGCATCGGGACCGCCATCGGCGCCGACGTCGTAGATGTCGACGTACTCCGAGGTCATCATCACGATCGGAATCGCCGCGGTGACCGCGTTGGTCTTGAGCTGGCGACAGACTTCGGCGCCGTCGATCTTCGGCAGGTCGCTATCGAGCACGATCACTTCGGGCGGCTCCGCTTTGACGCGGGCGAGCGCGCTGACACCGTCGCGCGCGACGCCGACGACGTGGCCGCGCCCCGACAGCACTTTGACGATCAAGCGCACGACGTCTTGCTCGTCGTCGATCACGAGGACGCGAGCCATACTATTCGTCGATCACCGAGCGCAGGCAGGTTTCGGCGACCGGCGTGTTCCAGTCGCGCTTGTTGCCGAAGTAGTGGCGGATGTTGCCCTGGCGATCGATCAGCGCCGACTCGGGAACCGCGGTGATGCCCCACGACGCCGCGATCTGGCCGATGTTGTTGTCGCCTTTCGGCGGATCGAGCAGCACCTGGAACGCGGTGCCTTTCGGCAGGCCGAGCGCGTACGCGTGCAAGGCATCCGACAGGCTGACATCCTTGCCGCCGGGCACCGGCACGTTCGGCGCGAGCGCGTCGACGATCGCGACGAGCACGTCGGACCAGTTGCGATCCGATGCGAGCGCGATGACGACGAAGTCGTTGCCGGCCATGTCCTTCGCCATCTGCTCGAGATGCGGCTTCTCGGTCTTGCAGACGCCGCACCACGACGCCCAGAAGTTGAGCAGCACGACCTTGCCTCTGAACTGCGACAGCTTGACCGGCTGATTGTTGTGGTCGTACGCGACGAAGTCCGGCGCCGCGATCGGATAGGTGCACGCGGCGCCGCTCGGGCACAGCGCCGGGTTCAGCGGCGGTTGCGACATCAGGCCGGCACACGCCGACTTGGCTTCGCGCGCCGCCGCGTTCGGCACCATCCACATGAAGAACACGAGCACGACGACGCCGACTGCGGCGACGAGGCCGCCGACGATCAGCGAGCGCGGATCGACGAGAATGCCACTGCGTGGTGTCTCGGCCATCACGGACAATGTACCGGAAGTTCCGCTATGCTCAAAGCGATGTCCATGCGCGGCTCGCTCAGCACCATGTCCGCCGAGGACGTGCTCGAGTGGGTCGCCAAGCGGCGGCTCTCCGCGCCCGTGACCTTCGAGCGCCGCGGCCTCACCCGCAGCGTGACGATCGAGGATGGCCAGATCGTGTGGGCGAGCAGTAATCGCCGCGACGAGCAGCTCGGCGTGATCTTGGTCAGGAGCGGGCTCGTCGCCGAGCGCGCGCTCGCCGACGCGCTCGAAGCTCGCGCCGAGACCGGCGTGCCGCTGGGCAAGGTTTTGCTCATGTCGGGGCTGATAACCGAAGGCGCGCTGGTAGAAATTCTCGCAACGAAGATCCGCGAGACGGTCACCGACGTCGTGACCTGGCACGAGGGTGATTTCGACGTGTTACCGCGCCAGGTCACGCCCGCCACCGGGGTGTCGGCGCAGCTGTCGATCGAGGTGTGCTTGACGGTCGCCCGCCGCCGCGCCCAGCGCATGGCCGAGGTCATGGACATCCTCGGAGCCGACGACATCACGTTCTACGTGCCGCCCGGCGCGACGCCGCCACCGGCCGTGCCCGACGACGTCGTCGATCCGGCCAAGGCGTGGACGCTCGCCGGCGATCGTTACACCGCCGCCGAGATCGCCGCGGCATTCTCCGCCGAGCGGTACGCGACCTACGACGCGCTCGTCGAGATGGTGCAAGCCGGCAAGCTCGTGATCGATCGCCGCCAGCGCGAGCGCACGAACTCGGCGATCGAGCTCGCCGCCGGCGCGCGCGGCCGCCTGCGCCAGGGCGATCGCGCCGGCGCGCTCGCGATGGCCGCGCAGGCGCTGCATCAAGATCCGCACGATCAAGAAGTTCGCACCACGTTCACGCAGATCGAGCGCGCGCGCGTCGCCGAGATCGCGAAGCGGCTGCTCGCCAAGCACCGCGTGCCGAAGCTGGTTCGCGAGGTCACCGAGGAGGTTCGCCGCGAGCACAACCTGTCACCGGCCGAGGTCGAGCTCGCCGGTCGCATCGATGGCCGCTGGGACTTGCTCTCGCTGGTGAAGTCGGCCAGCGTTCGTGAAGCCGAAGCGCTGCTCGCGTTCGCTCATCTCGCCGACGCCGGTGTCGTCGAGCTCGGCTGATTGACCCATGGACGTTGCCGCCCCCACGATCGATCGTCAACGGCTGTTGCCGCGCAGCGGCATCGGCGTCGAAGCGCCGTGGCTCGTGATCGCGCCGCCCGGCAATCCGATCATCCGGCTCGATGCGCGCCTGCTCGATCGGGTCGAGCTGATCGGCCGCTCGCCGACCGCGCCGCTGATCGCATCGGGCGTCGCGATCGCCGGCGTGGCCGCGGCCGGATTCTCGCTCTTGCCCGGTGGCGTGTTCGCGTGCGCGGGGCTCGCGTATCTCGCGCACGAGCGCTTCAGCGAAGCCCGCCGGCGCGCGCGCAGCCGAGATCTCCTGCTCGCGCTCGGCGATCTCGAGGTCGCGCTGCACGTCGCCGACGGCCCCGAAGCCGCGAAGGGCATCTCCGAGCAGCTCGCGCCGTACACGCGCGACGCGCCGATCACGCGGCCCGAGGTCTACGAAGACGCGAAGCGCCGCATGCGCGATCAGGCCGAAGGCCGCGGCGATGCCAGCGCGAGGCGCGAGCTCGAGCACGCGTTGCTCGTCGGCATCGACGTCGTCTACATGAAGGACGACTACCTCGTCATCGGCACTCAGAAATACAAGATCGCCGAGGTTCGCGAGTACGCGCTGCGCGGCGCGAACCTGCCGCTGCCCGGTGGTCGCCTGTTGCAGGCGGCGATGGGGTTGCTCGTCGTCGCGGCGGAAGAGCGCGCGACGGCCGGCGAGGATATCGGCGTGCTGTCGAAGCGCGTCGCCGACTACGAGGCGTGGAGCGGGCACACCGCCGGCCGGTGACTGCCCACAAGCGGTTGCGAACAACTCTCCCAGCGGCTGCATCGCAGATCGCGCAAACATTTCGCTAGTAGCCGCCGGGGCTGCACGTCACGAGCACGCGACTTGTAAGCGCCGCTTCCGTGCCGGGTTCAACGCGACAAGGTACGCGCGTTGCTCTTGTGCGGCGCATGCGTTTCGCCGTCGCCGCGTCGATCCTGTTGGCTGGATGTACGACACCCGTCGCCGGTACCACCGGCGAAGATTTACCCGCGGTCAGCGACAGCGTGGCGTGCGCGCCGGCGTCGACCGTCGAAGGCGTCGACCTGTCCGATGGTCAGGGCAGCGTCAACTGGAAGAGCGCCTACAACGCCGGCATTCGCTTCGGCCTCGTCAAGGCGACGCAGGGCACCTACAACACGCAGACGCTGTTCGACTCGAACTGGAGCGGCATGAAGTCCGCCGGCGTGATTCGCGGCGCCTATCACTTCTTCGACCCCACCGAGGACGGCGCCGATCAGGCGAATCATTTCCTCGGCGTCGTCGGTGCGCTGCAGCCCGGCGATCTTCCGCCGATGCTCGACATCGAGTGTCCGGATAGCGACAACAGCTGCCTCGGCTGGGCCGGCGGCACCGGCGATGCCTCGGCGTCCGCGATCACATCGCGCATGAAGGATTTCTTGAGCACGGTGCAAAGCGCGACCGGCCGCATGCCGATCATCTACACGTTCGGCTCGTATTTCGCCGGGGCCGGCGTGACCACGACCGGGCTGCAGACGTACCCGCTCAACATCGCGGATCCGACCACGTCGAATTGCTTCAACGTACCGAGCCCGTGGAGCGCGGCGACGATGTGGCAGTACTCGTGGACCGGCTCGGTTTCGGGCATCTCCGGCGACGTCGATCGCGATCGCTTCCTCGGCGACCTCACCGCGCTCGAGGCGTTCGCCGGCGGCAGTAGTAACGGCAGCGGCGGCAGTGGCAGCGGCACCGGCAGCGGCAGCGGCACCACGACGCCGAATGGATGCAACTCGGCGACGCTCGCAGCGCAGGTCCCATCGGGCACGTGCGTGCAGTCGGCGAGCGACGGCGAGTGGTACACGTGCGACGACGGCGCGTGGGACAGCGGCCAGAACGATTGCGGCGCGACCTACGCGTGGTGCGAATCGCCGACGCTCGGCAAGTCGGTGCCGCCGCGCACGTGCGTGCAGTCGGAGTCGAACAGCGTGTGGTACCAGTGCGACGCCGTCGGTTGGGATACGCCGGTCAGCGGCGGTGCCGGACCGCTCGGCGCGTGCTCCGAGCAATATCCACTGTGAGCTGACGGGCTACAGCACGCTCGCCCAGAATGCGATCACGAGCGGGACGAACGCGAGCTGCGCGAGCACCCACACGCGCGACGCGAACGAGCCATCGTGCAATGCCTTCACCGCGTCGTTGCCCTCGTCGACGAGCTCGCGGCCGGCGCGACGGTCGCGCTCGAGCTCTGCGGTCTGATGCACGCCGCCCAGCGCGACCGCGCGCTTCACGATCGGCGCGAGCACGAGCGAATCGACCATCACCAGCGGCAGCCCCAGCACGGTGATGACCACGCCGATCGCCTGCGTCGCCGCCAGCATCACGAGATGCGCGTGGGTCGCATCCGCGCGATCGTTCCACACGAGATAGATGAAGCCCGCGACCGCGAACGCGCGGATGGTGCCGACGAGGTTCGCGAGCTCGATCGCGAACGGCGTCTTGCGCGACAGGATCAGCGCCGCGACGTGAACCACGACGATGGCCGCGAGCACGAGCGTGAGCGCGGCCGCGACGACGAATCCGAAGCTCGTGAGCGCTTCGACCGGCGGCACCCGCGGCACCGCGCTGATTCGCTCGACGAGGCGCCACTGCGTCAGCAGCAGCGCGCGCGCCGCGGCGCCGGCGAAGTACGTGCCGAACGCCAGGATCATCGCGCCGCGACTCGACCGCAGGTGACGCGAGTCGAGCAACGGGCTCGCGCGCAACGAGCGCATGCCGAGGATGCTGGCGTGCGCTTCGGTGCCGAGGCGTGCGAGCTGCAAGATCGCCGCGGCGGCGAGCAACCGAAACGCGAGCTGCGTCGCGCCGGGCAGCGCGAACAGCGCGTTGCCGATCGCGATGCCCGCGCCGGCGATCGCGAGGACGTAGCAGACGATCTCGCCGCGATGCAGCCACGCCGCGAGCCGCGGATGACGCAGCCAGAATTGCGCGTGGCCGAGCTCGTGCGCGGCCGTGGCCCATTGCACGGCGTCGCGCTTGAAATGAGTGTCGGCATGGAGCTGGATCACGCTCGACCGCGGGTGAAACGCGTTGCGGCGCATGCCGTCGCTGACGATCGAGCGCACGCGGCCCGACAGCCCGAGCCGATCGATCTCGCGCGCGAGCCACTCGCCCGCGGTGAACGGCAGATCGTCGGGGATCGCGGCGTCCAGGCGATGCGCGCCGCGCATGTACGCGATCATCGCGAGCGAGCGCGCGACGCTCGGCACGTACAGCAGGACCGCGATCCACCACCAGTTGCTCAAGGCTGCGTGGGTAACCGTAGCTCGAACGTGCAGCCTTGGCCGGGCGTCGACGCCGCATCGACGCTGCCACCCCACGGCGCGACGATCGCGCGGGCGAGCTCGCCGAGGTCGCCGACGTCGGCGCCGTTGCCGTTGTCGGCGATCAGCACGACACCCCAGGTGTCATCGTCTTGCGATGATACGCGGACCGATAGCGAGCTACCGGCGAGCGCGCGCGCCGATGTCGCCGATGCAGAGATCAGCTGCGCGACGAGCAGCGCGAGCGCACCGGGCGCGCCACGCGCCGGCGCCACGTTGCCGAGATCGATGAGCAGCTCGAGGCCTGCGGCGAGATCTCTTCCGGCGAGCCGGATGCCGAGATCGACGGTCGCCGCGAGATCGAACCAGCGCGGTGCATCGCCGGCGGCCTTGAGCGCGCGATCGAGCTCG
The DNA here is from genome assembly GCA_036271395.1 of Kofleriaceae bacterium. Taxonomy (GTDB): domain Bacteria; phylum Myxococcota_A; class Polyangia; order Haliangiales; family Haliangiaceae; genus JABFXX01. Next base: position 70,744 of record DATBAS010000227.1, read on the forward strand.
TCGACGCGGCGCGCGAGTTGCGTCGCCTCGAGATACGCCGCGGCGACATCCTGCCGGAGCGCTTGCAGCGCGTGATACGGATACGGCGTCGGGCCGGTGGCGTGCGCGACATGACGCTCGAGGTGATCGACCACGAGGCCGAGCCGATCGCGCAAGCCACGCAGCGGATCGGCGAGCTGGTGACTGACCTCGATCGCGACATCGCCGCCGAGCTTGGCGCCGGTCATAGGCTGCTCGTCAGCAAGAACCACGTCTCGTTCACGCCGCCTTGGATCAGCCCGTGTGCGTAGCCGATCTCGAACGTGCCGGGGATGAAGTAACCGAAGAACGCGTCGAGCCGGAGCGCACCGCCGACCGACCAGCGCACGTCTTTGCCGGCGTCGAACGTGTCGTTGTAGGCAGTGCCGAGGTCGGAGAGCGCGGCCATGTGTAAGCGGCGAATGTAGATCGGGAGCGTGCCGAGCCCATGCTCGATGATCCAGACCTCTTGACGGTATTCGAAGTTCGCGAGGTGGTACTCGCTGCCGCTGACGGCGCGCGTGTTGTAGCCGTGCAGGTAGCCGATCGGCGATGTCCGCACCGAGTTGACGATCGACATCGCGACGTCTTGCGCCGCGACCCCGCCGAGCGAGTAGCTGTTCGCGCCGATCAGATCGCCCTCGCTGAGCGCGCCGACGACGCGCAGCGCGACCACGCCGGGCGTGTAGCCCTCGGTCTTGTGCCAGAGCTGCTGGTAGATGTCGAAGCCGTAGCTCGCGGTGATGTTGCGATACGCCGAGCCGAACACCGGGTTGTCGACGCGCAGCGCGACGCTCGCATCGAAGCCATCTTGCGAGCCGAGCCCGAACGTGGTGCCGCGGACGCGCGAGAACGTCAGCCGCGATTGCAGCCCGGCCTCGACGAAGTTCGTGATCGGATGCGTCGGCAGCGCTTGGTCGGGCGGGATCAACATGCCGCCCGGCGGCGCCTGCGCGAGCCGGTACCAATCGACGTCGTACGAAAACCCGAGCGACCAGCTCGAGGTCGGTCGCGACTCGAGCGGGATACCGAGCGAGACCGTGCCGGCCCAGTCTTCTTCCTTGTAGTTCTGGCCGATGCCGTCGACTTGCCAGCCGCCGCGCTCGACGAGCGTGCGCGAGCCCGCGACCGAAAACGACGGGCGCCAGCCGGTGTACGTGTACGACGTGCCGATGTTGGTGTCGCCCTGCGACAGATCCTCGCCGATCGCGAGCGCCCAGCTGTGCAAGCCGACCGCATCGGTGCCGCTGGTCTGCAGGCTCGCCGTGCGCGACGACGCATCGACCTGACCGGTCCACGTCTGCGGTGCGAGCGTCTCGAGCGCGCGATACGCCCGCGGCAGCGAGACTTCCGCTTCGGTGTCGGGGATCAGCTCGGCCGGCGGCTTGTCGTCGATGAACTCGCGCGCCGGGATCCACGCGCCGCGATCGAGCGGGATCTCGTAGATGTCGTAGCCGCCTTTGCCGACGGTGTTCTCGTACGCGAGCCACTTGCCGTCGGGCGACGGTCGCGCCGCGAACGCGCCGCCGATGACGTTCGTCACCTGCCACGTCGCTTTCGCCGCGACGTCGTACGCGTAGATGTTCGAGATGCCGGTGCGGTCGCTGTCGAAGAACACGGTCTTGCCGTCGGCCGACCACGCCGGCGCCATGTCGATCGCGCGATCGCGCGTGACCTCGGTGACGTGGCCCGACGCGAGCTCGAGCACGAGGATGTCGCGATAGCCGCCGAAGCGCCACGCGGAGAACGCGATGCGCGTGCCGTCGGGCGACCACGCCGGCTGGTATGCCTCGTCGAACTTGCCACCTTCGTATGCGACCGAAATGTCGCCGTTCGGCTCGAGCGGCATGATCGCGAGCACGCTGTGCGTGTGCTCGTTCATCGAGAACGCGACGCGCCGCCCATCGGGCGAGACCGCGGGATCGCGCGCGCGCTTGCCGGTCGTCAGCCGCACGGTCTGCTGCGTCGCCGCATCCCAGCGGAACAGATCCTCGAACGCGTAGAACGCGCGATAGACCCGGCCGAGCTCGTAGACGATCGAGCCGTCGGACAGCAGATCGAACGGCCCGATGTTGTCGATGTTGGCGACGTTGTGACCGAGCTTGTCGTCGTCGCCCTGGTTCACCGAGCGGACGTACGTGAAGTTGTAGCCGTCGGATTGCACCCACACGAGCCGCTTGGAATCCGGCGAGTAATGCGGCCACATGTTCGACTCGGCGGTGTGCGTGACCGCGCGGCCTTCGGCGAGCCCGCGGCGCTCGGCCGCCATCTCTTCGAGCCCGTAGTGGTCGCGCAGGTAGTTGTTCCAATCGTCGTAGAGCTCGGTGAACGGCTTGCCGGCCGCCTTCGCGATCTGGCGATTGACCGCGAACGGCGGCGCGTACGCGCCGGAGAGATGCGACATCTTGCGCAGCGTGTCGTCGCCGAAGCGATCGAACACGTAGCGCAAGAAGTGCGAGCCGTAGACGTACGCCGCGTTGCCCTGTGGATATTGGCGCGGGTTACCCGAAACCTCGTCGAGCCGCAGCTCGTACGTGCCGCTGCCGATCGTGCGGGTGCCGTGGCGCGCCGAGCGAATGTACGAATCGAAGCGCGTGCCGCGATTGCGGCCGCCCGCCGAGCGCTTCGACTCCTCGTAGACCGCGATGCCTTCGATCAGCCAGCGCGGCATGATCTGATTGGGCGCCCACGTCTTGCCGAAGATCTTGTTGTAGATCGTCGGCAGGCCTTCGTAGGTGTCGAGGTGAAGGATGTGCGTGTACTCGTGCGCGATCAGGCCGTAGAGCCAATCCTCGTGATCGTCGAGCTCGGTGAAGCTCGACGGGCCCGTCGCGTTGACCTGGATCGCGTTGCGCGGCAGCACCGAGGCGAAGCCGTTCGCCGCGTCGGTGTTGTCGATCAGGTAGACGAGCGTCTTCTCGGTCGGCTCGTGATCGAGTGCCGGCGCGAGCAGCGAGTGCGCGTGCTCGGCAACCACGCCGAGCCGCCGCGCCTGCTCGTCCAGCGGCGCCCAGTAATAGATCACGAAGTGCGCCGTCTCGACGGTGCGCCATTCGAGCGTCGGATCGCCGGCGTGACTCTCCGTCGCCGTCGCGATGATCGCGACGGCGGCCACCACGAGCGCTCGGATCATTTGCGTACCGGCGAGCTGATCGCGAACATGTACGCGCTGACGATCGCACGAACCTCGGCCGCGGTCGCGACGCCGAGCACGCGCTCGACGAGCTTTTGCGTGCCTTCCGCCGTCATCTGCCGCAGCGCGTCTTTGACCTCGGGGATCGAGACCGCGCTCATCGACAGCTCGCGAATGCCGAGGCCGAGGAGAACCGCCGCGATCATCGGCTCGCCGGCCATCTCGCCACACACCGTGACCGGGATGTTGTTCGCCTTTGCGGCGGCGACGACCGGCGCGATCAGCCGGATCAGCGCGGGGTGCAACGGCTCGTACAGGTACGACACGTACTCGTTCACGCGATCGACCGCCATCGTGTACTGGATGAGGTCGTTCGTGCCGATCGAAAAGAAATCGCATTCTTTCGCGAGCAGATCGGCGGTGAGCGCCGCCGACGGCATCTCGATCATGATGCCGAGCTTGATCTGCTCGTCGAACGCGACCCCCGAGGTGCGTAGCTCGAGCTTGACGTCGTCGACGATCGCCTTGACCGCGCGGAGCTCGCCGACGCCCGAGATCATCGGGAACATCAGCTTGATCGGGCCGTGCGCCGACGCGCGCAACACGCCGCGCAGCTGGCTGCGAAACAGATCGGTGCCGAGCGGCGACAGGCACAACCGGATCGAGCGCAGGCCGAGCGCCGGGTTCGCCTCTTGCAGATCGGCCTCTTCGACGAACTTCGCGAGCTTGTCGCTGCCGAGGTCGAACGTGCGGATCGTCGCGACCCGACCGTTGAGCCGCTCGAGCACGGCGCACGTCGTCTTGTAGTGCGCTTCTTCGTCGGGCAAGCCCGCGCCTGTCATGTAGAGATATTCGGTGCGGAACAGGCCCACGCCCATCGCGCCGTACTCGAGCGCATCCTCGAGCTCTTCGGGCCCATCGATGTTCGCGAGCAGCTGCACCTCGGTGTCGTCGCGCGTCTTCGCCGGCAGATCGCGCATCGCGTGCAGCCGCGCATTCGCGGCGACTTGCCGGCGCTGCTCTTCGCGATACTCGGCGACCGTCGCCGCCGACGGGTTGACGATCACGACGCCGGTCGCGCCGTCGATCACCATGTAGTCGTCGGACTCGACGACCTCGGTGATGTCCTCGAGCCCGACGACGGCGGGGATCTCGTGCGCGCGCGCGATGATCGCGGTGTGCGACGTCTTGCCGCCGGCATCGGTGATGAGGCCAGACACGGCCGCTTTGTGCAGCTGCGCAGTATCGGCCGGCGACAGGTCGTACGCGACCACGACGGCATCGGGCGGCGGTGCGAGCGGGCCGGTGACGCGGCCGAGTAAGTTGCGCAGCACGCGCTCGAACACGAACTCGACGTCGCTCTTGCGCTCGCGGAGATAGGCGTCCTCGATGCTGTCGAAGACCGCGCGAATGTCGTCGACGGCGCGGCGCAGCGCCCACTCGGCGTTGATCTTCTCGTCGCGGATGTACTCGACGGCCGCGCCGACCATGTGCTCGTCGTGGAGCATCATCTGATGCGCGGTGATGATGTGGTAGTCGCTCTCGTTCTCCGACGCGAGCTTCTCCTTGATCTTCGCGAGCTGCTTGTCGGACGAGGCGATCGCCTTGTAGAGCCGCGCGACCTCGTCGTCGAGGTCGTCGGGCTCGATGTGGTGGCGCGGCGCCTTGAGCGTGTCGCGGCCGATCAGGTACGCGCGGCCGAACGCGATGCCGGCGGAGACGCCGAGGCCGGTGCGCCGGATCTCGCGGCGATCGTGATCCGACATGCTCACTTACCTTCGCCGAACTTGTCGTTGATCAGCGCCACGATCGCGGCGACGACCTCGGCCGCGCGATCACCCTTCGCCTTGATCGTGACCTTGGTGCCCTTGCTCGCGACGAGCATGAGCACGCCCATGATGCTCTTGCCGTTGACGTCGTGGCCGTCTTTCGACAACGTGACGTCGCACGGGAACTTCGAGGCGAGCTGCACGAGCTTGGTCGCCGCGCGCGCGTGCAGGCCGAGCTCGTTCTGGATCATCACGGTCTGCTCGACGTTGTCCGCCACTACCGTCCCTTCCTCTCGCCGAGCTCGACGTCGCGGTGGCGCACGAGGATGTCCCACTCGTCGCCGAGCCGCCGGCGCAGCTCCTCGACGACCGCCACCGAGCGATGCCTGCCACCCGTACATCCGACGGCCACGGTCACGTACAGCTTGCCCTCTTGTTGAAACAGCGGCAGCTGCGTGCGCAACAGCTGCTCGACCTGCTCGACGAGCATCTTGCCGTCGGTCGAGTCGGGGCCGAGCACGAACTTCGCGACCGTCGGATCGCGGCCGTCGAGGTGCGTGAGCGATGGCTCGAAGTACGGGTTCGGCAGGAACCGCACGTCGAACACGAGGTTGAACTCGAGCGGCAGGCCGTGCTTGAAGCCGAACGACACCAACGTGACGGCGAGCTTGCCGTCGCCGCCGTAGCGATCCTGGATGATCGCCTTGAGCTGATGCATGTTGAGGTTCGTCGTGTCGACGATCGCGGCGCCCTCGCGCAGGTCCTGCATGACCTCGCGATCGCGGCGCACGCCCTCGGACAGATCGTCGCCCGACAGCGGATGTCGCCGCCGCGTCTCCGAGAATCGCCGCAGCAGCGCCTCGTCGCTCGCGTCGAGGAACATGACCTCGAGGCGATGACCGGCGCCGCGCAGCTTCGCGATCGTGTCGCCCCACGCCGAAAGATTCTTGCGCTGGCGCGCGTCGATCGCGATCGCGAGCTTGTCGCGGTCGCCCTCGTGCGCGAGGTGATCGACCATCTGCACGACGAGCGGCACCGGGATGTTGTCGACGCACGTGAACTCGATGTCCTCGAGCGCGCGCAGCGCCGTGCTCTTGCCGGCGCCGGACAGTCCCGTGACGATCACGATCTGCACTACTCGACCGCGTCCTTGTCGCCGGGCTTGATCGCGAGCGCGTGATCGAGCTGGTCCCGAAACACGCGCGCCGAATAGATGCCCTGCGCCTTGAGGAGCTGGTTGCGCGCGGCGACCTCGATCAGCGTCGCGAGGCTGCGGCCGGGCCGCACCGGCAACACGATTTTCGGTACGTCGATCTCGAGCAGCGTCTCGACGCGATCGTCCATGCCGAGCCGGTCGTACTCGACGTCGCCGTCCCACTCGTGGAGCTCGGCGATCAGATCGACGACCTTGGACTCGCGGACGGCCGAGATGCCGAACAGGTCCTTGACGTTGATGATGCCGAGCCCGCGGATCTCCATGTGGTGGCCCAAGATCCCGGCGCCGCGTCCCGATAGCTGGTGGCCGTGGCGGCGCACCAAGATGACGTCGTCGGCGACTAGCCGATGACCGCGGACGACGAGATCGAGCGCGGTCTCGCTCTTGCCGATGCCGCTCTTGCCGATCATCAGCACGCCGATGCCGAGCACGTCGACCATCACGCCGTGCAGCTGCGTCGATGGCGCGAGCCGATCGCTCATCCACGCGGTCACCGCCGCGATGAAGTCAGCGGTGACCAGCGTCGAGCTGAGCAGCGGCACGCCGTGCGCTTCGGCGGCGGCGACCAGCTCGCTCGGCGGCTCGAGCCCGCGACACACCACCACGCACGCCGGCTCGCTCGCGAGCAACGTCTCGACGCCGACGGTTCGCGCGCGCTCGAACTCGGCGAGGTAATCGATCTCGGTGCCGCCGAGCACCAGCACACGACCTTCGTGCAGCTGCTCGGGCCAGCCGGTCAACGCCAGCCCGGGCTTCTGAATCCGCGGAACCATGACCTGACGGTCGAGCCCGCGCCGTCCCGCCACCGCGGTCGCGCCGAGCTCCGCGCGCTCGACCAACTCGCCGACGGAGATCGCCATCTCAGTACTTGGCGTCCTCTTCCGCGACTACGCTGTACATCGCCTCGGCATCCGGTGCGGCGAGCAGACGGCGACGGAACTCGGGGTCCTTGAACACCCGGCTGATCCGCGCGAGCGCCTTGAGGTGCGCGCCGGTCGACGACTCCGGCGCGACGAGCACGAAGAACAAGTAGGTCGGCTGGCCGTCCATCGAGTCGAAGTCGACGCCGCCGCGCGCACGGCCGAGGCACGCGACGATCTCGCCGACCGCCGCGAGCTTGCCGTGCGGGATCGCGACGCCCTCGCCGATCGCGGTCGACGCCAGCTGCTCGCGTTCGACCAGCACGCGCGCGAGCTGCGAGCGATCGATGCGCGGATGATGCTCGGCCATATAGGCGGCGAGCTCCTCGAGAATGGCCTTCTTGTCGGTCGCCACGAGCGCGGGAACGACCATGTCGCGCTTGATGAGGTCGACGATCTTCATTGGTGCGCTCGGCGGAGACGAAGCTACCAGATTACGCGGCTGTCGGCGTCTCGATGAGGCCGTAACTACCGTCCTCGCGCTTGTACACGACCGCGACGCGGCCATCGGTATCGAGGCGGAACACGAGAAACACCTCGTTCACCAGGTTGAGCTGCATGCACGCGTCGGCGACCGACATCGGCTGTGCGTGAAACTTCTCGGTCCGGACGACGCGAACCTCGGGTGGCGACGCGGTCGTACCGAGCGTGCCGCCGCTTTCGCCGTTCGTGTGGATCGCCGGCTCGCCGAGCTCCGAGAACGCCTCGTCGATGATCGAGTGCGACCACGGCAGCGCGACCACGTTGTGCGGCCGCGCCTTCATGCCCTCGAGCTTGCCCTTGTACTTGCGAACCTGGCGCTCGATCTTCGCGATGCAAAGATCGATCGAGCTGTACATGTTCTCGGTGATCTCGTGGCCCGCGATCGCGAGGCCATTATGCAGCTGAAAGCTGACGTCGATGCGGTGCTTGTGACGCTCGGTGGAAAACACGACGTGACACGCGATCGGATCCGGCAGG
>DATBAS010000228.1:0-42145 GCA_036271395.1 Kofleriaceae bacterium
GCGAGCCGCACGACCTTGCCCGCGCTCGCCGAGAGATCGACGCGATCGCGATCGGCCGCGACTGCGCCGGCCGTCAGGCTGTCGTCGCCGGCACGCGCGGCAACTTCGACGCGGCACGGACCATCGACGTGCGCGACCAGGTTTGCGCCATCCGGGATGGTCACGTACCACGCGAGCTCGGCATCGCGCGCGAGCTCGATCGCGCCGGCTTTCGCATCGAACGTCGCCGCGGCGAGCGGCGCGGCGTCCGCCGATGGATGACTCGGCCCGACGCGCAGCCACGCGAGCGCGATCGGCGACTTGGTCTCGAGCGCGAGATCGTTCTCGCCCACGCCGAAGCCGCCCTTGCCGACCGCCGCGGCGACGACTTGCCAACCGGGCTCGAGCACGATCGGCGCGAGCTTGGTCGCACCGACGTGCACGATCAGCTTCTGCTTGGCGTCGGCGTGGACGCGTAGCGTGATCTGCTGCGCCGCTTCGTGCGCCGCCACCGGCAGCGGGATCTCGAGCGGCGCGAACCGATCGGCGATGGCCGCGCGCTCGCCATCGATCACGTGGCCGAGGTGCCAGCGCGGCGACGGCAGGCCGAACCGCACGAACCGCGCGAACCCGATGTCGCCGGCATCGACGACGAGCTCGCCGCCGATCGCGCGATGCGCGGCGTGCCGGTTGTCGACGAAATCGAACGCGGCGTGCTCGATGCGCGGCGGCTTGGCGGCCACGGCAGCGTCGGTCGCGATCACCGCGCCGGCCGGCTTTGCGACCGGGGCGGCATCGCCCGCAGCGTGTTTCTTCGCGCCGCACGACGCGAGCATCACCAGCGCGACCAGCGCGCGCATGCTCAGTTGTCTCGCGACTGGCAGGCGCGGCGTAGCATTTGCTGGGCGCGCGCGCCGAGGTGTTGCAGCGCTTGCTGATATTCGGCGTCGTGATGCAGATGGCACGCCGCGGTGCCGAGCAAATGCTCCGCGTCGCGGTAGTTCGGCTCGAGCTTGACCGCGGCCTTGCCCTCGGTCTCGGCGGTCGCCCAATCGCGAGCCTCGACCGCGCGATTGCCGGCCTGGATGTGCTTGAGCGCGTCGGCCGAGACGTCAGTCATGACCTTGATGCCGTTGCGGTGACACGTCGCGATCGCCGGCAGGCGCTCGTCGCCGGGGACCAGCTCCATGTTCGCCTTCGCGGTCGCTTCGTCGTGGAGCTCGCAGGCCGCGCGCACGAGCACGCCCGGCGCGGTGTGATCGTTGGGATCGCGCTTGAGGACCTGCTGCGCGGTCGCCAGCGCCGCCTTGTAGTCGCCCTTGGTGTACTCGTCGACCGCTTGCTCCGACGTCGCTGCCGGCGTGGTAGTCGCCGTCGTCGTCGGCTTCGGCTTCGGCGTACAGGTCGCGGCCTTGTCGATCTCGGCCTTCGCGTCGGGCACGAGTCGTTCGGCGGTGCTCGCCTCGAGCTTGGCGTCGGCGCAATCATGCGCGGCCGCGTGTGTCGCGAGCTCCTTGAGCTGGGTCGCGAGATACTGCGTGCGCGCCTCGGCGACGTCGGAGCCGATCTCCGGATCGCCCGGATCGGTGAGCGCGGTCTCGAGCACCGTCTGGTACTCCTTGTTCGCGGCGAACTGCTTCACCAGCTCGCGGACTTTGACGTCGTAGACTGCACCGGCGTCGCTCGCGGGCGGCGTCTCGTGCGCGAGCGCGTTGCTGCCGGCGCGATGCGCCGGGCGAACCGGCTTGACCGGTGTGGTGTCGTGCATCACGAAGGCGAACGCGGCCGCGGCGGCGGCGAGCACGCCGATCACCGACGCGGCGATCAGCTTGCCCCTGCCGGTGCGCGGCACATCGTCGGGCGCCGCGAACGAGCTGCTCGCGGCGCTGCCGAGCGTCGTGGTCGATGGTTTCACCGGTGCGGCCGCGGCTGCCGGCGCGGTCGACGAGCGCGGCGCCAGCGTCGCGAGCGTCGGCGCGAGCCCGACCGCCGGTGACGGCACCGAGACCTTGCGACTCGTGCCGCCGCCGAGCAGCTTCGACACCAGCATCGACGTGGTCTGCGTCGCCTGCGTGCCGATCGCGGCTAGATCCGCCGCCAGATCGCCGACGTTTTGATAGCGCTCCTCGGGCGGCTTCTTGAGACAGCGCGCGACGATCGCGGCATAGCGTGGATCGACGTTCGCGAGCGCTTCGGGCTCGTCCATCACGACCTTGACGGCGAGCTCGGTGATCGACGTCGCGGAGAACGGCAGCCGGCCGGTCACCGCCTCGTACAAGATCACGCCGAGCGCCCAGATATCGCTGCGCACGTCGACGTCGCGTGCCGAACGCAAATGCTCGGGCGACATGTAGCCGGGCGAGCCCATCACCGTCGTGGTCTTGGTGATCTTGAAGTCCTCCGCCGACGGCGCGGTCGCGATGCCGAAGTCGAGGACCTTGATCAGCGCGGTGCCGTCGAGCCGCGCGGTGACGAACAAGTTGGCCGGCTTGAGATCGCGGTGAACGATGCCGAGATGATGCGCTTCGGCGATCGCCACGCATGCCTGCACGATGTAGTCGGCGGCGATGTCGACCGCCAGCGTGTGCTGCATGATCTGTGCGGCGAGGTCGTGGCCCTCGAGATATTCCATCTCGATATAGACTTCGCCTTCGGCCGTTTCGCCGACATCGGTGACGCGGCACACGTGCTCGCTCTTGAGCTTCGCGGCCGCGCGCGCCTCGCGGGTGAACCGCGCGACGACGTCGGGCTGGTTCGCGAGCTCGGGCTTGAGGACCTTGATCGCGACGCGCTGATCGAGCCCGATGTGGGTCGCGAGCGCGACCGTGCCCATGCCGCCTTCGCCGAGGATTCGTTCGACCCGCAGCTTCCCCGCGATCAGCGCACCCGGTTCGAGCATGTTCGATCGTTACGGTAGCTCGACGGCGCCGGCCGTGCACGGCGTCGCGCGCGCGTTGCCGAGCTGATCGGTCGCCGGGCAGTCGGTCGTGCCGAGCCCTGCCGCGGGGCTGCCTGCCGCCGGCATCATCGTCGCGGTCGGCCCGCCGTTCGAGCCGAGCGCGCCCAGCATCGGATCGGCAACTTTCGGCGAGGTCGTACACGGCGAGCCGCTCGGCCACTGCAAGTTGCCGGCGCTGCCGGCGAGCGGAGGTGCTTCGCAGCTCGGATCGTACTGCGCGGTGTTGTTCGCGATGATCGTGTTGGCCAGCAAGAGCCCGGTGCTGAAGATCGCGCCGGCGACCTGGCCGCTCGCGGTCGCCTGGTTGTTCGCGATCGTGCAGTTCGTCATCGTGCCCGTCGGCGAGTTGGCGAGCCACACGCCACCGCCGTTGCTCGCGGTCGCGGTGTTGCTCGCGATCGTCAGGTTGGTGAGCGCCGCCGAGCCCGCGTCGAGCCACAGCCCGCCGCAGTATGCGCCGGCGTTGTTCGAGATCGTGCTTGCGGTCATCGCGACCGCGAGGCCTTCGAGATAGAGCCCGCCGGCGTTGCCGGTATCGGCCGGCGTGCGGTTGGTAGCGACCGTCGTACGATCCATCGCGAACGTGCCGGTGTGATCGTTCGAGACGCGAAAGAACCCGCCGCCGATCGCGCCCGCCGTGTTGTTCGCGATCGTCACGCCGCACAGCGACGTTGCCTCGTGCGTGCCATCCATGTAGAGGCCGCCGCCGCAGCCGCCGTCGCCGGGGTTGCCGCCGCTGCCGGTCGCCGAGTTGCCCGAGAACGTGCTGTTGACGACCGTCAGATTGCCGTTGAGGCTGCCGACCGCGCCGCCATCGCTCGCCGAGTTGTTGGTGAACGTGCTGCCCGAGATCACGGTCTCGCCGCCGCCGAAGCCGTAGATCGCGCCGCCGGCGAGATCTTGGCCGGTCGCGCCGGCGTGGTTGTCGTCGAACTGCGCGTCGATCACGGTCAGGCTGCCGCCGTTGCGATAGATCGCGCCGCCGCCGCGCGCGGTGTCGTCGCCGCTACCGGGCCCCATGCCAGCGTGAAACGCGAGGTTTTGCACGGTGAGCCGCGGCGTCGTCGCGTTGTAGTTCGAATCCAAGTAGAGGATGCGCGTCGCGCCGCCGCCGTCGAGCGTGACGAGCTTGCCGCCGTCGATCACGGTCTCGTCCGGAATCATGATCGTCTGCGCGATCGCGATCGTCACCGGCGCGCTGCCGCACGAGAACACGATCGTGCCGCCCGCGGTCGCCGCGGTTTGCAGCGCGGCTGCGGTGCAGCTCGTTGCGGTCCCGGTGCCGACCGTCGCCGTCGGCGACGACACGTCGACCGGCGCGATCGCGGTGCACGTCGCGGCCGGCACACCCGCATCGGCGACGTTGCCGCCGGATCCGGAACCGGAGCCGTCGTCGTCGCCGCCGGTTCCGCCGCCGCCGTGCGAGCTGCACGCGGCGATGATGGCGATCGCGAGCCCTCGCATCGCGCTCATCGTCGCACGGTCACATGTGGGTCGCGTCGAAAAATGCGATCGCGTCGCGCAACCACCAGGCGAGATAGATCGGCACGACCGTGAGCGCGATCAGGTCGTAGGGTGCGAACACGCTCGCCGCGACGGCGATCATGGGCAGCGCGATCGCGACGATCAGCAGGATCGTCGCCGCGTGCTTCGCGATCCGGCGCGAGCCGAGCAGCAACCCGAGCCCCGCGACCGCGATCACCGCGTCGATGATCTGCCAGCCAACGAAGCCCCAGATCGCCGTGCCCGACGACGAGAACGCGAGGGTCGCCGCGCCGGGCACACCGGCCGGCAGCAGCGCGAGGTTGCTCGCCGTCGCGACGATCGCTATTCGGCGACGCCGCCGCTGGATCAGCCGTTGCAAATCGGCGAGCTATGAGCTCGACTCGGTCGACCTCGAAACCCTTCGCGCGTGCACCACGGCGGTCGCCGCGGCTGGTCGACCAGATCTACGCGCGCCGCGGCTTCTGAGCTAGCCGTTCCAGCAAGCCGGCTGGACGTCGCCTCGCAGCGACATGCTCAGGACTTCTTGTCCGTCAGCTTCGTGAACGGGTTGTTAGTGAACCCGGAGACGCCCCAATTCGACGGCGGCTGCGCCGGGCGCTCGTCGCGGCCGCGGTCGTCGCGGCGGTCGTCACGCCGGTCATCACGCCGGTCATCGCGGCGATCGTCGCGGCGCGGCCCGCCTTGTTGCTGCGGTTGCTGCGGCGGTGGGCGCGGTCCGCGATCGCGCCGGTCGTCGCGCCGGTCGTCGCGCGGCCCGCGCTGTTGTTGTTGCTGCTGCGGCGGCGGCGGCGGCGGCAGCGGACCGCCGGGTTGGTTCTGGCCGTCGAACCGCTGGTCGTAGCGGCGCTTCTGTGGACCAGCTTGATTCGGCTGGCCCGTCGCCTGCGGGTTGCGCGGCCCGCGATTGCGGTTGTCGCCGCGATTGTCGCCGCGGTTGTCGCCGCGGTTGTCGCCGCGGGGTTGCTGCTCGCGCCTGGGCTGCGGCGGGCGCGCCGACAACGCGATGCGTTTGCGCGCGTTGTCGATCTCGAGCACGCGAACCTTGAGCCTCTGGCCGACCTTGACGATCTCGCTCGGCTCTTTGACGAACTGCTCCGACAGCTGCGAGACGTGAACGAGCCCGTCGTTGTGCACGCCGATGTCGACGAATGCGCCGAACGCGGTGACGTTGGTGACGACGCCTTCGAGCACCATGCCGGGCTTGAGATCGTTCATCTCCGTGACGTCGTCGCGGAACTTCGGCGGCGAGAACTCGGCGCGCGGATCGCGGCCCGGCTTCTTGAGCTCGGCGGTGATGTCGCGCAGCGTCGGCTCGCCGACATCGGCGGCGACGTAGCGCGCGAGATCGATCTTGTCGACGAGCTCGGCGTTGCCGATCAGCTCGGCCAAGCCGACGCCGAGATCGGTCGCCATGCGCTCGACCAGGCCGTAGCGCTCTGGATGCACCGCCGACGCGTCGAGCGGGTTCGTCGCGTTGTGGATTCGCAAGAACCCGGCGGCCTGCTCGAATGCTTTGGGGCCTAGGCCCGAGACGTCTTGCAGCTGGCCGCGGGACGCGAATGCGCCGTGCTCGTCGCGGAACCCGACGATCTTCTTCGCGAGCGACTTGCCGACACCCGCGACGTAGCCGAGCAGCTGCGCGCTCGCGGTGTTCAGCTCGACGCCGACGTGGTTGACGCAGCTCTCGACGACGTCGCCGAGCCGCTTGACCAGCAACTTCTCCTGCACGTCGTGCTGGTACTGGCCGACGCCGATCGACTTCGGCTCGATCTTGACGAGCTCGGCGAGCGGATCTTGCAGCCGGCGCGCGATCGAGATCGCGCCGCGGATCGTGAGATCTAATTCCGGAAACTCTTCGCGCGCCAGATCCGACGCCGAATACACGCTCGCGCCGGCCTCGTTGACCTGCACGGTGTACATGGCTTTGATCTGCGCGTCGGCGAGCGCGCGCTTGACGAACGCTTCCGCTTCGCGGCCGCCGGTGCCGTTGCCGACGGCGATGGCGCGCGGTGTGTGCTCCTGCACGAACTTCGTGAAGTCGTCTTTGGCCTTCGCGAGCTGCGCGTCGCCTTGCGTGATGTAGACGGTGACGGTGCCGAGGAACTTGCCGGTCGCATCGATCGCGGCGCACTTGCAGCCGGTGCGCAACCCCGGATCGACGCCGATCACGCTCGCCGAGCCGAGCGGCGCCGCCAGCAAGAGGTTGCGCAGGTTGCCGGCAAAGATGTCGGTCGCGGCGACGTCGCTGCGCCCTTTGAGCTCGCCGCGCAGATCGTTCTCGACGCTCGGCGCGAGCAAACGCTTGAGCGCATCGCCGGCCGCGAGCTTCAGCTGCTCGGCCCACGGCGAGCTCTCGACGAGCTTCGCCATGCGCTGGATGCCGGCTTCGACCTTGGCCGTATCGACCGCGACGTGCGCGCGGAGCACGCCTTCGGCTTCGCCACGGCGGATCGCCAGGTAGCGGTGCGACGGGATCGTCTTCACCGCTTCCTTGTGGTGGTAGTACTGCTCGAACTTCGTCGGCTCGGCATCCTTGCCGGGCAGCACGTCGCTGACCAGCTCGCCGTGCTCGGCGGCTTCCTTGCGGACGAACGCCCGGATCTCGGCGGTATCGGCGAGCTGCTCGGCGACGATGTCGCGCGCGCCGACCAGCGCGTCGTCGGCGGTCAGCTCCGCGGTCGCGAACGCCATGGCGTCGACCGGCGATTCGCCCTGCGCGATGATCAGATCTGCGAGCGGCTGCAGGCCCTTTTCGCGCGCGACCGAGGCGCGCGTCTTGCGGCGCGGCCGGTACGGCGCGTAGAGATCTTCGAGCTCGCTCTTGCTCGTCGCGGCGCGCAGCTTGTGCTCGAGCTCGGGCACGAGCTTGCCCTGCTCGGCGACCGACGCGAGGATCGCGGCGCGGCGCTCTTCGAGCTCGACGAGATACGCGCGCTTGTCCTCGATCGCGCGGATCTGGACCTCGTCGAGGCCCCCCGTGCGTTCTTTGCGGTAGCGCGCGATGAACGGCACGGTGTTGCCTTCGTCGAGCAGCGCGACGACCGCCGCCACGCCTGCGCGCGGCAGCGACAGCGCGAATGCCAACGCGGGCACCGGGTCGAAATCACTGTCGATCTTCGGCGCGGAAACGGCAGAGCTCTCGTCGGTCATGTCGGGGCTCGGGACCGTAGCCGCGCCCGGAACCTCCGGCAATAGGTATGTTCCGCGGATGTCGTTGTTCGCGCATACGTTGGATCCGCGTCGCGAATCGCTCGTCGCCCGCCTGCCCAAGGTCGAGCTGCACCTCCATATCGAGGGCACGCTCGAGCCCGAGCTGATGTTCGCGCTCGCACAAAAACACGGCGTGGCGCTGCCGTACCAGTCGGTCGACGCGGTGCGCGCGGCCTATCGCTTCGGCGATCTCCAGTCGTTTCTCGACCTCTATTACGCCGGCTGCGACGTGCTGCGCGACCGCGACGATTTTGCCGAGCTCGCGCGGCGCTACTTCGCGCGCGCCGCCGCCGACAACGTCGTCCACGCCGAGCTGTTCTTCGACCCCCAAACCCATACCGCACGCGACGTGCCGATCGAGACGGTGCTCTTGGGCCTGCGCGACGCGATGCACGAGGCGCGCGACGCTCGTGGCATCACGAGCGAGCTGATCTTGTGCTTCCTGCGCCATCTCTCGGAAGCCGAGGCGCTCGCGACGCTCGATGCCGCGCTGCCGTACCGCGAGCACTTCATCGGCGTCGGCTTGGATTCAGGCGAGCGCGGCAACCCGCCGAGCAAGTTCACGCGGGTATTCGCGAAGGCGCGCGAGCTCGGCCTGCACGTCGTCGCGCACGCCGGCGAAGAAGGTCCGCCAGCATATATTCGCGAGGCGCTGACGCTGCTCGAGGTCGAGCGCATCGATCACGGCGTGCGTTGCGACGAAGATCCCGCGCTGGTCAGCGAGCTCGCGCTCGCACAGATTCCGCTGACGGTGTGCCCGCTGTCGAATCAGGCGCTGCGCGTCACGCCCGATCTGCGCACGCACAACTTCGCGAAGCTGTTGCGCGCCGGCATCGCGGTCACGATCAACAGCGACGATCCGGCGTACTTCGGCGGCTACATCGCCGACAACTATCGCGCGATCGCCGATGCGACCGAGCTGACGTTCGAGGAGCTCGTGCTGTGCGCCGAGAACGCCGCGCGCGCCGCGTTCGTGCCCGAGCCGCGCAAGCAGGGCTTGCTCGCGCAGATCCGCGCCGCCGCCGCCGCGGATGGCGTGTAGGATCGCTCGATGCGCTGGGCGCCTACCGCGGTGCTGTTCGTCGCGTGCTCGTTCGATCCGACGCCGCTGGCGCCCGGCGTCCACGCGGACGCGGGCGCCTTGCAGCTCGACGCGCCGCCGATGATGGCCGGCGATCCATGCGCGACCGACAACGGCGGCTGCGCGGTCGCGTGCATGGACAACGGCGGCAGCGCCGCGTGCTTCGCGCCGCAGAATTGCGGCCAGGTCGTCGGCCTGACGAACGATTCGAACGCGACGCTCTACGTCGGTGGCAGCGCGACCAAGCCGTGGACCGCGTACTGCCACGACGGGCTCGAGTACCTGCCCGTGTCGTCGACGACGAACTACGGCGAGTACGCGGCGGGCGTCAAGAGTCCCGGCTCCGACGTGCGCACCGAGTACGGCAAGCTGCGGATCGATCCGGCGACGCTCGAGATCGACGTCTGCGATCAGGCGTTCGGATCGTCGAGCGGCTCGCTGTCGCACGACCCCGCGAACAACAACCCGCCGATCATCGTGTCGTCGATGCCGCTCGGCGTCGCGATGGATTGCAAGGGCGGCGGCAGCACGACGGCGGGCGCGGGTATCGATCTCTCCGGCACGCCGTTCGTCGCGACGTCCGGCTGGCAGGACGGCGGCAACAGCGCCGACGGCGCGACCGCGAAGACCGGCCGCGTCGTCACCATCACCGGCGGCGGCGATTGCGGCTGGGATGCGCCGGCGGGCTCGCCCGGCAACCCGTTCAACACGTTCTCGAACAGCAAGCTCGTGCAGCTGTCGTATTCGCCGTGAACGGCTACCTCACGAAGCCTTAAGCCGCCGCTCACGAAGCCTTAAACGTCGGCGATGAATAGGGCCGTTAGCGTGGAAGTATGAAAGCCATCCTCGCCGCCGCCGCCATGCTCGCTGGATGCTATTCGTACGACAAGCCGGTCGTCGCGCCGACCGCGCTCGCGAACGCGACCACCGCGGTTTCGCATGCCCGCGTCGGCTGCGTCGACATCGAGATGACGCGCATCGCCCGCGCGCCGACGCCGATCGTCGCGTATCAGTTCACCAACACGTGCGATCACGAAGCGCGGGTCGACTCGAGCGCGTACGTGCTGCAGACGGTCGTCGTCGACCACGATGGCGATTGGACGAAGCTGTGGCCGGTGCAGCGCCGGCACCAGAACCCGACGTGGACGGGCTATCGGCTCGACGCGCACGAGACGCAAGTCGCCGAGCGGACGTATCGCGGCGGCGGTCTCGCCGATGACGCGAAGATCTGCACCGACGTCGGCGGCGCCGATCCGCGCATCGCATACGCGCCGCACTGGGCCTGCGTGCGGTACTAGGTCAAGGGCAGCTCGCCGCGGCTTGCTCGACGTGCGTCCAGCAACCGCCGCCGGTGCCGCTGCCCGTGTAGAGCACACCGGTCGCGACCGGAAGATCCGCGGGCGGATTCACGATCACGTCGCCGCCGCCGCCGACCCAATCGCTGCCACCGTCGAGTCATCTTCGCAGTTGTCGAGGTCGCCGGTGTCGGTCGAAAACGATGGTCCCATCCAGAAGTCGATGTGGAGGGTCGTGCTCGGCGTGCAGCCGGCCGGCACGGTGCCGTCATCGGTGTCTTCGGGCGACACGATGCACGCCCACTCGTCGCCGCACTGGAGGCACGAATCTTCGACGATGAAATACTTCTGAACCTCGGGGTTGTAGATCTTCGTGCCCGGCGTCAGCGTCGCGCCGCCGGAGCTCTCGAACGTATGGCGCGGGTTCTGCGCCGTCGGAGTTTCCGGATCGGTGTCGGCCGATGCCGCCGCGGTGATCGGATCGTCGTCGGTCGCCTGCGCGTGCACGATGCTCGCGGCGTTCGGATACGGCGCGCGAACTATACGCTCGGCAGCACGCCCGCCGCGATCGCGATCGCGCGCACGCTGTCGATCGTGTCAGCCTGGGCGGCGACTTTGTCGTCGCGGTAGCGCACCACGCGCGCGAGGCGCAGCGCGAGCCCGCCGGGATAGCGCGGCGAGCGCTGGACGTCGTTGAACGCGATCTCGGCGACGATCTCGGGCCGCACGTACACGATGTGGCCGTCGCGGTCGATCTCGCGCGCGAGGAACTGCTCGGTCTGCCAGCGCAGCATGTCGTCGGTCATGCCCTTGAACGTCTTGCCGAGCATGATCCAGTCGTCGCCGGATCGCGCGCCGAGGTGAATGTTCGACAGCCAGCCCTTGCGCCGGCCGCTGCCCCATTCGGCCGCGAGCACGACGAGGTCGAGCCGGTGCACGCGCTTGATCTTGAGCCACGACGCGCCGCGATTGCCGGCGTCGTACGGCGCATCGAGCGCCTTGGCCATCACGCCTTCGTGGCCTTTCGCGATCGCCGCGTCGTAGAACGCGGTCGCCGCGGCGGCGTCGTGCGCGATCGTGCGCGGCACCGCAAGCTCGCCGGCGAGCCCGCCGAGCGCCGAGAACCGGCCGCGCGCCGGCTCGCCGAGCAGCGTCTGATCATCGACGAGCATGAGATCGAACAGCGCGAGCGACAGCGGATACGTCTCGCGCAACTCGAGGCCTTTGCGGCCGAATCGGCGCATCGTGTCTTGAAACGGCAACGGCCGGCCGCCGGCGCCGAGCACGATCGCTTCGCCGTCGGCGATGATCCGTCGCGCCGGCAACGCGCGCGCCGCGGCGACGAGCTCGGGCGCGAACGCCGAGACGTCGTTGAGCCCGCGCGAGTACAGCCGCACGTCGTCGCCATCTTTATGGATCTGGACGCGAAAGCCGTCGAGCTTGAGCTCGAGCGCGGCTTCGCCGCCCAAGCTCGCGAGCGCGCTTTCAGGATCGTCGGCGGTCTGCGCGAGCATCGGCATCACCGGCCGGAACAGCGTGAGCCCGAACCGGCCGATCTCGGCGGCGCCGCCGTCGAGCGCGGTCGCTGCGACCTCGCCGAGATCGCCGGCGAGCATGTACGCGCGGCGCACCACGTTGCTCTCGAGCTCGGCCGCTTTCGCGATCGCTTCGACCATGACGCCGTCGAGCGCGCCGTGGCGCACTTCGCCGACGAGCAGCGTCGCCAAGAACGGCTGCTCGGCGGCGGTCGCGAGCGCGAACAGCGCGCCGAGCTGGTCCTTGCGCGCTTTCGCGGAGCCGGCGCCGCGTAGCTCGGCGAGCGCGGCGAAGCGGCGGTCGACCTCGCTGAGCGTCAAGTACGGCGCCTGCGCCGGCGGCGTCGCCTGCAGGACCTCGTAGACGGTCGCGTAGCCGATACCGGTCTTGTGCGGAACGGTGCTCGCGAGGTAGCGAGCGCCGATCGCGCGCTCTTCGCTGCCCATCTGGCGCAAGCACGTCGCGAGCAGATCGGTCTTCTTGAGGCGACCCGGCGTCTGCGCGACCGCGTTACTGGTGGCGACGAGCTCGGCGAACTGCACGCTCTATCGTACCGCCGAAAAATAAAGCGGCGGCCCGGTCGGACCGCCGCTTGTCGAGGTGCCTGGCAAGCAGGGGCCTCGCGAATCGCCTCACCACGCACCGGTGTTCGCCGGGCGCGCGAACCGCTTCTGCGTGGTTCGTGCCACAGAAAATCGTACGAAACCGCCGATTCTCGCCGGAGACAACCGTCCCCACGCTACTGGGCTAGCCGTCGTATCATCGGCGGCGTGATTTCGCAGCTCGGCCGCTACCGGGTAGACGCGCTGCTCGCCACCGGCGGGATGGGCGAGGTCTACCTCGGTCGCGTGATCGGCGAGCACGGCTTCGAGCGGCCGATCGTCATCAAGGTCATCCGGACCGAGCTGGTCGCCGACGAGCGCGTCGCGCTGATGTTCGTCGACGAGGCGCGCCTCGCGGCGGGCCTGCACCACCGCAACGTCGTCCAGATCCTCGACTTCGACCTGTTCGACGGCGGCGCGTTCCTGGTCTCCGAGTTCGTCGATGGCTGCGATCTCCGGACCTTGCTCAGGTACCTGCGCGCGCCGCCGCGCTTCGATATCGCGGTCGCGATCATCGCGGAAATCGGTACCGGCCTGGAAGCGGCGCACGATGCCGCGGGAGAAGATGGTCAGCCGCTAAACCTCGTCCATCGCGACGTGTCTCCAAGTAACGTGCTGCTCGGCATCCACGGCGACGTGAAAGTGGCGGACTTCGGGGTCGCCAAGGCGCGGTCGCGCAGCTACCAGACCGTTTCGGGCTCGATCAAAGGCAAGGCGCCGTACATGGCGCCCGAGCAGATCCTCGGTGAGGCCGTCGACAGGCGCGCCGACGTGTTCAGCTTGGGCGTGCTGTTGTTCGAGGTCACGACGCGGACGCGGCTCTACTCGGCGCAGTCGAACACCGTCGCGATGAAGCAGATCCTCGATGGCGAGGTCGCCGATCCGGCCGAGCGTCGGCCCGGCTATCCGACCGCGCTGACCGCGATCGTTCGCAAGGCGCTCGCGCGCGATCCCGACGCGCGTTACCAGACGGCGCGCGAGCTCGTCGACGAGCTCGATCAGCTCGCGCACGCGCGCAAGTGGAGCATGTCGAAGCAGTCGATCGGCGACCTCGTCAAGCTCGCGAAGTCGCGCGCGCTCGCGGACGACCGTGCACCGGCGCGCGGGGTGGCGCCGTGAGCCTCGCGAAAGCCGACTCGCGCGATCGCGTCGGGCCGTACTTGATCCTGCGCGCGATCGGCGCCGGCGGATCTGCGCGCGTCGATCTGGCGCGCATCGATCGCGCCTACAACTTCCAGCGCCACGTCGTGATCAAGCGGCCGCTCGAGCACCTGCGCGCCGACTCGGGCGTTGCCGAGTCGCTGCGCCGCGAAGCGCGACTCGGCGGCCGGCTGCGCCACCCCAACATGGTCGCCGTGCTCGATGCCGGCGTGCATGACGGCTACGATTATCTGGCGCTCGAGTACGTCCACGGCACGTCGCTGCGCGCGCTGATGCAGCCGACGACCGGCGACCCCGGGAAGCCGGTCGATAACGTTCGCGAAGTGCCGCTCGCCGTCGCGCTCGGCATCGTCGTCGACGTCTGCCGCGCGCTGCACGCCGCGCACGAGCTCACCGACGAACGCGGCTCGCCACTCGGGCTCGTCCATCGCGACGTCTCGCCGGGCAACGTGCTGCTCGGGCTCGATGGCGCGGTCAAGCTCGCCGACTTCGGCATCGCGAAAGAGACGCGCGTCGCGACGCTGTCGGGCTCGATCCACGGCACCGTGACGTACATGGCGCCGGAGCAGTGCCGCGGCCACGCATTCGATCGCCGCGCCGACATCTTCTCGGTCGGCGTGATCTTGTACGAGCTCGTCACGCGTCGCCGGCTGTTCTGGGCCGACAACGACGTCGCGTCGCTGCATCGCGTGCTGTCGGGCCAGGTGCCGCCGCCGCGCGAGGTCGAGCCGTCGATCTCGCCGGCGCTCGAGCAGCTGATCATGAACGCGATCGCACACCTGCCCGACGATCGCTTCACGAACGCGCGGGCGCTCGCCGATGCGATCGAAGCGCTCGCGGCGTCGGAGGGCCACGTGCTCGGTGCGCGCTGGCTGGCGCGCACGCTCGAAGAAGAGATCGGGCCCAAGCACGCGCCGTGGATCGCCGCGACGACGATCGTGCAGGCAATCCCGATGGCGGAAGGCTCGCTCGTCGAGCTGATCGCGGCGACCCCAGATCCCGAGGAGCCGATCTATCCGACGTTCGGGCCGGCCGACGAGCGATCGAGCGAAGAGGGCTCGGTGCCTTCGGCGCCCCCGCCCGTGCGCGCGATGACGGCACCGCATACGACCGGCTTCGGCCTGCGCTGGATCGTCGCGGCCGGCGCGATGCTCGGCGTGCTCGGTGCGGTCGTGTTGTCGGCGACGAGGCATCGCGCGGCTCCGGCGGCGATGGTTGCACCGACGACGATGCCGACCACGACGCCGATACCGATGACGACCACGACGCCGATACCGATACCGATACCGATGACGACCACGACGCCGGCGCCTGCGCCGACGCCGACGCCGGCGATCGCGGAGACCAAGCCGGCGGCGGCGACGCATCGCCGGCCACGAGCGCACGCGAGTCCGGCGCCGACTCCGACACCCACTCCGACACCGGTCGCGGCCGATGTCGCGCAACCACCGCCGACGCCCGCTGCGGGCTCGGCGCAAAATCACGCGGCGTGGGACCGCAATCTGTTGTTGCCGGGCGATAAGAAGCCGTGAAGCGAATCGCCGTGGTTGCCGCGCTGCTGGCGGCGGCGCCACATCTGATCGGCGTCGCGCGCGGCGACGACCCGACGCCGGCGCCGGAAGCCGGGTCGGATCAACCTGCGCCGACCGCCGACGATCACATCGCGAAGGCGCGAACGCTCCATGACAAGGGCGACTTCGAAGGCGCGCGCGCCGAGATCGCCGCCGCGTACAAGCTCGAGCCGCGGCCCGAGCTGTTGTTCGCGCTCGGCCAGCTCGAGTTCAACCTGCATCATTATCAGGCCGCGATCGATTACTACGAGCGCTTCGAGGCCACGCGGCCGGCTCCCGATCAAGCCGCGATCGCCGAGCAAGCGATCGGCGCCGCGCGCGCCGAGCGGTCACGGCCCGCCACGACCGCGACCACGCCGGCGCCGAACAACCCCGCGCCGCCGGCGCGCCGCAAGTGGGACGGCCTCGACACCGGGCTCGCCGCGTTCGGCGGGCTCGCGGTGCTCGCCGGCGGCGGCCTGGTGCTCGAGGCGCTGCACCTCGCGCACGACGGCAGCGGCAGCTTGTCGGACTACGACAGCCGCATCGAGACCGCGCGCCACGTGCGCATCATCGCGGCCGCGAGCGCGGGCGCCGGCATCATCGCGATCGGTGCGGCGCTGGTGCGCTGGCGCATCCACCTCGTCGCCGATGCGTCGATCGAAATGCACGCCTCGCCGAGCGCCGCCGGCGTTTCGCTCGTGGGGTCGTTTTGATCCGCGCGCTCGCGATCGCCGCCGCGCTCGCCGCGCCGCTGTCGTGCATCGACGACAACTACGCGTGCACGAGCGATGGCGACTGCAACCTCGGCGTCGCCGGCCGTTGCGAGGTCGATCACCACTGCACGCAATTCGATCCGACGTGCGCGATGACGCAGCGCCGCTACACCGAGCACTCGGGCGCCGAGTCGCAGGCGTGCTTCCTCGGTCAGATCGAGCTGGCGAACGCGTGCGCGGCCGGTCAGCCGCCGGCGAGCCCGAGCGATCCGTGCGGCGCCGTCGTATGCGACGCGCTGCCGACGTGCTGCAACACCGGCTGGAGCGAGTCGTGCGTGCTCGAAGCGGAGCGCAGCTGCGGGATCGCGTGCGATACACGCGTCGCGGTGTCGGCGAGCCGCGGCAGCGCGCTCGAGCTGTGGGATCTGCGCTACGACGGCTCGGCGTTCACCGCGGAGCTCGTCACCGATCGCGTCGTCCAGCTCGATTGGCTCGCGCCCGCGCCCGGCGAGGCCGAGCCGCGGCTCGCCGGCTTCGTCGGCTCCGACACGCTCGCGCTGGTCTCGAGCGCAGGCGAGCTCGACGTGACGATCCCGCCCGATCGCGCGTACCACGACGTCGCGAGCGTCGATCTCGCCCGCGCGGTGCGCGACACCATCGCGCTCGCGTGGGAAGACCCGGTCAGCGCCGACGAACAGCTCGAGCTCACCGACCTCGGCTCGATGACGTCGGTCGATTTCGACACCGGCGTGTCGAACGCGCAGGCGTGGGGCGACATCAACGCCGACGGCTATCCCGACGGCGCGGCCGGCACCGGCTCGAAGTACGTGTTCTTGATCAACCAAGACGACGGTACCGACGACCACGACCGCGAGCTCGACGCGTCGGTGCAGTCGAGCTTCAACGGCTCCGCGCACAGCGGCATCACGTCGATGCGCGACCTGGTATGGCGCGACATCGACGGCGACTCGCAGCTCGACCTCGCCGCGTTCGGCAACTCGATCCGGCTGCATCAAGGCGGCACCGACCACGTGTCGACGCCGTATCTGTCGATCGATTGCGATCCGCCGGTCGTGCTGCCGAATTCGACGTGCGACGAATCGCTCGCGAACTTTGTCGGCACGGTCGTGCCCGCGGGCTCCAACAGCATCGTCTACGCCGGCAACACGCAGGCGCGCGAGCTGTTCGAGATCGTGCCCGACGGCATCGCGGGCACCGCGACGATCACCGCGATCAGCATTCCGACCGGCGTCGGCTCGGCCGCGTTTCCGGAATCGATCATCACGCGCGACTTCGATGGCGATCACGTGCTCGACGTCGTCGTGATCGACTCCGAGCTCGGGATCTGGACGTCGCTGTCGAAGCAGGATCCGACCGGCACGAAGTTCACGTATCACCGCGTGCTGTCGGCGCCGCCATCGCCGATGACCGTCGTCCACGCGTCGATCAGCGGCATGCCGAAGTAAGCGCTCAGCTCTTGAGCTGATGCCGGCGCAGCATGTCGATCAGGTGCGAGCGATCCATCTTCGCGGTGCGCGCCGCTTGCGACACGTTGCCCTTCGCATCGTCCATCAGCCGCGTCAGGTACGCGCGCTCGAAGTCGCCGACCACGCGCGCGCGCTCGTCTTTGTACGGCGGCAGCGGCGCCAGCTCGTCGCCGCCGGCGTTCGCCGGAATCTCCGTCGAGCTATTCGACGGCGACACGCCGACGACGATCGCGGCTTCGACCGCGTTGCGCAGCTCGCGGATGTTGCCGGGCCACGGATGGCGCTGCCAGCGCGCGAGCGTCTCGCCGTCGAACACGGTCTCGATCGGGCCGTCCGCGCCGAGCTCGCGCGCGAAGTGCTCGACGAGCATCGCGATGTCATCGCGGCGCTCGCGCAGCGGCACGAGCTTGAGCACGACGATCGCGAGCCGGTGATAGAGGTCGTGGCGGAATCGGCCGGCGTTGACCTCGGTGCGCAGATCGCGATTCGTCGCCGCGATCACCCGGGCGCCGAGCTCGAGCTCCTGCGTGCCGCCGACGCGGCGAAACCGCTTGCGCTCGAGCACGCCCAGCAGCGCCACCTGATCGCTGGACGGAAGCTCGCCGATCTCGTCGAGGAACACCGTGCCGCCGGACGCGCGCTCGAACGCGCCGACGTGCACGCGATCGGCGCCCGTGAACGCGCCGCGCTCGTGGCCGAACAGCTCGCTCGCGAGCAGCGACGACGCGAGCGCGCCGCAATCGATCGTGACGAGCGGACCGTTCGCGCGCGGCGAACGCGCGTGGATCGCTTCCGCGACGCGCTCCTTGCCCGTGCCCGATTCACCGACGACCAGCACCGACGTCGGCGTCGGAGCGACGCGCTCGATATCGGCGAACATCCGCAGCATCTGAGGCGAGCGTGCGAGCATGCCCGCGAGCTCGTGGTCGCGGCCGTCGGTCTGCACGGCGTTGCGCACGGCGTCGTCGAAACGGATCGTCGTGCCGCCGAGCTTGACCGCGGTGCCGGGCGGCACGATCGCGCGCTCGACGCGCACCGCGCCGACGTACGTGCCGTTCGTCGAGCCCAGATCGGTCACGACGATGCCTTTCGGCCCGACGCTGACCTCGAGGTGATAGCGCGACACCGTGAAGTCCGCGACGACGAGCGCGTTGTCCTTCGCGGTGCCGACCGAGAGCGTCTCGGTGCTCGTCGCTTGCTTGCCGCGATCCGGGCCGTCGATCACCTCGACGCGGATCGACGAGATGAATTGCTCGCCGGTCCGCGGTTGCAGGAGGGTTTCGTCGGCCACGCGGTAGCTTAGAACACGAACGGATAGCTGAACGAGCCGCCGCTCTGGGTCTTCGCGAACGTCGCCTTTTGCACCGCCGCCTGGACGCACGAGCCGAGGCCTGCATCGGGCGTCGTTTCGACGTTCACGCTCGACACCGAGCCATTGCCGGCGACCTTGACGTGGACCTTGACTTTGCCCTTCGCGCTCGACTTCTCGCCACACGCGGTCACGCGGGCCTTCACGTTCGCGATCGCCGACGAGATCATCCCGCGATCGAGCGAGTCCGGCAGATCGCCGCCGCCGCTCGACGGGGCTGGCTTGTTTCCGCCGCCACCGCCGCCGCCGCCCTTGTGGAACTTCGCGCAGCACGCGCCGGCATAGCTGTTGATCACGCACGAGACTTCGTCGCAGCCACCGCCGCCGCTATCGCTCGCCGGCGGCGTCTTGCTCGCGGCCGGCGTCGGCTCGGCTTTCGCGACGGGCGCCGAAGACGTGTGCGTCGACGTGTGCGACGACGAGCTGGAGCTGCTGGTCGATGGCGTGGCCGCTTTGTGCGACGGCGTCGGCGGCGGGGTCGGCGCCGCCGCCTTGTTGGTCGTCGGAGTGGGCGCCACCGGAGTGGCCGCGTTCGCCGAGCCGGTGTCGGCCTGCGCGACTTGCGTCGCCGAGCCGGTGTTCGCGGCCGATCCGGTGTCGGCAGAGCCACCGCCGGCGTTGGCCTTGTCATCGCCGGCGACCTTGCTCGGCGTATCCGCCTGCGCGATCGGTGTCGGCTCTTTCTTGCCCTTCATCAGCATCACGACCATCACGATCGCGACGACCGCGAGCAGCGTGACCGCGCCGATCATCAAGTACAGGATCTTGTTGTCGCGACCGCGCGACATCGTCGGCACGATCACGGCGGGCTCGGAGAAGCCACCGCCGCCGAACACCGGCAGATCATCGATCGAGCCGATCGCGGAAGCCGTCTGCGGCTTGCCCAGCGACGCCCCGGTGTTGCCCATGTACGCGCTCGCCATCGAGCGAATGTCGATGAGGCCCGAGCCTTCGCCGCCGGCCGCGCCGGTCGCGTGCCCCGATTGCGACGACGGCGTGGAGATCGCCGGCTTGTCGCTCGCGAGCTGCGCGAGGTTGTTGAGCGAGAACAACACCGAGTTCTCGTTGCGCTCGCCGCGCAGCTTGCTGTTCGCCGACGATGACGCCGCCGACGATGCGGCCGCGGCCGGCTGCTTGCTGCCGAACAGGTCGCCGCCGCCGTCATCGTCGCTGTGATGGCCGCGATTCGACGCCGCGGCGAACAAGTCGTCGTTGTGCGTGCTGCCGCCGCCGTCGTCGGTGCTCGAGCCGAACATCGCGCCGATCGCGGCCGCGCCACCGCCGCCGCCGGACGCCGACGTCGTGCTGCCCGACGCGATCAGCCCGGCGAACGCATCGACCTGCGCGAGCGGCAACCAATCGGCGAAGCCCTCGCGCCACGCGAACGTCTCGCCATCGATCTCGCCGGAGGCGAATCGCTGCTGGACCTCGCCGACCGTCATCGGGCCGACTTGGTCTTGGCTGATCACGAGGTGCCAGACGGCATCGTCGCCGCCGCCGGCGGCTCCGCCACCGCCGTCGTAGCCGTAGTCGTAGACCCGCGTGTCCTTTTCCTGCGGCGCTGGTGCCGCCTCGGCGGCGTTGGCGCCGCCGCGAACGACGATGATGTTGCTGCACTTCTTGCAGCGAATTTTGAAGACCTTGCCTTGAACCTTGTCGTCGGAAATCGAGTACTTGGCCTGGCAGGCATCACAGACGATCTTCATGGGCGAATCCTATCGGCGGCGTTCGTTAGCCGTCTGGCAGCTGTGACCCCCACGTCACGAGCGGCCTTGGACAAAAATCGTATCACGCAAAAGGGTCGTGTAAACGAATGGTCTCGCTACGATCAGGGCCGACGGAGACCAGACAAAACGGCACGCCGGCCATGCGCTCGATCGTCTCGACGTACGAACGCGCCGCATTCGGCAGGTCGGTGACGTCGCGCGCGTCGCTCGGCAGCGGTCCCCAGCCCGGCAACGTCGCGTAGACCGGCTCGGCGCGCGCCAGATCATCAGGATCTGTCGGAGGCTCGTCGAGCTGCTTGCCGTCGAGTCTATAAGCGACGCATATATAAATCTCGGGCATCCCGGCGAGCACGTCGAGCTTGGTCAGCGCGAGCGACTGCATGCCCGAAAGCCGTACGCCCATGCGCAGCGCCGGCAGATCGAGCCAGCCGCAGCGGCGCGGCCGCCCGGTCGTCGCGCCGTACTCGCCGCCGGCTTTGCGCAGCCGCTCGCCGGCATCGCCGTGCAGCTCGGTCGGGAACGGGCCCTCGCCGACGCGCGTCGCGTACGCCTTCGTGATCCCGACGACGTGATCGATCGCCGTCGGGCCGATGCCCGCGCTCTGACACGCACCCGCGGCGATCGTCGAGCTCGACGTCACGTACGGATAGGTGCCGTGGTCGAGATCGAGCAGGCAGCCCTGTGCACCTTCGAACAGCACGTGCTGGCCGCGCGCGATCGCGTTCGCGACGTGCCGGCCGGCATCGCCGGTGTGCATGCGAAGCTTGTCGCCGGCGGCGAGCGCGTCGGCGATCCAGCGCGCGACATCGCTCGCGCTCGGCTGCTCGCCGCCGAGGTGCGCGATCACCGGTGCGAGCTCGTCGACGTTGCGGCGCACGAGCTCGCCGAGCCGATCGGGCCTGAGCAAATCTCGCATCCGAATGCCGCGCCGCCCGGCTTTCATCTCGTACGCCGGGCCGATACCTCGACGCGTCGTGCCGATCGCCTTGCCGGTCTTCGCGCCGTGGTCTTCGCGCAGGCCGTCGACGAGCTTGTGGTACGGCAAGATCACGTGCGCGCCGAGCCCGACGAGCAATTCGTCGTGCGCGAGCAAGCCGCGCGCTTGGCAATCGGCGAGCTCTTCGAGCAGCGTATGCGGATCGATCACCATGCCGTCGCCGAGCACGCAGCTCTTGCCGGGATGGCAGACGCCCGACGGCACCAGGTGCGTGACGAGCTTCTTGCCGTCGATGACGAGCGTGTGGCCCGCGTTCGCGCCGCCGCCGTAGCGCACGACGACGTCGGCGCGCTCGGTGAACAGATCGACGACCTTGCCCTTGCCTTCATCGCCCCACTGGGCGCCGACGACGATGACGACCGACATCAGGCCTTTATTAGCGCGATCAGCGGCTCGATGTCCCCTGCCCGAGCCGCTTGGATTTCGGCGCCGGCAGTTCGGCCATTCACGCGATCGTCCTTGACGAACGCGTCGAGACCAGCGCCGGCAAGCCACTGCGGCGACGCGTTCGCCTGGACAACGGCGCGAACACCGCGCGCACGCAGCGCACGCGCGATCGCCGGCGCATCCGGGACCGAGCTCGCGATCGCCACGCCGAGCGGTTGCTGCGAGTCTTCGCCGCGGCTCGCATCGGCGACCATCTCGAGATCGATCGCGAACCCGGTCGCGCGCAGCGGCCGGCCATAGCGCGCGATCAGCTCGTCGTAGCGGCCGCCGCGCAAGATCGCATCGTGCGCACCGCCGGCGTACGCGGCGAACCGGATCCCGGTGTAGTAGCCCTCGCCGCGCAAGTCGGAGAAATCGAGGGTGATCGCCGGTGCGGTGCTCGCGAGCTCGCGCACGCGGCCGAGCAGCGCCGCCACGTCGTCGAACGCGGCGAGCACGTCCGTCGGCCATGTCAACGCGCGCGCCGCGGCGAGCACCTCGTCCGCGGGTCCCCACAGATCGACGAGCGCGTGCGCATTCGCCACCACGTCGCGCGGCAGCACGCGCGCCGCGGCCCGCACGCCCGCGCGGTCTTTGCGCGCGATCGCCGCACCCAACGCCCGTCGCGTCTCGGCATCGGGGGCCGCGTCGAGCACGTACCGCGCGGGCGCGACGTGGCCGAGGTCGAGCCCGACTTCGGCGAGCTCCAAGCGCGCGAGCACGTCGCACGCGATCGCGAGCACCTCGGCATCGCCCGCGCGCGCGAGCTCGCCGGTTTCGGCGACGTGCTCGATCCCCGCTTGCACGATCTCGCGCTGGCCGCGTTCGCCCGCGAGCCGCGTGACCGTGCCCTCGTAGCACAGCCGGATCGGTCCGGGCACGTCGGTGAATCGCGTCGCGACCAGCCGCGCGATCTGCGGCGTGATATCCGGCCGCAGCGCGACGATCTCGCCGGTGCCCGGCTCGACGAAGCGGATCGCGGCGGCACGCGCGCCTTCTCCCAGGCCGCGCTCGAGCACGTCGGCGCATTCGAACACCGGCGTGATCACGCGCGCGTACGTCCAGGCTTCGAACACGTCCATCACGCGCGCAGCGAGCGAGCGGCGGCGTGCGGCCGCGCGCGGGAGAAAATCGCGGACGCCCGACGGCAAACGGATCGGAGAAGGCTGCACGCGCGCATCGTACATTGTGGCCTGCGGCGTGCTTGAGGAGTCATACATGAACACGCAACCACGGATGTCCGCCGTCGACGCACGTGCGTTTCCGCCCGCCAGCTCGCTCTCGCTGGACGCGGCCGAGCGCATCGAGCCCGTCACCTCGAGCGTGCGGTTCTTCGACAGCGAGTTGTCCGTGTTCCCCGGCGTGCGACTGCCGCTGCGATCGATGCTCGTCGAATCGCCGGCCAAGGCGATCTTGATCTCGCCCGTCGGCACGCGCGCCGAGCTCGCGGCCGTCGACGGTAAAGCGTGCATCCTCGCCGAGCCGAGCCTGCTCCATCACAAGCGACTCGCGCGCGCGATCGAGGCGCTGTCACCGCGCGAGCTGTGGGCGCCGCCCGGCTTCGCCGAAAAACTTCCCGAGTACACCGAGGCGAGCGTGTTCGGCGCCGATCCGTGGCCTCACGACGACCTGGTGTCGTTCACGATCGTCGAAGGCGCGCCGTTCCGCAACGAGATCGTGTTCTTCCACCGCTCGTCGCGCACGCTGTACACCGCGGATCTCGTGTTCGGCATCGTGCAGCCCAGCGGCATCCTCACGCCGCTCGTGATGCGCGCGCTCGGCGTCGGTCGCTCGTTCGGCGCCGCGAAACTCTGGTCGCACTGGATCAAGGATCCCGTCGCGTTTCGGCGGTCGATCGATCGCATCATGGGCTGGCCGTTCGAGCGCATCGCGATGGCGCACGGTGAGATCGTCGAAGGCAACGCGCGGGCGAAGCTGTTCGAAGCCCTCAGAGACCGCGGCCTGATCTAGGGGACGGTGTCCACTAAGACAACTTGTAGCGCGGAACCGCGCGAGATCGTTCGCGGGCGAGGGACGGACGTCAACCTGCGCGTTATGCTCGAGCGGTGCGGTTCCCGATGGACGCCGACGATCGCGCCGCGGCGTGGGCATATCTCGAAGAGCGCGCGCTCCAGGCGGCGATCGACGGCTGGCGGCCGGCGTCGCTCGAGCCCGAGCCGCTCGTCGACGAAGCCGGCCGCGAATGGGGCGTGCGCGGCCGCGCGCGGCTCGGCGATCGCGAGGTGCAGAGCATCTACGTCTACGCGTCGGCGCGCCGCACCGGCCACATGCGGCGCTACCTCGAAGCGTCGAGCGCGACGGTCATCACGACGCCGAGCTGCGAGCTCGAGGACTACTTGCGCCACGTCGGCGCGCGCTTCGAGGTCGTCGCGGCGATCACCGCGACGCACGAGTACCGCGCGATCGAAGCCGCATACGGCGATCGCCGCGCCGAGCGCTCGCAGATCTATCTGATGCATCACATCGACGAGGGGTTGCAGATCCTCGCCGCGCGCGGTGCTTCCGAGCGCGCCCGGCGCGCGTTTTGCCTGCATCCGCTCGTGCAGGAAGATGCCGCGCTCGCCGCGAGCTACCCGCGGATCGCCGAGCTCACCGACGATCCGGGCGTGCTCGCGCTCGCGCTCGAGTACCGCAACATCGCGAACGCGACGCTGTCGGCGCGGCCGATTACGAGCGCCGCCGACATCGCGCTGTCACCGCTCGGCGACGTCAACGACATGCTCGTCGCCGACAAGCTGCAAAACTGGAAGGACTTCGTGCTCGCCCATCGCGGCTCGCACCCGCGCAGCGACGCACTCGAGCGCTACTTCACGCTCTGGCACGAGCGCCTCGGCGTGCTCGGCGAGCGCGATGCGTGGCTCGCGCGGCTGCAGCTGCGCTAAGCTGGCTGCGTGGACTTCGTCTTCATGCTCACGCGGGCGGATCAAACGGTGCCCGATTGCCTGCGCGTGCTCGACGAGATCCGGCCGGTCGGCCTGCGCCACATCGGCTTCAAGGACGTCGGCGTGACGCCCGACGTGCTGCGCCAGCTCGTCGCGAACATCCGCGCGCGCGGCGCGACGACATATATGGAGGTCGTCAGCACGTCGGCCGAAGCGAGCTTGAATTCCGCGCGTGTCGCGCGCGACATCGGCGTCGAACGCTTGCTCGGCGGCACGCACGTCGACGAGGTGCTCGAGATCTTGCGCGGCAGCGCGACGACGTATCACCCGTTTCCCGGCAAACCCGTCGGGCATCCGACCAAGCTCGGCGGCTCGCCGGCCGACGTCGAGGCCGACTGCAAACAGTTCGCGGCAAAGGGCTGCGCGGGCGTCGACTTGCTCGCGTACCGCGCGACCGAAGCCGATCCGATCGAGCTCGTGCGCGCCGCACGACGCGGCACGCCCGGCTACTTGCTCGTCGCCGGCTCGGTCGCGACGTCGGCACAGATCCGCGCGCTCAAAGCCGCGGGCGCCGACGCATTCACGGTCGGCTCCGCCGCGTTCGATGGCTCGTTCGCGCCGGCGATGGGCTCGTTGCGCTCGCAGCTCGAAGCGATCGTCGATGCCTGCAGCTGACGCGATCGCGCAGTTGGTCGCCGGCACGTACCGTGATCCCGAGACCGGCGAGCTGCTCGCGTGCGAGGCGCGCGGCGTCGCGATCGAGGATTCGCTCGTGGGTCGCGAGGTCGAGCTCGTCGAAGCGCTCGGCGTGGGCGCGCGGTTCGCGCTGATCGGCGACGTCGACACGTATGTGGCGCTCGGCGATCGCATCGCGGCCGCGCTCGAGTCGCGCTTCACGATCCAGCGCGTCGTGCTGGCGCCGCACCCGCACTGCGACGTCACGACGATCGATGCGGTCGCCGCCGGCCTCGATACCGGCATCGACGCCGTGATCGCGGTCGGCTCGGGCACGATCAACGACATCTGCAAGATGGCCGCGCAGGCGCGCGGGATTCCGCAGCTCGTGTTCGGCACCGCGCCGTCGATGAACGGCTACACGTCGGTGAGCGCCTCGGTCACCGATCGCGGCTTCAAGCGCTCGCTGCGCGCGCGCACGCCGGTCGGCGTGTTTCTCGATCTCGGCGTGCTCGCGGCCGCGCCGAAGCGGTTGATCCACGCCGGGCTCGGCGACAGCGTGTGCCGCCCGACGGCGCAAACCGACTGGCTGATGTCGCATCTCGTGATCGACACGCCGTATCGCACGGTACCGTTCGTGCTGCTCGCCGATGACGAGCCGCGCCTGTTCGGCGACGCGGCGGCGCTCGTCGCCGATTCGCGCGATCTCGGCGCGATGCGCGCGCTCGCTCGCACCCTCGTGCTGTCCGGGTTCGGCATGACGCTCGCCGGCGGCAGCTATCCGGCGAGCCAGGGCGAGCACCTGATCTCGCACTATCTCGAGATGATGAAGCCGGCGCACCTCGCCGAAGCGCATCACGGCGAGCAGATCGGCGTGGCCGCGATCGTAATGGCGACGATCCAACACGCGATCATCGACCGCGCGACGCCGCCGCTGCTGCACGCGACGCGGCTCACGCGTGAAGATGTCATCGGGCACTTCGGGCCGTTGCTCGGCGACGCTTGTTGGCGCGAGCTCTCGCAAAAGGCTCTCGATGACCGGCGCGCCGAGGCGATCAATGCGCGGCTCGTCGCGTCGTGGCCGACGATTCGCGCGCGGCTCGCGGCGACGGCGGCGTCGCCGGAGCGCATCACGGCGATCCTCGCCGCCGCCGGCGCGCCGACGAGCCCCGCCGACTTGCACTATCCCGAGGCGCTGTTCGCGAATGCCGTGGCGCACGCCAGCGAGATTCGAGACCGGTTTACGTTCCTCGACCTCTCCAGGGACGGTGTCCACTAAGACAACTTGTGGCGCCAAACCGGCCGGAATCATTCGAGCGCAAGATCCGGAGGTCAACTTGTAGATCTCGGCTCGGAACCAGATCGAAACAAGCGTGGGATCTACAAGTTGACGTCCGGATCTCGCCGTCGAGACATTGAGCCCACTTAGCGTGAATAAGTTGTCTTAGTGGACACCGTCCCCGAGGGACAGCAGCGCGACTTCTTCGGCGGGCACTCGGCGAAGCTCGCCGTCGACGAGCACGAGCGACGCGGCACCGGCGACGACATCGGGCGGCGCAACGCCGAGGTCGTACACGATTTGATCGTCTCCGAGCACGCGCAACGTCCGGATCCCACCATGCGCGCGCGCGCGCGCGGCGTCGGTGACCCACGTGCCGAGCTCGGCGATGCACTTCGCATGTCCGGAATGCCCGGCGATCTGCGCCAGCCCGCGCGGCAACATCCGCGGATCGAAGCGGCGCGGCCGCGTCGGATGAAACGTCGAGCCCGACGCCGGGTTCGACGGCCGGTGGTAGAGCATGCCACCACCTTCTTCGCCCGCGCCGCCGGCGAAGTGCAGCGGCTCGAGCGACATCGGCATCATCGCGCCGCGCTGCCAGTCGGGCCGAACGCGATCGATCGCCGTCGCGAAGTGGCGCTCGAGCGCATCCGCGATCGGCGTCGGCTCGGCCGCGACGCCGAGCATCTCGACCTCGCGCATGGTCACGCCCGCGTGCGTGACGAGCACCTCGCGGCCGTCGAGGTGCCCGACGAGCGCGATCCGAAACCGGCCAGCAAGCAACATCTCCATCACGAGCGTGCGCTGCGCGACCGAGAACGATGCGTAGTCGCGCCCGAGCACACCGTGCGGCGGCAGCGCCGGAAATGCGGCGCGAAACTCGGCGGGCGCGCGCGTGCCGGCATCGATCTCGACGGCGAGCGCGCGAGCCGCGGCAAACTCATCGTCGCCGATCGTCGCGAGCTCCATCACCCGCGCGGCGTCGTGGTTGCCGAACAAGATGTGCACGCGATCGCGATCGTGGTCGGCGAGCCAGCGCAGCAGCGCCAAGCCCTCGCGCCCTGCTGTCACCGGATCTTTATGGTCGTAGTCGAAGTGATCGCCGATCGAGACGAGCGTGACGTCGTCGGCGAGGTGCTTGCCGACGAGCGCGTCGTGTCGATCGAGCACGTCGAGCACCTTCGCAAACGGGGCCTGGGGATCGCCCATCACGAACGTGCGTGTCATCGCGAGCCGACCATACCAAAACCGGATTTCGGACACGCGCGTCCGGGCGTCGGACGCGCCGGACGGACAAGCCGCGCAACCACGCGACATCACACGGCCGTGGCTTGGCGCGCGACGTGTAATGCGTCAGCGGCATGCATAAACGGTCGGCCCATCCACTCGAGCAGCATCCATCGTTCCGCGCCGTCGTCGCCGCCACACCGGTCGTGGCCGATATCGCGCGCGCGAGCGAGAACCGCGACATCGTCGGCCAGCTCGCAGTCGCGGTCGGCGATCTCGCGCAGGGTTTCGCCGCACCGCCGGATAGCCCATCCCGCGCCTTCGCGCATCGCCGCGCGTGGAAGACGGTGCGCGAGCTCGAGCGGAATCTGTTGGCGATCCGACTAAATCGTAAAGCGCCGATAAAGATGCTCGCCCGCGCACAACGCGCCATCGATCGCGCCGACGTCATGATCAGCGCATTGCCCGGTGTCGTCGCGAACTGACCGAGTCAACGTCGTCGGAAACACACCGTTCCTCTGATCGCGGTGCGACATCCGCACCGAGGTACCCTCTACCAATCAAATGCGGACCTCACTCGTTCTCGTCGGTCTTCTCATCGCAAGCGGCAGTTCCTGCAAAAAGGATACGGCGCCGGCGCCGACCGGCACCGGAACAGGCACCGGCACCGGCAGTGGAACGGGATCCGGAACTGGAACCGGGTCAGGCACAGGTGGCGGCAAAGGCCCGACGGGTTGGCTGGTCGGCGACTCGGCCGTGCTCGCGCACGTCGGCGGCGATGGGAGCGTGGCGTACGGCAATGCGCCCATTCCCAGCGTCCAGCTCAACAACATCGCGTGCCGCTACCAAGGCGAAGCGTGGGTCGTCGGCAACGGAGGGACGCTGCTCTACACGAACGACGGCGGCGTGACCTGGACCTCGCAGCAAGTTCCGACGACGGCGAATCTCCGCGCGGTCGGCACGCAGGATGACGGGCCGGTGTTCGTCGTCGGCAACAGCGGCACGTTCCTCGAGTCCGACGATACCGGCGCGACCTGGCGCAACCTCGGCGACGGCGTCGCTGCGTTCCGCTCGATCGCGGCGTCGCAAGATGGCGGCACCGTGCTGGCGATCTCCGACGATGGTGGCGTGTGGAGCTACGACGGCGCGGCGATCGCTCGCACCGCAACGCTGCCTGGTGCGCGCGCGGTCGCGCTTTCTCCCGACGGCGTGCTCGCGCTCGTGGTCGGCACCAACGCGATCTGGAGCTCGTCGGATGCCGGCGTCACGTGGGCTCCGCTCACGGTCGGCCAAGCCGTGGCGTTCGACGACGTCCGCCTCGATCAAGACGGCAACGGCGTCGCGGTCGGTACCGGTGGCGCGGTCGCGCTGGTTCAGCCCAACGGCGAGGTCGTGATGAACCATGCGGGCACGGCCGATCTACACACCGTGCACATCGGCGGTTGGGGCTCGGTTGGCGAGCAAGGCTACACGGCCGGCGAAGGCGGCCAAATTTACACCAGCACCGACGGCGGTTGGACGTGGGATGTCGGTCCGAACGTCGGCCACACGTTGTACGGCGTCGATTCGATCGGCGACGGCCACCGTTAGGAGCCCGTCGTTTGCGCCTCCGCTACGTGTTGCTCGGCGGCGGCGGCGCACCCGGCCCGGCCGGCAAGCTGGGTGCGGGCGTGCCCGCACGCTGGACGATCTCGTCCATCAAGCGCTTTTGCACCGCTCGGATGTCCTCGAGCAGCCCGCTCGACGACGCGTAGACGCCGGCCCCGCTCACCGACAGGCGCAGCTGACCCTCCGGCGACACGGTCACGATGACCATCGTGCCGCTGAGCGATCCGATCTGGACGTCGTCGCGCTGTTTCGCGCTGATGTAACAAGCGGTCGAGTCGAGCACGTTGGGCACGTAGCCCTCGTCGAGCAGGACGTCGATCGCGCGTTGCCAGACCAGCGTCCGCTGATCCGTCGCGACCTGCGCGTTCATGGGCGTGAGATCGCCGGGGCGCATGTACTGCGTGCAGCCCGCGAGCAAGACCGATGCGAGAAGAAGCTTGGCCGAAACGTTGGAGAGTCTCATCCCGATGGATGTGGGCATCGCGTTTTGCGGGCGCGTTGCGCGTTCGTGTCGAAGTGCGATCGCCGATCACGAGGTCGGGATCACCCACGTGAGCCCGACACGAAGCTCGCCGCTGGTGCCCGTGCTGTCGATGTCGTCGCGGATCACGCGCACGGCCGCGTCGAACACGACGTGCGGCCGGTAGCGCCAGATCGCGCCGACGAGGCCCGAAACCAGGTTCGCGCCGCGCTCGGTCTCGACGTAGCTCTCGGCGACCGGGCGCACCCGCCAGTCGCCCGGCCCTTCGACGATCGCGCCGATCGTCGTCGACCATGCGCGGTCGCGCGTCCACTCGACCATCCCGTTGACGTGAACCGTCACGTGCTTCCAGCGCTGCGAGACGATCAGCGTCGCGTCGCCGCCGACCTCGTCGTGCAGGCTCGGCAGCGTCGGAAACAGTGGGCCGAGCTCGAGCGCGACGCTGGGGCCGCTGGCTTGTTGCAGCGAGCCGTCGCGCAGCACGTGCTTGACTTGTAGATCGGTCAACACGAGCGAGCTGCCCGGGTCACCGAGCGGGATGCCGGCGTCGTAGTCGAAGACGAGCTCCCAGCCGTCGGAGAAGCCGTAGTTGAACACACCGCCCGGGCCGTACGTCGTGTGGCCATCGCCGTACGTGAGCCGGACCGGGCCCAGCTCGAGCTCGATGGTATCGAGCTCCGCCGTATCGGCGTCGGTCTGATCGAACGGACGATACGCGTAGGCCGCGCGCGAGCATGCGAGAACCGCCAATGCGGTGACGAGGGCGCGCGTCACGACGCCACATGGTGACGCGCCAACGAGGCGCGCGGGTGAAGGCTTGATAAATTAACGTTAGTTCGCGCAGCCGGCGAGATCGCCGAGCACGCTCACCGATGCGGTCACGTGCACGACGACCGCGAGGCCGATTTGTGCCACGTCGGCATCGTCGGCAAGCTTGGTCACGGCCGGCTTGCATGCGTCGGGGACGGTGTCGCCGTGGAGCGCGGCGCGTGCGGCTTCGAGCACGGTCGTCGCCTCGGCGACATCGCGCGCTTCGACCCGCGCGTCGATCACGACGTGATCGGCGTCGCGCCATGTCGCCCACAACGCGCCCGCTTTGATCCGCGCGGCGACCGGGGTCGCGTGCGGCGCGAAGCCGATCGCGACGATCGAATCGGCCGCCGAGCTCGCGAGCTCGCGGCGCAGCTCGGGCGGCAACGTGCCGGCCGCCGGCTCGACCTTCGCGCGCCAACCGTCGGTCGCCTGGATCTCGACACCGTCGGTGTTCGGCACCACGGCCAATGGCTCGAGCGGCAACCACTTGTGCAACAGCTTCGCGGCTTGGTCGAAGTCGGGGCGCTCGAACGTCGGCCGGCCGACTCCGAACGCCTGATGGCCACCGTACGCCATCACGGTGTCGCGGCCGGCTTTCGCATCGTGCCAGACCACGACCGCTTCGGCATCGCTCGGCACGCGGCGCAGCAGCGACTCTTGATCGGGAAAATCGCGCGATGCTCCGAGGCCGATCGCGCCGATGCCGGGCTTGGGCGTCGGCACGAACCACGTGCCGTGCCGAAACGCCGCGCGCAACACCTCGACGCGCGAGTTGTAGACCATCGGGCCGATCACGACGAGCGCCACCACGCCGAAGCGCAGCCAGTAGCGATCGGCGCCGGTGAACGACGATTTCGCGGGCTTCTTTGCCTCGGCGCGCTTGGCGGCGCGGCCGCGCTCGGCCCACGCATGCCACGCGACCGGCAGCACCGGGAACGCGAGCGCGCCGACGATGCCCGCCAGGATCTTGGAGTAGCCCTTGTCGACGACATACGCCGACGCGACGAGGAATGCGGCGGCGCCGAGCACCACGAGCAAGACGCCGAACACTGCGCGATGGCGGACGTTGCTCACGACCAGATCGTAGCAGCTGGCTAAGGCAGCGCCATGCCGTACAGGTCGTGCATCGCCGCGGCGCCCAGCCCGAGCTTGTCGATGTCGGCGCGAACTTTTGCCATGTCGCCGACCACGCTGATCACGAGCTTGCCCGACGGAATCGCCGATTTCGCGACGGCTCTGACCTCGGCGCCGCTGACCTTGCGGACGTGATCGGCGTAGTGCGCGTACCAATCGTCGGGCAGGCCATGCAGCGACAGATCGGCAAACGACGCGGCCGTGCCGGCGTTGGTCTCGAACTGCGCGGGCAACGCCCGGATGAGGTTTTGCTTCGCCTTGTCGAGCTCGGCGGCCGGCATGTCGGTCGCGCCGATGGCGTCGACGATCTTGAGCGCTTCCGTGATGCCGTGCGCGGTTTCGGCCGCGACGATCGCGGTCGAGATCGAGAACGGGCCGGGTTGCGCGCGCCACTCCATGCCCGCGCCGATGCCGTACGTGATGCCGAGCTGCTCGCGCAGCCGCTGGTTGAGCCGGCTCGTGAAGCCGCCGCCGAGCGCGTTCGCCATCACCTCGAACGCGTAGTAGCGCGGGTCCTTGCGATCGAGCCCGACGAGCCCGATGCGCACGTCGGATTGCGGCGCGTTGGGCCGGTCGACGAGGTGCAAGCGCTGCGCGATCTTGATCGGCGATGCCGCGAAGCGGACGGTCTTCGCGCCGGGCGCTTTCCAGCCGCCGAGCGCGGAGCCCAACTTCGCGACGAGCTTTTGCGTATCGACATCGCCGGCGACGACGAGCGTCATCGTCGCCGGGTTCCACCGCGTCGCGTAGAAGCTCTGCAGGTCGGCGAGCGTGATCGATTTGAACGACTCGCGGACGCCGGAGCTCGGGTGGCCGTACGGCGAGTCGAGCCCGAACAGCGTCGCGACGAGCATGATGCCGGCGACCTCGCGCGGGCGATCGCGGCGAAGCTCGAGCGCGGTGGCGCGATCGCCGGCGACGCGATCGAAGTCGGCCTGGGACAGCGCCGGTTGGCTCACGATCTTCGCGACGAGATCGAGCGTCGGATCGAGCGTCGCGGTCAGTGCCGACACCGAGACCCGCGCGGCATCGAAGCTCACGCCGATGCCGATCTCGGCGCCGAGCCGGTCTTCTTCCTGAGCGATCTGGATCGCGCTGAGGCCGGCGGCGCCCTCGTCGAGCATGTCGGCGGTGAACGCGGCGATACCGGGCTTCGCTTTCGGATCGTACGCGGCGCCGGCGCCGGGCGCGACGAGCGTCATCGCCACGATCGGCAGCTTGTGGTTCTCGACCACGAGCACGCTCATGCCGTTCGCCAGCTTCACGCGCTTGGCGACCGGCGGCGCGAACGCCGGCTCGGTGGTCGGCTTCGGCGGCGTGGTCCAATCGGCGATGCCGGATTGCCCGAACGATGGGTTGGGCGCGGCCGATGCGGCGCCGGCCAACGCGACGATGATCGCGAGGTAGCGGATCACTTCGGCTCCTCCGCCGGCTTCTTGCCGGGGTTGATCGTGAGCACGATGCGCGCGGTCGGCTTCATATACTTCGCGGTCGACTCGGCGACCTGCTGCGGCGTCACCGCGC
This sequence comes from Kofleriaceae bacterium, assembly GCA_036271395.1. GTDB lineage: Bacteria > Myxococcota_A > Polyangia > Haliangiales > Haliangiaceae > JABFXX01. Next base: position 33,246 of record DATBAS010000228.1, read on the forward strand.
GATAGCGCGCGAGGTCCTTCGCGAAGTAATCGGGATCGCCCGCGAGCACGGCGTAGTTCGCGAGCTGGATCGCGCGCGACAACACGCGCTCCAGGCCATCCAGGAACTGCGCCTCGTGCGAGTTGACCGCGCGTTCGAGCTCCGCGGCTTCGGGCGGCGCCGCCGCGAGCTTGGCGACCTCTTCATTGATCTCGCGGCACAGCCGCTTCGGATCGGTGCCCGGCTTGGCGGTCACGACGATGCGCATCTCGCCGCCGATCTCCCGGGTCTCGTCGCCCGCGTTGACGCTCTGCGCGATCTTCTCGTCGTAGACGAGCCGCTTGTAAAGCCGGCTCGATTTGCCATCGCCGAGGATCGCCGCGGCCATGTCGAGCGGCGCTTCATCAGGCGTGTACGCGCTCGGCCCGCGAAACGCGACGTAGACGCGGGGCACCTGGACGTCGTCGGTGGTGTCGATCGTGATCTGCTTCGGTTGCGGCGGCGGCGTCGCGTACTTCGGGCGAGCCGGCGTGGCGGCGCGCGGGATCCACGCGAAGTACTTGGTGACGAGCTGCTTGACCTGCTCGGGCTTGACGTCGCCCGCGATCACCATCGCGATGTTGTTCGGCACGTAGTACTTGGTGAAGAACGCCTTGACGTCGGGCAGCGACGCGGCCTTGATGTCGTCGGGATAGCCGATCGTCGACCAGTGATAGCCGTGATCGCGCGGCCAGAGCGCGGTGTCGAGGTAGAGCGATGCCATGCCGTACGGCTGGTTCTCGTAGCGCTCGCGGCGCTCGTTGAGCACGACGTCGCGCTGGTTATCGAGCTTGGTCTGATCGAGCGTGTCGGTGAGCCCGGCGAGCCGATCGGCTTCGCCCCACAGGACCTGCTCGAGGAAGTTCGAGCCGGCGACGTTCTGAAACACCGTCTCGTCGGTCGACGTGAACGCGTTCGACCAGCCGCCGGCCAACTCGAGCAGCTTGTCCATGAGGCCATCCGGGATGTGCGCCGAGCCCTTGAACATCAAGTGCTCGAACAAGTGCGCGAACCCGGTGCGGTTCGCGACCTCGTCTTTGGATCCGACGCGGACCCACATCACCTCGTAGACGATCGGCGCCTTGTGATCCTCGATCACGAAGACCTTCATGCCGTTCGGCAGCTCGAAGCTCGTGAAGTCGATTTTCGGTGCGTCGGCGAGCGCCGGCCGCGCGACGACGACGCCCGCTGCGATGGCTAGAATCGCGGATATCAGCCGTTTCATGGCCGCGTCATATCACGCGGCTTGCGTATCCGGGTCGTACCGACTAGGGTGCGCCGCTCTGACGTTTTCGACTGCACATCCCGCGCTCGCACGCGCAATCGCCGCACGCTCTTATACCGAACCGACCGCGGTGCAAGCCGCCGTGCTCGCCGACAACGCGACCGAACGCGACCTGCTCGTATCCGCGCAGACCGGCTCGGGCAAGACCGTCGCGTTCGGTCTCGCGATCGCGCCGCGCTTGCTCGGCGATGCCGAGCGCGTCGGTGCGGCCGGTGCGCCGCGCGTGCTGATCGTCGCGCCGACACGCGAGCTCGCGCTGCAGGTCCAACGCGAGCTGCAGTGGCTCTACGCCGAGACCGGCGCGCGGATCGTGACGTGCGTCGGCGGCATGGATCCGCGTCGCGAGCAGCAAAATCTCGCGCGCGGCGTGCACGTCGTCGTCGGCACGCCGGGCCGCTTGTGCGATCACCTCGACCGCGGCGCGCTCGCGCTCGCGCGCATCGAGTGCGTGGTGCTCGACGAAGCCGACGAGATGCTCGACATGGGCTTCCGCGAAGATCTCGAGCGCCTGCTCGACGCGATGCCGGCCGAGCGCCGCACGTTGATGTTCTCGGCGACGATCCCGAAGCCGATCGCCACGCTCGCGAAGCGCTATCAAAAGGACGCGCTGCGGATCGCGACCGTTGCCGAGACCGATCGTCATCGCGACATCGAATACGAGGCGATTCCGATCGCGCCGCGCGAGCGCGACCTCGCGGTCGTGAACTTGCTGCGCTTTCACGACGCGACCGGCGCCCTCGTGTTTTGCGCGACGCGCGACGGCGTCACGCACCTGACCGCGAACTTGGCCGAGCGTGGTTTCTCCGTGGTCGGGCTCTCCGGCGAGCTGAGCCAGCGCGAGCGCAACACGGCACTGCAGGCACTGCGCGACGGCCGCGCCCGCGTTTGCGTCGCGACCGACGTCGCCGCGCGCGGCTTGGACTTGCCCGACCTCGGGCTCGTGATCCACGCCGATCCGCCGCAGAACCCGCAGGTCCTCGTGCATCGCAGCGGCCGCACCGGCCGCGCCGGCAAGCACGGCCTCGCGATCTTGCTCGTCGCCGATCCGGCGCGGCGCTACGCCGATCGCATGTTCGCGGCGGCGCACATCAAGGTCACGTGGAAGCTCGCACCGTCGAGCGACGACATCCGGCTGCGCGATCGCGAGCAGCTCGCGAGCGAGATCAAGGCGCTGGCCGGCGAGCCCGCCGACGACGACAAGGCGATCGCGCGCGCGTTGCTCGCCGACGTGTCGCCCGAAGATCTCGTCGCCGCGCTCGTGCGCGTGCGCCGCGAGCAGCGGCCGTCGCCCGAAGAGCTCACCGTGCCGCCGTCGATGCGACCGCGCGCCGCCGAGTCACCGCGCAAATCCGAGCCGCATCGCGAGCAGCGCGGCGTGCGCGAGCATCGCGAAGAGAAATCGCCTCGCGCGCACGCTCCGACGAACCGCGGCGGCAACGGTGTGTGGTTCACGATCAACGTCGGCCGCTCGAAGAACGCCGATCCGAAGTGGATCGTGCCGCTGCTCTGCCGGCGCGGCGACATCACGAAACGAGCGATCGGCAAGATCGAGATCCTCGCGCGCGAGACTCGCGTCGAGATCGCACCCGATGCCGCCGAGCACTTCGCGACAGCCGTCCGCAAACCGGACATCAAAGATAAGAACATTCACATCGAGCGACTCGACGTCGGCTAGCCCGGTGGGATCTTCGACAGCTCTTCCCACCGCGCATAGAGCTCGCTGACCGCGAACCGCGCCGCGTCGAGCTCGGCGATCATCGCCGGAACATCCGCGGCGCGATCCTTGAACACCGCCGGATCTTGGAGCGCGGCTTCGAGCCGCTGAACGCGCGCCTCGGCCATTTCGATCGACGCTTCCATGCCGGCGAGCTCGGCTCTCTCCTTGAACGTCAGCTTGCGCGGCGCCGCGATCTTCACGCGCTCGGCCTTCGGCTTCGCCGCGGCGGCGGACTCGGCGAGCTTCGGCCGGCGCTCGGCATAGAACGCGTAGCTGCCCTCGTAGAGCCGCACGGTGCCGTCGGGATCGAACGCGAGGATCGCGGTCGCGACGCGATCGAGGAACCAGCGATCGTGCGAGACGATCAGCGCGCAGCCGGGAAACGCGAGCAGGCCGTCCTCGAGAGCGCCCAACGTCGGCAGGTCCAGATCGTTGGTCGGCTCGTCGAGCACCAACAGATTGCCGCCGCGGCGCAGCAGGCGCGCGAGCTGCACGCGGTTGCGCTCGCCGCCCGAGAGCTGGCCGATCTTGGTATCGGCGACCGTGTCGGGGAACGCGAGCGCGCGCAAGAAGCTGCGCACGTGGACGCGGCCCGTCGGCAGATCGACGTAGTCGTAGCCGTCGCCGACTTCTTCGATCACGGTGAGCTCGTCGCGCAGCTCGCTTCGACCTTGCTCGAAGTACGCCGGCCGCGTGTTGACGCCGAGTGTGACGGTGCCCGAATCGGGCGGCACTTCGCCGAGGATCGTGCGGATCAGCGTGGTCTTGCCGGCGCCGTTGGGCCCGACGATGCCGATGCGATCGCCGGGCTTCATCACGAGCGTGAGATCGCTGAACAGCTGCTTGCCCGCGATCGATTTGCTCACGCGATCGAGCTCGACGATGGTCGAGCCGAGCCGCGGTCCGCTCGGCAGCTCGAGCTTCATGGTCGGGCCGCGCACGTCGTCGATGCCGGGCGCCGACGACACCGCGGCGTCGAAGCGATCGATGCGCGCCTTCGCCTTCGTCGTGCGTGCCGGTGCACCGCGGCGGATCCACTCGATCTCGCGGCGCACGAACGCGGCGCGCACGCGCTCGGCCTCGGTCTCGACGCTGTGACGCATCGCCTGCGTGATCAGGAACTCGGCGTAGTCGCCCTCGTACGTGAATGCCTTGCCGCGATCGACCTCGACGATGCGCGTCGCGACGCGATCGAGAAAGTAGCGATCGTGCGTCACGACGATCAGCGCGCCGGGCCACGCCGCGAGGCGCGCCTCGAGCCACTCGATCGTGCGCGCGTCCAAGTGGTTCGTCGGCTCGTCGAGCGCGAGCACGTCGGGCTTGGCGAGCAGCGCGCGGGCGAGCGCGACGCGGCGGCGCTCGCCGAACGATAGGTTGCCGACGATCGCTTCGAGCGGCGGCAGCTGCAACGCCGCCGCGACGGTCTGCAGCTCGTGCTCGGCGACGCCTTCGCGAGTCAACGACGCGCGCACCGGCTCGGCGATCGCGAGCTCGGGCTCCTGCGCGACGTATTCGAGGCGGAGCCCGGTCTTCCAAGTGATCTCGCCTTCGTCGGGCTCGCCGGCGCCGACGATCATCTCGAGCAGCGTCGACTTGCCGGCACCGTTCGCGCCGATCAAGCCGATGCGATCGCGTTCGTGCACCGCGAACGACACGCCCGACAGCACGCGGCGATTGCCGAAGTGCTTGTGGACGTCTTGCACGGTGACGATCGCGGACACGCGCGGATGATACTGGTACCGTGCGCGCGATGGCCGCGCGAGAGGCTCGTATCGGACCGTGGCTCGTCGCGGCCGGCGCGGCCTTGTGGGGAACCGAAAGCGCGTGGCGCATTCCGCTCAACCAGCGGTTCGAGGCCGACGTGATCGTGTTCTGGGAGCACGTCGTGCTCGTGGCGCTCGCGCTGCCACTCGTGTTGCCGCGGCTCGGCGAGCTGCGCAAGGTCAGCGGCCGGACGCTCGGCTGGCTCGCGTTCTCGGGCGTCGCGGGCTCGGCGGTCGGCGCCGTGTTTTTCACGCTCGCCCTGCGCCACGGCAACCCGACCGTGATCAACGTCGTGCTCAATATCCAGCCGGTCCTCTCGACCACGGCCGCGTGCCTGTTGTTCGGCGACCGTCTCGCGAAGCAGTTTTTCATCTGGGCGCCGATCGCGGTGATCGCCGGCATGGTCCTCGTCGGCCTGATCTCGCCCGACTTCTCGTTTCACATCGACACCGGCGTGATCTACGCGCTGATCTGCGCGCTGTTCTGGGGTTTATCGACGGTCGCCGGCCGCGGCGTCATGGTCGAGATGTCGCTGCCGCTCGCCGCCGGCCTGCGCGTGATCGTCGGGCTCGTCGCGATGACGGCGATCGTCGCCGCGCGCGGCTTGCTCCACGGCGCGACGCTGTGGCCCGCCGCCGCCAGCGCCGATTCGGTGAAGTCGATCTTGTACTTGGTCGTGCTCGCCGGCGCGTCGGGATGGGTGCCGCTGTTGCTGTATTTCCAGGGCCTGCACCTCACGCGCGCGTCGACGGCCGGCTACTTCGAGATGATGCAGACGCTCGCCGCCGTGGTGATCACGTGGGGTTGGTTCGGCGCGTCGCTATCGGCGCTCCAGGTCGTCGCCGCGATCGTGCTGATCGGCGCGGTCGCGATGGTGCAGCGCGCGCAAGAAGCGACGGCGCTGCCCGAGCCGACGATTCCGCCGCCGCCCGAAGCGCGCGTGGTGTCGAGCTAACCCGAGAGTGTCGTTTCTCGTAGTTGTCAGTGTCGAGCTAGTAGTCGAACTTGCGCATGTAGTGGTCGTTGTAGCCGTCGGGGTGCTTGACCAAGTAGTCCTGGTGGTAATCCTCGGCGCGCACGAACGTCGTCGCCGGCGCGATGCGCGTGACCACCGGGTTGTTCCACTTGTGGCTGGCGTCGACCTTTGCCTTGACCTCCCACGCGACGCGCGCCTGGTCCGGCGAGGTCACGAAGATCTCCGAGCGGTACTGCGTTCCCGTGTCGTTGTTCTGGTGATCGAGCTGCGTCGGATCGTGGCCGCGGAAGTACCAGTGCAGCAGGAGATCCCGATACGAGATCACTTTCGGATCGAACACGATGCGGACCGATTCGGCGTGGCCGGTCGTACCGCTCGCCACGTCTTCGTAGCCGACGTCGGTCGCCTTACCTCCGGCGTAGCCGACCTCGATCTTCAAGATGCCCGGCGCCTGGCGCATCACGTTTTCCATGCCCCAGAAGCAGCCGCCCGCGACGATCGCGACTTCTCGCTGGCCGCTCGGCGTGAACGGTTTGGGATCGGCCGCCGCGGCGTGCTCCGTCGAACAGGCCGCGAGGGCGAGCGCGGCAAGCAACGTCTTGTGCATCATGTCTAGTGTACGAGCGAACGATGCGGTCGGTTACAGCCGCACAACCGCTTGATACGATGCGCGAAGTGCCGGACCTGAACGCCATCGTCAGCAAGGCGGTTCGAACGCGACGCGCGCGGCGTTGCGCCAGCGCCCAGGAGCTCTAACGAGGCGCTGGAGTCTCAGCTGCCTTTCGGCATGAAGCTCGAGATCTCGCTGATGTAGCCGAGCCAGGTGGCGAGGCTAGTCGCCACCTGCACACGGGAGACGTCTGCAACCCATCGAGATTTGGCTGGCACGCGCTGGTCCGCTGCGTGCACACTTCGGGGCACATGTCGAAGGTCGAGTGTACGGCGGTCAACGAGCTCGTCGATCTCGTCCGTACAAAGGCTCTGGACGACGACGACGGTGACGCCGACCTGTTCGGTGGTTTTGACCCGGCGCAACATTCGGTCGGGCTGCGCGGCACTCCGCCTCCGTCGCTGTTCGAGATGCCGGCGCTGCCACCGCCGCCGGCTCCCGTGCCGCAGCCGCAAGCTCAGCCGCAGCCGATGCGGTCGCGTCAACAGCAGGCGCAGCATGCCGCGCGCGCGATCGCGATCGCGCCGCTGCATCTCGGCACGGATGACTCCGCGACTTCGCACGTCGCGCGCTACGTGCCGCTGTCGACACTCGGCCGCCGCTTCGCGCTGCCTGTCGCCGGGCTCGTCGGTCTCGGCATCATCACCGGCATCGCCTACACGCACTTCGCCCACCACGGGTCGAGCGCGACGGCGTCGCCTGCGACGGTCGCGATCGCCGCCGAAACCGCGGCGCCGCCGATCATCGTCGCCCCACTCGCGCCCGCCGCGCCGGCCACCGAGCCTGCCGCGCCGAAGCTCGTCGACATTCGACTCGACTCGGCCCCCACCGGCGCGACGGCGACGCTGCTGTCGAACGGCGTATCGACACCGCTCGGCACGACGCCCGTCGACACCTCGATCGATCCGACCAAGCAATACGACGTCGTGTTCGCGCTCGCGGGCAAGCCGTCGCAGGTCGAGCACTTCGATCCGACCAAGACGCAACACGTCCAGGTCGTGTTCCCCGATGCGCCTGCCGCAGAGGCCGTCGCGGATGCGAAGCCCGCGAAGTCGTCGCGTCATCACGCCAAGCATGCACAAGCCGCGCGTGTCGCGACGGCCGCACCGGCGCGGTCGACGAAATCGGCGAAATCGATGCCGTCGCTCGCGACGCCAGACTTCGGCGATTCGCCGGCGCCGACGAAATCGTCGTCGAGCTCGAATGCAGGTGACGGCGGCAACGGCGCGCTCGCGATCACGTCATCGGCTCCCGCCGCGATCTTGCTCGACGATAGCAACACCGGCTTCATGACGCCGCACACGCTGACCGTGCCCGCCGGCCATCACAACATCCGGCTGATCGCCGCGACCGCGCACGTCAACAAGCTGGTGCAGGTCGACGTCAGCGCGCACAAGACGACGCGCATCAATCCGTTCTAGGCTCGGCGCCGATGCGATCGGCGCTGCTCGTACTCTCGCTGCTCGCGTGCGCGTGCGGTGACAATCTCGCGCCACGCGCGGTGCCGCTCGCATCGGGTCCCGCGAGCATCGCCTTTACCGACGGCGCGCTCGTCTTCGCGCGCGGCGGCCAGACCCTGCTCGCGCTGCACGCCGATTCGTTCGAGGCCGGCACCGTCGACGATCTCGATAGCGGCGAGAGCTTCGATCCGTACTTCGTGTTCATGGGCATGTCGCCGGCGACGCTGAGCTGGCGGATCGGCAGCGCATTGCGCGTGCAGTCATCGACCGAGAGCATGCTCGTGCTCGCGGTCGACGCCGACGGCGTGTCCGCGCACGTGACGATCACGCCGGCGGCGAGCGGCTGCTTCACGCTCACGTTCGCCGCAACGTCGACCACGAGCCAGTCGGTGGCGATCCTGCGCGTGCGCCCCGATGCCGATGCGACCGAGGCGTTCTATGGCTTGGGCGAATGGGGCGACTCCGTCGATAGCCGCGGCAAGCTGCGGCCGATGCAGATCGAAGCCGATCTCGACTCCGAATCCGCGGACGACGAAGCGCACGCGCCGGTGCCGCTGATCGTAGGCACGCGCGGTTGGGGCGCGTTCGTGCCGAGCGATCGCGCCGGCGCGTTCGACGTCGCGCGGCAATCGAGCACGGTGATCGACATCGCGTTCGCCACCGCCGAGACCAGCGGCGATGGTTTGGTCGTCGACTTGCTCTCGGCCGATCAGCCGATCGACGTACTGCGCGAATACTTCGCGCTCGCCGGCGCGCCTGGCATCCCCGCGCCGTGGGCGTACGGCCCGCTGCTGTGGCGCGACGAGAATTCGAACCAAGCGCAGGTGATCGATGACATCGCGCAGATCCGCACGCGGCACTTGGCGGCCAGCGGCATCTGGTTCGACCGGCCGTACGCGACCGGCGTCGAGACCTTCGACTTTGACCCCGCAAAGTTCGACGACCCGCCCGGCATGTTCGCCGCGCTGCACGCCGCCGGCCTGCGCTACGGCGTGTGGCACGCGCCGTAC
>DATBAS010000229.1:0-11939 GCA_036271395.1 Kofleriaceae bacterium
CGGCACGCTGTTCCTCGACGAGATCGGCGAGCTGCCGCTGCCGTTGCAAGCGAAGCTGTTGCGGTTCGTGCAAGAGCGCCAGTTCGAGCGCGTCGGCGGCCGCGAGACATTGACGGCCGACGTCCGGCTCGTCGCCGCGACGAACCGCGACCTCGAGGCGATGGCCGCGCAGGGCCAGTTTCGCAGCGACCTGTTCTTTCGCCTGCGCGTGGTGGAGCTCGAGGTACCGCCGCTGCGCACGCGCGGCGAGGACATCTCCGATCTCGCCGATCACTTCGTCCAGCAGTTCGCGCGGCGCTACCGCAAGAGCTCGCTCAAGCTCGATGCGAGCGCGCGCGCGGCGCTCGTCGGCTACGCGTGGCCCGGCAACGTTCGCGAGCTCGAGAACACGATCGAGCGCGCGGTCGTGCTCGCGTCGGGCCCCGCGATCGCTGCCAAAGACCTCGCGCTCGAGACGCGCCGCCAGCCGTCGCAGGCGATCGCGGTCGGCGACGGCGTGATGCTGCCGTTCGCGCTCACACTCGACGCCGCCGAGCGTCGCTACGCGCTCGCCGTGCTCGAGCGCGAAGGCGGCAATCAATCTGCCGCGGCGCGCGCGCTCGGGATCAGCCGCAACAAGCTCGCGCGTTTGCTGCGCGGCTGATCGCGCTGGGAGGCGCGGAGCGCGGCCCGTCAAAAGTGATAACGTCGCCACGTGCGTATCGCGCTCGCGGTCTCGATGCTCCTCGCGCTCACTCATGCCGCGATGGCCGACGACGACGCCAAAGGCGAAGCCGGCCGCCCGGCGGACAAAGGCGCGTTCGGTATCGGCATCATCCTCGGCGAGCCGACCGGCATCACCGCGAAGCTGTATCTGCGCGACGACCGCGCGATCGACTTCGCAGCCGGCGCCGCGTTCGCCGCCGGCGGCTTGCAGCTCCACAGCGATTACTTGTTCCACCCGTGGATCCTGCAAGACCGCGACTCGTTCGTGCTGCCCGTGTATCTCGGCCCCGGCGCGCGGATGATCGAGTACGAATCCGGCTCCGACGCGCCGGCGCACTTCGCGATCGGGATCCGCGCTGTCGGCGGCCTGCTGTTCGATTTCAAGAACGTGCCGCTCGACGTGTTCCTCGAGGTCGCGATCGTCGGGCAATACGATTTCTTGAACTCGGCGCTCGAGACCGCCGGCAATTCGCATTGGGGCCTCGCGTTCAACGGCGGCGCCGGCGTTCGCTACTACTTCTAGGAGGGTGAACGCGTCGCGCTTCGGGACCCTCCTTGTGCCGCTCCTAGCGGCCTAGGGCTTCCGATCGCGCGCGCGCTGCGTTAGAACGGCTCGGTGCGCGGCAAGGCGAAGGCCAAAAAAGCTGGGGCGACGATCGCGGTGAGGAAGGGCTCCGCCGCGAAGCAGGCGCGCAAGCCGGCCGGCGATGACAAAGTCGCGGCCAAGAAAGACGACGCGGCGACGCGTGGCGATCGCAGCAAGCGCCTCCTCGATCTCGTGATGATCTTGCTCGGCGCGCGCACGCCGGTGACGTACCGCGAGATCCGCGAGCAGTTCGCCGCGTATCAGACGCTCAATATCGAGGCCGGGCTGCGCGCGTTCGAGCGCGACAAGGCCGACTTGCTCGATCTCGGTGTGCCGATTCGCTACGTCACGCCGGACGAGGACGACTCGCTCGAAGACGGCGGGTACGTGATCGATCTCAAGCGCTTCAAGATGCCCGAGGTCCGGCTCACCGCCGAAGAGATCTCCGCGCTCGTGCTCGCGGCCTCGGTCGCGCAGGCGATGCCGGGCGGCGCCTATCCAAAGATCGTCGACCTCGCGCTCAAGAAGCTCGCGTTCGACTTGCCCGACTTGCCGGACACGCCGACGGAGTTTCCGCGCCCGGCGAACAATGCGCCGACGGTGCTCGTGCACTTTCCGGGGCGCGCGATGCCCCAGGCGAGCGCCGATCTCGATCTCGGCGAGCTCTACGCGACACTCGAAGCCGCGACGCGCCTGCACAAGCGCGTCACGCTGACGTACGCGACGGCCGCGACCGCGATGACCTCGCGCCGCGACGTCGATCCGTACGCGATGGTCTATCGCGAGGGCGCGTGGCTCGTCGTCGGCTGGTGCCATCTGCGCCACGAGATCCGCTCGTTCCGCGTCGATCGCATTCGCGAGGCGATCATGGCGCCGAAGCCGAAGTCGCCGGACTTCGAGCGGCCCGCCGACTTCGACATCAAGGCGTACACGCTGCGCTCGCCATGGACGTTCGCGAGCGAGCCGTCCGAAGAAGTCCAGCTCGCGTTCACCGCCGATGCCGCCGAGATCGCGAACGAAGACTTCGGCCCGACCGCGGTCAAGCAGGTCGCGGACCGAAGCGACGTCTTGAAGATCACGTTCGACTGCGCCAACCCCGAATTCGCGACCAGCCGCGTGCTCGGCGCGAAGGGTGCGTTGCAGGTCATCCGCGGCGATCGCCTGCGCGCGCGGATCGCCGCCGAGCTCGACGCGATCGAGGAGCGCTATCCGGATGTGTAACCATGCGTGACGTCGCGCAACGGCTGCGCCGGCTGTTGTTCATCGTGCCGTATGTCGCCAAGCATCCCGAAGGCGTCGAGGTCGGCGCGCTCGCGAAGCAGATCGGCACCGAGCGCGAAGAGCTGCTCGCCGATCTCGAGCTGCTGTCGCAAGTCGGTCCGCCCGATGGCGATCCGGGCGAGTACTTGCTCGTCTCGGTCGACGAAGGCCGCGTGTTCGTCGATCTCGCGCACCGGCTCACGCGCCCGCTGCGGCTCACCGCCGCCGAGGGCTGCTCGCTGCTGCTCGGCATCCGCGCGCTGCGCGAGAGCGGCATCGCGCCGTTCGATGCGGCGATGCAATCGGCCGAGACCAAGCTGCTCGCCGCGCTCGGCCGCGACGCGAACGAGGCGAAGTCGCTCGCGACCACCACGGTCGTCGCGTCGATCTCGTCGCCTGCCGAAGCTGCGGTCGCGGCGCACTTGCGTGCGCTCGTCACCGCGGCGCGCAAGCGCGAGCGGCTCGAGATCGACTACGTGTCGGCGTCGCGCCACGACAACGAGCGCCGGCCGATCGATCCGTACGGCATCGTGCATCACGCGGGTGAGTGGTACGTCGTCGGGTTCTGCCACAAGCGCGGCGACGTCCGCACGTTCCGCATCGATCGCATCGCGGCGCTGCGCAACACCGGCGAGCGCTTCGAACGGCCGCAAGATTTCGATCTCGAAGCGTATCGCCGCGAGCGGCTCTACGTGCCGAGCGCCGACGCGATCACCGTGCGCATCCGGCTCGATCCACTCGCGGTGAACCGCATCGGCGCGACGTGGCCGGTCGGCGAGGTCACGATGCAAGACGACGGCTCGGCCGAATTACTCGTCGACTGCGAAGGCTTCGAGTGGGTGACCGGCTGGGTGCTCCAGCTCGGCCGTCACGCGTGGATCGTCGGGCCCGAAGATGCGCGCGTCGCGATGCGCGATCGAATCGCTCGGCTACGCGCCGAGCTCCAGCTCACTTCGGTGTGACCGCGAAGCCCTGCTCGAGGTGAAACTGCGCCTGCTGCAGGTCCGCGCTGCCGCTGCCGGTCTGAAGCACGGCGGTGAAGTCACTCGCGAGCGTCGACGTCAGCTGCGGCACCGCCGCACCGTCGGTCAGCGTGACCGCGACCGCGCCCGTGCCGGCGATCTTCTGGAACGACGTGTGCTCGTCGGCCTTGAGGTCGTTGCCGGCGAGCTTGATCTTCGCGTTGATCACCCACTGGTTGCCTTTGTGCGAGACCAGCTCGTAGTCCGCGGTCTGCGTGGTGTCGAGCTTGTCGGCGATCTTGAACGGGTTGGTCACCGTCCACTTCGCGCCGACGCCGATCGCATCGGTCGGCAGCTGCGGCCACATCGGCATCAGCGACAGCTTCACGAGCGCGACCGCGTTGAGCGCGGACTTCTCGGCCTTGTCGAGATGGATCGCCATGTTGCCGAGCTTGCCGTCGGCGCCGATCGAGCCCGAGATCACGAGCCCGACGATGCCCTGCATCTGATCCTTGAACTTGTCGGTCGGCGTCTTCGAGCCCGCACGGTCCCTGGCATCGACCGAGGCGACCGTGAGCTTCCACGTCGCATTGCCGTCGGAGCCGACGTCGCCGATCTCCGTGTCGGCCGCCAGGACGAGCGTCGGCGCGACGTCTTCGGAGTTGCCGCCGAGCGAAGCCGGCGCGACCTGCTTGCCCGAGAAGTCGAGTGCGAGCTCGACGTGCTGTTTCGCGGCCGCGATCGCGAGCTTCAAGACGGCCTTCTTGCCGGCGCCGGGCTTGATCAACTTGAGCGACGTCTGCGGCGCCGGAATCGGCAAATCGAGCGGCTTCGCTGCCTCGGGTGGGGCCGGCGGCGGCGCGGCCGGCGCGGCGTCGGGTGGTGCCGCAGGTTCGGGCAGCGGCGTCGTCGCGGGTTGAGGATTCGAACCGCCGCACGCGAGCAGCGCGACGAAAAACAACGACCAAGCACGAGTCATGGGAGGCCTATAACACGCTCCGTGCTCACGCGCGCTGCGCGCCGGCGCACGCCGGGTGCCGAAAGGCCCTGCCTATCCAGAGGGCTTGTAGTCGGCACGAACGATGCTTTGGTTAGCAACAGGAGTAACCCGTGACCAACACGAAGCCTCAGACGGCGATGCCGCAATCGTGGGAAGACCTGCTCGAGCAGGCTGCCGCGCGTTGCGATGTCGATCCTGACTCGTTCGTTCGGAACGCGTGGGCGGCCTACTTGGACGCTCGCCCCGGAATGCGCGAGCACCTCGAAGACCTTCAGCTCAAAGCGCAACTCGAAGAGCTGCGCAAAGACGGCCGCATCGGCCTCGCCTGAATTTTGCGAGCCTCGTTACTTAGCCTTCGTTGATCGTGACCTTGTTCATCTTGACCGGCGTCTTCGGCCGGTCGCCGCTCGCGGTCGGCGTCGTCTCGATCTTCTTCACCACGTCCATCCCCGTCGTGATCTTGCCGAAGACCGGGTGGCGCGACGGGCCGGGCGTGAACCAGTCGAGCCGTCCGTTGTCGACCGTGTTGATGAAAAACTGCGCGCCGCCCGAGTTCGGGCGCCCGGTGTTTGCCATCGACAGCGTGCCGGGCTGATTCGAGATCTTCGCGTTCGCCGGATGCTCGTCCTGCACGTTGCCGAGCGGCGAGTTGCCGGTGCCGCAGCGCGGGCTATTCGGATCTTTCGAATATTCGCAGCCGAACTGGATCATGAACTCTTTGATCACGCGGTGGAAATGCAGGCCGTCGTAGAAGCCAGACTTCGCGAGCTTGATGAAGTTGCCGGCCGTGATCGGCATCTGGTCCACGAAGATCTCCGCCGTGAACGAGCCTAGAGACGTATCGAATGTCGCCGTCGGATTCGCCATGGCCCGTGCATATCACGATCGTCAGGCGATGCTGTCGAGCGCGAGCGCGATCATGCCGACGAGCTTCTGCGCCTCGGGGTGCTCGACGTTGGCCATGATGAACTCGTGCACCGCGAGCTGAACCTTCTCGAGCCGCGGGAGTGAATCGTGCGCGGCTGCGTCGAGATCTTCGTACGACAGCGAGCGCACGCGACCACCGGCTCGCCGAAACGCCTCGGCCACCAGCGCGCAGTGAAACACCAAGCTCACCACGCCTTCGGTGCCGCCGAGCTCTTTCTCGTGCGCGGTGATGAACTGACATGCGGGCGTCTGCTTGTCGTAGAACGCACCGACCAGCTCCGACGAGTAGTGCGCCTCGGTCATGCGCTTGCTCGCTTCGGTGACGACCGCCAGCATCTGGTCTTTGGTGATCTGTTTCATGAGATCTCGGGCCGCATTGTCGAGAATCGACACAGCGCTTCGGCGGTGAGCGCGGCGACATCCGCCGCGAGGTTGGTGCAAAACGCTTTGCGGGCGGGCCCGGCGAAGTCGCCGTGCGGCCGCACGAGATGGTCGCAGATGATGTCCGGCTCGTCGTGGCGGATGCGCGCGAGCCACGCGTCCTGATACCAGATGATCGCGGCGCGCAACGCGGGCGTGACCGCACCACCCGGATCCGGATCGCCGAGCAGCTCGCCGAGCACTTGCTCGCCCGCGCGGATCGCGCCACATGCACCCTTGCCGGTGATGCCGCCGCGGCGAAGTGCCTGATACGGCCGCGATGGCACGCCGAACGTCTCGGCGAGCGCGATCCCGCAGCTGCGGTGCGGCACGGCCACGCCTTCATACAGCGTGAATGCCTTCGCGCGCGCGGCACCGACGTAGGCGGCCTCGTCGGGCGTGAGCTCCCGCTCGCTAGACTCGGCCATGTCGGAATGCTACTGCCGAAGGCGACCGAGGTCGAGATCGTGGCTCTCGCTAACCCCTTGCCCGTGGGCACGTTACCGCTATCGCGCGCGGTCGCGTATTCGATCGCCGCGCACGCGGTGATCGCGATCGCGCTCGTGATCACCGCGAACAAATCGGCAGAGCACAGCGCACCCGAGCTCGTCGACATCGAGCTCGCGCCGCCGGCGCCGCCGGCCGAGGCATTGCCCGCCGAAGCGGCCAAGCCGATCGACGAGGGCACCGAGCACGCGATGACGAAGCTCGACGAGCCCGACGTCGGCGACGAACCGATCGCGCACGATGCCGGCATCGATGCGATGGCGATCGCCGCGGGCAGTGGCTCCGGCAGCGACAACGGCTCGGCTGCAATGGGCTCGGCGGTCGGAGTCGCCGGCGCGACCGAGCTCGGCTCCGCAGGCTCCGATGGCGTTGCCGGCACCGACGACGCCCCCGCGGTCGCCGGCGCGCCGACGAGCCCGGGCACCGCCGCGAACCTGCTCGCGTACATGCCGCCGGGACACGTGCTCGCGGTGCTCGTTCGCTTCGATCGCCTGCGCGGCACCGAGTGGGCAAAGCGCACCGAAGACTTGTTTCGGCACATGCCCGACTACGGCGGCTTGTTCGGCACCCGCGACGCCGACATCGCCGACAAGCTCGACACGCTCGCGATCAGCACGCCCGAGCCGAAGAGCGCCATCGCGACGACGCTCGTCATGCACACGCAGCTCGCACGCGCCGCGATCCGCGATCTGCTCGGCACCGGCATCACGTGGTCGACCGCGACCGGCGGCATGCTCGGCACGCGTCTGGGGCCCGGATTTCCCGGCGACAAGCGCGTGATGCTCTCGCCGTGGCGCGGCTGGTACGTGCTCGCGCAGCCGGCCGACCTCGGCAATCTCGCGGCGAAGTCCGGCGGCAACCTCGATACGCGCGAGGTCGGCGCGTCGGCGCCGTTACCCGCGTGGCTCGCGCAGGTTCGATCGATCGAGCACGAGTCCGGCGACGATGCGAAGATCGGACCCGCGCTCGTGCTCACGCTCTCGGGCGCGCCGCTCGGCACCACGCCGGCGCGCACCGGCCGCTACAAGCTGCCCGACGTCGGGCTCGGCGTGTCGTCGCTCGCAGTGCCGCAGCGACTGTCGCTCGCGATGGAGCTCGTGCAGCAGGGCTGGCTCGTGCGCGGCAACATCTCGTTCGCCAGCGAAGCCGATGCCGCCGAGTTCGCGGCGTCGCTCGCGACCGCGCAGCATCGCCTCGTGCTCATCGATCAGCTCAGCCACGTGCTCGCGAACAACCACGTGCTCGGGCTGATCCAGAACCTGTCGCTGTCGCGCACCGGCGCGCGCGTGTCGTACGCGACGTCGATCTCGATCGCCGACGGGCGCGCGGTGCTCGCCGCGGCGCGCGATAGCTTGCAGTAATCGAGCGACGCGGCATCATTAGGTGTGCGAGGCGCGCTCGTCGCGGTGGTGTTGCTCGCGTGCCATCGCGCGCCGTCGGCGACGTTGCCGCCCGCGGGCGACGAGCGCGACGAAGGCGCCGGTCTGCTCGCGCGCGCGTCGGTGCAGGTCGTGCTCGGCGAAGGCTCGGACGAGCAACCCACCGAGTCGGCGCGGCACCGCCATCGCAGCCACCGCGACGACGATGCCGACGACGACGCCGACGATGATGCGTACGGCGGCACGAGCTACGCAAACTGGCACCCGACCGCGACGGCCGCGTCGACGCAGCAGCGCACGCCGCGCTACACGGTCGTCGCGGGCGCGCTCGACGGCTCGATCGACGGCATCGTGACCTGGACCGGCGCGTTGCCGCATCTGCCGTGCGGCGCCGGCCTGCGGCTTGGTGCCGATCGCGCCGTGCGCGGCGCGGCGGTGTACATCGAGCGCGTCACCGAGGGCCGCGCGTTTCCCGCATACGCGCAGACCGAGCAGGTCGGCGGCACGTTGACCAAGCGCGGTTGCGTGCTGACGCCGACCGTACAGGTCGTCGCGCCCGCGCCGGCCACGCTCGCGATCCGCGGTGACGCCGACGCGACGCACCTGCGCGCGAGTGGCGCGACGTCGAACGAGATCGATCTGCAGGCCGGCGGCACCGCGGCGATCGAGCTCGCACCCGGCGTCACCAAGCTCGATGGCAGCGGTGGCGGGCTCGCGTGGGCGATCGGCGTGGAGACACCCTACGTCGCGATCACCGACGACGACGGCCACTTCCGCATCGACGCGCTACCGCCGGCGGCCTACGACGTGACGATCTTCGCGGCGCCCGCTGCATTGAACGGCGCGCCGATCGTCGCGCATCGCAGCGTGCGGGTCGGAACCGGCGCGACGAAGCTCGCGGTCGCGCTGCACTGAACCGCGCGATCTCGGGAACGTTCGTCCGATGTTTGTCCGGAAACCGGACCTTCGTCCGAAGCTCGGCCGGACATTCGGTGCTGGCGCATGCGAATTCAATCGGTTATCGCTGGCATCGCAGTTGCTCTTGCTCGCGGCACGACGCTCGTCGCGTCGAGAAGGAGCAGGTCACGTGCAAAAGCGAATGTTCAAGATCATCACGCCGATCGACAAGAAGGACGGCGGCAAGTATTGGATGCGACTCGGCACCGGGTTCGCGAACAAAGACGATTCGATCAACATGTATCTCGACGCGATCCCGTTTCACGTCACGAAGGAGACGGTGTTGCAGCTGCGCGAGATGACGGAGGAGGATTTCCGTCGGAGCGCGACCAGCGAGCGCGCTCAAACCCCGGCGGATTCCAGCGCTGCGTTCGTGCCGCCCAACCACAACCAGGCCGCGTCCAGTGACGCGTTGCCGTTTTGAGGTGCCGCCATGACGATCATCAAACGCATCGGCAATCATGTTCCCGCCGTGCTCGCGATCGGTTTGCTCGTGCTCGCGATGGGCGGCACGTGGCAGGTCGCATCCGCGGCTCCGACCGCCGCCGCGGCAGCCGCCGCGACAACCGTTCCCGCATCGGCCGAAGCCGCGCATGCGCAGCCGAAGTCAGCTCACAAAGAGCTGACCGGAAAGCTCAATCTCAACCTGGCGAGCGAAGACCAGCTGATGCTGTTGCCGAAGGTCGGCCCGGCGAAGGCGGAGCGCATCGTCACGTGGCGAAAGAAGAACGGCGGGTTCAAGCGAGTCGCCGATCTTCGCCGGGTGAAGGGCTTCGGCTACAAGACGTTCAAGAAGCTCGAGCCTTACCTCGACATCAAGGGTGACACCACGCTCGCCGCGAAGTGATGCGGCGTTCGCAGCAATCGCCGTCGGTCACGTCACGCGCGGGTCGGCTCGTCTGCAGTTTCGAGCCGGCTCGCGCGCGTTGTACTGTGCGCCCATGAGCTCACCAGTCCGCGAGCAAGCGACGGCGGCGAATCTCCCGACGCTCGCCGAAGACGCGAAGCGGCTATGTCAGCAGCTGTTGCGTATCGACACGACAAACCCGCCGGGCAACGAACGGCCGGCGGCCGACCTCGTCGCAGCGGCGTTCGCCGAGGTCGGTCTCGAGCCCGAGTTGCTCGAAGCGAGGCCGTCGCGCACGAACGTGGTCGTCCGTCACCGCGGCACCGGAAAGCTGCCGCCGCTGCTGTTAACCGCGCATCTCGATGTCGTCGAAGCCGATCCCAGCAAGTGGCAGCGCCCGCCGTTTTCCGGCGACGAGCACGATGGTTGCTTGTGGGGGCGTGGCGCGATCGACATGAAGAACATGGCGGCGATGTGCACGGCGATCGTGCGCCGCCTCGCGGCGACTCGGACGCGACTCGCGCGCGACATCATCTTTGCCGCGGTCGCCGATGAAGAGGCGGGTTGCGATCTCGGCTCGCGGTTTCTCGTCGAACAGCACCGCAGCAAGGTCGAAGCCGAATACGCGATCGGCGAATCCGGTGGATTCTCGCTTCACCTCGGCAACGCGACGTTCTATCCGGTGCAGGTCGCCGAGAAAGGCTTCTGTTGGATCCGTGCGCGCATCACCGGCGAGGCAGGCCATGGCTCGATGCCGCGTCACGACAGCACCGTCACGCGCCTCGGCGAAGCGCTCGTCGCGCTCGGTGAAGCGCACTTGCCGATCCATCCGACCCGCTACGTCAGCGAATTCCTCGATGCGATCCGCGCGCAGCAGCCCGCGTTCGTGCAGCCCCTCGTCAAGCTCGTCGCGCGGCCGCACTTGCTCGCGCGCGTCGCACGGCTCGTCCCCGGCGCGTCGGTCGCACGCAGCTTCTCGGCGCTGCTCGGCAACACCGCGGCCGCGACCGTCGTGCGCGCCGGCAACAAGACCAACGTGATCCCCGGCGTCGCCGAGTTCGAGATCGACGGCCGCACGTTGCCAGGCCAGACCGACGCGGATTTGCTCGCCGAGCTGCGCGCCGTGCTCGGTCCCGACGTCGAGCTCGAGATCATCAAGAGCGCGCCACCGACCGTCACCGAGCCCGTCGCGTCGCCCGTGTTCGACGTGATCAAGCGCCACGTCGAGGCGAGCGAGCCCGATGCCACCGTCGTGCCGTACATGATCCCCGGGTTCACCGACGCCAAGTACTTCTCGCAAATGGGTGCGCGCTGGTACGGCTTCTCTCCGGTCAAGATCGAGAAAGGCTCCGGGATCCGATTCGCGGACATGTTCCATGGTCACAACGAGCGCGTGCCCGTCGCCGGGCTCGCGTGGGGAACGCGAATCCTCGACGCCGTCATCCGCGACCTCGGGGACGGTGTCCACTAAGACAACTTGTTGCGCCGAAACGCGCGAGATCGTTGAGCCGTGAGATCCGGAGGTCAACTTGGGTGCCGAAGACTTTACCGTCCGAGCGAGAGCATTCGTCGAGCTCGTCGACCGCGCCGCCGCGCTCGCGTTGCCCGATCGATTGCTCGCGGTTCGAGCGCAGCTGCTCGACGTGTACACCGCTGCGCTGTCACTTCCGCTCGACGAGTCGGCAGAGGACGTCGACGCGCAAACCTCGCCGATGCCACCGCGGCTCGACTTCGGCGTGCACGACGAATACTGGGAAGTCCTCGATCCGTACATCGAGGCCGAGGCGCTGATCGGCGCGCTGTCCGATGATGTCGCCGACGTTTATGCCGATCTCGCGCGTGGGCTCGCGCTGTGGGCGGCCGACAAGCGCGACGCCGCCGTCTGGGAATGGCGCTTCGGATTCGACATCCACTGGGGCGACCACGCGGTCGACGCTTTGCGCGCGCTTCACCGCGCGTGCAACCCGAACCGATAGGCATCGCGACGTTACGGCGTCACTTTGTACGCAACTGCCGCGGCGCCGGGCCGATATCGCCCGGCATGCGCGAGCCAATCGTTCCCTTCGTGATCGCGCCCGCCGACCTGACGCCGCATCACGTGCAGATGATGGTCGAAGCGGCGCAAGCGGCCGGCAACAAGCTCATCGACTTTTCCAACGCGCGGTCGCTGCCACGCGAGCTGTTCGATGTGCTCGAGCGCCGGTGGCGCGTACCGGGAGGCTACGTGCGGCGGCTCGCGTTCGTGTTTGCGTTCCAGCACTACGTCGTCGCGCGACAGCTCTCGAAATCCGCCGAGGTCTCGCTCGCGAAACGCGGCACGGCGCTGCGCGTGTTCTACTCGGCGCAGGCGGTCGACGCGTGGGTCTGCGGCGGTGCGGTTGCCGATGAT
>DATBAS010000230.1:0-8927 GCA_036271395.1 Kofleriaceae bacterium
GCCGCTACACACTGCGCGCGCTCGCCTCACAACACGCGCCCGCTACGCAGGCCGCGCCCGTCGCGCAGCCGCAGAACGTCGAACGCCTGGCCGGAAACCTCACGCGCAAGCCCGCCGCGGCGGCTGGAGCGAGCACCCGGCCGGCCGGCCGCGATTCCGCCGAAGGCGGCGGATACGCCGGCTGAGTCGAGCCCCGGTGGGCACTTGCTCGCCCGGCGGCTCGCTGGCGTAATCTAAGTGTTGTGGCAGTAGAGCCGAGGTCACGCGTCGGGACGGGCTGGATCCGGCGAGCCGAGCTCGTCGACCACGCCTGGATCGTGGCCACCGGCGCTGAAGCCTATCGCGACCTCGGCGACTACACGCGCATCTTGCCGTCGTGGCTCGAGCAGCCCGGTGTGCTCGCGTGGATCGAGCAAGACGGCCAGGCCCGTGGCCGCGGCTTCGCGATGCTCGGCTTCTACACCGAGGACACGCGCAGCTCGCAGGTGATCGCCGATTTGCTCGCGCTCGCGGTACTGCCCGCGTTTCAAACCCACGGCATTGGCACGAAGCTGCTGTCGCACGTGATCGAGGTCGCCGAGCGCGTCGCGCCGTCGAGCGGGATCAGCCACCTGAGACTCACTGTTGCCGAGGACAACGTCGGCGCGCAGCGGCTCTACAAGCGCCACGCATTCAGCATCGTCGACGGCTCCGCGACCTACGATCGCGGTCAACGCGCGCTGCGCATGGCTCGCCCGCTCAAGCAGCGCTGACTTACGGGATCACCGAGCCGCACGGGAACGACGCATCGATCGTCGGGTTCTGCGACGCCTCGAACGACGTGCACGCCGCGCCGAGCAAGTGGATCGTCATGCCGTTCGGGTCGAGCGTCCAATCGGTGCCATACGCCAGCGTCGTGCCGTTGATCGTCAGCGTGCCGCTCTGCGCCTGTGACGGATCGATCGTGCCGGTCAGCGTCAGGTCACACGACAGCGCGCCGTTGATGATCTGGTTGAACGCGGTCGTGAGCTGCTGCGGATTGTTGGCCGTGTAGTACGGCGCGCCGCTTAGCACGCCGGTGCCGGCGTCCGCGATCTCCTGCAGGTACGTGGTCTCGAGGCCGGCGAGGCCGATGATGTACGTCTTGATGCCGGCCGCATACGCGAGGCCGACCGCGGCGATCGAGTTACCGGGCTCGCCGGTCGTGTCGCCGGCGCAGCTGTTCGGTTCGCCGTCGGTCGCGAGCAAGATGATCGGCGGCGAGCCCGACGGCGGCGGGTTGAGCGCGTAGTCCGCGGTGATCAACGTGACCGCCGACGCCGTCGGCGTGTTGCCATCGTTCGGCGGATGGTTCGTGATCAGCGACGCGATCGCCGACGCGTTGTTGAGCGCGCGCGGCGCGGTGTAGCCGGCCAACGTCAAGCACGGTGCCTCGTCGGAAGCGAACATCGCGACGCCGAAGTACGCGTTGGCCTGGTTCGCGATCACCGCGCCGCCGGTGCCCGTCAAGCCTGCGACGAGCGCCGTGAATCGCGTGTCGCCGTTCGTGCCGAACGCGGTGTCCATCGAGCCGCTGCGATCGAGCAACAGCTCGATCGACGGCGTCACGCGCATCGGCGTGAAGTGAACCGCCGGGCAGCTCGCATCGGGGCCGGGATCGATGTTGCCGCTACCGGTCGATTGGCAGTTGCCGTCGCTCGTGCACGTGAAGCCATCGCCGCATTGGTTGCCGCTCGGCGTGCAGAACGCGTCGCACGTGCTGTCGGCGTCGCAGTGAAATCCCGCCGGGCACGTGTTCGGTGCGCCGGGCGTCGCGTCGCACGCCGTCATGCACGCCGCAGGCACCGGCACCGTGTCCGTGCACAGGCTTGCTTGGTTTGGCGCTTTCGGGCTGCACGCAGCGCCGGTGATCGCGAAGACAACGATGCAGAGTTTCGACGAGACGCGAGACATAGCTGACTCGCCGCTACAGCAAACAGCGATCCAACGAGCGTGTCAGTCGATCCGGCGAGATACGTCGAGATCACGCATGGAGACACTTGTCCCTAGCGACCGTGTTGCCCCGGGCCGGCAGGTCCCGTCGGTCATCGCGGTGCGCGTGTTGTGCAACAATCGGCGAGACTCGAACGGGGAAGGGAACATGAAGCCGCAGTATCTGTCGCTGGTAGCGCTCGTCGCCGTGCCCCTGGCGTGCTCGAGCTCCAATTCGAATTCGAACAACTCCGACGCGTGCGCGTCGAAAGCGGACTGTCCGCCGAGCGAGTTCTGCACGACCGCGATGATGTGCTCGACGATGTGCGACGCGAGCTCGGAGTGTCCAGCCTCGCTGGTCTGCTCGAACGGTGCCTGCGTGCAGTGCGCTGCGAACAGCGACTGCTCGGGCGCGACGCCGGCGTGCGACACCACCACGAACACGTGCGTGCAATGCGCCACCGCAGCTGACTGTTCGGCGTCGACGCCGGTCTGCGTGACGGCCACGAACATGTGCGTCGAATGCACCGGCGATGGCGAATGCTCCGGCGCGACGCCGGTCTGCAACATCGCCACGAACACGTGCGCCGCGTGCGGCGCGGATAACGACTGCACGTCGGGCATCTGCACGACCGCCGGAGCGTGTGCGGATCCATCTGCGATCGTCTACATCGCCGCCGGCGGTGCCGATGCCGGCAACTGCGGCTCGGCGGCGCCGTGCAGAACGATCAGCTATGCGGTGACGCAGACGAGCTCGACGCGAAATCTGATCAGCATGGGCTCCGGCGCATACAACGACACGTTCGTGATCGACGGTGCGAACGCACTCGATCTGCACGGCCACGGCGCCGGCATCACCAGCACCACGCAAGGATCGGCATTCGTCTTCGATACGGCCACGACGATCCGCGACGTCACGTTCGACGGCGGCAGCGGCGCGATCGCGACACTCGTGCTCGGAAGCGGCGCCGATTACGCTCTCGAGAGCGTCACGGTGATTCACGGAGCCGCGGGGATCGAGAGTGCCGGTAGTGTCACGGCGAACGGGCTCTTCGTTCACGACGCCGGGTACGCGGTCGCGCTCAGCGGCGGCTCGCTGTCGGTCGATCGGGCGACCATCTACAGCTCGGCATACGGCATCGCCGCGACGGCGCCCGCGATGCTGCAGCTCACCAACGCGATGATGTACGGCTTCTCGACCGGGCTCGCGGTCGACCTGACGAACATCACCGGCGCGACGATCTCGTTCTCGACGATCGTCGGCGCGCGTGCGGCATCGCCGGCGACCGTCGACTGCCCGGTCGGCGGCACCATCTCGGCGAGCATCGTGTGGGCGCCGAGCTCCGCCATGGTGCCGGTGACGGGCTGCAATCTCGTCGACAGCTCGATCGTCGGCCCGACGGCCGTCGCGGGCGCGACGGATGTCGATCCTGCATTCGCCAACGCGACGGGCAGCGACTATGACCTCGGATCGAACAGCCCGGCGATCGATCAGCTCCCGAGCGGCCCCAGCGTCGATTACAAAGGCGATCAGCGACCGCAAGGCGCCAGCTACGACATCGGCGCCGACGAGTACAAGCCGTAACGCGTCAGAGATCCTGATGGAACGGCGTCCGAAGATCGGCCACAGACGTATTCGCGCGGTCGGACAGATCCGCTCGTCACACATGCGTCGAACCCGACGAGATAGCTCGTCGGGTTCGCGGGCTCGAGAGGTGCGCTACCTCAAGGCGCGTCATCTTTGCGGTCGTTCTTCGTCTGCGCGTTGTTGAGGAATGACGACTGTCCCATCTCGCTCAAGAAGCGCTGCCACTGCTGCGACGTCTGCTGCCACTTCGGGAGGTTTTTCTCGAAGTAGGTCCGCTGGTCGCGCACCTGGAAAATGTTCATCGCAAGTGCCTTGCGATCTTCCTGCTCCCCCATGCCATCGAGCCGACTATGGTTGTCGTTGATATACGCATCCGCCCAACGCCAGTGCGGGTCGACGAGGATCTTCCGCTCTTGATCCGCAAGTCGCCCCATCTCGGCGAGCTCGATATGAGCTTCGGCGGACATCATCGCCATCTCACCGCCGACCTGATCGGCACCCGTCAGTGACTGGTTGAACACTTGGGCGCCCTTTCGCGATTCGGAGCGGCTCGTTTGAACTTTCTGCTGCCGGACTGAAACTTCCAGGTTGAAGCCTTCGAGAGCTTGCTTACCCGCGCGGATGTCGTCTTCGACCTGCGTCATCTTCAGGTTTTGGATTTGCTTCGTAAGCTTTTCGATATCGGCCTCGAGTTGGAGCTTCTTGCCACCATTGCCCATTGCGATGACGAATACGTTTTGCAAATTGATCGATAGATCCTTGGGTCCTGCCTTGCCGGCCATCTCCGTAACTTTGGAAACGATGTTCTTCGCATCACTGGCCTGACTCGCTGCCGATGCAGCCTTGTTCGTGGCTTTGGCGGTCGTCGTGAGGCCTTCGTTTTCGTGCGACACTTCTGGTTCCATCGCTGTCTCGGCAGCGCTCTCGTCGATCGCCGTGGATGCTTCCATCGCCTCGCTAATTTCGCCGGCGGCGGTAAGTGCTTCTGCGGAGACCTCGACGATCCGCGCGAGTGTCTCGGCGGCTTCGTCGATCTCGTTTAGTTCGGATTGCTTTCCTGCACGCTCGGACTCTTTGCGCTGTTGCTTCAGCACCGCCTGGATGCGATCCCAATTGCTCGTCGCCGCCGCGAGCTGCATTTGCCCAGCTTGATACGACTTGATGTCGAGCCTGAAATTCGTCATCTCCTGACTCCAAGCGGCGTAAGCGGTCTGCGCGCCGCTATCGGCGTGCTCGGTCAGGCTGAGCTGGCGAAACCGCGCTTTCATTTTCGGATTCGCCTGAAGCTCGGCGGGCGTCATCGGCGCGCCTGCGTTCGACACGTCCTTGACTCGGCCCATTGCACGGACGCTGGAGCGCAGCGGTTGTGCATAGATGTTGTATCCGGCCTCGTATTCGGCGAGCCGCCCGCCGCCGTCGGCCATGACCTTCGACCCGAGTTTCAACGGCGCATCGGCGTACCGAGAGAAGTCGGCAGCGCCTTCTTGGAAGAAGCCGACCGCATCCGGTTTTATCAGCGAGTCTTGATGATCCTTGACGCGCGCCGAGTTGACGCTCGCCTTATCGACCTCGAGATCTTGCACCGAGTTGACACGATCGAAGTCGCCCCCATCGTCCTGGCGCGCCTTCTTCATTTCCGGGTCCATTTTGTCGGTCGGCGTCCCCATCAGCTCCTCATTTCCAAGCCGTAACCCGGCCCATGCTTGCGGTTTCTAGCTTCGCGCATTCTACGAGGTCGACTGCTTCGATCTTTCTTCCTGCCGCGGCGCTTCGATAGGAAGCGCGTAATACGGCCGATCGGATCGAGCCCCCGCTCAGCTCGAAGCTCTGCGCGAGTTTGCGAAATGACACGGTGGCCTCGCCGCGACTGCCAACGAGACGTCGCCAAAGCTGCTCGCGTTCATCGGCATCTGGAAGCTCGAAATAGACCTTGTACATGATGCGTCGCATGAATGCCGGATCGATGTTGCGCTTGAGGTTGGTCGTCAGCAGCACGATTCCCGGATGTAGCTCCATGAGTTGTAGGAGCAGGTTGACCTCGAGGTTGGCGTACCGGTCCTGCGCCCGCGCGACATCGGTGCGGCTGCCGAACAGCGCGTCCGCTTCGTCGAAGAACAAGATCCCGCCGCGAGCTCGCGCCTGGGCGAACACGCGTGACAAGTTCTTTTCGGTCTCTCCCACGTACTTATCAACAAGGCTCGAGACATTGACGCGCATCAGCGGCAGGCCGACCTCGGCAGCAACGACCTCGCAGGCGAAGGTCTTGCCGGTTCCGGAATCGCCGTCGAATAGAGCGCTGATCCCGCGGCCTCGACTGCCTGTGACGTCCGCGAGAACTTGGCTGCGATGCTTGATGGCGTTGATGAGCTCGACGATTTCGTCGCGCGTCTCGGCAGGCAACACGAGCGACTCGAGCCGCGCCGTCGCGAAGTCCGGCACGGTGAGCTCGCTCGCACCAGACAGCTGTTCGAGTGCCGCGCTCACCGGATCGAGCCCGCCGTGCTTCACCAGCGCGACCGCGTTCTCGACCTGGCGTGGCATCAGCACCAGGTCTTCGGCGAGACTCGCAGCGAGCTCGGATGGAACCCCGGCGCGCCAAAGCTCGTGACGCACAGAGGCCGGAGGCGAATCGAGCTTGACGTGTGCGAGCGCGCGAACTCGCAGTCGCTCGTCGATGCGGCCGACATCGTCGACGATCAGGAACAATCGCGTCGGCGTAGATTCGAGAAGCTCGAGGAGGTTAGCGACGAGGTGGCGCTCGCCGGCGACGAAGGCCGCCGCGTTGTCGAGCACGACGGGATGGCCGCCGAGCGCTGCATCTTCGGCGAGATCACGCACCTCAAGTCCCGTGGCGCGACCTACGGCCGCGGCGAGATCGATATAGACGATCGGCGTTCCGATGTTCGCGGCGGCAGCGGCGGCCCAAGACGTCTTACCCACGCCGGGCGCACCGCTCACGAGACACAGCGAGCCGCCGCTTTCTGCGTTCATCGTCCGTGCGAGCTCGGGCGCACTGCGCGCCCACGTCGGCGCGCGCGGCGGCGCGTAGATCATGCGTGCGTAATCCGGGAGCTCGGCGCAAACCGGCTGATCAAGCACGGACGCGCGAAACCGTCGCGTCGACACGAATCGTGCGCTACTCGCGTCCTCGATCCGACGGACCAGCTTGCGCGTGACGATCGGCGCGAGCGGACCGACGGCATCGAGCGACGCGAGCCGAGCTTCGAGTTGGGGAACGAGCGCGGCGAGCACGCCGAGCTCGCTACGGAG
The DNA here is from genome assembly GCA_036271395.1 of Kofleriaceae bacterium. Classification (GTDB taxonomy): domain Bacteria; phylum Myxococcota_A; class Polyangia; order Haliangiales; family Haliangiaceae; genus JABFXX01. The sequence continues at coordinate 6,809 of DATBAS010000230.1, forward strand.
GTCGCCAACTGGCATTGCCCGCAATAACAACTGACGAAACTCGGCATCGAGCTCGGCGGCGAGCGTCGCGAGCGCGAGATCAACATCGATCGGCCGCAGCTCGAAGCCGCGCGCGAGCTTGAGCGCGAGCTCGCCGGGCGCACTCGGCGCGATCTCGGTCTCGTCGACGCGCGCGATCAGGATCGTCGAGAGCCTGCGAATCTCGTATGCGAGGCGATCCAGCGGGCTCATAACGTTGCCTTCGAAAGCTTGCCGCTCGTCGGGTCGATGATCAGCGCCTGACCCTTCAGTGGTATCGCGATAACCGTCGCGGATACGTCTTTGCCTTCGCAATCTGCGCCATCGGGAAGCGGTATTTGCCACAACACCTTGTTGGTCAGATCGACGCGAGACAGCGCGGCTGGATTGCCATCCACCAGGAAGATCCCGTCGCCATCGCTTCCCGAGAACCCCCACGCGAGAGGATCTCGGCCGCCGGCCAAGCGTGTCCACACCGGTTTGCCCGTCGCGTCGTCGAGACACGAGAGCTTGCCGCCGGCACCGTCGAGCACGGCGACACATCCCGGTACGAAGGTGAGCAAGTAACCATTCGTGCCGAGCTTCTGCGTGAAGCGCAATTTGCCGGTCTTCGTATCGAACACGATCAACACGTGATCGGGTGTTCCCCACTTCGCGCGTAGCATCAGCGCGCTCAGGGTGCCTGCTTCTTTCAGTAGCGCCGGTTCGCGCTCGTACTCATCGTTGAGTGGCCATGCCGTGGACTTCCACTGGACGCGCCTGACGGGATCGAGCCGGAATACTTCGAGAGGCGCTTGCTCCGGCTTGGCCTGTTCGAAACTGCCGTCATCCGTAGACACGAGCGTCTGCTCCGAGCCCGGGGCCAGCGTCCCTGGGACATGCTCTTCGATCGTGCCCTTAGATATCCCTTTGCCGGTTGCAAGATCGATCTCGACAAACCGGCCCGGCAGCAGCGTGTGCCCGCCGTTGTCTTGGATCACGTCCGCGGTTCCGAACGCAAACACGCGACCCTTCGCGATCGCAACACCGGGGGCACTACTAGGATTGGCGAGCTTTGCGGTCCAACGCGGTTTGACCCCAGCCTCATCAATCGCTTCGATTCCGCCGGCAGCATCGATGGCGACAAACGTGCCGTCTTTCCACGCGACGTCAACGCCTGCCGCTCCGTCGCGATGATAACTCGTCTTCCCATCCGTGATCGCTACGATGTCGGTGCCCTTGTCGTGGACGATCGCGACGTGGTCGTGGCCGACAACCATCGCACGACTGTCGAGCTTGGAGCTCCAGAGCTCCACACCCTTGGCGAGATCCCAAGCGTGCACAGTCGAGTCGATCCAAATGAGGACGCCGTTCGAAACGTTCGAGGTCTTGAGCGTGCTCGCATCGTCGACCGTAATCCGAGCCGCGATTCGTCCATCTGCCGCGACTACAACGACCCGATGTTCACCTGCGGCGAGGACGCCTGAGGAGAGGATCGCATAGCCCTTACGCAACGCGACGACATTCCAGGAATCGGATCCTGTGCCCGCGCTTGCAGACCCGGCCGAACCGGCGGCCCCTGAGCCGTGACCACCGATCGGATGCTTCTTCGCATCGTCGTGCGTATTTCCGCATGCGACGAGCGCGGCAACAACCATCGCGCAATGACGTAACCCCATCTGCGGATGGTAAGTCAGCCGGCCACTGTGCGCTTCAACAGCTAGGCCTCCTTTTTCGGCTACACCGAGCAGGCACACGTCATGATTCGCCGCCGCACCGATCGCCGCGGCGGCGCACATCTGAGCTGAGCGTCGTCGATTGATCATGAACGCTCCGTGTTGCCATCGGAGTCTGCGAGGGAAACCTCTGACTCCTGCGTCGGCTCCTGCATCGGCTGCGGCGCTTGTCTCGCGAGGCGATGCGCGAGCGCGCGGCGGCGAGCGATCATGAACAAATCGTCAAACTGCGTCATGCGCGCGTCGAGCGATCGGTCGACAACGACGTCGGCTGAATCGTCCAACTCGGACGCATGCGGGTTGGTCAGAGTCGTAACCGGTTCAATCGCAGGATCGCCGAGCAAGGCTGCGTTCAAATCATCCGGCTTCGGCGAATCTCTCGACGC
>DATBAS010000231.1:0-7511 GCA_036271395.1 Kofleriaceae bacterium
CGGCCCCGAATCTATGCATCGCGCGCGCGTTGTCTACGGCTTCGTGCAGCCGTCGAGATCGGCTTCCATGCTGGGTTGACCGGCGCCGCTGACCAGCTTTTGAAGCTTTACCGTGCAGTGCAGCGTTATTGGCTTGCCGAGCTCCGGATCGGCGACGCCTGCGGCGAGGCTCGCCATCACCGTCGCGCTAGGATCGGACGCGTCGGCGAGCACGACGGTGCTGCCGCTTTGCTTCACCGTGCCGGTGATGTCGAGCTGCTTGCCATCCCACTTCGATCGCGCGGCGACCGCGTGCTTGACGAGCTCGCCGACGCCGACCTTCGTCCCGCTCGGGCCGGGCGCGTTTGGATCTTCAGGCGGTGCGCCTTTACCGAGGATGTCGAGGCACTCGCCGCGGTTCATGATCGCGCCGTCCTTGCCGTAGGTCTGCGGATGCTGGAACGAGCCGACGACCGTGCCGGGCTGCTTGTACTCCGCGCCGTCTACCTTTTCGATCACGAAGTACGCGCAGCGATCGCCTTCCATCGCCGCCCACTCGAACTTCTTGCCATCGATTTTCGTCGGCGGACCGAAGTGCGCTTGCAGCGTCGCGAACGTGTCGTCCCACGGTTGTAGCGGCTCGGCTGCGGTCTTCGCGCTCATCACGGTCGCGACCGTGAGCGGCGCATGGAACGCGGGCAGATCCGACTTCGCGGTGGTTTTCTCGACGGCGGCGGGTGGCGCGTCGGATTTCTTACAAGCGGGCGGGAGCCCGACGAACGCGATCGCCGCGGCGGCGAACAAGAGCTTGGACATGGTCATGGCCGTTAGAACAGGACGCGGCCGACCAGTCGCAGAATAGTTTCAGCCGCGATGTTACAAGCTGCGGCGTGGCGGCACGACCGCGTTCGCGACGAGCAAGCCCGCGACGATGGCGATCGCGGCGACGAAGGTCGCGAACAGCGTCTCGACGCCGTTCATCGTGTTGCGGTCGAGCAGCGATGACATGCCACGAAACCCGAGGCTGCCCGGCACGAGCAAGAACACCGCGGGCGTCTGCACGACTTGCGACGGCCGATTGAGCCAGCGCGCGTAGACGTTAGACAGTGCACCGAGCGCGAACGCACCGACGAGCACACCCATCTCCGGTCCGAGCCAGTTCGTGCCGGCGCGGCTACCGATGTAGCCGACCGCGCAGCCGCCGAGGATCCAGCCGAACTGCGAGCGCCGCGCCTGCACCACGACGGCGACCGACAACGACGCGGTCACGAGCGCGGCCCAACTCGCCCATTCCGGCAGCGGTAGCTTTGGCGTCTGTTGAACGTCGACGAGCGCCTTCGCGAGTCGCTCGCCGATCGCGACGCCGACCACGAGCTCGAGCAGCACGATCACCGCCGACATCAGGCGCGCGGTGCCGGCGATCAGGTTGCGCGTCGCGAGCTCGGTCATCGCGACGGTGAGCGAGTGACCGGGCAGCAAGATGATGAGCGATGCGATCGCGACGAGCGACGGGTTCAGCGTCGGCCACACCGCCGACGCGAGGCCGGCGGCCAGCGCGGCAAAGCCTGCTCCGATCAGCTCGAGCACGCGCGTTTGATCCGAGCTGCGCGCGACGAACGCGCCGAGCAAGCCGATCAACAGGCCGATCGTGCCCGCGACGCAGACGTCGCTGAGCCCGCCGTCGAAGAACACGGCGATCGACGCAGCCGCGCCGCCGACCGCGACCGCCGATGCGATCGGGCCGAACGTCGACGCGCTCGCGACGATCTGCTCGAGCTCGATCACGCCGTCGGCCGCGGACATCGCGTGCGTCGCGACCTTGTCGGCGAGCGCGTCGACCCGGGCGAGCTTGCCCATGTCGAGCACGCCACCCTCGACGCGAAGCATGCGCGTCTTGAGCTCGGTCGGCCGGCCGAAGCTCATGATGATCGCGGTCGGCGTGGTGAACACTTCGGCCTCGAGGCCGAGCCGGTCGCAGCAGCTGCGCAGCGCGTCTTCGAGGCGATGTGCCGGCGTGCCGTAGCGATGCAGGGCTCGGCCGAGCGCCAGGATGAAGCCGATCGCCGACTCGTCCACGAGGCAGGAACGTAGCCGAAAGCACGAATGCCAGGGCGGCAACCCTGGCATCCGAGCGGTCGTTATGACCGTAACCAACTAAATTAACTTGGTGCGATTCGGGGCTTATCAGTAATCCGAGCCGCTTGCGCCAACGCAGCACGTCAGCGCGCCCGGACTCAAAGCAAACCGCAGGCCAGTGCCTCCGGCTTCTTCGTAATGGATTGTTTTTCCATGACTCGCGTGCTACCGAGAGCCACGAATTCCGCTCTGCGCGAGCCCGCGCCACGACATCCATGTCGCGATGCTCCGGAGCATACGCAACGTTTTCACAGGTACTCGAATGCAAAACATGTTGGTCGTCAACGCCGAAGGTCCGGAGACCCGCGTTGGGGTTGTTGAAGAAGGATCGCTGGCCGAGTTTTTTGTCGAGCGCAAACGCGATCTCGGCATGGTCGGCAACATCTATCGCGGCAAGGTCACGCGCGTGCTGCCCGGGATGCAGGCGGCCTTCGTCGATCTAGGTCCGAAGGTCGAACGCGCGGCGTTCTTGTACGTCGCCGACGTGCTCGGCTCGGGCGACGCGCAGAAGCTGTTCGAAGACAGCGAGACCGACGACTCCGGTGATGAATCGCCGGAAGGCGCGGCATCGCGCATCGCGCGCTCGCGCAAGCAGCTCGCGAATCGCAAGATCGAAGATCTGCTCAAGCCCGGCCAGAACGTGCTGTGCCAGGTGACGAAAGATCCGATCGGGCTCAAGGGCGCGCGCGTCACCGGCTACATCTCGTTGCCCGGCCGCTACAGCGTGTTCATGCCGCACGTCGCGCAGGTCGGCGTGAGCAAGCGCATCGGCAGCGACAAAGAGCGCCGCCGGCTGCGCGACATCGTCAACGAGGCGCGGCCCAAAGGCACCGGCTTCATCGTGCGCACCGCCGCCGAGGACGCGATCGATCAGGAGCTGCGCGACGACGTCGACTTCTTGGCCCGCGCATGGCGCGAGATCGAGCGCCGCGAAGAGGACATGAAGGGTCCGGGCTTGGTCTACGCCGACCTCGATCTGACGCTGCGCTGCATTCGCGATCTGATGCGCGAAGACACCAGCGAGATCGTGATCGACGACGAAGAGCAGTACGAGCGCATCAAGAAGTTCACGCTGGCGTTCCTGCCGCGGTTCGCCGAGCGCGTGAAGAAGTACGAGCACCGCCGGCCGATCTTCGACCACTATCACATCGAGCCGGCGCTCCGGCTCGCGGTCGCGCGCCGCGTCCCGCTGCGCTCGGGCGGCTCGCTCGTCATCGACCAGGGCGAAGCGCTCACCGCGATCGACATCAACACCGGCAGCTTCACGAACACCGGTTCCGGAAACCTCGAAGACACGGTCACCGCGAACAACCTCGAAGCCTGCGAAGAGGTCGCGCGCCAGCTCCGGCTGCGCAACATCGGCGGCATCATCGTCGTCGACTTCGTCGACATGGACAAAGAGGGCAACCGGCGCAAAGTCTGGGACGCGTTCCAGAAGGCGCTGTCGCGCGATCGCGCGCGCACGAACGTCACGAAGATCAGCGAGCTCGGCCTCGTCGAGATGACGCGCAAGCGCACGCGCGAATCACTCGTGCTGCTGCTCACCGAGCCATGCCCGACGTGCGAGGGCTCCGGCGTGGTCAAGAGCGTCGAGACTGTCGCGTATGAAATTCTGCGCGAAGTTCGGCGCAGCGGCATGACCGTCGAGAACGAGAAGATCGAGCTCGAGTGCGCGCCGCGCGTCGCCGAGATCCTGTCTCGCCAAGAGCGCGATTACCTCGATTCGCTCGAGAAGCGCTTCCAGAAGCTGATCACGGTCATCGGCCAGAAGGGCTGGAAGCCGGATCAGTTCCGCGTCGCCGGCCGGATGTCGACGGAGATCGCGGCGGAAGCGGCGGCCGAAGCCGCACCGCACGTGCATCGCCCGAGCAGCAATAGCGGTGGCGGCGGACAAAACACCGGCAGCAACGGCGGTCCTGGTGCTGGTGGTGGCGGCGGCGGGCCAGGCGGTCGTCGTCGCCGGCGCCGCGGTGGTCGCGGCCGCGATCGCGCCGGCGCGGACGCCTAGCTACTTTTGCGCGAACGCGAAGTCGAGCACGAGGCTTCCGATCGCCGCGGCGAGCGCGACGCGAAAGTAGAGCTCGTACGGCGATGCGCCGGCGATCATCGCGACCGAGCACGCGACCAGCACCGTGAGCGTGATGAGCTTGGCGACCACGCCGCGGCGACTCAGCGACTTGCCGGCGCGGATCATGCCGCCGTCCCAGATCGAGAACGTGTACGTCGCGCCTTCGCGCAGCGCGAACACCGCCTTGGTGGCAACCAGGACGGCCCACACAGCAAGCACGCCGAAGATCCACTGCCGCTCCATCGCAGAAGCTTACGCGGATTTGGCCGCGGCGAGCGCTTCGGTCGCGATCATCGTCGCGAGCGAATCGTACGTGCACAAGATGACCTCGCGCGGCAGCTCGTGCGCGGCGAGCTCGGCGGCGATCGTCGCGATCGCGATGTCGGCGGCCTCGCGCTGCGGATAGCGATAGACACCCGTCGAGATGCCGGGGAACGCGATCGTCGCGAGGCCGTGCTCGCGCGCGAGCTGGAGGCTACGCCGGTAGCACGACGCGAGCTTGCCGCGTTCGCCGCGCGTGCCGCCGTTCCAGACCGGACCGACGGTGTGAACGACGTGCTTCGCGGGCAGCTTGTAGCCGCTCGTCAGCTTCGCATCGCCGACGTCGCAACCACCGAGCGTGCGGCACTCGGCGAGCAGCTCTTTGCCGGCCTTGCGATGGATCGCGCCATCGACCCCGCCGCCTCCGAGGAGGCTCGTGTTCGCGGCGTTGACGATCGCGTCGATCTCGAGCGTGGTGATATCGGCCTCGACGATCGAGATGCGCTCCCAGATAGCCATGGTGTTACATTAACACTATTGCCATCGATGCGGTTGCGGTATCGTTCGCGGCGTGAAGCACCGCATCGCGATCGCGCGCGAGCAGTACAAGTTCTCGTGCGCGCACATGACGGTGTTTGCCGACGGCACCAAGGAGCGGTTGCACGGCCACAACTACACGATCGCGGTCGCGCTCGACGTCGCGCGCATCGACGTCGCCGCGATGCTGCCGTTCGCGCCGATCAAGGCCGCGCTCGCGGAGCTGTGCCATACGTGGAAGGAGCACGTGCTGCTCGCCGCGACCAACCCGCTGTTCCACATCGTGCGCGACGACTTCGAGCTCGAGTTCACGCTGTGTGGTGAGCGCTACGTGATGCCGCGCCAAGACGCGTTGCTGTTGCCGATCGACAACATCTCGGTCGAAGCGCTGGCCGCACATGTCGCGACCGAGCTCCGCGCGCGATTCGCGGCGATGGCCGTCAAGGCGACGCAGCTCGAGGTCACCGTCGAAGAATCGCCGGGTCAGGGCGCGAGCTGCATCATCGCACTGTGATCGCGTGATGCTCGTCGCGCGCGCGGTATTCGCGGATCATCAGCGCCAGCGCGGTCACGCCGAGGGTCACCATGATCGCGCCGGTCGTCGTGATGACCGAATCGTGCTCGTGAACACCGAGCCCGATCAGCGCGCCGCCGCCCGAGGCCCACACGCCCATCCACGTCATGCCCATGATCTCGAGCGGTCCATCGCCGAGATTGCGCTGCACGTGGCTCTCGTAGTCGATCGACGCGACGTTGCTGCGCGGCGTGACGAGATCGAGCGCGATGCGCGGTATGACGTAGCCGAATCGGCGGCGGTGATGCCGCTCGTTGAAGATCCACTTGATGTGAAGCTCGTCGCCGTCGAAGTGGATCAGATCGGCTGCGCTGCCGTCGAGGTCGAGCTCGGGCTTGTCGACGATCACGAGCCGCCGCGTGTTGCTGCACTTCGGGCACCACGCGACGATCGATTCTGGCGTCGGCGTTTCGAGCGGATCGCTCGCATCGCGCGCGTCGCGCTCGACCCACGAGCCGGTCTCGGGCGTGTCGATGTACGGCGGCACGCCGGCGGCAATCTCGCCGCGATCCGAACCGATCGGAAGAATGCCGGCAACCGCGACGTTCATCGGATCGCGCAGCACGACGTGCGTGACGTCGTTGCGGATCACGCAGCCGGCGAGCACGAACGCGACGAGGAGCCTCACGGCGCGATCGCCTCGTGCTCGTCGTGCGCGTAGTTGTCGCGCAGCACGAGCACCGCGAGCGCGATCGCGCCCGATAGCACGGTCGCGCCGGCGACCGCGACCACCGTTTGATGCTCGTATGAACGACGTCGCCGTCGAAGCGCAGCAGCGTGCTCGGCGCGCCTGCGAGATCGAGCACGGCGGCGTCGAGGACGACGCGGCGCTGCACGCCGGCGCATAGCGGGCACCACGCGGCGATCGCGCCGGGCGGTTCTGGCAACGCCGGATCCGACGAGCCCGCGACGTAGCGCTCGACGTACGAGCCGTAATGCGGCGCCGCGAGATGGGCAGTCGCGGGAATCTCGCCGGAGCTCGAGCCGATCGGCATGATCGCGATCGCGATCCGATCGACATCGCGTAACGCGACGTGTGTGATGTCGATGCGATTGACGCAGCCGACAAGCCCGATCGCGACGAGCGCTCGCATGCGGCCAGCGTTTCGCGTGGCCGAGCGTTCGTTCGTTAGCGCCGCACTAAGCCGGCGCTAAGACCGCGTTAACGGCGCAGCGCTGCGCGCGCGAGGAGCACGCACGCGAACGCGTTCACCGCGAGCCAGATCGACGCGAGGCCGAATACGTGCGGCACGTAGTGCAGCGTCGTCATCGGCACCACCGCGAAGAACGCGAGGTGCGCGGCAACGCCGACCGCGACGCCGGCGAGCACGCCGCGCAGCTTCGGCGCGCCGTAGCCGATCGCGAGCAGCACGAGCGGGATCGCGGCGCTGAAGAACAGCGCGTTGCCGTGGCCGGCGACACCGAGCAGGCCGAGGTCCCACGACGGCAAGCCGTGCGTGAGCGCGTGAATGCCGGGCACCGACGATAGTGACGGCGCGAGGTACGGCAGGAAGAACAGGCCCGACGAGCCGACGAGCGCGCCGCCGAGATAACCGAGGCCGAGCTTGGTGCCGAGCCCCTTGCGGCGCGCGCTCGCGGCGACGGCGCCGGCGAGGAGCAGGCCGAGGCCGAACTGCCAGCCGCCGGCCTGGCCGCGCGCTTCGAGGATCGCGGCGGGCGCGTCGATGATGCCAGCGCCGTACTTGTCGGCGGTGAACTGCTGGTTCGTCGGCTTGCGCGCGCTGTGCTTGAGGACCTTCTCGACCATCGTCGGATCGGTCACGCCTTCGCCGACGACGAGCGCCGCGACGCCCGCGACGTGCGGCGACGCCATCGACGTGCCCATGTACGCGAAGTAGTCGTCCTTCGTCGGATCGCCGATGACGATCGTGTTCTGCAGGATGCCGCCGTCGGGGTTGTTGCGACCGCCGCGGCTGTCCATCGTGTTCCCGCCCG
>DATBAS010000232.1:0-3221 GCA_036271395.1 Kofleriaceae bacterium
CCCGGCACGCGAACCTCCTCACGGGACGTCAGGCTCGCGCTCCCACGTCACGGTGAGCCTTCGGCCGTCGCGCCGGAGCGTCACGTTGGTGTGGCCGGCCGCGATGTTCTTCATGGCGTCGACGAGATCGGCCTCGCTGGCGATCGCTTGCTCGCCGACCGCGAGCACGATGTCGCCGGGGCGCAGCTCGAGCCCCGAGTCCAGCCGAGACTCGATCACGCGCACGCCCTGCGCATGCTTGAGCGGGATCGCGATCTCGCCGGCCCCGGCACGGTTGACCCGCTCGACGACGTCGGCGGCATCGCTCGCCGTGAGATGGACGGTGCGGAGCTGCGGACCGTGGACCACCACGCGAAGAAGGACCGGCTTGCCGTCACGGAGCAGCTCCACGCTGTGCACGCCCTCGGAGAACCCCGACTGGCTGGTCGAGGTCGGATCACCGTCCATTCGCTGGATCACGTCCCCGGTCTTGCAGCCGATCTGTTGCCAGTAGCGGCCGCCATCCACGGTGACTGCGAGGCCGATCGGCTCGCTCTCGGAGAACTTCAGATCGCTCTCGCGGTCGAGCTTCTCGAGATCGACGTCGACCTGGATCACGGTCGGCGGAGCTGCCGACGCGACCTGCTGCGTGAGTGCCAGCCAGGCAAAGCAGGACAGGGTGACCAACCGTCGGTGCTGCATCGATCACAGGTGGCGGCGCCGGGCCAAAGTTTGCGCGGAAAGTTGCGAAGCATGGCGACCGCAAAATGTGATCAGGCGCGCACACGTCGTAACAACGACCGGAACATCGCGATCCGCCGAGCTGCGACGCGACGACTCACGCTAGTATCTCCGCCGTGCGCCGCCTCTCGCTCGTAGCCCTCGGCTTCGCCTTCGGCTGCGGCTCGAATCCACAGAACCCTCCCGATGCGAGCCATGTCGACGCGGCGGTGGACGCCGGCGGCAGCGACATGGGCAGCGGCAGCGACATGGGCAGCGGCAGCGGCAGCGGCGGCGATGGGTTCGCGATGCAGCTGACGCCGCACGACCGCGGACTCGACCTCACCGTGTTCGGGCTCGGCATCGTGATCGCGATTCCGACGGGCAAGCGGGCGCGGCGCAAGAAACAGCGGCCATGACCGATGGCATCACGCGGAGAACGCCTCGCGTTCCTCGGCGCGGTGCTCGGGCTCGGACTGCTGTTCTTCATCCAGGCTGTGCATGCGCCCGTGCTCCTCGACGATTGGTTCGAGCTCCGGTATTGGCGCGATCACGCGTTCGGGCTGACCGCGATCTGGGAGCACGCGCGCCACGACCACGCGCTCTACAACCCGCGGATCGGCGAGGTGCTGCTCGCGATCGTCGACGGCTCGCGCGCGATCCAGCTGATCGCGACGCCGATCGTCCAGCTCGCGCTCGTGGCCGCGGCGTTCGTGCTCGCGTTCGGCCGCCTGCCGCGCGCGAACCTGCGTGACCTCGCGCTCCTGGTGTTCCTGCAGGCGATGATCTGGCTGGTGATTCCGGCACCCGGGATCATCTATTTCTATCGCCCGATCGCGACGAACTATCTGTGGGCGTTCACGATCACGCTTGCGGTCTTCGTGCCGTATCGGCTCGCGCTCGCCGCCGACGAGCCGCCGCCGCCGCGGCGCTACCTCGTGCCGATCATGATCGTCGCCGGCTGGTTGGCGGGGATGTGCAACGAGCATGTCGGCCCGACGGCGATGCTCGCGATGGCCGGCTTCGTCTACGCGGCATGGCGGCGGCGCCGGCTGCGTGCGTGGATGGTTGCGGGGATGGTCGGGCTTTATGTCGGCTACCCGATGCTGATCTGGGCGCCCGGCGAGTCCGTGCGCTACGGCGGGCTCGCGACCGTCGCGACGCCGACTGCCTTGCTCGCGGCTCGGGGCGTCGCCGGCTGCTTCGCGATCGTGCGTTACTTCGTCGGCGAGGCGCGGCTCGGGATCATCGTGTTCGCCGCGGCGGTCGTGCGCTATCTAGCCACGGCGCTGCTGCGCGGCGAGCGGGTCCCCGCCGTGCCGCGGCGCGTGCTCGCGACGGCCGGCGCGCTGGTCGCAGCCGCGGGCGCGATCGTCGCCACCTTGTTCGTGTCGCCGGTCGCAAGCGGTCGCGTGTTCTTCGCATCCGGCGTGCTGCTGGCCGCCGCGTTCGCGGTCGTCGCCGAGCACCTGTTCGCCGAGCGCGTCGTGCGCCGGCTGGTGACCGCGGCATGCGTCGTCGTGGTCGGCTATCACGCGGTCCGGTTCGTCGCGAGCATCGCCGAGCTCAAGGCCGAGAACGACGAGCGGCTCGCGATCCTCGAGGCCGCACCGCCCGGCAGCGACGTCGTCGTGCCGTCGTACCGCGACGTCGCGCGCTCGCGCTGGGAGCTCGGCGATGACTTCCGGGTCAATCCGTGGCTGCGCGACTACGTCGCCAGCGAGCTGTACGACGTGGCTCGCATCGACGTCGACGCGCACGACCGGCGCGCCGAGCCGCGCTACGTCGCCGAACGCGTCTACGATCCGCCGGTCGATCGTTCGCGACGCTCGCCGATCGCGCAGCTACCGACCTACCGCCAGCTCCTCGGGCCGGTCACGCGCCAGCTCGTCGCGACCCGGCTCGCGCTCGCGGCGAGCTCGGGCCTCGCGCACTACGCGATCGAGCTCGTCGGGATGTTCGACGACCCGCGGCACCGCCCGCTCGTCGTGCTCGACTGGACGCCGGCGCGCACACGCATCGCCGAAGGCGAGCCGGATGACGCGGTGTCGGGCCATTACATCCGCGTGCGCCGCGCGACGCTACCGGCGCACATCGACTCGATGTACGTGATCGGCTGCGGGCAGCTCGAGCAGGCCGAGCCCATCGACGACGGCGACCACGTGTTGTTGGCGGTCGACGAGCTGTATTGCCGCGGCGTGTTCACCGCGATCGCGTGCGAGCCAACGCGCTGCTGGATCGCCGGTTGGTACTAGCGTCGCCGCGTGACTAGTCCCAGAGTTCGGCTGCGTTGATCCGCACGTGCACGTGCTCGTGCCACGTGCTCGTGCTCGTACACGACTCTGCGTCTTCGGAATCCGCGTTGTTACACCTGCACGGGCCCTGCGGGCCGCGTTTCGGGAGATCCTGATGATCTCGTCGCAGAATCAGTTCGATTTGACCTCGTGAGGCGCGAACTGCGTGCGAACGTGATCTTCGAACGCAAGCAAGATCGTGGACGAGCACGTGGCACGAGCACGTGG
>DATBAS010000233.1:0-18899 GCA_036271395.1 Kofleriaceae bacterium
GATCGAGAGCAGCGCGGACTGCAGATAAGGCGCGGCGAAGAACGCCTGCTTCCACGCGCCGGCCTCGCCGTCGCCGGACTTCTCGCTCGGCCCGGCGACGACGGTGCCGCCGTGATCGCGCGCGAGCTCGAGCGCACGGGCGAGCCACGCGGTGAGCGGATGATCCGCGCTCTCGAAGCCGAGCAGCAGCACCGCGGTGCCGTCGAACCGCACGCGGTGGAGGCGCGCCTCGTCGGGATCGAGCAGCCGCGCGTTCGCGGGTTGCAGCCCGGATTGGGCGAGCGCGCGACACGCGGCGACACCTTGCTCGAACTGGGCGAACGCGACGCTCGCCGATGCGCGGAACGTCGGGCGCGGAACGACGCGCATCCACGCCTCGGTGATCACGCCGAGCGCGCCTTCGCTGCCGAGCACGAGTCGGGTCGGTTCCGGGCCGGCGCCCGACGCGGGGTGCGAATGGGTCGCGAGCGTGCCGCGCGGCGTGACGAGCTCGAGCGCGTGGCAGTGGTCGTCGATGTGGGTCGGGCCGGTCGCGTAGTGGCCGCCCGCGCGGGTCGCGAGCCAGCCGCCGAGCGTCGAGAACTCGAACGACTGTGGAAAGTGCCGCAGCGTGAAGTTGTGTGCCGCGAGCTCGCGCTCGAGCTCCGGTCCGAGCGTGCCGGCGCCGATCCGCGCGAGCCGGCTCGTCGCATCGAGCTCGCGCACGCCCGAGCATGCGCCGAGGTCCAGGCTGACAACGGCCTCGCGATCGCCGCGCGCCGCCGCCGCATCGACGCCGCCGACGACGCTCGTGCCGCCGCCGAACGGCACGCACGCCCAGCCACGCGAATCGCAGACATCGAGCACGCGCGCGATCTCGGCCGCATCGCGCGGCCTCGCGACGAGCTCCGGCGCACCCTCGAAATCGCCGGCGAGCCCGACGGCGAGATCGGGGAATGCACGGCCGCGCGCATGGATCGCGCGATCGCGCGGCGCTTGACTCGCGATCTCGGCGAGCTCCCGCGGAATCGCGACGCGCGCCCGCGGCACGGTCGGCTCGTCGGGCGGCAACGCACGCAGCGCGGGCTCGGCGCCCGGCACGATCGCGCGCGCGAGCTGTGCGATGCCGGCACGCGCGGCGGCATCTGGAACTTTGTCGGCCCAACCCCACGCCCACAGGCTTCGCTCGCGCATGCGCGGCAGTGTATCGTCACGCCATGTCCACCATGCAGACGCTGGAGAGCTTGCTCGCCGACAGCGGCCTTGCCGACAAAGCCCACGAAGTCGACAAGAACCTCGTCCGCATGCAGTGGGGCTCGGCGTTCGTGCTCGTCGGCATCTCGGGCAGCGCGATCGTCGCGATCGCGCCGCTGTTTAGAGAGCCTCCCAAAGCCAAATCGGCCGAGTTTCACAAGAAGCTGCTCGAGCACAACGCGTACATGGGCGGCATGGCCGCGTTCGCGATCCAACCCGACGGTTGGGTGATCCTGCACTCCGGCCGCGCGCTCAAAGGCATGGACGCGCAGGAGTTCGCGACGATGGTCGCCGGCGTCGGCCGCTTCGCCGATCAATTCGACGACCAGCTGATCGCCGACTTCTACGCCGAGCAGCCGGACGCGACGAACCAAGCGCCGGTGCAGTAGCTACGTTCCCGTCTGACTCGGCGGCGGGATCGTCGGCGGCGGGATCGTCGGCGGTGGCGGCGCGGGCGGCGGCGGCGCGGGCGGCGGTGTCGGCGCCATCGGCATCGGCTCGCTGTGCGGCGGCGGCAGGTCGTCGAGATCGATGTCGATGTCGTGATCGGACAGCACCTGTTTCGCGCGATCCCGCTGCGCCGGCTCGAGCGCCGCGAACACGTGCTCCAGCGCGGCCTTGACGTCATCGTTGCGCTCGTCGGCGAGCTTGTCGGCGGCGGCCTCGTTGTTGCGCGGCGCGCGCTGTGCCGAGCCGTTGTTCATGCCGCCGCCCCGGCGTCCATGCCGGCCCATCGGCTGCATCGGCGGCGCCTGTTGTGGTTGTACGCCGCCGGCCGAGCCGACCTGCTGCTTTGTCCTCTTGTCGAGGTCGTCGAGTTGGCGGCGCAGGTTGTCGTCGATGCCGCGCAGCGTGCCGAGCTGATCGGCGCTGAGGCGCAGCTGCGTATCGTCGATCAGAAAGCCGATCGGCGTCCCCGTCGACGACACCGGCAACGGCTCCTCCGGCGGCGGGTCGTGATGACACGCGATCGCGAACAGCGCGACGACGACCCAACGCATCGGCTTCACCATCCCAGAAAATCGGCGCGCGTGCCGTGTCGATTTATTACAACGCGACCTTGTCGAACCGCACGAGCTCGCTGAGCTCGTCGAACCGCTGCTGGATGCGTTGGGTCGTCAAGCCTCGCAGGCCGTCGACCGAAAACTGCTCGACGGCAAAGCTACCCATCACGCTGCCCATGATCATCGCGGTGCGGATCGTCGTCGGCGACAGGTCGCCGGCGTACGCGAGGTAGCCCATCAGGCCACCGGCGAAGCTGTCGCCGGCGCCGGTCGGATCCTTGACGTCGGTGAGCGGCATCGCCGGTGCCGCGAACGCGCCGTTGCCGTGGAACAGCAGCGCGCCGGCATCGCCGCGCTTGATGATGACCGACGTCGGGCCCATCTTGAGGATCTTCGCGGCGGCGCGGCGCAGGTTGTGCTCCTCGGCGAGCTGGCGCGCTTCTTCGTCGTTGACCATCAGCGTGTGGACGCGGGCGACCACCGCCTCGAGGTCCTTGCGCTTGATGTCGATCCACAAGTTCATCGTGTCCATCGCGACGAGCGCCGGCGCGCGCATCTGCTTGAGCACGTCGAGCTGGAGCGGCGGATCGATGTTGCCGAGCAGCACGAGCTGCGCGTCTTTGTGAGCGTCGCTGATCTTGGGTTGGAACGCGCCGAACACGCCGAGCCGCGTATCCAGCGTCTCGCGCGTCGCGAGATCGGGCGCGTACTTGCCGGCCCAGTGGAACGTCTCGCCCTTCGCGCGCTCGACGTCGGAGACATCGACGCCCATCTCGACGAGCTCGTCGAGGTACTTCTGCTCGAAGTCGTCGCCGACCACGCCGACGATCGCGACCTTCTTCGTGAAGTACGCAGCGGCGCGTGCGATGAACGACGCCGAGCCACCGAGCAGATCTTTGTGAAAGCCAAACGGGCCGTCGATGTCGTCGTACGCGAGCGAACCGACGACGAGCAAGGAGCGATGAGCGCTGCGCTGGTGCATGGGCGGCCCTGAGGTACCATCGCCGAGCGTGGCGATCAATGAAGAGGATCCGGTAGCGGAGCTCGTCGCCGCCGGCCGCCATGCCGAGGCCGCGCGGGCCGCGCTCGCCGCCGGCCAGCCGAGCCGCGCCGCCGACTTGTTCGAGAAGCTGTGGGATTTTCGCGGCGCGCTCGAGGCCGCGCGGGCCGCGAGCGATCAGGCGCGTGCGCTGCGCTATGCGCTCGAGCTCCGCGACGAGCCGGCCGCGACCGAGCTGATCGCGAGCCTCGGCGCCAGCGACGACGGCTCGCGCGCCGCACTCGACGTGCTCGTGCGCATGCGCCGCCACGCCGAGGCCGCGGCGATCGCCGAGAAGCTGGGCGATACCGCAAAGGCGATCGATCTCTACGCGCGCGGCCGCAGAGATCTCGACGCCGCGCGGCTGCTCGAAGCCGCCGGGCGAGACCGCGATGCCGGCCGGATGCTCGAGCGCGCGCTCGATCTCGCGTCGCCGAGCGAGAAGCCGGCATTCCAGCTCGCGCTCGGCCGCATCCTCGCGCGCCGCGGCGCGTATCCCGAGGCGACGCGGCTGTTGCAAGACGCGCGGCGACATCCGGAATTGCCCGCCGAGCTGCGCGCAGAGACGCAGCGGCACCTCGTGGCGACGTTGGCGGCAATGGGCCTGCGCGATGGCGCGCGCGATGCGCTGCTCGAGCTGCGCGCCGCCGATCCGAGCGTGCCCGCCGATCTCGACGCGTACTTGCGCGCGTGGCGCGATCAAGCGGCGGATCGCAAGACGGCGTCGCGCGATCGCGAGGTGATCGCCGGGCGCTACCGGCTCGAGCGCTTGCTCGGCGCCGGCGCATCGGGCCGCGTGTTTCTCGCCACCGACGAAGTCGCCGGCCGATCGGTCGCGCTGAAAATGTTCTTCGCGTCGAGCGCGCGCGGCGGCGCCGCGTACGAGCGCTTCGTGCGTGAAGCGCGGCTCGCGAGCACGCTGCGCCATCCGTCGCTCGTCGAGGTCTACGACGTCTCGGTCGAGCGCGGCTTCCTCGTGATGGAATATCTGCCCGGCGGCTCGCTCGCGCAGCGCTTGGCGCCGGCGCAGGCCGGCGATTCCGCCGACGTCGTCAAGCTCGCGGCCGCGCAGGTCCGCCGGATGGCGCTCGATCTGATCGGCGGCCTCGAAGCCGCGCATCACCGCGGCGTCGTGCACCGCGACGTCAAGCCGGCCAACGTGTTCTTCGACGCGCGTGGCACCGCGAAGCTCGGCGACTTCGGCGTCGCGCACCTCGTCGATCTCGGCCAGACCCAGACCGGCGGCCTGATCGGCACGCTCGCGTACATGTCGCCGGAGCAGATCACCGGCGCGCCGATCTCGATCGCCGCGGACGTCTACGCGCTCGGCGTCACGTTGTTCGAGGCGCTGACCGGCCGCTTGCCGTTCTTGGGGCCCGACTTCGTCGCGCAGCACCTCGGCGAAGACGCGCCGCTGGCGTCGAGCGTCGCCGCCGACGTCGAACCCGGCTGGGACGAGCTGATCGCCGCTCTGCTCGTGAAGAATCCGCGCGACCGCACGCCGACGCTCGCCGAGCTGCGCCACCAGCTCGAGGCACTCGACCTCGGCGGCCGGCCGCAGATCGGACCGCGGCGCACGCGCAAGACGACCGGGCCGCACTCGATCGCGGCGCTCGCCGTCGACGAGCACGCGGAAGGTCCGCGCTACGCGTTCGAGACGCCGCTCGGCACGACGCCGGTGAGCCAGCTCGCACGCGCGGTCGACACCGTGCTCGATCGCTCGGTCGTGATCGAGCGATTTCTCGACGGCGACGACGCGACGCGCGCACTCGATCACGCCCGGGAGCTCGGCCGCGCGCAGAGCCCGTTCGTGCAGCGCGCGCTCGGCTTCGATCGCGCGACGCGGACGATCACGTTCGAGGCGCCGTCCGGCGCGACGCTCGGCGAAGCGCCGCTGCAGCTGCCGGTCGCCGAAGCCGTGCGCCTGCTCAAACGCCTCGCGCGCGGCGCGCTCGCGCTGCATCGCGTGCCGGTCGCGCACGGTGCGATCTCGCCGCGCACGGTCGTGTTCGACGAGGGCGCGGTGCCGACGATGTTGTGCGCCGGTCTCGGCCCGCTCGGTGAGACGTCACTCGCCGACGATGTCGGTGGGATCGTCGCGATTGTCGCGGAAATCGCGGGCACCGAGCCGACTCCCGACGCGCTCGCGAAGGCGCTATGCGATCGCGTCGGCGCGCGCGTGCCGGCGTACGCGCAGCCGAGCGAAGGCGAGTCGCTGTACGCGTTTGCCGACGCACTCGATATCGCGGTGCTCGGCGCGCTCGGCGCGAAGTAGTTTGAAGCGAGTTGCCACGGGCGAGATCGACGAGCGATCGTGGGCGCGTGAAGTACGTCGCCGTGATGATGGTGAGCGCGTGCATCTCGCCGGTGATGCATTTCGGTGCAGGGAAGTCGGCGCACGAGGCGCAGCACGATCGGCTCGCCGAGTTGTTGCCGCCGCAGCTCGACATGCAGCCGGCGTGGCACGACTCGACGCGCACCGCGAGGATCCGCGTGTGGGCCGACGACGATTTTCGCGCGCAGAACATCCACTGGGAGCAAGTGTTCGGCGAGCAGCTCGACTACGCGAACGCGGTGCTCGAGCCGGTGCTCGGCTTGCACCTCATCGCCGACTATCACGCGTGGGACTTTCGCGCGCCGCCCGGCAGCACGCTCTCCGACGACCTCCACGCGCTCGAGCAGCGCGACCCCGGCGACGACGTGCTCGCGGTGATCGGCTTGACGTCGTCGCTCAGCCTCGTCACGGCGTCGTTCGAGCAGCTCGGGCTCGCAAACATGCCCGGCCGTCACGCCGTGTTGCGCGGCTACGCCGATCTCGAAGAGCGCGCCGCGTTCGGCCGCGCGTTTCCGGATCTGTCGCCCGACGAGCGCGAGGCCGCGCTCGAAGCGCGCCGCCGCCACAAGACGACGGTCACGCTGCTGCACGAGCTCGCGCACGACCTCGGCGCCGATCACGAGCCCACGGCCGACACGATCATGAACGCGACGTACTCGGATCACGCCGCGGCGTTCAGCGAGCAAGCACGCACGGTGGCGCTCGCGACGATCGACGCGCGCCTGCATCCCGAGCGCGCGGTGCTCGCGACCGCGCCACCTCCGACGTTGCCGCCGCCCGCGCCGACACTGTCGCCGCCGCGCAAGCACGCGGAGCTCACCGTGAAGCTCGCGCCGACCGGCGCAACCGCGATCGACGGCACCATCCTGACTCCAGCGGCGCTCGACGAGCGCCTGCGCGACGTCGCCGCCCGCGATCCGAGCACGGAGCTCGTCATCGCAGCACCCCGCGGTACGCCCCGCGCGCTGATCGTGAAGCTGATGGACCGCGCGCGGGCGCAGGGCCTGAGCCTGATCGGGATGGCACTCGAGCCGTGAGCTACTTCGATTTCGGTTGAGCCGGCGGTGGGCTCGTCGTGGTGAGCCGCTCCGCCAGCAGCACGACGATCCAGATCGCGTTGTCGCCGATCTCGGGATGCGTGCCCTGCGCGACGCCGATGCCGATGGCGTCGGGCCGGTAATCGCCGACGAGCGCCGCACCGTCGATCGAGTCGGTCTCGGCCACCGCGGTGATCACGCTGCCGACGCGGCCGTAGACGTTGCCGAGCGTGTCGAGCTCCTTCGTCGCGTCGGGCCACAGGGCGTCGCGCGGCTTGCCGGCGGCGAGCCCGGCGGCGAGCTTCTTCGCGGTCGCACCGAGCCGAGGGTCGATGACGACCGCACGCAGCTTCGCGATCCGCGCGCGCACGAGCTCGGCGACCGCGCCGGGATCGATCTTCGGCGGGACGCGGATGAACACCTGCGAGATGAACAGCTCGCGCCGGCCCGAAATCTCCTCGCCGAGCACGACGCCGATGCCGACGTGCGTGGCCGCCGTCGACATGAGGTTCGCGCGATGGCCGGGGCTGTTCATCAGCCCGGTGTGCGCTTCGCCGACGCCGTACGCGCGCGCGACGTTCTCGAGCACGACCGCGGTCTTGATGTTGGCGGCGCGCACCCGATCGGCCGCCGAGCCGGTCGTCGGCGACACGTGCGCGACGATCTTGGTCCGGCGCATCTCCTCGGAGTGCGAGCGCGCGACCGCGGCCACGCGCTCGTCCCACTGCAGCGCGGGCAGTCCGGCGGCGACGCGATCGTGGTTGGCGAGCGCGAACAGGCGCTGTTCGGCCTCGGTCGTCGACGTCACGTCGCGATCGTCGAGCGTCGGCGCGACGGTCAACGACGCCGGCGGCTCGCTGCCACACCAGATCGGAAAATTCGCGAGCACGGTGGAGCCCGCAGCATCGGCGGCGCTGATCTCGACCTCTTGACGGCCGGCGTGCACGCCGCACGCGACGTTCGCCTTGAACCCGCCGGAGCGACCGAGCGCGAGCGGCAACCGCTCGGTCGTGCCGTCGTCGCGCGTGACGAAGACTTCCGGATCTTTGAAGCGGCTGTCGACGACGGCGTCGATCGCGATGCTGCCCGCTTTCGGCAGCGAGCGCGGGATCGGCGAGGTCGTCACGCCCGAGCCCTGCAGCGCGAACACGATCGCACCCGTGCCGTCGGGGTTGCGCTTGACCGCGCCGATGCCGACGCGTGCCGTCGCCCCATCGGCGAGGATCTCCGGCAGCCGCGGCGCCAGCTGCGCGACGATGTCTTTGGGCGCGTCGACATCGCCCCACACGACGAGCAAGTGCGGCGACGGCTCGATGATGCCGTTGCGCTGCAGCGCGAACTCGACGAACGCGTAGCTGACGACGCCTTCTTCGGGCACGATCTGCGCGAGCTCGGCGCACGCGCGATACAGCCGCGCATCGGCGACCGGCGTCGGCAGATGAGCTTGGCCCGCGGCGGTGCGCAATGCCGCCATCATCGCGTCGCCGAGCGCCGATTTCGGCGGCGCTTCGAGCGGCTCGTTGTAGCTGCGCACGGCGTCGTTGGCCGGCGCGAACGTGACCGGCGCGAGCGATTGCGCCGGCGGTGGCGTCGCGCTACCCGCGCGCCAGCTCGGCTGTGCGCCGACCGAATGCGGCGGGCCGCATGCCGCGGCGAACACGGCGAACACCGCGAGCGCGAAGCGCATCGCGATCGATCGTATCACGGCTTCGCGGCGCTGCCCGCCGAGCCGACGGCGGCGTCGGCGACGGGAAGCTTCGGCGCTGTGATCGATCCGGCGTGATCGGCGAACACGACCGTCAGCATGCGGTCGAGCGCGTGGAAGTCGCTCGCCGAGATCCGATTCCAGCTCGATGCACCGCCGTCGGCTTGATGCGTGCCGCCGGTCTTCTGATCGGATCGAATGATGTTGAGGTGCCAGCGGTCGCCGAGGTTCGGCGGCAGGTTGACCTTCATCGCGTCGTCCTTGCCTTTGACCGCGGCCCACGGGATCGCGACCTCGACGTCCCAGCCGATGTCGGTGTCGCCGGGCTCGGTCGTGCCGCGCAGCTTCACCGCGGTGATCATGCCGGAGTCCCAGCTCTCGTCGCCGGGCTGCGCGCGCGTGGTCGGCCACCACTTGTCGAACGTCGCGTTGTTCGGGTTGACCTGGAGCTCGATGTAGCCGCGCTTGTTGTTGTCGGCGTCGATGAAGAGCTCGATCGAGTCGGCCTTGTAGAGCGGATCGTCGTGGTTCTTGTACGGCGCGACGATGTCGTTGTCGGTGATCGAGACGAACGCGTAGAGGTACGTGTCGTCCCACGTCAGCTTCGCGGTCGCCTTGCCGTTCGGATCCTGCGCGCCCTCGGCGGTGACGAACTCGCCCGACTGCGCGGCGCCGGCCCAGCCCGGATCGTTGGCCACGCCATCGATCGTGATCGCACCGTTTGCGCGCGGCACGTAGACGGTGCCCGGCGGCGGCGGAGCGTGCTCGAGATCGACTTGCATCGTGCGCGCGACGACCGCGTCTTGCAGCGCGTTCGGCCCCGTCGCCGGCATGCGCGCGTCGACGTCGTGACCGCCGACGCGCACGAGCCCCGCGTACAACGTCGCCGTGTGCGACTTCCAATCGGGCCGCAGCACGAACGTCTGCTCGTCGCGGATGAGCTCGCCGGCCTTCCAGCTCGCGACCGGATGGCCGAGCTCCATGTCG
The DNA here is from genome assembly GCA_036271395.1 of Kofleriaceae bacterium. Lineage (GTDB taxonomy): Bacteria > Myxococcota_A > Polyangia > Haliangiales > Haliangiaceae > JABFXX01. The sequence goes on from DATBAS010000233.1 coordinate 9,341, forward strand.
GTCGCTTCGAGATTCTGGAAATCGGCCGTATCCGAGGCGCCGCGCAGCTGCGCGAGCACGCGCCAGCCCGGGCCGGGCGGCACGGTCACGCGCCAGTACGACGCGAGCTTGACGGTGCTGCCGGGCACGATCGGCTCGCGATCGATCGTCGTGCCGACGTAGTCGACGCGCCCGGCGAGCGAGACGTCGACGTGCTGGACGCCGGCGGGCAGCTGCTGGATCAGATTCGCCGCGACGTACTTGCGATCGACTTGCTTGCCCTGCGGACCGGGCCCTTTGTCGACGCACGCCGCGAGCACCAGGAAAACGACGGCGCGCCTCATACGATCAAGTCCGTCGCGTCTTGGAACAGCGCGCGATTCTCTTTCTCGCGCGCGACCACGAGCTTCTTCACCGCGGCGAGCAGCTGCGGATGCTTCGCGACGACCGCGTCGAAGTCGGTCTTCGCGAGCTTCAGCACGACGACGGGCTCGACCGCGACCACGTCGGCGACCGCCGGATCGCCGCTCACCAGCGAGATCTCGCCGACCGCCGCGCCCGCGCCGAGCTCGGCGACGACGCTGCCGCCGCCGGTCACGTGGCACTTACCCGCGACGACGACCCACAAGCACTCGTTCGGCGCGCCTTCGGTGATGAACGTCGTGCCGGCCGGTACCAGCGCGCTGGTGAACTTCGCGAGCAGCGCGTCGCGATCGGCAGGCGCCAGCGCCTTGAACAGCTCCGACGTCCGCGTCAGGTTCGCGAGCAAGCGCGAGCGCGCGTGCGCGGCGAGTACCTCGGCGAGCTGCGGATGCTTTTGCGCCGCGGTCTCGACCGCGCGCGCGGGAATCTCGAGCAGCCACACATCGTCGCTCGCGGTCACCGTCGCGGTGCGGGTCGTGCCGCCGACCAGCGCGATCTCGCCGAAGAACGCGCCCGAGTGCAGCTCGCCGAGCGTGGTGTTGTCGCGCTTCACCGTCGCGGTGCCGTGCGCGAGCCAGTACAGCGCGTCGGCTGGCGCGCCGGCTTGGACGATGGTCGCGCCGGCCGGGAACGCGCGCGCCGTCATCACGCCGACGAGCGCGCGTGCATTGGTCGGCGATAGCGCGGAGAGCAGCGGCGCCGGCGGCACGTGCTCGACGTGACGCGCGGCGAGCCACGGCCCGAGCGCGGCGATCACCGTGCGCGCGTCGGCGAGCGGCGAACCGCCGGCATTGGTGAGGTCAATATCCGGCGGCTCGCGCTTGTCGGGCTTGCCGGAGAATCGTGGCCCGCCGTTCGCGTAGGTGTCGACGATCGCGTCTAGGAGCTCGCCTGCGCGCAGGCTGCCGAGCGCCGCCAGGTGCCGATCGCACGCGACCGCGAGCGCGACGCGGCCATCGATGCGCGCGCCCTCGCCGATCGCGACAAACGCGGCCTCGGCATCGTCGCGATGGCCCAACGCCTCGAGCAGCGCGCCGACCTCGAGCCACGCGCCGTAGTCCGTCGGGACCTGGCGAAGCTTGCGGGTCGCGCGGGCGAGATCGTCGGCGGAGACAGCCACGCCTCGTTATACGTCAGCCCGCGCGGCTGCCAAAACGCTGACGGATCAGAAGCGCAGCAGCGTGTAACCGCTGCTCGGCGCCGCCGCCGCGCCGTGTGTCGTCATCGTGCCGTTCAGCGGCGCTTCGCGGCCGGTGTTCGACGAGTTGCTCGACGACGTCGCGATCTCGTAGACGACGTACGCGCTCACCGCGACGACGGCCCAGAACCACCACTTCTTGTAGATCGGCGTCTCTTTCGGAGCCTCGGGCGGCGCGGCGTTGAAGCTCGCGCCCTGCGGGTTCGCGGCGACATTCGGTGCGCCGGGCGCCGGCGGTCCGTTCGGACCAGGCGCGACCGCACCCGCACCCGCGCTCGCGCCGAGTCGTTGGTCGCGAACCTGATCGATGTTGATGCCCGCGACGCGATCGAGCTGCGCATCGCCGGTCTGCACGGTCTGGCCGGTCCCCGGCGTGCCCGTCGAGCCGCCGCTCGCGCTGAGATCCGGAGCCGTCGCACCATTCGCACCGTCGGCCGGTGCTTGCTCCGCCGGGCCGGTCTTCGGCGCGCTCGCCGCAGCTGCCGCGGCGTCTTGCGCGGCCTTCGCATCCGCCGCGGCTTGTGCGTCTTGTGCGGCCTTCGCGTCTTGCGTCTTCTTCGACACCGACTTCGACGCCGCGTCCAAGCGCGAGATGCTCGCTTCGATCTCGGCGCGCTTCGGCGCATCGGGCACCTTGTTCAAGTACTCGCGGTAGTACTTCACGGCGCTGTCGGCGTCGCCGAGCTTGTCGTAGCAGAGCGCGAGGTTGTAGTTGTTGAGATCGGCCGGCGCGAGCTGCTGCGCGGCGGTGAACTCGGTGACCGCCGACTTGTAGTCGCCGGCGTTGTACAGCTTGAGTCCCGATTGATAGTGCGCGCGCGCGTCGTCGCGCGGATCGGCCCACGCGCGCGTGGCACCGAAGCTCGCGATCAGCGCCAACACGACGACCACGATGAAGTTTGGATTCGAGCGGGGGCGCATTGCGTTTCCTCTCGGCAAGTGTGCCTTAGCAGGTGTGCCACATGCGGTAACTACGGTCACCTAAGATCCGATTACCGTTAGTCGACGATCGAGCACGCCGGTTCTGTCGGGTGTGTCGCACAGTATTGTTTCTGGCACGCGGCGTTGTGGACATCGACCATCGTCCGAGAACAGTCCATTTTCGGCGGCGGAGGGTTGGTCGGAATCGTCGGAATCGTCGGATTGGTCGGGTGCGTGACCGTGCCACCTCCGGTCGCGACCAGATCGACCTGGATCGGCGACTTCTTGCCGTCGATGACGACCTCTTTGTCGCGAAAGCCTTTGAGCTTGACGATGTAGTGCAGCGCCTCGCCCGGCGGAACCTTGGCGATGTAGCCATCGTTGCCGACGAGCTTCTTGTCGAGACCGAAAATCTGCGCGCGCGCCGGGCTCGTGAGGATCACGACCTCGACCGGCGCCGGGGGCAACATGCCCGAGCCTTTGTCGGGGACTTCCGCCGAGCCAACATTTGCCGACCCGACGTCGATCTTTGCCGATCCGTTTGCCGAGCCGGCCGAGCCGGCCGAGCCGTCGACGTGCGGCGGAGGTGGCGTGGTCGCCTTGTCGGATCCAGCGATCGCGACGTCGTTGCTGCCTTTGTTGTCGCCGCCGTCTTTGCCCTTGTCCTTCGCGCCGAGCACGATGAACGCGGCGATGCCGCCGCCGATCGCGAGGATCGCGAGCACGGCGATGATCAAACCGGCGTTGCTCTTCTTGAGCGGCGCGCCGCCCACCGGCACGCCGCCGTACGGGCCCGTCTGCGGCATCATGTTCGGCTGGCTGTGATGGCCGAGCTGCTGGACGATCGGCGATGGTCCGGTTTGCGCCGCGACCGTCGGCGCCGCGTAGTTGCCGTGCACGTTTCCCATCGGGCCGGGCGTCGGTTGCGCTTGGTGCGATGCGCTGCCGACGGGGAATGCCTCCATGTACGTCGACATCCCGGGCCCTGCGATCCCGCGATAGATCGACACGAGGTCGGTCACGAGATCGTCCATCGTGTTGTAGCGCTCGGCGGGATTCTTGCGCATGCAGCGCGTGATCACCTCGGCCAGGCCCATCGGCAACGTGCGGCCCGCTTTCGCCGCGCACTGCGCGACCGGCTCGGCGTCGCTCGTGATGTGCTGCGTGAGAATGCCCATGAACGACTCGCCCTGGAACGGCAGCGAGCCGGCGAAGCACTCGTACATGATCACGCCCATCGCGTAGATGTCGGTGCGCGCGTCGACGGGATTGCCCAGCGCTTGCTCGGGCGCCATGTAGAACGGCGTGCCGAAGATCGTGCCGGTGCGCGTCAGGTTGTTGTTCTGACCGTCGTTGTGCGAGACCTTCGCGATGCCGAAGTCGAGGATCTTCGGGATGTCCTCGCCGGCCGGCCCGATCGTCACGAAGATGTTCTCGGGTTTCATGTCGCGGTGCACGATGTTCTTCGCGTGCGCGGCGGCGAGCCCGTGGCCGGTCTGGATCAAGATGTTGAGCAACCGATCCGCCGCCATCGGGTGCTGGATCATGTCGTTCAAGGCAGCTCCGTTGAGGAGCTCCATGCACATGTAGATGCGGCCGTCGGCGAGCTGGCCGAAGTCATCGATCGCGATGATGTTGCGGTGACCGATCGACGAGCTCGACCGCGCTTCCTGGCGGAACCGCTGCACGGCCTCGGCGTTCGAGACGATCTCCGGCTTGAGCAGCTTGATCGCGAACTTCTTCTCGATGTGGATGTGCTCGGCGGCGTAGACCTCGCCCATCCCACCCTCGCCGATCAACTGCATGATCCGATAACGGCCGTCGAGGATCTGACCGATGAGGCTGGGTGCAGGCGGAGCTTGCGGAAAGGCCCCCGAGGGCGGTCCGTCGGTCATGAGGGCATCAGTATAACGTGGTTAGGGCCCCGCGCCGTCACTGAGACAGGATGCAGGCGCCGACACCCTGGGCGCTGGCGAGCGGATCGGAGTTCAGCGCACAAACCATCCCCGTCGGGCAGGCCGGCAGATCGGGCCGACCGCACGCATCCGGCGGCAGCGCGGGTTGCAGCGCACATGCTCCCTGAACGCATGTCGGCATCAGATCGGTCTGGCAGGTGCTCACCCCCGGGCACGACGGGTCCGTCGGACAATCCAGCCCGGCCTCGTAGCTCTGGACCTCGCTCGACGGCACGGCCGTGTCGGTGCCGCCGAGCACGCAACCGCAGCAATCGGCCGGCACCTCGGCGCAGTCGGTGCTCGCGGTGCACGTCCGGTCGGCGACCGCATCGCAGCTGCAGGTCACGCACCCGTTGGCGTCGAGCGCGAACCCGTCGGCGCAGCTCAGATCGCACTCGGCGACGTCGCACGCGAGCACGCACTGGCCTTGATCGCATGCGGCATGGACGTTCGGCGAGCATGTCGGGCCCGGCATCGGGCACGTCACGCCGGCGCAGATGTCTTGATTCGGATCGCTCGGCACCGCGAATGTCGGGCAATCGCAGCACCGCGCCGCCGCCGGCATGCACTCCGAATCGATCGCGCACTCGCCGCCGTTGGCGCCGCCGACGCCGCTGCCGCCGCCGTCGCCACCACCGTCGTCGCCGCCGAGCGATTCGTCGGCGTCGCTACCGGAGTTGCCGCACGCCGCGACCAGCGCGGTGACGAGCAAGAGCGGCCAGAGACGCATCACAGCGGTAACTACAGCACGGCGCGTGCCGAAATGTAACGCGTGGACATCTGGTCGACATCTCGTGGCCCGGCCTCGGAAAACTGAGACGATCACACCCCCCGTGTAGGGTGGCGTCGCGATGGGAGCCAAGATCCTCACCAAGACCGACCGCCAGATGGAAGACCGAATGATCGCGGTCGCCGACGATCCGCTGCGCCACGATACGCTGCAGAAAGCGCGCGCGTTCAAACGCACGTGGCTGGAGCTCGCCGAGGTGCTGACGCGGGTGCAATCGCACAAGTCGTACGAAGGCTGGGGCTATCCCGACTTCGACGCGTACTGCCGCAAAGAGCTGCACCTCCGCGGCTCGACGGTGGCCAAGCTGCTCGGCAGCTATCGCTTTCTCGAGACCAGCGCGCCGCGCGTGATCGAGCGCGCGCGCAGCTCGAGCGACCACTTCGAGTCGCCGATCCCGACATTGCCCGCGGTCGAGTTCGTCCAGAGGGCGACCGAGCGCGCGGCCGCCGACGCGGAGACGCTGCAGACGATCCAGCGCGTCGCGTTCGATGAAGGGCTCGACGCACCGGTGCTCGCGCGCCGCTTCAAAGATGTCGCATTTCCAGAGACCGAGACCGATCGGCGCGAGCGGTCGCGCTCGGCGATCGCCGCGACGGCGCGGCGGCTGTCGACGCTGCTCGCCGAGACCGTGTCACCGGTGCCGAAAAAGCTCGCGATTCGCGTCGAAGAGACGATCGGCGAGCTGCTCGAATCGATCGAGAACTAGCGGTCGCGATCCGATCGGCGGTGCCGCACGTACATTCGGCGTGGACGACGCGGCAACCGTCGTGGAGGGCTGCGGCAGAGCACCGCGTTCGCAGAGCGGCACGAATCACGCGATGCGCTCGCTCGAGCTCGCCCGCGCGCGCGGGCTCGCGACGCTGCTCGGTGGGCTCGCCGCGGTCGCGGCGCTGTGGTTTCCGCTGCTCGGCGGCGATGCGCGGCTGCGCGGCGCCGCGGTCGCGTCGTGCGTGTACTTGGCGCTCGCATCGGCGCGCGTGCTCGCGCGTGCGAGCGAGCCGACGAACTGCCGCGCGCTGCTGCGCTGGTACGGCGCGACGTGCGCGGTCGTCGCCGTGCCGATCCAGCTCTACATCGGGCTGTTCTCGTCGGCGCCGAGCGTCGTGATGATCGGCATCGCGTTTTTCGGCAACACCGAAGATCGCAAATGGGGCGTCGCGATCTGCGCGAGCACGATCGCCGCGTACGCGCTGCTCGCCACGCTCGTCGCGATCGGCGCGATGCCCGATCTCGGCTTGATCCGCGGGCTCGGCTCGCCCGCCGGCAAGGCGTTCGGCGCCGTGATGTTGCCGGTCGCGTTCGTCGGGTTCTTGCGCCAGATGATGTTGACGCGACACGCGACGCAGGTCGCGATCGCACGCGCGCTCGAGCGCGATGCGCAGCTCGTCGAGGTCGGCCGCGATCTCGATCGCGCGCTCGAGGCCGGCGCCGGCCAGCGCGGCCGTCACACCGGGCGCTGCGCCGGTGCGTGGGAGCTCGGCGCGATGATCGGACGCGGCTCGATGGGCGAGGTCTACGCGGCGACGCACGTCGAGACCGGCCGGCCCGCAGCCGTGAAGACACTCGCGACGATGGACGACGCGAGCCACTACGCGCGGTTTCGCCGCGAGGTCGAGATGGCGGCGCGCCTGTCGGCGCCGGGCGTGGTCGCGCTCTACGACGCCGGCGCGCTCGACGATGCGACGCCGTACCTCGCGATGGAGCTGCTCGATGGCCACGATCTCGCGTGGCACTTGCGGCGCACGTCGCGGTTGGCGCCGCGCGAGGCCCGCGCGCTGTGCGATCAGATCGCCGGCGGGCTCGACGCCGCGCACGCCGCCGGGATCGTGCATCGCGACATCTCGCCGCGAAACGTGATGCTCGACGAGACCACGCGCGCGTGGAAGATCCTCGATTTCGGCGTCGGCCGGCTCGCGAGCTCGCACGCGACGCTGACCCAAGGTCTCGTCGTCGGTACGCCGGGCTACATGGCGCCCGAGCAAGCGCGCGGCGAGCTCGCCGATGCGCGCAGCGACTTGTTCTCGTTCGGCGCGCTGATGTATCGCGCGCTCACCGGCCATCTGCCGTTCACCGGCGACGACACGCCGCAGATCTTGTTCGACGTGGTGTTTCGCGCGCCGCGGCGACCGAGCGGGCTCGCGCCGCAGCTGCCGCACGATGTCGATCTGGTCCTCGCGATCGCGCTCGCGAAGCGGCGCGAAGATCGATTCGGCTCGGCATGCGAGCTCGCCGCGGCGCTCGATGCCGCGCTCGCACGCGCGTTGCCGATGGACTTGCGCGAGCGCGCCGAGCGGCTCGTTGCCGCGTTGCCGTGGGGCCGCATCACCGGCATCAGCGAACCGTCGACGTGAGCTACTGCCCGGCGGTGCCGAACACGCCGGTCGTGCAGAACTGCGCGATCGCGGTGTGCTCGTGCTCGGTCGCGACCCACGTCTCGACGATGTCGTTCGACTCGATCTCGTTGTCGACGTAGCGCTCATCCGCCGCGACGTAGCCGTCGATCGTGAAGCCGAGCGATTGCGCCGGCAGGCTCGAGCTCACGGCGCCGCCTTGCAGCGTGTAGTTGCCCGCGAACTCGCCGTACACGTTGACGACGTACAGCGAGCCGCTCGGGCACAGCACGAGGCGATGCGTGTTCGCGGTGTAATCGTCGTAGAGATCTTCGTCGGGGTGCACGAAGTCGGTCGGCGCGGCGACCGCGGTGAGCTCGTGGCCCGAGCTCGTGTCATCGGCCGGCGCGGTCGCGCAAGCTGCGAGCGGTAACATCAAGAACACGCGGGTCACGACGGACATGAGAGCAGCATGCGCGTGCCGCTCGGCGCCACCGCCGGCAAACCGCGTCAGCTTTCGACCGCGCACGAACAGCTGCGTTACACCATCGGCCGCCGACGATCTGCGGGCGCGGCGTCTACGCGCGGTCGCCGCGCATGCTTCCTGATGCCGTTCAGTTGTTGCGACCGCGCGTGGCCCGCGCTTCGCAACGGCGATCGATCGCGTGGCAGCACAAGGCCGGCTCGGCGACAAAGCGAACGCGCCCTTGTGCGCGCACGGTTGCCCTGCGTGCCCGCATCCTAGCGTCGGGCCTGCAGTCTCGGGCTCGCCGAACGTGAACGTCAACGGCAAGCCAGCGGTGCGCGTCGATGACAGTGGTGTGCACTCGGCTTGTTGCGGTCCGAACCAGTGGCGAGCGCTCGCCGGCTCGCCGACCGTGTTCATCAACGGCAAGGCGGCGCATCGCGCCGGCGACGCGACGCAGCACTGCGGCGGCAACGGCAAGCTCGTCGAAGGCAGCCCGAACGTCGACGTCGGCGGCTCCGCATCGAGCGCAGGTGTGGCGAAAACCGATCGCGCCGGTTGGGCCGCGCAACCCAGCGGCGGTGGCGGCGCGGCGAACACCAACGCGCCTGCAGATCCGTACGCGGCGAAGCGCGCGGCGCTGCGAGCCGCGGCGAGCTCCGGCAAAGGGCTCGTCGATCGCGACTGCACGAGCTGTCACGAGCCGGCGACCGTGCACGCGCCGTACGATTCGCAGGCGCAGCAAGCCAATCGCGACGACGACGCGTGGCGCGAGGCGCGGTCGCGATGATCGACGTCGGGCTGCGCGACTACTGGATCCACTACCTGCGGCGTCAACCGCACGCGCTCTACGCCGTGCTCGATGCGGCGCGTGCGCCGCGCGCCCTCTCGCTCGGGCGCCGGCTCGGCGGCTCCCTGTTCGACGGCGATGAAGCGGAGGCGCTGCAGGATGTCGCGCCGTATCTCGTCGCGCTCGCGCCGTCGCACTGGCTGGTGCAAGAGCTGATCGCGGAAGCGTGGGGCAACGCGTGGGGCGTGTTCCTGACCAGCCGCGCGCCGCTGCTCCACGTTCGTGCGCACCTGCAGCGGCTGATGCACGTCGAGACCGACCGCGGCGCCCGGTTGTTTCGGTTCTACGACCCGCGCGTGCTGCGCGCGTTCGTGCCCGCGTGCACGAGCGACGAGCTCGACGAGCTGTTCGGCCCGATCGAGCGCTTCATCGTCGAGTCGCGCACACCGACGTGGGCGTGGGAATTCTCGCGCGACGTGCACGCGCAGATCGGCGTGGCGGCGTGAGGCTCCGCGCGGCGCACCTCGTAGCGCTCGTGCGCGTGTCGCGCGAGATCTTCGTCGATCGCATGGTCGAGCACACCCGTGACGAGCGCCGGCGCGACTACGATCGGCTCGGCGAGCCGGCGTTGCGCGAGCTGCTCTGGCGCGCGCTCGACGCCGCCGAAGACATCGCGATCGTCAGCGAAGCCGGCATCTGCCGTTATG
>DATBAS010000234.1:0-2674 GCA_036271395.1 Kofleriaceae bacterium
GAGAACACCGACACGCTGCCGAAGACGCGCGAGGCCTATCGCGAGCACCAGCAGCGCATGTTCGAGCTGCTCGGCAAGAGCGGAGGCGACGCGAAGACCGCCGCCGACAACGCGTGGCGAATCGAGCTCGCGCTCGCGACTGCGCAACAAGACGAAGTCGTGCGCCGCGAGCCACACAACGTCTACCACCGCGTCGAGCTCGCCGGCCTGACGAAAGCCGCGCCGAGTTTTCCGTGGCACAGCCTGCTCGACAAGCTCGGCATCGGCGGCGTCACGCAGATCACCGTCAACGAGCCGACGTACTACGCGCGCGTCGCGGCGCTCTTGCGCAGCGAACCGCCAGCGGCGATTCGCGACTACCTGACGTGGACGGTGCTCGACGAGAGCGCGCCGGATCTGTCGCGCGCGTGGGTCGACGAATCGTTCACGATGCAAAAAGTGCTGCTCGGGCTCAAGGAGCTGCCGCCGCGCTGGCGGCGTTGCGAGCATCACGTCGATCACGAGCTCGGCGAGCTGCTCGGCCAGAGCTACGTCAAGGCGCGCTTCGCCGGCGACTCGAAGCCGCGTGCGATCGAGCTGACGAAAGCGGTGCTCGCCGCGATGCGCGTCGAGCTCGACCAGCTGCCGTGGATGGACGACGCGACGCGCGGTCCCGCGAAGCAAAAGCTCGACAAGATGGCGTACCTCGTCGGCTACCCCGACACGTGGAAGACGTACGAGTTCGAGATCACGCGCACCGATTTCGCCAAGAACGCTCGCGCGGCGGCGAAGTGGGAGCTCGCGCGAGAGCTGCGCAAGATCGGCAAGCCGGTCGACCGCCTCGACTGGCAGATGACGCCGCCGACCGTCAACGCGTACTACGACTCGTCGCTCAACGAGCTCGCCTTGCCCGCCGGTCAGCTGCAGCCGCCGTTCTTCGGCCAGACGTTTCATCCTGCGGTGAACTTCGGTTCGACCGGCGGCGGCACGATCGGCCACGAGATGACGCACGGCTTCGACGATCAAGGCAGCCAGTTCGATGCCGATGGCAACCTGCACGACTGGTGGTCGAAGGCCACGCAAACCAAGTTCAAAGCGGCCACGCAATGCGTGGTCGACGAGTACTCGAAGTTCGAGGCCGTGCCCGGCGTTCACCTCAACGGCAAGCTCACTGCCGGCGAGAACATCGCGGACAACGGCGGCGTGAAGCTCGCATACGAGGCGTACAAGACATGGCGCGCACAGCAGACCACGCCGCCGCAACGCGACATCGACGGGCTCACCGACGATCAACTCTACTTCTTGTCGTACGGCCAATCGTGGTGCGAGAAAGCGACGCCGGAGCTACTCGCGACCGAGGCTCACTCGAATCCGCACTCGCCAGCGAAGTGGCGCGTCGATGGTGTGATCGTGAACCAGCCCGGCTTCGCCGACGCGTTCAAGTGCGCCGCGAGCACGCCGATGAACCCGCCGAAGCAATGCAGCGTGTGGTGACTGTTCCCGCAGGCACGCTCCCACCACGACATGTCGGATGACGTGAGCTATCGCATTTGATGTTCTGAATTAGCGAGCAATTTGGCGCAGTTCTCATAGCGAAACGCTACGCGTCCATCGTGCAAGATCGTGCACGACCGTACGCACGTACGCGAGATCACGATCGTGGAGTTAGTGGCACGAACCGTGATTGAGGCCACTGCCCATGGCGGTCACCACTCGTTCACTCGGCTTCGTGTTTGCGGGCTCGTTGTTGGCTGCGTGCGTCACGACGCCTTCATCGACGTTCTCAAGCGACGACGACAGCGTCGGCGCTGACACGTCTTCGAGCGAGGCAGTTTGTGACCACACGCATGCGCACCACTGTTATGCGCGCTTCAATCGCGCCGCAACGAAGAACGCGATCGATCACAAAACCACCCCGAGCGGCCTGGCTGCGTCCGATCTTGCGAGCGCGTATAACTTCAACGCGTCGACGACGGTCACCGCGACGGTGGCAGTGATCGACGCGTACGGGTACACCGACCTCGAGAGCGACCTCGCGATGTACCGCTCGGCGATGGGCTTGCCCGCTTGCTCGAGTGCGAGCGGATGCTTGAAGATTGTAGGTCAAACAGGCGGTGCGCCTCCGACGGGGCAGCCACCATCGGGAGATGACTGGACGGTCGAGACCGCGCTCGACGTCGACATGGCAAGCGCCGGGTGCCCAAGTTGCAAGATTCTCGTTGTTCAGGCGACCAGCGATCAAGACGATGGACTCGATATCGGTAACGCGACGGCCGCGTCTATGGGCGCGACAGTGATCAGCAACAGCTGGGGTGGCACATACGACTCGAGTGACGACACGTACGACAGCACGGACTTCAACCATCCGGGCATCTTCGTGGCTTCCGGTGACTGCGGCTACAACAGCGACGATCCAAGCTGCGGCGGCGGCGGCGTCGACTACCCGTCGACGAGCGTGCATGCGATCGCCGTCGGCGGCACGTCGCTCACGAAGACGAGCGGTGGCCGAGGTTGGACCGAGACGGCATGGTCCGACGGTGGCAGCTCGTGCAACACCGCGTTCACGGCGCCATCGTTCCAGAATGGCTTCGTCACCTCGGCGACGTGCGCCGGCCGCGCGACGACCGACGTCTCGGCCGTCGCCGATCCGAACACCGGCGTGACCGTCTACAATAAAGGTCGCGCTGGTATCGTC
>DATBAS010000235.1:0-17704 GCA_036271395.1 Kofleriaceae bacterium
CTTTGCCGAGCTCGCCGGCGATCGTGCAGATCGCTTCGGCGTTGTCGCAGATCGCGTCGGCCAGGTTGCAGACGTCGTCGCAGCTCGGCGGCACTTTGTGGCCCTCGCTGCACACGCGTGCCGCGTCCTTGACGGTGTGGCGCTCGAGCTGGAACACCGTCTGCGTGCTCGGATCGAGGTCCATGCGCGCCTCGCGGCGCCAATCGCGGATCTGCGTCCACAACGCCGTGATCTCGCCGCGCTTGGAAGCGCCGCCGTCGGTGTGCTGCGCGCTCCCGCAGGCGATCACGCCCGCGATGACCACGCCGAGCACGAGCCCGACGATCGCGGATGGCGGAGACGTCACGGGCTCTCCGTCAGCGAGTCCTGAAGCTTCTTGTCGATCTTGTTCGAGGCGTCGTACGCCTCGATCGCGGCGTGGCGGAGCTCGACCGCGTGCGCCTTGTTGGTCGGATCGGCGTCCAGCTGTGCCGCGCGCGCCTCCAAGATCTCGCCTTTGACCGTCATCAAGTTTGCGACGAAGAAGCTGTCGCGCTGGCTCTGTGCCAAGCCTTCTGTCACCACGCTCATCGCCTCGTCGAGCTGGCCTTGACCGACGAGCAAGCGGGCGAGCAGCGCGCGCGCGTCGTTGCGGACGTCATCCGCTTCGGGCGCGTTCGCTGGAAATTGCAGCGACAAGATCTCGCGCACCGAGGCGATCGCCGATCCGATGTCGCCGTCGCTCGCGAGGATCTGCGCCTTGTGGTGCAGGTTCATCGCCTGCGACAGCCCGAGCATCAGCTTCTGATCGATGGGCTTCTCGGTCTCGCCGGGTTCGGCCGTGCGAGTGACGCGAGGCGGCAGGCGCTCCGACGACGGCGACGATGTACACGAGCTGCACGAGCCAACCGCGAGCGCGACCAGTAGCCAGATCACGTGCTTCATCTTCATCGCGTGGCCCTCCGGAACTGAAGCTCGCGATAGCCATCGAGGCGATCGGCGAAGATCGTGTCGATGCGCGAGCGTGCATCGCCGGCGCGCTCGCGCGCGATCGGACCGACGAGCGGATCGGCCGGCCGCGACTGTTGAGTCAACGGCAGTTGCGCGGTCGGCACGAGCTCGATCACGTGGCGCGGCGCGCGCAACCACAGCAGCACCGCCGCAGCCGCGACGAGCGTCGACGTGGCCGCGACCGACCACGGCGCGAAGCGCTTCCACTTGCTGGGCCGGATCGCGGTCACCGAGCTGCTCGTGCCCAACGCGCGTGCGCCGACCGCTTGGCGAAGCGCGTCTTCGATCAGCGCGCGGCGACGCGGCTGCGCGAGCTCGACGTTGCCGCTCGCCGCGCGGATCACCGTCGCGACTTCGAGCAACGCGCGGTCGTCGGTGTTCATCACGCCCGGCGTGCGGCCGGCGAGCGTCTTGTCGACGAGCTCGGCGAACGCCTTCGCGTGCGTGCGCTCCGCGGCGCTCGGCTCGGCGTCGGGTGCCGGCACCGGGCCGGTCAGCAAGTCGTCGTCGTCGTCGCGCGCGTCAGTCATCGTGAGCTCCGAACTGTTTGCGAAACGCGCGGACCGCGCGGAACAGCAGCACGTCGAACGTGCCGATCGTGACGTTCATCCGCCGCGCACACACCTCGCGCGGCAGCTCCTGGATCAGGCGCAGCTCGATCGCGACGCGATAGCGCTCGGCGAGCAGATCGAGTGTGTCGTCGATGCGCTCGCGGTGCGACCGGCGCTCTTGATCGGCGATCAGCCGCGCGTCGGCGTGGGTTTCGGGATCGGTCTCGACGGGTACTTCGTGCACCATCGCGTCGGCGAGCCTGCGCGAGCGCTTCGACTGGCGATGGACGTCGTAGACCTTGTTGATCGCGATCTGGCGCAGCCACGGATAGATCGACTTGCCCTGCCACGTGAACCGGCCGATCTTCTCGACTGCGGTCGCGAGCGTATCGCGCAGCACGTCCTCCGCGGACGCGGCGTCGCCGAGGCGCGGTAAGATCACCGTGCCGTACAGCGGCTGAGCATATCGATCGAGTAGAGGGCGCATGGCGTCGAGGTTGCCCGCTTGGGCCGCCTCGACCAGGCGTTGCTCTTCTTCGAGCTCGACGGCGTCGGCGGGTTCAGCGGCCACTGACAGGACTCTCGATCAACGCAAAGCGCCGCCGAAGCTTACACGCTCGGCGGATAGTCCACCGCGACCAGCTCGAGCCCGTGCGCGGGAGCCGTGATGCCGCCCTTGGTTCGGTCGCCTAGCGCAAGGATCTCGGCGACTTGGCTCGCGGTGCGGTATCCGGTGCCGACCTCACTCAGCGTTCCCACGATGATCCGCACCATGTTCCGCAAGAAGGCGTTGCCGCGGACATCGATGCGGACGAGCTCGCCTTCGCGCGTGATGTCGATCGAGTCGACGCGGCGCAGCGTGGTCTTCGCGCTGCAGCCGGCGGCGCGAAACGCCGCGAAGTCGTGCTGACCGATCAGATGAGACGCGCCGGCTCGCATCAGGTCGAGCTCGAGCGGATCCGGATGATGCCAGGCGCGATCGCGCCAGCGCGGCGAGCGATCGGGCCGCGCGAGCAGCGTGTAGCGGTAGTGCTTGCCGATCGCCGAGAACCGCGGATGAAAGGCTTCGCCGACCTCGGCCGCTTCGCGGATCGCGATCTGCGGCGGCAACATGCTGTTGAGCCCGCGGCGGATGCCGTGGAGCGGGATCGGCCGCTCGGTGCGAAAGCTCGCGACCTGCCCGCGCGCGTGCACGCCCGCGTCGGTGCGCGACGCGCCGATGATCGGCGCGGGATGCGACAACAACCGGGCCAGCGCATCTTCGAGGTGCTGTTGCACCGTCGAGCCATTCAGCTGGCGCTGCCAGCCGTGCAGACCGGTGCCGTCGTATTCGACGACGAGCCGGATGTGCCGCATCGCGCGATGCTACCAGCTGAGCTCGAGTCCCGCCGAGGTCGTGCTGTCGACGAAGTGTGTGCCGGAATCGAATAGCACACCGAGATCTTCGCGGATGCCGATATCGACGTGGCGCGCGACGTAGTAGCGCAGCGCGACCGCCAGCGACGGCCCGATGCCGCCGCCGAAATGCGCATCGGCGCCGATGTCGAGCTCGAGGTGGCCGAACACTTCGCCGACGTAGAGCCCGACGAGCCCTTGCGCGTGGAAGCCGTCGACCAGCCACAACGACGCTTCGCCGCCGACGCGCGTCTCGCGGCCGTAATCGGCGCGCAGCGCGAGCGCGCCCATGCCGACCGTCGCCGCGTGCGCGACCGAGATGCCGCCTTCGAGGGCCGCCGCGAAGCGCAAGCGCCGGCGCTCGCTCACCGCGCCGGTAAGCGACATCGCTTCGACCGAATCGGAGCCGAAGATGTTGGTGATATTTTCGGCGCTCGCGCTCGCTCCGGCCGCCGGCTTCGCGGTGTCGTCCTCGGACTCGTCGGCTTCGTGGTGGTGCTTGCGATGCGCGTGTGTATTCGCGTCGTTGTCGTCGTCCTCGCCGCCGTCGGTTTCTTCCGCGGCGCCTTTGTCGACGGTCGGCCGCTTCTTCGCGGCGTTCTTGTTCTCGGGCGGCGCCTCCGTCGTCGCGGGAGCCGGCTGCACCGGCGGCGGCGCCGGCGATGGCGTCGTGGTTGTCGTGACGTGCGCGCTGACGTCGGCCGCCGGCTTGGTCTCCACCGTGGTCTCGGTCTGCACGTCTTGCCAGCGCATGCCCGCCGGCAGCGAGACCGGCACGCTGCGTGTGTGGCGCACGCCGCCGACCGTCGTGACCTCGGTCCCGACCGCGACCATCGACGTCTCCGGCGAGACGAGCCCGAACGCGAGCGCGTGATCGGCGATCGCCTTGGGATCGCCGCGGGCGACGAGCTCGTCGAGCTCGCGGCGTGCCCACATCCGCGCGATCGGGCCGTGTTGGGTCGTCGCACCGGCGGGCGCGCTCGGAGTCGACAATGCGGCGAGCGCGATCACCGCGCCGTTCGCGCGCGCGTTCGCGGCCTTCGGGCTCGCGACACGCGCGAACACGACGGCTGCCTGGCCGGCTCCGAGCCGCGGCTGCAGCGCCGGCACGATCGCGCTCGCGGCGAGCGTGCCCCACGTGACCGCGAACGGCGCCGGCGGCGACGCGATGTCGGCGAGCACGCCGGCCGCGAGCGCGGGGAAGTCATCGCCGACGACCGCGACGCGCACGGTTCCGCCGGTCGTCGCCGCGATCGCGTCGAGCAAGCTGCGGTTCGGCGCCGGGCCGAACCCGATCACGTGGATCGGCACGCGGAGCGACCGCGCGGCCGCGATCGCCGCGGCGTCATCGGCGACGAGGCCGTCGGTGACGAGCACGATCGGCGCACCGGCGGGCGCGAGCTTCTTCAACACGCGCGTCAGATCGAACTTCGCGTGCGCCGGCGCGTTCGCGAGCTGTGCGCGCAACGCATCGGGCGGGCCGAGCTGGCCGTTCTCCGTCGCGACGCGATCGGCGTTCGTCAACGCGCTCGCGAACGCGGTCTCGAACGCGTGGCGCGCGAGCTCGCCGTCGCCGAGCGTGGTCGCGGCGCGATCGAGCACGAGCGTCGCGCGGATCGGCGCGTGACTCGCCGGCAGCGGCGCGCCCTCGACCACGACCGCCGCGAAGCCGTCGGACTCGACCCAGCCTTGCGCGGGCTGACTCGCGCGCCAGCGCACGACGGCGTCGCGATCGCTCGTCGCGGATGCGATCACGTAACGATCGCCGCGCTTGTCGAGCTCGTGCGTCGGGCTCGCGACGTCGCTGACGCCGCTGGCGAACTCGATCGAGATCTCGGTCGCGCCGCCGCCACCCGGCGTCGCCGCCGGCGTGACGCGCGAGGCATCGGGCGCGCGATCGGTATCCGGCGAGCGCCCCGCGCCGACCGTCGGCTTGCCGCTCGCGCTGCCGGGCACGTAGCGCGGCGCGACGACGAGCGGCAGCACGAGCTGCCACGTGCCGTTGGAAAATCGCGCCGCGGTATCGAAGCGCAACCGCACGGTCACGGTCGCGTGGGGCGGGATCGCGGCGACGCTCTGGGTGAAAATGTCTGGCCGCTCTTGCTCGAGCATGCCGGCATCGAGGCCCTTCGCGATCGCGTCCTCGTAACGCGCTTGCGCTTGTGCGCGCCGCTCGATCGCAGCGCGGATCGTGCGCGCGCCTGCGTCGATCGCCATGCCGGTCACCGCCGCATCCGACGGCAGTGGAAAGATGTACGTCGCTTCGGTCGGCGCGGCGTCGTCGTTGCGGAAGGTCTGCGCGACCGTGATCTCGGCGATCGGCCCGCGCACCTGCACGTCGACCTTGCTATCGACGAGCGGCAGCGCGGTCGCGGTCTTCGCGACGTACATGCCCGGCCCGGGCACGCGCGACGATCCCGCCGACGCGACTCGCGTCGCGAGCGCGAGCATCAGGATCGGCGCCAGCGCGAGCCGCATCGCTGAAACACTTACACGGACGACGCCGCGGATCGATCTAACGCGCCGACGATCCTGAATATTCGCGGTCGGCGAGACACGCGACAGCGTGTGCAGCGCGCCCAACGCGGCGTAACTGCGCAACGCCACGCGCGCGATGTGCGGCATCGCGGCTGCAACGGTCGCGCACATGCGCCTGCGTGTTGCCGTGTGCGTGGTGTTGGCCGCGTGTGGAAGTCATCGATCGCAGCACGAGCTGCACGTCATGTCGTACGGGCCGCAACGACCGATCGACAAGGCCGAGCCGATCGAGTTGCGGTTCGACCAGCCGGTCGTGCCCGCGGAGCTCGTCGGTACACCGGCGCTGCCCGATGCGATCACCGTCAGGCCGGCATTTGCGTGGAAAGGCTACTGGCAGGATCGCCAGACGCTGATCGTCGAAGCGACCGCGCAGCTCGCACCCGCGACGCGCTACCAGGTCGCGCTCGGCGGCCAGCTCGCGGCGCGCGCCGATGCGTTCTCGTTCAGCTTCGTCCATCGCCCGCTCGAGGTCGAAGGCGTGTGGGGCATCGACGCGAACGCGCTGCCGACCGATGGCGACGTCCCGGTCTCGTTCAACCTGCCCGTGAATCCGAAAGCCGCGGCGGCGCACTGCAAGCTCACCGCCGACAAGACCGAGATCACGCTCGTGCCGGCCGATGGGAGCACCGCCGTCGACTCGACGAACGTCGCATTGCGGCCGCTGAGCAAGCTCGCGCCCGGCGGCGCGTACGTGCTCGCGTGCGCGGGCCTCACCGCCGCCGGCGGCAACGCGCCTCTCGACAAGCCGTACGCGCTCGCGGTGCACGCTCGCCCGCTGTTCTCGATCACCGGCGGCACGCCGAAGGGCGACGACGTCTCGGTCGATCAAGCCGAGATCACGATCGAGCTCACGACGCCCGTCGAGCTCGACGCGGTTCGCAAGGCGCTCTCGAGCTCGCCGAAGATCGCCGGGCTCGATCTCGGCACGCTGTCGACCGATGGCACCGAGTACAAGGTCACGACCGATCTCGACGTCACGACCGACTACGCGATCCGCATCAAGCACCTCGCCGACAAATTCGGCCAGCAGCTGCAGGCGCCGTTCGAGCTGAAGTTTCACACCGGCGATGCGTCGCCGCGGATCTCGATGCAGCGCGGCATCTTCGCGCTCGAAGCCAGCGCGAAGGGTTATCCGCTGTGGTCGCGCAACGTCGGCACGTTCGCGGTGCAATGCGCCGAAGTCCCGAAGCAGCGGCTCGTGCAGGCGCTGACCACCGACATGAACTACGACCCTTGGGGCGGCAACGATGACGCAAAGCCGATCGATTGGAGCAAGCTCAAGCTCAAGCCGAAGACGCAGACGCGGCACACGAACGCGCGCAACAAGTGGCTGCTCAGCGAGCTCGATTTCGGCGCGACGTGCGGCGGTGCGAGCGGCGAGCGCGGCGTCTATTTGGCCGAGATCAGCTCCGACGAGGTCGCGCCCGACACGAACAGCGGTTGGTCGTCGGCGCGCAAGAATCGCGTGCTCGCGAACGTGACCGATCTCGGCGTGATGATCGAGGCCGGCACGTCGTCGGGGATCGTGTGGGTGACATCGCTGTCGAGCGGCAAGCCGGTCGCCGACGCGGCGGTCACCGTGTTCACACCCGCGGGCAAGCAGGTGTTCGCCGGCACGTCGGATGCGAACGGGCTCGTCAAGCTGCCCGGCACCGCCACGCTCAAAGATCAGCCGGCGAAGCACCAGGAAGCCGATGACGAATACGACTGGGACAGCTACCGCACGCAGCGGCTGATCGCGACGGTCGAGAAAGCCGGCGACCTCGCCGTCGTCGATGGCAACTGGTCGAACGGCATCCAGGTCTGGAACTTCGGCCTGCAGGCCGATCGCGGCGGCGGCGCGGTGCGGATGCGCGGCTTCATCCAGAGCGATCGCGGGTTGTACCGGCCGGGCGAAGACGTCCACTTCAAAGGCTTGGTGCGCGAGATCGGGTTGCGCGGCCCGTCGTTGCCGAGCGCGAAGTCGGTGACCGTCGAGGTCACCGATAGCCGCGGCCAGACCGTGAAGACCGCAAAGGCGAAGCTGTCGGCGTTCGGCGGCTTCGCGTTCGACATGTCGCTGTCGGGCGAAGCGGTCCTCGGCGACTACTTCGTCGCCGCGACGATCGGCGATCAGACGTTCCGCGAGCAGTTCACGGTCGAAGACTTCCGGCCGGCCGCGTTCGAGATCAAGCTCGCTTCGACGAAGGCGACGCCGCGGCCCGGCGAGCGGCTCGCGTTCGACCTCGACGTCGGCTACTTGTTCGGCGCGCCGGTCGCAAACGCGAAGGTCGAGTGGAACCTGCGCCGCCGCAAGCACCACATCGCGTTCAAAGGCTTCGAGGAGTACACGTTCTCGGCGAACCCCGAAGAGTTTTGGTGGGGAGAGCAGCCGGATGATTACGGCGAGCTCGTCGGCGACGGTGAAGATCAGACCAACGACCACGGCCACCTCGCGATCGCGACACGCGATCCCGAGCACAAGCTCGACGGGCCGGTCGACTACATCCTCGGCGCGAACGTCACCGACTCGACCGATCAGACGCTCGGCAAGTCCGTCGTCGTGACGGCACACCAAACGCAATTTTACCTGGGCATGCACGCGAACGAATTCGTGCAAGCGGTCGGCATGCCGTTCGGCGTGAACCTCGTCGCGCTCCAGCCCGACGGCGCGCGCATCGCAGCCAAAGCGCACCTGTCGTTCACGCGCGACGAATCGAGCTGCACGTGGTTCGATGCCGCGTACCGCAGCTACGCGCAATGCGACACCAAGCAGCACGTGATGCTCGAGCGGGACGTCGACATCGCCGATGCCGGCTCGCACACCGAGCGCATCGATCCGACCGAGCCGGGCGAGTACACGGTCAAGCTCGAGACCAAGGACGCGGCCGGTCACGCGGTCGTCGCCGCGAGCGAGATCTGGGTGATCGGCAAAGGCGAAGCGTTCTGGAGCGGCGACGAAGGCGATCGCATGACCGTCGTCGCGAGCAAGCCGACGTACGAGGTCGGCGACACCGCGCGGCTCGTCGCGCAGGCGAACCTCGAATCGCCGACCGCGCTCGTCACGATCGAGCGCGATGGCATCATCGATGCGCGCGTGATCGAGCTCGCGAGCCCGAGCCAGGGTATCGAGCTGCCGATCGTCGATGCGTGGGCGCCGAACGTGTATGCGTCGATCGCGATGGTCAGCGGACGGCACGGTGACGGCGATCGCAAGCGGCCGCTGTTCAAGATGGGCATGGTCGAGCTCAAGGTCGCGTCGTCGCACAAGCAGCTCGACGTCGCCGTCAAGCTCGATGCCGACCACGTGCGGCCCGGCGATCCCGTGAGCGGCAAGATCATCGTCACGCACGACGGCAAGCCGATCAGCGCCGAAGTCTCGCTGTCGGCCGCCGATGAAGGCGTGCTGCAGCTGATCGCGTACGAGACGCCCAATCCGATGAAGACGTTCTACGCGCCGTACGGCTTGGGCGTCGATGCGGCCACGAACTGGAACCGCGTCGCGCGGCTCGCCGATCCGAACGCCGGCGATCCCGATCAAGGCGGCGACCGGAAATCGCACGGCAATGGCCAGCGGGTGCGCAGCAAGTTCGTCGCATCGGCGTTCTGGGCGCCATCGCTGGTCACCGACGAGCACGGCGAGATCGCGTTTAACTTCACCGCGCCCGACAACCTCACCGCGTTTCGCCTGATGGCGGTCGCCGCCGACGCGACCGATCGCTTCGGCGCCGGCGAGCTGCGCTTGACCGTCGACAAGCCGCTGATGGCGATCCCGACGCTGCCGCGGTTTCTCGACAGCGGCGACACCGCGACGGTCGGCGTGATGATCGAGAACCACACCGCGAAGGCAGGCGTTGCGGTCATCAAAGCCACGGCGGTCGGCGTCTCGCTCGACGCCCACGAGCGCACGGTCGCGATCGCCGCGAACGGCAGCGCGCGCGTGCGCTTCGTCGCCACGGCGGCGGAAGTCGCCGCCGCGAAATTCGAGTTCGCGGTCGCGATGAACGACGACAAGGACGACGTCGCGGTGACCATCCCCGTACAGCGGCCGCGCGTCGTCGAGACCACGACGCTCGCCTCACTCGTGCTCGATGCCGGCAGCGCGTGGAGCTCGCCGATCGCGGCAGGCTCCGACGTGCTCGCGAACGAGAGCAAGCTCGTCGTCACCATCGATCGCACCGGCGTCGGCGAGCTCGCACCGAGCCTGCACTCGCTCGTCGAGTATCCGTACGGCTGCCTCGAGCAAACGCTGTCGAAGTTCGTGCCGCTCGTCGCCGCGAAGCAGCTCGCGAAGACGCTCGACGATCCGTCGCTGCGCGGCTCGCGCGCCGAGGAATACATCCACGCCGGGATCGCCAAGGTGATCCGTCACCAGCAAGGCGATGGCTTGTTCTCGCTGTGGCCCGCATCGCCAACGTATCCGCAGCTCGCCGCATATGCGCTGTGGGGGCTTACGGTCGCGCAACAGGCCGGCGAGAGCGTGCCGAACGACGTGTTCGACCGCGGCATCAAAGCGCTGCAAGACTGGTCGAATCAGCAGGGCAAGCTGTCGCCGAACGACGACGGCGCGACGCTCGCGATGGCCGCGTACGTGATGGCGCTGCGCGGCAAACCCGACGCGTCGCTGAACGCGCGCATCTTTGCCGTGCGCAACGGTCTGCCGAAATGGGGCCAAGCGTTCCTGCTGCGCGCGATGGTGCGCGCGAAGGCCGACGCGGCACAGACCGGTGAGCTGCAGAAGCTGATCGAAGCGAACGTCGAGGTCAAAGCCGGCCGCGCGCTCGTCCACGAGGCCCGCGCCGACGAGCGCGACTTCTACATGGACACCGACGTGCGCGCGAGCGCGATGGTGCTCGCCGCCCTGCTCGACGTCGATCCGAAGTCCGCGCTCGTCGAGCCGCTCGCGGCCGGCCTGCTCGCCGCACGCGACCACAGCGGTTACTGGAGCTCGACGCAGGAAAATCTGTGGTCGCTCGTCGCGCTCGCCCAGTACGCGCGCACGAACGCCAGCGGCGACACGACCGCGACGATCGCGATCGCCGGCAAGCAAGTCTCGAAGAAGCGGCTGGTCGGCGGCGAGATCTCCGTCGTCGACGTGCCGCTCGCGCACGCGAACGGGCAAGCGGTGTCGGTGACGACCGATCACGGCGCGCATGTCAGCGTGCGTGTCAGCGAAGCGCGCATCGATCCCGGCGCGGCGGCGGCGAACGGCTTCACGATCGCGCGGACGTACGAGGACGAGTTCGGCCACGCGTCGACGACGTACAAGGCCGGTCAGCTCGTGCGCGTCGTGCTCACCGTCAGCGCCGACGCGAACCATCGCTGGGTCGCGATCGAAGATCCGCTGCCGGCCGGGCTCGAGATCATCGATCCGAAGCTCGCGACGTCGCAGGTCGATGAAGCGAGCAAGCAGGCGACCGAGCACCACTGGTGGGAACCGGTATCGTGGGACTACCACGAGGCGCGCGACGCCAGCGCGCGCTGGTTCGCCGACATGCTGCCCGCCGGCCGCTACACGCTCGAGTACGAAGCGCGCGCGACGACCGCCGGCACGTTCACCGCGATGCCGACGACGGCGCAGGCGATGTACGCGCCCGACGTGCGCGGCCGTGGCCCGCGCGTCGTGATCGCGGTGACGAAATGAGACGCGTCGCGATCGCGGTGCTACTGCCGATGACCGCGGCGATCCAGCTCGTGCTCGCGCTCGTCTATCTCGTACCCGCACCGGCGCTGCAAACCGCGGCGACGCATTCGCTCAGGCTCGTCGACGTGCGCGGCGACGAGATCGCGACCCTCGGCGGCTCGTGGGTCGAGCTCGGCGACGTGCCGGCGGTTGCCGTCTCCGCGGTGATCCAGTCGGAAGACGAAGGCTTCTGGGATCACCGCGGCGTCGATCTGTTCGGGCTCGCGCGCGCGACGTGGCTCGACGTGCGCGGCGGCCGCTTCGGCGGCTCGACGCTGACGATGCAGCTCGCGCGCATGGTGCTCGGCACGGAGACGCATCGCTCGGTGCCGAACAAGCTGCGCGAGACCGTGCTCGCGCTGCGGCTCGAGCGCGCGATGGGCAAGCGCGAGATCCTCGAGCAATGGCTCAACCGCGCGTACTTCGGCAACGGCGTGTACGGCATCGATGCCGCGGCACGCCTGTATTTCGGCAAGCCGGCGAGCGCGTTGTCGGCCGGCGAAGCGACGCTGCTCGCCGTGATTCCGCGCGCGCCGACCGCGTACGATCCGCTCGTGCACTTCGGCGAGACGCTTGCGCGCCGCGATCGCGTGCTCGATCTGCTCGTCGCGCGCGGCGTCGTCGATCAAGCACGCGCGGTCGAGGCACGCGCGCAGGTGCTCGCGCCGGAGAAGCACGTCGCCGCGAGCGCCGCGCCGCAGCTCGTGCGCTGGCTGGTCGATCAAGTGCCCGCCGATGTTCGCGCGCGCGGCGGCGAGGTGCGCACGACCATCGATCTGCGCTTGCAGCACGTGCTCGAGCGCCGGGTCACCGCCGAGGTCGCCGCGAAGCGCGATTCGAACCTCGCGGAGGCCGGCATGATCGTGCTCGACGCACAGACGACCGAGGTGCGCGCGATGGTCGGAGCCGCTGGGAGCTCCGAGCTGAATATCGTCACGCGCCGTCGCAATCCCGGCTCGGCACTCAAGCCATTCGTGTACGCGACCGCGATCGAGCAGGGCGGCTCACCGGCTTCGATCGCGTGGGACGTGCGCGACACCAGCGCGAGCTATTTCGAGCCCGGCTCCGAAGCTCCCGAGCACGGCCCGGTGCGCTATCGCGAGGCGCTCGCAAGCTCGTTCAACTTCGCCGCGATCGACGTGCTCGAACGCGCCGGCATCGCGCGCGTGATGACGAATCTGCGCACGGCCGGTGTCGCCGAGCTGCCCGGCTCGCCGAACGACTACGGCCTGCGGCTCGCGCTCGGCGCCGCGAAAGTCCGGCTGATCGATCTCGCCGCCGGCTACGGCTTCCTCGTGAAGGGTGGGGTCGTCGGCGCGCCGCGCGGCATCGCCGAGGTCATCGCGCCCGACGGCACGCGCTGGTCGCCCCCGCGCGCGCCCGAGCGCCGCGTGTTCACCGAGCCGACCAGCTGGCTCGTGATGAACATGCTGTCCGATCCCGAGGCGCGCCGCGCCGGCTTCGGCATGGAGCTGCCGTTCGACTTGCCGTTTCCGATCGTCGCGAAGACCGGCACCGCGCGCGGGTTCGCCGATACGTGGGCGATCGGCGCGACGCGCGAAGTCATCATCGGCGCGTGGGCCGGCACGTTCGACGGCACGCCGACGCACGGCCTCGTCGGCATGGACGCGGCCGCGCCGCTCGTGCGCGCCGGCATGCTCGCGGTCGCCGCCGAGGTCGGCCGCGCGCTCACCCTGCCCGCCCGACCATCCAGCATCGACGACGTGCGCGTGTGCGCGGATACCGGCGAGATGGCGCATGGCGATTGCCCCGAAATTCACGATTACGCGATCCACGGCCGGTCGCTCGAAGACTCCGGCATACATCGCGACGGCGGTCGCTTGATCTATCCGGTGCGCGCGACCGGTTGGTTACATCGCATCAATCGCACGTGACGAGCGGCGTGATCGGCGAGAACGTGTAGCCGTCGTCGGGCGTCGCGGCATCGGCATCGCTCAGGCCCTGCACGATCGCCGCCTGGATCTGCGCGTACGTCTGATCGAGCTTGTTCGCGGTGTCGCTCGTCGCGGCGCACAAGAACTTGGGCACGCCGCAGATATCGATCGACTCGCAACCAGGCGCCGCCGGGCCGGCTTGGACGAGCGCGGCATCGCCGTAGAGCACGACGCCGCCGACCATCACGAGCTCGACGCTGTTCGGTTTCGCGGCGAGCACCGCGTCGTACGGCGCGTTCGTGTCGCCGGCATAGACCGCGAGGTCGGCCAGATAGCCCGGCGCGATCGCGCCGATCTGCGAATCGAGCGCGAGCACTTTGGCCGCGTTCGCGGTCGCCATCGCGACGAGATCTTGCGATGCGAGCGCGCCGTTCCAGTGCGAGTCGCTCCACGACTTCGCGAAGCGGAGCTCGTCGAGCAGATTTTGGCTGCCGCCCATCGACCAATCGGGTGCGAGCGCGATCGTGAGCCCGGCCGCGCGCGCGGTCGGAATGTCGGCGGTCGTGCCGTACAGCGAGACGTTCGATCGCGGCGACCACACGAGCTTCATGCCGTACGAAGCCATCAACGTGAAGTCGGCTTGGCTGAACGCGACGCCGTGCGTGATCGCGGTTTGTGGCGCGTACAAGCAGTTCGGCGGCGTGGTCATCGTGCCGATCGCGGCGAGCTCGGCGCTCGCTTTCGCATCGTCGCCCTCGCCGACGTGGATGAGATACGCGTTCGTCTTGCCGCTCGCGAAGTTCACGCACACGCTCGACGGGTCCGACGGCGGATACAGCGCGCTGGTCTGGATGTTGTCGCTCGAGAGCTCGTTCTGCGCGACGTCGACCGAGCGCGCGAGCGAGCCGAAACACGCCGCGCTCGTGCCGGGCAAGCCGACGATGCTCGTGGTGCCGGCGACGAGCCCCTTGAGCTCGCCGTACTTGTCGATCTCGCAGCGCAGGCTGCCGGCCGCGCTGCCGTACGACGTGCCCGCGCACCAATCGGGCTTGCCCTGCGAATCGTCGACGAGGCATTGCTTGACGTCGAGCATCGCCTCGTACTTCGGCTCGCTCGTCCACTGATCGTGGTCTTGATAGAGCTGGGCCGGAAACCAGTCGGAGTTGTCGAACACGTCGAACAGGATGTGGTTGTGCGTGTCGATCAGGCCGGGCGCGATGATGCCGCGCGTATCGATCAGCGTCGCGCCGCTCGCGCCGGGCATCGCCGCGCACGACGTGTCGACGCACGTGATCGTCGATTGCTCGACGAGGACTTGGCCGGCGAACGCTCCGGTCGGCGCGAGGATCTCGCCGGTGAGCAGAAACCGATCGGGCGCGCCGGGCGTGATCGTCGCGCTACCGAGCGCCGCGTCGGTGCTGCCGTCGAGCTGCGCGAACGCGTCGGTCGGTTGGCTGAGCGGCGGTCCATCGGGTGTCGCCGGCGAATGGCGATTGCACGCGGTCGCGACGGCGAGCACCACGACGACACGCGAGCGGTTGCCCATTGTCGCCGACGGTAACAGTGGCTATGTGCCCCGCGCCAGCGTGAACCGCTAGCGTGCGCGCAAATCTTCGATCCACGTCCCGGTCGCGCCCGCGTCAGCTTCGTGAGCCGGGTCACGCTCGGCCTCGACGAGTGCGGCTGCATACCATTCGCGCATCGCCGGGCGCGCGAGTAAGCGCTCGACGTAGTCGGCGGCGGCACCGCTGAACGGCAGCGAATATGTCTGAGCGCGAAACGCGACGGGCGCGAAGAACGCATCGACCGCCGTGAAGCTGTCGCCGGCGAGCCACGGCCCACCGAATCGCGCGAGCCCTTCGCCCCAGAGCTCGGCGATGCGTGCGACGTCGGCCGCGAGCGCATCGGGAAAATCGTGGAGCCGGATGCGCAAGCCGCAGCTGTTCGTGCAGCGCGAGCGCAGCGTCGCGAAGCCGGCGTGCATCTCCGATGCAGCGGAGCGCGCCCACGCGCGTGCGCCCGGATCGATCGGCCATACGCCCGCGTGACGCTCGGCCAGATATTCGACGATCGCGAGCGATTCCCACACGACGAGGTCGCCGTCGTGCAGTGCCGGCACGCGGCCGGTCGGCGAGAACGCGCGGAAATCGCGCGAGCCGAACGGCACGAGCCGCTCGCGAAACGCGATGTCGCGCTCGCGCATGAGCAGCCACGGGCGCAACGCCCACGTCGTGTAGTTCTTGTTCGTGATGAAGAGCTCGTACACGCGCGCACGGTAACGCGAGCGAGCACGATCTTGGTGCTGTGTCGGTCGCGCGCGAGGCCGCGTGTGCTGCTACGGCTCGACGCCGCGCGGCGAGACATGACCGGCGCGCAGCCCGTCGACGATCGCGAGCGCGGTCTCGACGAGATCCGCGAACGCGTCGGCGCCGGAGACGTCGAGCGCGGCCGGGTACACGATGACGAGCGAATCGATCAGCTCGACGACGAGATCGCGGCGCTTGGTCTGGGTGAGCGCGTCGTGCAGACCCTCCGACGCGATGATCGGATCGACCGACACGGCGTATGCGCGCCAGTGCTCCGGCAGCTCGATCGCGAGCGGCTGCGTCGCGAGTGTCGGCGGCAGCTCGGCTTCGTACGCGGGCGGCAGACCGAGCGCGGCGCGCGCGCCTTTGACGAACGGGTTCGTGGTGCCGATCACCGGATCGGCGGCGAGCTGATCGCCGCGGCCCGCGCGCTTCAGCAGCATGTGCGGAAACGTTCGGTCGAGCTCGCAGATCACGACGCTGACGAACCCGCCGATGCGAAACGGCGGCTCGACGGGTAACCACGCCCACTCGCCGCGGCGTTCGCGCAGCGTCTCGAGATCGAACGCGGTGACCGAAATGTCGATTCCATTGCGCGCAATTATATTGTGCACAACCCTTGTCTCGAACCCGCCCTCCGCGAGGGACCACAGCGCCGTGCGCTGCAGCGCCGGCGAGATGTGCGACAGGTCGCGCGCGATGTCGAGTCCCGCGCTGGCCGCGGCGCCGAGCTGCTCTCGCCTCGACCGCTGCGCTTGCCAAGCCAGCCAGCCCACGCCGGCAAAGATCAGCGCGGGGATCAGCCAGTCCACGCGCGCAACGTACCCTCGAGCAGCCGCGGCTGCACGCGCGAGCGCTCGTGATCGAGTAGCCAGCGCTTCGTCGGCATGCCACCGCCGTAGCCGGTCAGCGACCCGTTCGCCCCGATCACGCGGTGACACGGGATGATGATCGCGATCGGGTTCTTGCCGTTCGCCGCGCCGACCGCGCGGCTCGCCATCGGTGCGCGAATCGCGCGCGCGACATCGACATAGCTGCACGTCTCGCCGTAGCCGACCGCGAGCAGTTGCTTCCACACGCGCTGCTGGAACTCGGTCCCGCGCGGCGCGAGCGGCAGCTCGAACTCGATGCGCTTGCCGGCGAAATATTCGCGCAGCTGCGCGGCGGCCTTCGTCAGCACCGGGTGGTTGCCGAACTCGGCGGTCGGAGCGGGATGGTTCGGCAGCTGCAATTCGACGAGCTGGTCGGCTTCGACGGCGAGATGAATCACGCCGATCGGCGTCTCGAGTGGTTGAACGATCACGAGCGGGTCCTTTCCGACAACTGGGTCCACAGATGCATCACGGCGTACGACCGGAACGGCCGCCATGCCTCGGCGCGGGCTTCGGCGCGCTTCGCACCGGCGCGGCGCAGTGCTTTTTGGATTCCGAGATCGGCGGCCGGAAACGCATCCGGCACGTGCAGCGCACGCATCGCCAAGTAATGCGCGGTCCACGGCCCGATGCCGGGGAGCTCGACGAGCGCAGCGACGAACGGCTCGAGCTCGCTCGGTGCGTCGAGCGCGATCCGGCGCTCGCAGATCGCGCGGGCGAGCTCGTGGATCGCGGTCGCGCGCGCCATCGGCATGCCGATCTTGACGATGCGCAGCGGTCCGGCGGCCACGACTTCCGCCGGCGTAGGAAACCGAAAGCGGTCTCCGATCGGCGTGCCGAGCTGCGCGGCGAATCGGCCGGCGAGCGTCGTCGCGGCGACGACCGAGACTTGCTGGCCGAGCATCGCGCGGATCGATGCCTCGAACGGATCGATCGCGCCCGGCACGCGCAGCCCGGGCCGCGCTTCCACGCGCGCGCGCAGCACGGGATCCGCGGCGAGCACCGCATCGATGACATCGGGGCGCGCGTCGAGATCGAACAGCCGCCGCACGCGCGCGACGAGCGGCATCAGCGCGCCGACGAGCGTGTCGGACACCGCGAGCGACAGCGCGTGACGCGACGACTTCGCGCCGGCCTCGCCGCCGCGCGAGCGTTCGCCACGCATCGATGTCTCGTCGCGTTCGCCACGCGACGACATCGCGACGTCGCTGCGGGTCGGGCCGCGGTCGCCGCGCGTCGACGTCGCGCCGCACGGCCGCACCTCGATCGTGCCGACGCGATCGCCGATCGCGACGACGCGGCGGTAGCAATCGTCGCCGACCTCCTCGACGCCGGGGATCGCGCGCAGCGCGAGGAACGCGAGGATCTCGCGCCACGCGTACGGCGGCCGGTAGTCGAGCCGCAGCACGGCGCCGGCACCGGCGAGCGCGCCCGCGTGCTCGCGACCGGCGCGGCGAACGAGCGACGGCGAGCGGCCCATCGTCGCGCCGAACAG
>DATBAS010000236.1:0-26673 GCA_036271395.1 Kofleriaceae bacterium
GATCAAGACGCCGTCTATCGCGCCGTGCTCGACCACGTGCGCGCGCGACGACCGGAGTCGGTCGGGTTTCTCTCGCAGCTGCCACCGCCCACCGAACAGATTCAAGGTCGGCGACGTACTCGACGACGGCCAACGCGATCCGACACGACGCGAAGCAGAGGAATTCGAGGCCGCCGCTGTCGCTTACGCGCGCGCGATGCGGCGAGGCAACCGCGGCGAGTCCGCAACGGAGACGACACGATGACGACGAACGACACGCAAGCTCTGGTCCGAGGCGAGGCGCACGACGAACTCATTCGCCCGACGCCCATCTTGGCGCTCAAGGAACGCAGGGCCCACATCGTCGAGGTCATGCGGGAACTCCTCATCGAAGGCCATCACTTCGGGCGGATTCCCAACACCGGCGACAAGCAGGTCTTACTACTCGCCGGCGCGCAGATGCTGGCGGCTTCGGTCGGGCTCGGGCCGCAGTACGAGATCGAACGCATCGATCTCGCGAATACGCATCGCGAGTACCAGGTTCTTTGCACGCTCAACAACATCGCGACGGGCGTCGCGGTCGGCCAGGGCGTCGGCTCGTGCTCGACGATGGAATCGCGTTACAGGTGGCGAAAGGGGGAGCGCAGCTGCCCGGAATGCGGCGCCGCCGCAATCATCAAGGGGAAGTCCGACTACGGCGGCGGATGGCTGTGCTTCAGCAAGAAAGGCGGCTGCGGCACGAAGTGGCCCGACGGCGCCGCGGAGATCGAGTCGCAATTGGTGGGCCGCGTCGAGAACTCGGATATCGCCGACACGTTCAACACGGTCCTGAAGATGGCGAAGAAGCGCGCGTTCGTCGACGCGGTGCTCACCACGCTCGGCGCGTCCGATTTGTTCACGCAGGATCTCGAGGACCTAGTGACAGAGGTCGACCGCGAGACGCCGGCGGAACCGGAGCCGACCGGCAAGTCGCAGCAGCGTACCGAGCGGCGCTCCGCGCCGGTTTCGCAGTCGAAGCAACAAGAAGTCGGCCCGGATTGGATCGTCGATCTCGTCGGTGCAATCGACGACACCACGAGCGTCGACGAGCTTAAGCCGATCGCAGCGAAGATCAACGCGCTGCCCAAGGGCTCAGCCGCGCGCCGCACCGGCAAAGCGGCCTTCGAGCAGCAGATGGCGAAGCTGCAGGCGGCCGCAGCGTCGGGGAGTGCACCGTGAGAGAGCTCGAGGTCATCTTCGACGACTCGGACGCGCGGATCGCCGATCTCGCCAAGCGCGACGAGCTGCGCGATATCGCGCTCGCATATTTTGATGCCCTCGACACTGACGAGCAGCGCGCGGTCGTTCATCAGCTCGCCGCGGTCGATCGCGGTCGACGCGTTGTCGGCCCGTGCGTCGCCGACACCGGTGCGGCGGACGCCGCGGCCTATCTCCAGCTTCGTGCGGAGTCCTTGCGGCCGTGATTCCACAGATTCGAATCGAAGACGTGCGCGACGCGCTCCGCGCCGAGGACGTGATCGCGGCCTACGGGTTGCGCGCGCGGAAGCTAGGCGCGACGTATCGGCTCGCGGAGTGCCCGGGTTGTGGTTCGAAGTCGAGCTCGTGGGCGATCGTGATCAACACGCGCAAGGGAACGTGGGGGCACTTCGGCCACGGCCGCAACGAAGGCGGCGCGTGCTTCGGAGACCTCATCGATCTCGTCGCCGCGTGCGAAGGATTCGCGCGGCGAACCGAGTGGCGGCGCGTGCTCGACCGCGCAGCCGAGATCGCCGGCGTGCAAGCGGTGACGGACGAGCAGCGCGCCGAGCTCCACGCGCAGCGCATTGAGCGCGAGCGGCGCGCCGCAGCCGAGGAACGGCGCGCTGATGCCGAGCGCCGTGAGCGTGCGGCAGCTGATTGGCAGGCGCTCGCGAGACGTCACCACGATGGCGAGGCGTACCTGCAGGGCCGCGGGCTCGACCACGCGCTCGTTGCGGGCGACCTCGTTCGGTTCTCGCACGCGGGCGACATCTGCGTGCGGCTGCACGACCTGGTTGACGGCGAGCTCGTGACGGTGCAGCGGCGGCTGATCGCGCCATCGGACCCGTCGCGGAAGTGCCATACCCCGGCGGGCGGCACGACACGTGGAACGCTCTGCGGCCGCATCCAAGACATCGGCGCCGACGACACGATCGTGGTCGAGGGCGTCGCCGACACGTTGACGGCGATCCAGCTGTGGCCGGCGGCGACCGTGCTCGGTGCCGCCGGCGCCGGCCAGCTCGCGGCAGTCGTCGAGGCCGCGGCACCTGCGGTTCGCACGAACGGCGGCCGGCTCGTGCTCGTGCCTGATGACGACGACGTCGGCATCCGTTGCGCGGCAAACGCGGTGATCGCCGCGCGCCATGCCGGGCTCGTGCTCGAACGCACCATCGAGCTCATCGATCTCGGCGAGCACCATGACTTGAACGACGCGCATCGCGCGGGGTGGGAACCGTGACCACGAATGGCAAGGACACGCGCATCCGCGCGGCGAAGGTCGTCAGCCTCGTCGACGACACCGCCGTCAACGCCGAGATCGACGCGATCGCGGCGCGTGACGCGCAGCCCGACGAGGACCCGGCACGTCGAGCACGCGAAGGTGTCGTGCCGCTCACGGCGCCGGCGCGTGTCTGGCGCCGCTGCCGCGAGGTCGTGAGCGACATCCGCGCGCACGCCGACGATCCCGAGGTCACGCTTCGACTCGGCGTCGACGAGCTCATGCCATTGCGCCTCGGATCGATCGTCACGCTGATCGGCGGCACCGGTCGCGGCAAGACCAGCATGGGCGCGTGCCTCTTGCTCAAGCACGCCGAGGCGTCGGGTCCCGCGCTCGCGATGTCGCTCGAGCTGCTCAGCGAAGAATGGACCGCGCGCGCGATCGGCTCGCGGCGCGAGGCGAGCTGGCTCGACGTGCTTCGCGGCCAAATTTCCGACGAGGACATGCGCTCGGCGTTGCCGGAACGGCTCGCGATCCTCGATCGGCAGCACGCCACGATCAGCGAGCTCGAAGCGACGCTCCGCGACCTCAAGCGCGAATACCCAGACGAGGCCGTGCTCGTTGCGCTCGACTACGTGCAGCTCGTCGAGCTCGAGGATTCACGCGAGGAGATTCGCGTCCGCATCGGTCGCGTGATGAAGCAGATCGATCGCGTCGCGCGTTCGCACGGCGTTGTCGTCGTCGCCCTGAGCCAGGGCAGCCGAATGTCGTCGCGCGAGCTCGCGAGCGGCGACAAGCTCGGCGCCGAGACCACCGATACCGGCGCCGAGTCGGCCGACCTCGAGCGCTGGGCGACGGCAACGATCGCGATCGGCGCGCTCGGCGAACCCGGCGACGATGGCTCGCGCCCGGCGCAAATCTCGCTCGGCAAAGGTCGCATGACCGGCGGCGACGCCGTCGTCGATGGCCGATTCGACGGCCGCACCGGCCGCTGGTGGCTTGTCGGCGAGCGCCGGTCCGCTGCGTCCGTTCGCGCCGAGCGCAAGGCAGCCGCCGATTCGACGAAAGCATCGCAGGCGACGCACGCCGTGCTCGGCGCGCTCACGAAGGCCACGGCACCGATGTCTCGCCGCCAACTGCGCGAGCTACTCGGCGGCCGCAAACAGAGCGTCAACGACGCCGTCGCCGCGTTGTTGACCGATTTGGACAGCGGCGTGGTCGAGTGCGGCAAGAAGGTCGGCGGTGCGTTCGCGGTTTGGCTCCGCGAGCTCGCGGACCGAACCGGGGTGGTGATCCATGAGCGCTAACAACGCTGGTGGTTCCCCTGGTTCCCACCGGTTCCCGCTGGTTCCGGGAACCAGTACGGGGACTGGTACCCGCGCTCTAGTAGAGCGGGTACCGGTACCAGTCACCGAACGCACCAGGTTCGCGGGAACCGGTCAGGCGATCGTGCGCGGCGGCGCTGATACGTCACGCGATGTCAATCCTGTCCCGCGGCCGAATATACATAGCGTCACCGATCAGGCCGAGGCTCAGCCGTTACACGATGTCCCTAGCGCAACGTTGCGTCCCGGACATGACGTTACGGACGACTCCCTGGGCGACGACCTCGCGTCGTGTGCGGCGCTCGAGCGCGAGGTTCCACGCGGCGGTTGCATCTCGAGCGATGCACTGTCGGCGTTGGCGCTCAAGGGATTGGCCTTCGACGGCATGCTCTCGGTTTTCTACTGCGCGGCCTGCCGCGGCGAGTTTGTCGGCGATCACGGCCGCCGGTTCTGTGATGCGTGCGGCGATGAACGCGCCCGCAAGCGCGATCGCGACCGGAAGCGCCGCATTCGAGGAACGCAGCTCGCGCCGACGTCGTGCGCGTGCGGCTGCGGCGCGCCGATCACGGCGATGCGAGCGACACGCCGTTATGCGAGCTCGGCATGTCGCCAGCGCGCCCATCGTCGAAAGGAGACAACATGAGCTCACTCGCGATCGAGGAACTTCGGCCGCTCGAGCGCTTCGCAGCGGAACATCGCGCGCAGCACCTTGGCGTGCTCCATCTGCGAGATGAGCGGCCTGCCGATGTAGTCGTCGAGATCGACGAACGTGTCGTCGAGCGACCAGCCGTCCTTCGCGCAAAACTTGATCCCGACGTCGCCGCCGTGAACGACGTGACACTCGCCGAGAACGGCGACGAAGATCGCGAGCACGACGATGGTTCCGACGCTGAAGGTGATGCCGCGACGTTTCGTTGGCGCAACGGCCGGCCCACGCGCGCTCTGATCACGGCGCGCCATGCACTGCTCGCACGCGCCGTTGTAGTGGACGGTGACAACACCGCAGACCGCGCACGCCCGTTGGTCTTCCATCGTTCCAGCGTAAGCGTCGACGGGTGCAGCGATGTGCATCACGTCGGGTATCGGCGGGGTGTCCGATGAGCGCGTCGAGTTACCAGCGGATGACGCTGGCCGCCAAGCAAGCCGTGCAGCGTGGCCGCGCGCATGAACCCCCGATCGTCTGTCCGCGCTGCAGCTGCGGCGTGATGCCGTGCGACATGGCTGGCCACGTCGAGCGTTGCGCCGGTCAGTTGCCGGCGCCGCACCCGTTGGCGAGTTGGCTGACGACGCGAGACGCGTTGCAATACTTGTCGCCCTCGCAGCTCGAGCGACCACGTCGGGCTCGTGCGCGTGGATCCGCGCGGCCACTACCACACGAGCGACGTCGTGCTTGTCACCGCGTGGATGCGCGCGCTGGAGCGCTTGTGAGTCGATTCAATGCGAACAGGCCCGTACGGCATGTAGCACCCGCTACACCCCCCGGCCGGCCAGAGGTTCTTCCGCAAGCGGGCCGCTTTGCGGGTGGCGGAGCCGCGTCGTTGAACTAGGGAATCGATTTTTTCAAGATGACCACCAACCACCAACCAAAGCCGAAGAAATCGGCGCCGAACGCCGAAGCTTCGCGGCAAATCTCGCTTCGCGCTCTCGCGCGCGAGCTCGGCGTGAATCACTCGTCGCTCAGCGCGGCGGTTCACGACGGGCGCCTCGATCGTGGCGTCAGTGTTGACCCCAAGGGGCGCGTTGTCGTGACCGACGCGGACGCCGCAAAGGCCGCTTGGCGCGACGTGCACGTGCCGCAGATCATCGAGCTCGAGCGCGCGCAGTCGGCAGCGCGAGAGCGGTCCAGCCTTTGGGACGCGACGTTGTGTCGCCACGTCACGGCCGAGGAGCTGTTTGCCGAGCGCGACGCGCTAAGCGTGCTGGTGACAGCGCTAGCTTCGGAAGCACTCGGCAACGTCGGCGTTGGCGATCGGCGCGCGACCGCTGCCAGGCTCAACAAACGGATCGCCGCACGGCTGCGCATCGTCGCCGAGTTGCACGGCGCCAGCGAAGACGAGCTGGTCTGCGCCGAGAACGATCTGCGCTTCGCGATCGCCATGCTGTTCGACGCCGCCGATGACGACGCGGACGAAGCGAAGGAGCCAGCGCTGTGATGGCGCGAAAGTGCCCGAGCGGCGCGGAGTGCCCGTCGCAGCGCTGCCGCTTTCACTTGGCCGGCAAGGAGTGCGT
The DNA here is from genome assembly GCA_036271395.1 of Kofleriaceae bacterium. Taxonomy (GTDB): domain Bacteria; phylum Myxococcota_A; class Polyangia; order Haliangiales; family Haliangiaceae; genus JABFXX01. The sequence goes on from DATBAS010000236.1 coordinate 5,989, forward strand.
GCTCGACATCGGCGAAGAGCACACGCTCGTCGAGATCGCCATCACGCTTCGCATCAGTCCGAGCCACGCGCGTCGGATCGAAGCGCGGGCGTTGGCGAACTACTTCGCAAAACTCGCCGAGATCGAATCCTCGTCGGTGGAGTCGCCTTTTTCGAGTCGAATCCGGCGCGAATCGCCGAACGTCACATCAGTAGCTGAATGTGCTCCGCACGTCGTCAATTCCGACATCGCCTCGGATAGCTGCACCGAGGGAAGGCGTGCGGGGCGCATTCCTCGTCGCTGGAGCAAACCATGAACGCTGAAGCAAACCATGAACGCTGAATCGTCCGTCATCGAGCTCGAGGCCCTCGCGCTCGGTTCGCCGTGGGCGGCGATGCTTGCGTCGTGCAAGTCGCTGCTCGCTGCCGAGCTCGCCGTCGCCGATGCGGTCGTGTTCCCGACCGGCGCGCCGCCGGTCACTGCCGATCTCATCGCGCAGTACACGTTCTTCACCGGCCGGTTCGGCGCGGTTGGCTACGCGGCCGAATGCGCCGCGCTGCACGGCCGAGCGGTGATCGACAACCCGGGGCTCGCTGCGATGTTGCGGTCGCCCGAGTGCTTGGAAGACATCGAAACCGCTGCTGCCCGACTTGCGACGCCGTCGCACCATCTCGAAACGCACGAGGACGCACGGCGTCGCGCCGTCAAGCTCGCCGTCGAGATGTACACGCGCGTCATCGCGGACCAGCTCGTCGAGGTCGACGGGCCGACTCGCGAAGCCGCGCGCGTGATCGCGAAGCAGAGCCACCTCGAGCAGCGCATCGCGGTTGCAGTGGCTCGCCACGAGGAGCACGCGAAGCTCGAAGTGGCTCGCATCGAGGAAGAACATCGCAGCGCCGCGGAGCTAGCGCGATGAACATGGTGGAACGCGCTGAAGGCCTCGGCATGTCGCCTGTCGAGTCCATCCGGTTCCTCAAGCGACACCGCGAGCTGTTCGCCCATCCGGTAGCGAGCACGCTCGGTGCGCTCGCCCGGATCGGGCGGCATGCTCGCGCCGGCGAGCCCATGCCCGACATCTCGCGACTCGTCTACCGCGGGGACTCGACGGTTCGCGCCATCTTGCTCGACACGCTGTCGAAGCTGCCGCCGGCGATCGCCTGGCATCTCGTCGAATTCGTCGCTTGGTACGAGGTCGGCCGCGGCAACACCGGCTGGATGGCGCCAACGCTGACGCAGCGCGCGCCAGGCGGCGACACGGCGCACACGATCTTGATCAACGGAGGCACGAGCGACGAGTGGCTACCGCACTTGTTCGTCCACGAAGGCATGCACAGCTGGCATCGCGCGATCGTCGACAACGCGAATGAGTCGAGCGCAGCGCTCGAGCCACGGCAGGACTTCTACGCGCGCGTCCTGCTCGTCTACAACTACGACGCCGACGCGTGTGCTCGACACATGCTCGCCGGCGAAAGGCTTGCCGACGAATCGGCGCGAGCGCTCGGTTTCCTGGCGCCCCAGGGCTCGAGCGACCACAACCGCCTGCGCAGCTTCCGTGACGGGTTCGCTGCACTGCGCACGCGTGCCGACGAGATTGCCGTCGAGCTCGGGCTCGACAAGAAAGCTGGATGACGTGAAGACGTTCAAACTCGAGATCAAGCTACCCACCGTCGACGAAGCGACTCGTGACTTGAAGCCGTTGGCCGTCAGGGCCGAGAAAATCGCCGCCGAAGCCGCGCGCACGATCGAGGAGCGGCGCAAGGAGCTCGCCGAATGCGAGCGGCGCGCCCGCGAGATGCCAGATCGCATCCGCCGCGGCGAGGTCGCTGCGAAAGATCTGGCTGCGGCGCTGGCGAAACGTGACGCCGCGAAGGTGCGCGTGGAGGAGGCGCTTGCGGACTTGACGAAGGCAACGGAGCGCGCCGCCACCGAGCAAAAGGCTGCGAAGGCTGCTCTCGAGGTCGAATTCGGTCGCGTCGTCAAACAACTCGAGGACGTGGTCGATCAGGTGAACCCGGTGCTGAGCGAGCTTTACGACTTGGCGATCGCCATCGCCAAGGCTCGTGACGGCGTCGGGATCATCGCGCTCGAGTGGATCGAGCCACCGAGCGCGCGCATGGCGCATCGATAGCCACGTACCGCGTCATCACCCCCCCCACACCCAAGAGAAAGACCGCGATGATGAGCACGAAGATCGACAAGCAGCAGTGGCGTTGCGACGTCGAGGCGCTTCTAACGCACGACGAGCGGACGTACTTGAACGCGCGGCTCGCGACGATGACCGCGGACGTGATGGACAAGGCCATGCGGTCCTCGGCCGCCGTCGCGGCCCAGGAGGTGCGGATCGCGAAGGCGGTCGCGAGCGGCGCGAAGGAGATCACGATCGGACCGATCGCGTTCACGACACGAAGGGAACCCTGAACCATGAACGCCGACGAATACCAAGCCGCGCTCGAAGTGCTCGAGCTCGCCCGCGAAGCGCTTGCCGCTCGCGGCAACACCGAGCGGCGCCTCATCGAGGCGTATCTCTGTCTGTACGCAACCGTCGAGGAAATGAAGCCCGACGTCCAGCCAGCGAAGGAGCCGTAGATGGGCGCCGTACTATCCGTTTCGGCCGTCAGCTTCAGCGCTGGCACGCTCACGAGCACCGCGCACGGCCAGGTCACCGGCAACGGGCCGGTCCGGCTCTTGGCCGGCAGCGGCGGCGCTATCCCGACCGGCCTCGCCGGGTTGACCGACTACTGGCTAATCGTCGTCGACGCGAACACGGTCAAGCTGGCGAGCTCGAGCGCGAATGCGATGTCGAACACGCCGGTGAGCTTCAGCAGCAACGGCACGCTGCCGCTCTCGCTGCTGCTCGGCATCCCGTACGCACGCGCACGCACCAACGCGCCGGGGACGCAGGTCTTCAGCGCCGACCTCAACTCGTTTCAGGACACGCTGACCGCGATTTGGAACCTACTCACGGCGCAGGCGCAGTCGATCTGGTCGGCGATCGCGCTCGCCGTGAACGTCGTCATCACCGGCACGCTCAACGTCTCGGGTGACGTCACCGTCGGCGGCGTTCTGCACCACACGCAGGTGATCACGCGGCGGATATCGCCGCTCGCCGGCGCGCCCATCACAGGCACGGGTGCACCGGGCGCCGGCTCGTACGCGACGACGGTTACCGGCGCATGGAAAGCCACGGCGGCTGGGCACACGTTGCTCGTGCCGCTGCCGGTCTCCGTCGGCGAAGAGATTCAGGCGGTGCGCGCGCTCGTGTCGTGCGGCACGACCGACGTTATCCAGATGCAGGTGTGGCGCATGACGTATTCCCCCGGCGGCGGTCCTGGTCACGCACAGCTCGGCGCGACGCAAACGAGCGCTGGCCATGCCACGACCATCGAGACGCTCGCGGTCACGGGGTTGACGGAGCTGCCTGGCTCGTTCACGGGCAACTACTTCTGCTCTCTCGATGCGAGCGCGTTCGCGAACGCACCGACCGTCTACGGCATCGAGCTCGATGTTTCGGTGCCCTGATGAGCGACCCCGTCGTCACGCTCGTCGTAAACGGCAAGCAGTACAGCGGCTGGAAATCGATCCGCATCACGCGGTCGATCGAGAGCTTGTGCGGCTCGTTCGCGCTCGACGTCAGCGACCGATGGAGCGAGCAGGCGGACCCGTGGCCGATCGTCGAAGGCGACGAGTGCCGTGTCGCGATCGACGGACAGACCGTGATCGACGGCTACGTCGATACACGCGAGCTCAGCGGCGACGGCGCCACGCGATCGCTCACGTACACCGGACGCGATCGTGCGGCGGACCTCATTGATTGCTCGGTGCTCGTGGTCGACTCGAGCACGAAGGGCCACAAGTGGACGTATCGCAACCTCGACATCGCGGGGTTCGCGAAGCAGATCGCGACGCCGCTCGGGATCAGCGTGTCGGTGCAGCCCGGGCTCGCGCTTCCCGTCGACCCGTATCTCGCCGCGCACCCGGGCGAGAGCGGCTTCGAGGCGATCAAGCGCGCGGCGGGCTCGGCAGGCGTGCTGGTAATCAGCGACGGCGCCGGCGGCATCATGATCACGCGATCGGGGAGCTCGCGCGCGTCGGCGCTGATCGAGGGCGTCAACATCCTATCGGGTTCGATCAAGTACGACGCGACGAATCGATTCGCGACGTACCTGATCTCGTCGCAGCCGCCGGGCACCGACGATTCGTACGGCGACGCGCTGCGCGTGCAAGCGCAAGCCACCGACGTCGACGTCGCGCGCACGAGCCGCGTGTTGCTGATTCGCCCCGACAAGGGGATGGACGCTGCGACGGCGAAGCGGCGGGCCGATTGGGAAGCGCGCATCCGCGCCGCGCGCGCGGCGACCGTGACGATCACGGTGCAGGGCTGGGAGATGGCGACCGACGGGCAACCGTGGCCGCTCAACGCGCTCACGCATGTGACCGCGCCGCGGCTAATCGGCGTCGACGGCGACATGCTGATCTCGGAAGTCGAGTTCTCGGTTGCCGACGGTGGCGGCCAGATCACCCAGCTGCATCTCGTGCGCCCCGACGCGTTCACGCCCGAGCCGCAAGCCGTCGTGCGGCTGCCGTCGGGCCTCTGGCCCGAGCTCGCGAACGGGGCGCAGTGAGCAACGAATCTGTTCGGGCAACGTTGCCCGAACAGGAGCGCGGTCGAGCTCGCGATCACGCTGCAGCAGCGGTCGGCGTGTCGCCGCGTAGCATCGAAAGTGCTCTCAACGCGACAAGGCGCACGCGGCCGCCCAAACGAACGATCCGAATCACGACACAGAAAGGTCTGCAGGCATGAACACCGAACAAGACAAGGCAGTCATCACGCTCAAGCGCCCGATCGATTTCGCCGGCGAGCGCATTACATCGCTCGAGCTCCGTCGCGGTCGCTTGGGTGACCTCAAGGGGATCGGGATGGGCGACATCCCGCCAATCGACCAGCTCTTGCTGATCGTATCGAGGATGTGCGGCAAGCCGGTCGCGGCGCTCGAGCTGATCGACGTCGAGGACAGCGGAAGCGTCCTGGAGGCCGCGCTAAGTTTTTTCGCTCGGTGCCTCGGCGGTGGGAAGACGCCGTAGCAGTCCTGGCCTACGTCTTCCATTTTTCGCCGCCCGACATCTGGGCGATGGATCTCGACGAGTTCCGCTTCTGGTGCGACCGAGCCAACTGGATCAACAAACGGGAGTAACCCCATGGCCGACGGTAAGAACACGACCCTCTCGATCACGATCCGAACGATCGATCAGGCGACTGCCAAGATCAAAGCGATCAACGATCGCCTCGACAAGGCGACCAAGCCGGCGCGTGACTTCGGCAAGGCGCTCTCTGACTTCAAAGACAAGAGCGGCCTCGGGATGGTGGCCGGCGCGTTCTCGACGATCGGCGGCGCCGTCAAGGACGCGGTCGGCGACGTCCTCGAGATCGGAAGCGTGATTGCCGGCTTCGCGGTCGCGGCGACCGGCGAGCTGATTCACCTGGTCAACCAGTTCGACGACCTCGGCAAGAAAGCGCAACGGCTCGGCGTCGGCGTCGACTTCCTTGCGGAGATGCGCTTCGCCGCCGAGAAAACCGGCGTGCCGCTCGACGAGCTCGACAGCGGTCTCCAGGCGTTCAACGAGAACCTCGGGCAAGCGCGCGCCGGCATGGGCCGCATGGCGAAGTTCGTCGGCAACGTGAGCCCGGCGCTGCTCACGCAGCTGAAGGCCGCGAAGGGCAACGCCGCGGCGTTCGACTTGCTCGCCCGGGCGATGTCAAAGGTCACGGACCCAGCCGAGCGCGCGGCACTCGCGCAAAAGACCGTCGGCGACTCCAATCTCGCGCCGCTGTTCCAGAAAGGTGCCGCGGGCATCGCCGAGCTGCGAAAGCAGTACGACGCGCTTCACGGCTCGAATCAAGGTGCAGTAGAGGCTTCCGAAAAGAGCAAGAGCGCGATGGTCGACCTCGGCGCGGCCGTCGATGGCGCGAAGGCCGCGCTCGTCGAAGGCCTCTCGCCGGCGCTGACGGTGATCGTCAAGCAGCTGACCGACTGGCTCGTCGGTCACCGCAAGGACATCAAGGAATGGGCCGAGCGTGTCGGGAAGTGGCTACCCGGCGCGATCAACGGCTTCGTCGACGGGTTGGTCGATGCATACGGTCGAGTGAAGACGTTCTTCAAAGACACGTGGGACTTCATCAAACCGATCATCGACGCGATTCACGACGCAGTCGGCGACGTTGGCGACTACATCGACAAGGTCAAGAGCATCGGCGGCGGTGCGCTCGGTGCCGTCGGCAACGTGCTCGGCGGCCCGTTCTCCATCGGCTCGGCGGTCGACAAGATCCAGGACGAGCACGATCGCAACGCGCCGACGCCGATCGCCGGAGTCATGGCCGGCATCACCAACGTGCTCGGGCCGGCGGCGGCTGCACAGATGGCGCTGGCCCGCGCTTCGATGCTGCCGGACGCCAACCCAGCGTTCCTCGCGCCAAGCGCCGGCCCGAACGCGGCCGATGCCGTCGTCGGCAACTTCCGCGCGTGGCAGCAACCGACGGCGCAGCAACAGCAGCAGCAGGCCGCGCTTGCACCACCGCCGCAGTCCGCGAAGATCACCATCGACATCGCGGGCGCCCCGCGCGGCACGCGCGTTCGCGAAGCGCCCGGCAACACCGCCGACGTCGACATGAACGTCGGCTACCAGATGAGCTTTGCGCCTTGAACGTTCGGCGCTTGACGTACTGACATAGTGTCAGTACAAATAGAACATGCAGACTTCAACACCAGCGACGAAGAAGGCGGTACGACGTGGCCACGATGACGCTGCGCGAAAAGGACGCGAAGGTTCAGCTACGCATCGCGCTGGAGGAGCTCGAGCAGTGGCGCGCAGCTGCGAAAGCGGCCGACATGACGCTGTCCATGTGGATCAGGCGCGCAGCTCGAGCGGCGATCCGGCCGAAGCGAACCCCGCGGAGATAACCGAGCGCCAGCATCCCCTCGAGCAACTCGTGGCGCTCCTGCATGACGACCCCGAAGCGCTCGCGGCCATGCTTCCACTTATGCGACTGATGGCGGAACGCGCCGCTCGCCGGCGAGGCGATGCGCGCGATGCGTCGAGGAAAGGCGGCCGCTAGTGGCGCCGGCGATTCACTTCACGCACCACCTCTGCCGCACGGTCGACCGTGCCGCCGCCGAGTACCCGCGAGACTTTGCCGAGAGGTATCACCGCATCTGGTCGGTCGGACACGCCCCCTACTGGAGCCCCTACCGCTGTTCGCACGGACACGGGCCCTCGTTGCGCACGCACTTCACGACGGAGCTGTCGCGCGTCACCTGTAGGGTGTGCATCCGCGACGTCGCGCGCGAGCACGAGCGCGAGGAATTCGACGATGGCGAGCTCGTGAAGCGCGCGTGGCACCTCTGCTGTGCAGACCGCGGCGCGCCGTCGCCGCTCACCGAGGATGACCGCGCTCAGCTCGAGAACGAGCGCCGCGCCGCCCAGGTCAAGCGCATCGCGCGCATCGGCTTGTCGGTCGACCTCGCGCTGATGAAACACCAGATCGGAGACGACGCCGCCGGCGCGTGGTTTCACGACAAGCTCGCCGATCTCGCGCGAGACTTGGATCCCGACGTTCTGCAGCTAGCGCAGCCGTTGTTCGAGCGATGGATGTTCGTCGGCGACCTGCTCGCGCATGTCGGCGACGCGATCGACGAAGCGAAGAAGCTCGTCGAACCGTTCTCGCGCGCGGTTCGCGCCGTCATCGCACCGACACCGATACCGATTGCCGCAGCGATCAACGAAGAGGCCGCATGATCCGCTCCGACAAGAAGACGTTACTTCTCCATCTCGAACGTCAGTCTGTCCTCGGAGAAGTCGTACTTGGCGTCACCGAAGACCCGCACCCGAGCACCACCGGTCACGCTCGGTCCTGCGGGCTGCTCGACCCACACGAAGATCATCGTCCAGTGCTCGCGCGGGTTGAACCCCGCCGCGATCAACTCATCGATCGTGAGCTTGCCGAGTCCCATCGCGGAGACTTCCGGCAGGTCCGGTTCGATCGTGCCGGGGTCGAACGTGAACGTCATCAAGATCTGATGCTCGTCCCACGTTCGAACGTGGAGGCTTCCACGTTTGAACAGGTCGCCCCCTGCAACCTTCGCTCGGAGCTTCGGCTCGAGCTCGCTGGCGGCGAAGGGCAGCGCGACCACAACGGTCGTAGCAGCGCTGCCGTCTGTCGCGATCGTGGCCTTGTGCTTCTTCCCGTTGCTTGTAGCGACGGCGATGACGCCGACAGCCACAAACAAGAGAAAGAGGACGCCCGCGATCTTGAGGGCGAGCCTGACGGCCTTCATCCGACGACGCTAGCGCGAGCAGGCTGCCGCGATGTGCAGCACATCGGAGCTGCAGCGCTCGAGGCCGTCCTGGGCGCCGTGGACGCCGCACGCGAAGGCGAGGAGCAGATGCTCGCCGAGCATCTCGCGGAACAAGGGCGCGTGGCCTCGTGATCAAAACCAGCAAGAACGGCGAGCGCCACGAGGTGTACGGACGGCGCAACGGCAAGAAGGTGTACGTCGGCACGTTCGACAGCCAGCGCGAGGCGCTCGCCGCCGAGCGTCGCTTCATCGTCACGCAAGAGCAGATAGCGGCCGGCGAGTTGCCGCCCGAAGTCGACCTCCGCCGCACTCTCAAGCAAGCGACCGACGAGTGGCTAGCGTCGCTCAAAGCGAGCAAGTCGCGCTCGCACGGCGCGTACGGCGAGTTCCTGCGTTACCAAATCCTGCCGCAGCTCGCCGACGCGGCGATCGCGAAGATCACGAAGGCTCGCATCATGGGCTGGCGCGACGAGATCGCGGTCGACTATGCGCCGACGACCGTGAACTCGGCGATGATGTGCCTGTCGTCGGCGTTCAGCTACTGCGTCGATCGCGGCTGGATCGCGACGAACCCGTGCCGCGGCGTGAGCCGGCTCGAGGTGCACGAACGCTCGTACAACTGGCTCAAGACCCGCGGCGAACTCGAGCGCTTGCTCGGCGTGTGCGCCGACGATCTGCGCGACATGGTCGCGTTTGCCGTCGGCACCGGCGTTCGAATCGACGAGCAACTGCACCTGCAGTGGGTCGACATCGATCTCGAGCGCCGGCTCATCACCGTGCAACGTGGCGAGCAAGGCACCGTCAAAGGCGGCCGCCTTCGCCACCTGCCGATCCTCGACGCGGTGCTGCCGATGCTGAAAGCGCGCGCGCTGCAGCGCGGTGGCGCCGAGCTCGTGTTCGGCGGGAAGCGCGGCAAGGTCCGCGACAAGCCAGCCGTGCGGCGCGCGCTACGTGCTGCGCTCGCGCGCGCGGGACTCGACACGAAGCTGCGGTGGCACGACCTGCGGCACACGTGCGCGAGCTGGTGGGTGCTCGCCGGCGGCGACATCTTCCGGCTCGCGAAGCTGCTCGGCCACAGCTCCGTGACGATCACCGAACAGTGGTACGCGCATCTCGCGCCCGAGGCGTGGCAGCAGGACTACGCGCGGCTCGCGTTTCGGGTGCCGACCGAGACCGCGCAGATCTACGAGGTCGTGCGCGATGAGAACGGCAAGCTGGCTGGCCGTCGTGTGCTCCGGGGAGACAAGAGGGAGACGGACTTTCAGGCTGCCAATAGCGCCGTCTAAGCGACGGTTATCGCTGATGTGCCGGGAGTCGGACTCGAACCGACACTCCTTTAAGGGGAAGGGGCTTTTGAGACCCCCGAGTCTACCATTTCTCCATCCCGGCTAAACGAAACGCGCCGGTAGGAACCGGCGCGTTCGCGTCAGCAAACTAGCTGACGAATGGCTCGACGTCGATCCACGAGGTTCGACGTCGAAGCGGCTCACATACCGCCCGAGCCACCGCCGGCGCCGCCCATGTCGCCCGAGCCGGCCGGAGCCATGCCCGAACCCATGTCCGAGCCCATCGCCGAGCCCGACGAACCGCCCGAAGACGGGGTCGTGTTTGCATTCTTCTTGCTGCAGCCTGCAAGCGCCGCAGCGACAACGAACAGAACAATCGCGATCTTCTTCATAACTGTGTCCTCTCTCTGGTTTGTCTAACGCCGCTGGCGCTTGCCAGGCAGCAATCGAACCGAATGAACCGGCTGATCGAGATCAGCCGCCGCAGGGATCTCCGCCCGACATCGCCGAGCCCATCGCACTGCCCGCACCCGCCGAGCCCATCGCGCCGCCGTAGCTCGAGCCCCCGGTAGCGCCGCTTCCCATGTTGCCCGTCGTGTTCGACGGCGTGGTGGTGCCGTTCGACTTGCCACCGCACGCGGCGGCGATCAACGAGAACAGCGAAACGATGACGAGCTTCTTCATGCGCGTATCTCTCCTTAGCCGGGCGTGGCTGCCCGGCCGACGGCCGGGGAATGTTCGAGATCGGCGAGTGCCGACTCGAGCTCGCGGCGAGCATGCTGATCGCCGCGACGTGTGGCAACTTCGATGCCGTTTCGAAATGCGTCCGCAGCCTCGTCTTTACGCGACAGCGCGGCGAGCGTGCCGCCGGCCATCAAGTAGGTCGGCAGGTAGTCGGGGAACGTCTCGATCAGCTCCGCGAACGCCGATCGCGCGGCTTCGAGCTCGCCCCGCGTCTTGAGCTCCATGGCGAGCCCGTAGCGCGGAAACGGATCGCTCGGCGAGCGAGCGATGAAGCTGCGAAACGTTTCGAGGCGATCCATACAAAGCAAGCGAGGCTAGTTTCGGACGTACAACGCGGGTCGTCGCGCCGGCTTACAGGCGAGCCCTCGTATCGCAAGACTTCACGCCAAATGCCAGCCTCCCAACGACATTTCGACCCTCGGTGATCGCCGGTCAGTCGCGCGAGCGCGACTGCGATCGTGCTACAAAGGTCTTGGTAGCCGGGTGAAGCGACCGTACACGCGATTCGTCGGGATCGATCTCGGCGGTGGCCGAGGCAAGACCACCGCAATCGCCGAGATCCGGAGCGGTGTCGCCGGCGCCGAGGTGATCGAAGTGGCCACGCGCGCGGGCAAGGCGGCGTGGACCGACGATGCACTGATCGATCGACTCGGTCCGGCCGCGGAACGCGTGATCGCCATCGATGCGCCGCTGACCCAGGCCGCGTGCGCCCGCTGCACCGAGCCCGTGTGTCCCGGCACCGAAGCGTGCTCGGTGCCGGCCGTGGTGTGGCTGCGCACGACCGGCCGCGCGCTGGTTCGACAGGTCGCCGAGCAAACCGTCGGTGGTTCGCCGCGCGAGCACAAGCATGTCGCGCAAGCGCGGCTCGCACCGTATCAGCATCGCGCGACCGAGGTCGTCATGACGTACGAGCGCGGGCTGTTGCCGCTCTCCGCGATCGGCGCGTCGAACGGCGCGATCACCGCGCGGGCCGGCCAGCTCAAGCGACGGTTGCGCGGCGCCGGCTACGAGCTGCACAAGAACCTCTTGGAGGTCTCTCCGGCCGCGACGATCGCGGCGCTGTGCGATGCGCGCATCGCGCGGAGCTACAAGCGCGACGCCGATCCGTGGCGCACGCGCGCGGTGATCCTCGAGCGGCTCGGCGACTTGTCGTTCGCGCCGCAGAGCCGGATGGCACGCGAAGACGTGCTGTCGAACGATCACTGCTTCGACGCGGTGATCACCGCGTACACGGCGTATCGCTGGGCGCACGATGGCTGGGAGTCGCCGTCGGGGTTGTTCGAAGACGACGGCTGGATCACCGCTCCGCCGTGATCAGATATTTCTCGCCGGTCCCGATCGCGGCGCACGCGCGCACCGTGTCCGGATCGAGCAGCTGATCGAGCGCGATCCGCGCCTTGTAGTGGCTCGCGAACGTCGTCGTCAGCTCGCTCATCACGCGCTTGACCATCCGGCCGTAGGCCTCGGTGCCGAGCTTGCGCAGCGCGTTCGACACGAGATAGCCGCCGACGCTCCACGCGAGGCCAAACGTGCGGACGAGCGTGGTCGGGCTGCGATCGAGGCTGCCGTAGACGTACGCCTGCTTGAGCGTCGTCGAGCCGTAGTGGCTGAACGCCGTCATCGAGCGCGCCGCGACGCGCTCCATCGCATCGAAGATCTGCGAGACCTGCGGGCCGCCGCCGATCGCATCGAACGCGATCGTCGCGCCGGTCGCGGCGATCGCGGCGACGAGATCCGTCGCGAAGCTCGCCGACGAGCTGTCGACGACATGCGTCGCGCCGAGCGCCCGCAGCTGATCGACCTGCGCCGCGCGGCGTACGATATTGACGAGCGGCACTTGGTCGGCGGCGCAGATCTTGACGAGCATCTGGCCGAGGTTCGACGCGGCCGCGGTGTGCACGATCGCCTTGTGGCCTTCGGCGCGCATCGTCTCGACGAAGCTGAGCGATGTCATCGGATTGACGAACGACGATGCGCCAGCTTCCGCCGTGCGCCCCGCCGGCAGCTCGCGCACCGCAGCGGCGGGCAGCTTGCGGTGCGTCGCGAACATCCCGCCGTTCGCCGCGGCGACGACCTTGCCGATCATCGCCTGCGCGTTCGCGCCTGCCGCGATCACGGTGCCGGCACCTTCGGTGCCGATCGGAATCGCGCGGCCGATGCGCGCGGCGAACACCTCGAGCACCTTCGGCGGCACCGGCGCGACGAGCTCGCCGCCGCTGACCTTCGCGTGCGACAGATCCGCCATCGACAGCATCAACACGAGGTCGGTCGGGTTCACCGGCGCGGCGTCGACGCGCACGATGACCTCGTCGGGGCCGGGCTCGCCGAGCTCGATCTCGGCGAGCGAGAGATGAATGTGACCGTCGGCGGAGAGCGTCGAATGAAGCGCGCGAGCCTGCATGGCCCGCAGTCTACGCTCTACGCCAGCAGCTCGTACGCGGCGGTGACTTCCGCGAAGCGCGCCTCGAGCGTCTTCTTGCGCGCGTCGTCGACGTGCGGCTGCAGATCGGGGTGCAGCGAGCGCGCGATCCGGCGATACGCGCGCTTGATCGATTCGACGTCGGCGTGCTCTTCGAGCCCGAGCAATCGCGCCGCGGCCTCGCGTTTCGGATCGATCGCGCCGCGCAACCGGTTCGGCGCGCTGCGCTCGGCGACGATGCCCTCGACCTCGAGCGCCTCGACCGCGCGCAAGAAATGCAGAAACGCGAGCAGCCGAAACCGCGGCGTGCGCGCGAGCGGCCAGATCTGATCGAGCCGGCGCGGCTGCGTCATCGCGGCGATCATGCGGCGATCGGCTTCGTCGTTGGGTTGCGGCGCGAGCTCGGCTTTGATCGACAGCCGCATCCCGGCGAGCTCGCGCACCATCCGCTCGGCGACCGAGTTGTCGAGCTGCGACTCGAGATGCACGCGCGCCCACGTCGCGAGCGGCACCACGTGTTGCGCGCCGGGCGGATACGAGCTGATGCCGCCTTCGAACGCGAGGTGAAGCGGCGCGAGTGCGGCCAGCCGCGCGAGCCGTGCGAGCTGCGTGCGCTTGGCGAGCTCGTCGTGCACGACGATGCCGCCGCGGCGAAGCGAGAACAGCTCGCGCACGGCGGCGCCGGTGATCGTCAGGATCCCGCTGGCCTGTTGATGACCGAGCCGGTACAGCACGCGGACGAGCTCGCCGCGGCTCCTGCATTCGAACGTCGCTTGCGCCCCCACCCAGCCATAGAACGCGCGGCGGGATCGAGGGGCAAATTAGTTGCTGCGCACCGGCGAACGGCCAGCGCGCAGGCCGATCACATGAAGCCGGCTTTGCGGCGCTCGACGATGAACTCGGTGACGACGCTCTTCACATCTTCGCGGAACTTCACGAGGCCGGCGGCGATCTCGCGCAGCGCGGTCACGCACGGCTTGTTCTCGGAATCGACGCCCGCCGTCGCCCCGCGCGACAGCTGGCGCGCACGCTCGGCAGCCAGCACGACCAGCGCGAAGCGATTCGGGATCTGAACCAGGCAATCTTCGACGGTGACGCGGGCCATAGAGCCGCGGACCTTACACTGCTGCCCGGGCCTGTCAAGTGCGCGCCTTGCCAGGGCACCTCTCACCCAGTACGCTTGATGTGTGCGCTGATGTCCATCGGCAAGTGGGCGCCCGCACTTAACTTATGCCAGTTCGTCCAGTCGTGCCCATCGTCACGCGCGGCCCCTATCGCATCGAGCTCGATTTCGATGCTCTCGAGGTCGCGGTCGAGCGCAACTCGCCCGAGACCGACAGCTATCTCGACCTCGCGTCGGGGCGCGTGCTCACCATCACCACCGGCGATCCGGAAGCGGCGCTCAACCGCCAACAGGTCTCCGAGAACATTCGCAGCTACCTGCGCATCGAGCCCGCATCGTCGCGCGAGCAGTATCGCTGGATGGAGAAGTTCGTCGGCTCGGTCACCGACGAGCCGCTGCGCGAGCGCCTGATCATCTCGATCGACGGCAAGGGCGCGTTCCGTCGCTTCAAAGACGTGCTGCTCGCGTATCCCGCCGAGCGCGAGCGCTGGTTCACGTATCGCGCCGAGCTCTTGCACTGGCACATCCAGACGTGGCTCGAGCAGCACGAGATTCAGCCGACCAACGAGCCGCCGTGGGGCCGCGTCGATGCACCCGCCGAGTTGCCCGCGGGCGGCCGGCCCGTCGTGCACGGCACCGAAGCGCCGGGCGAGGCGCTGCGCCGGCAGGCGCGCGACCTGATCGAGACCATCGCGGCGATCGAGCTGCCGACCGCGATCGCGTTCTTGGAGTTCTTGAAGCAGCGGTCGGCCGACTCCCTCGTCGCCCACCTGTCCGAGCGCGACGCGGCCGATCTCGGCGATCCGTCCGACGCGGCCGACGACTCGTGACCGCGCCGGTCGCGATCGATTCGATCGAGCCCGCGATCACGAAGCTCGTCCACGATGCGCCCGCGCGCGACGCGGAGACCGTTCGCGATCTCGGCGATGCGCTGCGCTCGGTCGGCTCGCCGCTCGCGTTGTCGATCGCGCGGATCTTGGAGTACGTCGACGACGATCTCGTCGATCCCGGCATCGCGCTACCGGCGATCGCAGAGGCGTGCGCCGCGCTCGTCGACGGCGTGAAGCACGGGGTCGATCCGCGCGCACTCGAGGCCGCGCGCTATCGGATCGACACGCTCGAGCCGCGCCCGGATGGTCCCGCGATCTCAGCACTCGCCTCGGTGCCGGACGTGCCGGCGAGCGATCTCATCCGCGGACCGCGACGACGAACTTGAGGTAGTTGCCTTCGGGGAAGCCCGGGATCGTCGGAAAATCGGGTGGGAGCGATCGCCGGTCGATCACCTGCAACCGCGTCCGCGCCGCGAGCGCGCCGTCGGCAAGCGCGAGCTCGAACTCGCTGAGGGTCATCTTGTGCGTCGATGACGCGGCGACGAGCATGCCGCCCGGCGCGGTGACCTCGAGCGCGGCCGTGATCAGCTCGCTGTAGTCGCGCATCGCGCTCCACGGCTTGCCGCCGCGCGCAGCCGCGCTCGCGAACGCGGGCGGATCGAGCACGACGAGATCGAACTTGCGGCCGCGCTCGACGAATCGCGCGAGCACCTTGAACACGTCGCCGACGACGTGCTCTGCGGTCTCCGGATCGAAGCCCGACGCGGCGAAGTTCTTGCGCGCGCGCGCGTGCGCTTTCGCGGCGACGTCGATCGCACAGACTTCGCTGGCGCCGCCGGCTTTCGCGTAGACCGAGATCGCGCCGGTGTACGAAAATAGATTCAGCACGCGGCGGCCGTTCGCCCAGTGACGAACCGCGCGCCGGCCTTCGCGTAGATCCGCGAACAAGCCGGTCGACAGCGGCGACGTGACGTCGACGACGAACTTCAGATCATCCTCGACGACCTCGAGCTCGACGGGGGCGGCGTCGCCGCGCACCAGATCGGCGCCGGCTTGGCGCGGCGCATCGCCGCCGAGCGAGCGATAGCGGCGCTGCTCGTAGATCGCCTTCGGCGACAGCTCGGCGACGAGCGCGTCGTACAGACCATCGCGCAGGTTGGTGACCGCGGCGCTGAACAGCTGGACCACGAAATAATCGCCGTAGCGTTCGACCACGATGCCGGGCAAGCCGTCTGCTTCCGCGTTGACGAGTCGCACGCAGCCGAGCCGATCCAGATCGAGCACGCGCTTGCGCAACCCGATCGCGGCGCGCACGCGATCGCGAACCAACGCGCCGTCGATCTGCGTGTCGGGGTTGCGCGTGAACACGCGCAGCGCGAGCGCGCTATCGGCGTCGAACAGCGCGCGGCCGACGAATTCTCCGTCGGGATCGATGAGATCGATCGACGTGCCCGGCTCGGGCGCGAGCGGCCGCGGACCGAGCGCTTCCCGGTACACCCAAGGGTGGCCGGCGCGGACGCGCGACGCGACATCGCCCGTCAGCCGCACTGTGTTCCTGCGGATCTGGGCGCCTGGAGGTGCGCGACGCGGCGAGCGACGAATCGCCATGACCGCGTCTTCTAGCCGAGATCGGCCGCGTCTCCAAGAACCGTGGCGCGGACCTCGCAACCTTTCGGTAGACAGCTTTTTAGGGCTTTTGTATGGTGCGCGACCGAAGCAGCTTCTTTATGCAACATTCCGCGCAACCGCTCGCCACGCTCGAACCCGTTCGGTTCGGCGAGTTTCTGCTGCACCGGAACCTGATTTCGGACGAGCAGTGGCTCGCGGCGCTCGCCGCCCACTGGAGCGGATTTTTTCGAGGCCGTTTCACCCGGATCGGTGCGACGATCGTCGAGAACGGGTTTCTCGCCAAAGACGTCGTCGAGCGCGAAGCTCGCGCGTTCCATGACGAGATCGATGTCGTCGAGATCGAAGACGTGGTCCCGCGGTCCGAGCGCGTGACCGTTCCGCCGCCGTACCGCGCTTAGGAGACAGCATGATGGCAGCCGAGTCGAAAAAAGACGGAGCCAATGGCGCGAACGGCGCCAACGGCAAAGCCCGGCCGAAGCGTCGCTCGTCGCTCGAGATGCTCGCGCAGTCGCAACCGCTGCCATCTGTCGAGCGCTCGCTCGAAGAGTTCATCGCACGCGCGAATGAAACGGCGACCGATCCCGAGTCGTGGAAAGCCGCCGAGCATCAAGCGAAGGCAGAAGACGACGCGCGCCGGCAAGCCGATGAAGTGCGCTGGAAAGCGGCCGAGCACCAGCTGCGCGAGCGCGAAGCGCGCGAGACCTCGCTGCGCCGCCAGCTCGACGGGTTGCAGGGCAAGCTCGCGGAGGCCGAAGCACGCGCCGCGATCGCCGGCACCGCGGAGCACGACGGCGTCGTCGCCGATCTGAAAATGCAGCTGCTGGCGGCCGGCGACCGCATCAACGCGGCGCAAGTCCGCGAGCGCGAGCTCGTGCTCGAGGCCGCGAAGGCCCGTGCGTCGAGCCCATCGATCAGCCAGCTCGTACCGAGCGCGGAATACAACGACGAAGAAGCGGATGCGCGCGTGCGCCTCGCCGAAGCGAAGGCCACGAAGGCGATCGCCGCGGCAAGAGCCGCCGCCGCCGGGCTCACCGTGAACCCGGCCGACCTCGCGGCGATCGAGAGCGGGCTCGTGGTGCCCGTGATGCGGCGCCGAGCGATCCCGACGTGGCTCATCATCTCGGCCGCGTTCGTGGGCGGGCTCGTGATCATGTTCGCGATCTTCCGCATGAACCAGCCGAAAGAGGCTGCGGCGCCTGCCCAGCCGGCGGCCCCCGTCGTGACCGCGCCGGTGGCAGCGGCGCCGGCGCCGGCCGCGCCGAGCAAACCGATCGTGACGCCGATCGAAGATCCGACGCCCCCGCCGCCGGCTGCTGCACCGGTCACACCCGCGCCCGTCGCACCTGCGGCTACAGTGCACCACGCTGCGCAACACCACGCGGCCCCAGCCGCGCCGAAACCCGCGAAGCCCGCCGACAAGCCCGCACAAGCAGGCATCGTCGATCCGTTCTAGATCATTGCGGAACGTCGTCGGAAAACATCATTGCGTTCAACGCCAACGCTGCGTTAAGTAGCGTCGTGCTCGCCGCATTCCGGTGAGCATTCGGTGGAGGCCCCGTGAATCGCATCGCGTTTTCATTCGTCGTCGCAGCGCTCGCCCTCGGGCCTGTCGGCCGTGTTTGGGCCGACGATCCTCCGACCAAAGAGCAGATCGACGCTGCCAAGAAAGCGTTCGGCGAAGGCAAGCAACTGCACGACGCCGGCAAGCTTCCGGACGCGATCGACAAGTTCAAGGAGAGCTACCGACTCTCGAAGAATCCGGTGCTGCTCTACAACATCGCGCTCACGCTCGACGAGAACAAGCAGGCCGACAGCGCGCTGTTCTACTACCGCAAGTTCCTCTCCGACGCGCCGGCCGACGCCGCGCAGCGCAAGCCTGCCGAAGATCGCGTCAAGGTGCTCGAGAACGACAAGCTCAACAGCGAGATGTCGGGCAAGACTGGCGACGACAGCGACACCAAGCCGAAGAAGCACTCGTCGACCAAGTACACGGCCGCGGACTTCAAGCACAACGTCGTCGAAGAAGCCCCGCCGAACAAGCCGCTCGATATTTCGGCGACGATCCCGGATGGCGCCGATCTCAGCGTCGTCCTCTACTACCGCGCCGCCGGCCAAGCCGAGTTCGTCGCCAAGCCGATGAAGTGGCACGACACCGAGGTCGTCGCGCGCATTCCGGCGGCCAAAGTCGCCGGCAGCGCGCTGCAGTACTACATCGAGGTCAAGGACTCGACCGGCGCCAAGCTCACCAGCTCGGGCAAGCCGACGAGCCCGAACATGATCAACATCGATCCGGCTGCAGCGGAGCACTCGTACTCGGACTTCGTCGACGACATGCCGGTCAAAGAGCCGAAGAAGCACAAAGACGACGAAGATCCGATGGGCGGCGGCACGCAAACCGGCGACGAGACCGGCCCGAAAGACAGCGGTGAAACGCCGGCCGGTCCGACGGGAACCGGCATGTTCGACGCCGGCTCGCACAAGTTCGAGATCACGAAATGGAGCGTCACGGGCGGCGCGGTGCTGTTCGTCGGGCTCACCGTCGTGTTCGACGTGATGGCTGGCTCGCAGGCGAGCGCGCTGGTCCAGGACGCACAGCGCACGTCGTGCACGCCGCACTGCACGTTCGATAGCTATGACGCGAGCATCCAGAGCGCCGGCGAACGCGACGAGACGCTGTCGCGCGTCTCGCTCGGTCTCGGCATCGCCGGTGCCGTCGTCGCCGGCTACTTCTGGTACCGCGACCTCACGCACCACACCGGCGGCGGCACCGAGCCGACACCCGAGCCGGCGGTCGTCGTGGTGCCGACGCTGGGCAATGACACCTACGGGGCCGCTGCGGCGGTGCGTTTTTAATATGAAGGCACTCGTTCTCATCGCCACCTGCGCGGCGCTCGCCGCGTGTTATTCGCCGAACCTCGGCAACGAGCCATTCGCGTGCGGCAGTGCTGCTCCGCTTTGCCCCGACGGCTATAGCTGCTCGTCGGGCATGTGTGTCAGCGGCGGCGGCAACGTGTCCGGAACCGACGGCGGCAACAACAACGGCTGCTCGGATGAAGCGATCGAGCCGAATAACTCCTACACGGCGGCATTCGTCACGCCGGTGGCGTCGCAGAAGATGACGTTCACGATGACCGGCCTCGCGATCTGCCCGGCCGGCGACATCGACGTCTATGAGCTGACGACCAGCGCCGACATGCAAACGCTGACGGCCGCGATCAACTACGGCGCCAGCGGCGCGGCGCTCGACATGCAAATCCTCAACGCCAACGGCATGAGCGTCAAGAACGGCACCGCGACGAGCGGAATGTCGAACATCGTGTCGGCGTCGGTCGCCGACCTCGCGTCGAATTCGAATTACTTCGTAGAGGTCCAGGCGTCGATGCCGTCGGACCAGAACTCCTACACGCTGACGATCAACGTCAGCAATTAGCCCAGCACATCAATAACCGGTCTTCCCTGCCGGGATAGCCGGGCTGGCTAAGTCGCCCTGCGGCGGCGATTTGCCGTATGATTTCGTGGTGAGTCGTATCGGTGAGCTCCTGGTCCGGGAGAAAATGCTCTCGCTCCAGCAGCTACAACAGGCCCAAGACGAGGCCAAGAAGACGGGGAAGCGACTGGGGGCGACACTGGCTCGTTTGGGCTATGTCAACGACCAGGCGCTGACTCAGTTCGTCGCCAAACAGTACAGCCTGCCCTCGATCAACCTCGCGGAGATCGAGATCGACACGACCGTGTTGAAGCTGGTGCCTCGCGAGATCTGCGAGAAGCACCAGGTCATCCCGGTTCGCCGCAACGGCCCGACGTTGATCGTCGCGATGGCCGATCCGTCGAACATCTACGCGATCGACGAGCTCAAGTTCCTCACGCAGTACAACATCGAGCCGGTCGTCGCGTCGGAAGCCGGCGTCGAAGCCGCGCTGTCGCGGTACTACGACAAGGGCCCCGACCTCGATCAGATGGTCGGCGAGCTCGACGTCGACAACGTCGACTACACGAGCGGCAGCGACGATGCGGTCAACGTCGTCGATCTCGAGAATCAGGCCGGCGAAGCGCCGGTCGTGAAGCTGTGCAACGCGATCTTGCTCTCGGCGATCAAGAAGAAGGCGTCGGATATCCACGTCGAGCCGTACGAGAAGAGCTTTCGCGTGCGGTTCCGCATCGACGGCATCTTGCAAGAGGAGATGCGGCCGCCGCTGAAGCTTCGCAACGCGATCACGTCGCGCCTCAAGATCATGGCGTCGCTCGATATCGCCGAGCGCCGGCTGCCGCAAGACGGCCGCATCAAGCTCAAGATCGGCGGCAATCGCGAGATGGACTTCCGCGT
>DATBAS010000237.1:0-15177 GCA_036271395.1 Kofleriaceae bacterium
GGTCGATGCGCCGGTGATCGCCTTGCCGTCGATCGTGATCGTCGCGGCGCTGCCGGCCGCTTCCGGATCGATCTGGATCGTGACCTTCATCAGCTTGGGCGCGACCGCCATCGCCGAGCCGGATCCCGCGCCCGACCCTCCTGCCATCGCGATCATCGCCGAGCCGATTCCGCCGCCGGCTGATCCGGATCCTGCTTTGGCCGCGAGCTTCGTCGTCGCCGGCGTGTTCGCGTAGACCGGCGTCACCGTCGAATCGTCATCTTGGTGCGCCTTGACGTTGCTGCCGGTCGACGGCTTTGCCTCGGCTCCGGTGCCGAGCCCGAACAACAGCCCGCAGAACACGCCGACCGCGAGCCCCGCCGACACGACGACCGGGACCGCGCGCGACGTGCCGCGCCGAACCGGCCGCGGCGGTCGCTGCATCGGCGGACCGCCCATCCCGCCCATCGGTCCTTGTTGCATCTGCGGATATCCCGGTGTCGCCATGTTTTTCCTCTCAGAACGAGCCGGCGGCGACCATGCCACCGACCTCGGATTGGACCCACGGAGCGACGCCGACCTTGGCCGTCTCGTGGCTACCGCCGCCCTTGAAGTAATACCAGCCCGCGGTCACGGCAGCAGCCGCGACGGCGCCGACGATGAAGCCGTCGGTGAGGTGGGCTTCGAGCCGGCCGGTCGACTGCGCGTCCTTGCGATCGGTCGCATCGGTCGCCGAGCCGACGAACGTGTCGTGCTGATGGATCGCGGCGATCCCGGTCAGCGTCGCGGCGACCGCGAAGCCGAGCGTCACGCCACCGCCGATGTAGAGCGGCACGTACGACGGTCGCGGCCGTGGCGCCGGCGGTGGCGGCGCTTCGTGCACGGCGGTCGCGACCGCGATCGGCACGGCCTCGAGCGTGACCTTCTTGTCGATCTCCGAGCCGGCTTGCAGCTTGAGCTCGACATCTCGCGGCTGATAGCCCTGCGCGGTGACCGTCGCGGTGTAGTTGCCGGGCGCGAGCAACAGCGGATCGACGAGCGGCGACGTCCCGACCGAGTTGCCGGCGATCGCGACCTGCGCACCGTCGGGCACGATCGTCAGCTTGACGGTGCCCACGCGCGAGCTCAGGTCGTCGAGCTTGTTCTGCACGGTCTTCATGACGTCCGGCTTCATGTTGGCGTGCGCGACGAGCTGCAAGTGCTTGTATGCATCGCCGAAGCGGCCGAGCTTGTCCTCGACGCCCGCGAGCGCGACGTTGATCGCGATGTCGTCGCCGGCGTCGATCGCCGCCTGGTATGCAGCCGCGGCGGTGGTCCACTGCGCGCGCGCGTCGGCGGTGCGACCGCGCGCAGCGTCGACATCGCCCTTCTTGTCGGCTTCCTGCGCGGCGACGAGCTTTTGATGTCCTGGGCCCGGCGCGCCGACCGCCGAGCCTGCGAGCACGAGCACGAGCGCGAGCCCGAGCGACCTCATCAGCTAGAGCTTACTACGTGCGAGCTTCGCGATGTACTCGAGCGACTTCAGCGGCTTGCCGACGAGCTCGAGCACCATCGCGACGAGCGCCTCGCGCGCCGACGTGCGATCGGCGGCGTCGAAGCGGCCATCGATCGCGCGTGCGTGGCTCGGCGACGCCGCGGCCGCGATCGCACGGAGATACGCGAGCGTGCCCGGCGCCAGCGGACGCACACCCGGGCCACGGCTCGACGCCGCGCACGCGCGACACACCGCGCCACCTCGCGTCGGATCGAACACGCCGCCGGCGAGCTCGGTGCGCCCACACGCCGCGCACGCATCGAGGGCCGATTGATGCCCGGCGAGCTCGAGCAGATAAAGCTCGACGAATCGCAGCGCCGCGGGCGACGGCCCGCCCTCCG
The DNA here is from genome assembly GCA_036271395.1 of Kofleriaceae bacterium. Taxonomy (GTDB): domain Bacteria; phylum Myxococcota_A; class Polyangia; order Haliangiales; family Haliangiaceae; genus JABFXX01. The sequence goes on from DATBAS010000237.1 coordinate 1,855, forward strand.
CGAGGGATTGCCACAGCGCGACGATCAGCTCGAGCGCCTCGGGCTCCGGCTGCTCGGGAGGTACGATCGCTCCCGCGACCTCGGCGACGTAGCTCGCATGCGCGACCGCGATCACGTCGCTCGCGAGCGTCGTCCACTCGCGCTCGACATCGGCCGCTTCGAGCGTGAACAGCTCGCCGCGCGATCGCGACAACTGATAGCGGCCGAGCACGAGCAGCTGCAGCGCGCCGGCGAACCGCCGCTGCGATTTGCGCGCACCGCGCGCGACCGCGCTGATGCGACCGTGCTCGGCGGTCAGCAGCGTGACCATCAGATCGGATTCGCGCAGCGGGATCGTACGCAACACGATGCCGCGCGCACCAGCTCTGTCGCCGGCGGTCACTACGCCAGGCGATGCGACGTCAGCGAGGTCGCATCGCGCATCGTCACGCCGTCGCCCGACAGGCTCGGCCGGCGCATCAAGTAACTCAGCGTCAGGGTCGCGGCGATCAGCAAGATGATGACGGCGAGCGTGAGCCCACCTTGCCGCGTCGACTTGTCGTCGCGATCGAGCAAGATCGGCGGCAGGAACGACACGCGATTCGGCGCCTTCATCGCGTCGCGCGCCTCGCGCTCGAGGTCGGCGGATTCCGGATCCGCATCGTCGATCGTGAGGGTCGGCGCGATGTACGCGGGTGTCTTGGTGGTCGCGAACGCGGGACGGCGCCACGGCACGCTCGGCGCGATCGGCGGCATCGTCGGCTGCCACGGCGACTCGGTCAGGTCGACGACTTCGATCGCGACAGCCTCGGTCGCGGCAGCGGCGTCGGTCGCGGAAACGGCGTCGGTCGCGGAAACGGCGTCGGTCGCGGCAGCGGTGTCGGTCGCGGCAGCGGCGTCGGTCGCGGCAACGGCGTCGGTCGCGGCAACGGCGGCCTCGCTCGCAGTGCCGTCGGTGTTCTTCTTCTTCCGCGTGCGCGCCACGCCGGTTCCAGCCGCCTTCTTGCGCGAGCGCCGCTTCTTCGTCAGCGTCAGCGGCAGCGTCGGCGTCGCTTCGGCTTCGATCACCTGCACCGGCGCCGGCTCTTCGATCACGGGTTCGACAACCGGCTCCGCGACAAGCACGATCGGCAGCGCCTCCGGCGGCGTCGCTTCGAGCTTGCGCGCGGCGATCGGCGCGAGCTCGCTCATCGTCTCGACCAGCGCGCGCGCGACCGGCGCCGGCGTCGGCGTGGTGATCCCGTTGCACGCGCCATAGCGCTTCAGTGCCTCTTGCTCATCGAGCCCGATGCAACGCGCGACGCTGCGCACGAAGCCGCGCACGAACACGTCGGCCGGCAGACCATCGAAGCTGCCGGCCTCGAGCTTCTCGAGAATGCGCGGCTGGATCTTGGTAATCCGCGCGACGTCGTAGAGCGAGAGCTTGCGTTGCGCGCGACCGGCGCGGAGCCATAACGCCAAGCTGGTGCGCGGATCGACCGTCGACGGGGATCGGTTGTGTCGCAGGTCCGCGCGCGGTTCCATCAGTGTCCCAACGCCTGCCCGTCGGCGCGGCACTGCGATGCGATGCAGCTGTGTGGCGATAGCTTGAGGCAGGCGTCGCGCGCCACCTTTGCTTCCACCATGAGTCCTTGCTGCAGTCGAGTCTTCATCAGGTAGTAGCTGGCTTCCTGAGACCCACAAGACGGATCATCGGATGCCGTCTGGAACAGTTCAGCGGCTTTTTCCCATTCCTGACGGGCGAAGTAAACCCTCGCAAGCCGATAAGTTGCGACGCACATCTTCGGTTGGAACTGACGGGCCTCGCGCAGCTCCTTCGCGGCCTGCACGAAGTTGTTTTCGTGGAACAGCGCCCATCCCAAATGCGCGCGGATCAGCGCCGGGTTGTCGAGCCGCATCGGGAACTCGAGCGCCTTCTGGAAGTACGTCGTCGCCGTCGAGTAATCCTCTTCGAGCGAGTGCACGACGCCGCGATCCGCCCACGCCTCGCCGTACTCGGGAGTGACCTTCACGGCGCGCTCGAAGTCGAGATCTGCCTTCGCGAGCGCCTGATCGAGATCTTTCTCGGTGACGTCGCGGTCGATCCCGGTCAAGCACGACTCGATCTCCATCGTGCGTTGGGTGTCGATCGTGCGCACCATCGCGACGAGGCCGCGGACGAGATACGCCTCGTCGTTGTCGTGGTTGAACGACAGCGCCTTGTCGCACTCGCTCTCGGCGGCCTCGAGCTCGTGCTTGCGGAGGTATTCCTTCGCCATGTCGAGCCGGTCCTGGCTCTTCTTCTGGTCGTGGCTGTGGTCTGGCAGGAGGGCGCAGCCGGCAGAAAACACGAGCAATATAAGTGCGTTGACTCGCATCAAGCACGAGCCTAATGCCGCGTGACCGGCGGGGCAACTTCGCGGCAGGCCGCCGGCATGGTCGTGATCGACGGGCGTATAAAGAACGCGATGACCGCCGTGCCCGGGCCGATCTCGCCCGCCAAAACGTCCACGATCGCCACGCGCGACGGCGCGCTCTACGCCGAGATCTTCATGCCGCCAAACGATGCCGCGCCACGCGGCGTCGTGTTGATCAACCACGGCTACGCCGAGCACTGCGGCCGTTATCACGAGGTCGCGCACGTGATCGCGCTCGCCGGCTGGGCGGCGCTGTCGTACGACGTTCGCGGCCACGGCAAGTCGCCCGGTCCTCGTGGCTACATCGATCGGTTCCAGACGTACCTCGACGATCTCGATGCGGTGCACGCGGCGGCGCGCGAGCTCGTGCCGGCCGCGGCGCCGCTCGTGCTGCTCGGTCACTCGCACGGCAGCCTCATCGTGTTGCGCGCGCTGTGCGGCGATCGGCCGCCGAGCTGCGTCGCCGCGGTGATCTCGTCGCCGTTCTTGGGCCTCAAGCTCGCGGTGCCGCGCCATCAGCTGTGGCTCGCGAAGATCGGCAGCATGGTCGCGCCGAAGCTCGCGCAGCCGAACGCCTTGCGCGTCGAGGATCTCACCCACGACAAGGCGATGCAGGACGCGCGCACCGCCGACAAGCTGTGCTTCGACATCGCGACCGCGCGCTGGTTCACCGAGGCGCTCGCCGCGCAAAAGTACGTCGTCGACCACGCCGCGAAGATCGCCGTGCCGACGACCTGGTTGATCGGCGGCGATGATCCGATCGCCGATCCGGCGAAGAGCGAGCGCGTGGCCAACACCGTCAAGGGCGCGCAGGTGCACGTGCTCGCGGGGTTCCGCCACGAAGTGTTCAACGAGGTCGAGCGAGACCGCCCGTTCGGCGAGCTGAGCAAGACGCTCGCCGCGTGCAGCGCCGCGATATAATTCAGGCTTACCTCGTCCTACGTGACGAGGAATTGGCGAGATCAGAGCCAGCCCTTATACTCGTGCTCGAGGTCGTGTGTGGGTGACGCCGCGGCCGGACATCAGAGAACGCGATGACGCTGTTCGCTTGCATGTGCAACCAACCCCAGCGGCTCGCCGAGGCGCTCGCCCCGGTGCGTCCGATGCTCGTCGCGCCGCCGCCGATCGCGCGGTGGGGTCTCGCGTACGCGCAGAGCGGTGACGTACTGCTGGTACGCACGCCCAAAGCGAGCTCGGTCGCCGTCGATCTCGCGGCGCCGCTCGCCGAGCTGTCGACCGATTGTGCGATCGGCCAATCGATCGCGCCGAGCGAAGACGGCCTCGGCGGCACCGACAACACGCCGCCGTTTCGCTTCCGGCGCTGGATGTTCGCGCTGACCGGTCAACCCGCACTCGAAGGCGCCGCCGCAAGGCTCGTCGATCACGTCCCGGAATATCTGCGCCGCAACTTGAAAGGCCGCACGCCGGGCGAGCTCGTGTTCCACGTGTTCCTCGCGATGCTCCACGACGAAGGCTCGATCGACGATCCGAACCTGCCGCTCGCCGCGACCAGGCGCGCGCTCGCCGCGACGATCAAGCTCGTCGCCGCCGAGCAGGCCAATGCCAAGCTCGCCACCGAAGGCGGCCTCGGCAACATCGTGGTGTCGAACGGCCGCTCGATGGTCGCGGTGCGGCTCGATCATCCGCTCGTGCTGCGCAAGCTGTGGATCCGCGGCGAGCGCACCGAGCGCGACGAGAGCTTCCGCGGCGTGCTGCTCGTGTCGAACGGCGACGCCGGCGATCACAAAGACGGCTTCGAGGACGTGCCGGCGCAGCGCGCGGTCACGGTCGCGCGCGACCTTTCGGTGTCGCTCGCCGATCTCAATCCGTGAGCGCAACACATCGTCACGAACGGCGACGCGAATAGTCACGCTTGAGGCCGCGCACGGACGAGGTATAACCGCGAACCGATGCGCCTCGCGACCACTTCATTAATGCTCGTTCTCCTCGTCGCCGGCTGTGACAACGACAGCAAGCTCGATCACGTCAAAGGCGGCGTTGCAACGTCGTCGTCGCGCACGGCGCGCGAGGTCGAGCACCCTGCGAAGCTCGAGTTCTTCGTGATGTCGAAGTGCCCGTACGGCGTGCAGGTCGAGAAAGCCGTCGCGCCCGTGCTCGACAAGCTCGGCGGCAATGTCGACTTCCACGTCGCGTATATCGGGCAAAAGAAAGACGACCAGCTGAGCTCGATGCACGGGCCCGGCGAAGTCACCGGCGACATCGCGCAGCTGTGCGCGCACGAGGTCGCGCCCGACAAGTACGTCAAGATGATCGCGTGCCAGGACGCCGATCCGGCGCACGTCGACACCAACTGGGAGACCTGCGGCAACCAAGCGGGCATCGACACCGGCGCGGTCAGGGCGTGTATGGACAGCAGAGGCCAGCAGCTGCTCGCGGCCTCGTTCGACGAAGCCTCGCAGCGCGGCGCGACCGGCTCGCCGACGATGTTCTTGAACGGCAAGCCATATGAAGGCGGCCGCAAGAGCGCCGATTTCGAGCGCGCGATCTGCAACTCGTTCGACGGCGCGAAGCCGGCCGAGTGCCAGAACATCCCGGTGCCGGTCGCGGTGAACGCGGTGTTCTTCTCCGACGCGCGCTGCGCGAAGTGCAACATCGACGAGCTCGAAGGCCGGCTCGGCCAGACGTTCGACGGGCTGAAGGTCCGCAAAGTTGACTACATGTCGACCGAGGGCAAGGCGCTCTACGCGCAGCTCCAGCAGGCCGATGCGACGTTCAAGACGCTGCCGGCGATCCTGTTCGACAGCTCGCTCGACGACGACAAAGACGGCAAGCAACAGATCGCGCGCTACGTGCATCCGGCCGGCTCGTATCAAGTGCTCGCGCTCGGCGGCACGTTCGATCCCACCGCCGAGATCTGCGACAACAAGATCGACGACGACGGCAACGGCAAGATCGATTGCGACGACGCGTCGTGCAAGGACGCGATGGCGTGCCGGCCCGAGATCAAGAAATCGCTCGACCTGTTCGTGATGTCGCACTGCCCGTTCGGCACGAAGGCGATGCTCGCGGCGAAAGAGTTCGCCGACGCGTTCGGCAAGGACGCAGCGGTGGCGGTGCACTACATCGGCGACAGCGATGCCAGCGGCCAGCTCAAGTCGATGCACGGGCCCGACGAGATCACCGACGATCTACGCGAGGTCTGCGCGATCCAGCACTACAGCAACGATCAAAAGTTCCTCGACTTTCTCGCGTGCCGCAGCAAGGACCTCAAGGCCGACTGGAAGGCCTGCACCGGCGCGACCGGCATCGATGCCGACGTGATCCAGAAGTGCGTCGACGGTGAAGGTCCGAAGCTGCTGACCGCGAGCTTCCAAGTCGCGAGCAAGCTCGAGATCCAGTCGAGCCCGACGTTCCTCGTCAACAACCGCACGACGTTCAACGCGCAAGATGCGGCTGGCATCGCGTCGTCGTTCTGCAAGTCGAACCCGGGCTTGCCCGCGTGCGACAAGCAGCTGTCGGCCGCGTCCGCGCAGCCCGCTGCGGCGGCGGCCGGCGGCGGCGGCGCGCCCGCCTGCGGCACGAACTAGAGCTCGGTTCGATCCGACGTGCTCGTGCTACGTGCACGCGACACGAGCACGACTACGAGAACGCTGGTTAGTTCCCGTCGCCCGTCACGAGATCGTAGATCGCGTGAGCCACGCCGATCGGCTCGACTTCGAGCCCGACGGTCGCGGACCAGTCGTGCGGCTCGTCGATCGCGCGATTAACCGACACGACCACGTGCGCGCCGACGACGTGGCGCAGCCATCGGATCGACGACGGGTAAGCGCCGACGTAGCCGACGCCGAGCTCGCCGGTGACGACGTGAGGGTTAGCGCCCGCGCGAACCACGACGCTGCCGGTTCCGTGGTGCGCTTGCGGTCGTCCTTCGAGCACGAGCTCGCCGCCGGCGACCGGCCCCGACGTCGTGCGGAGCTCGCCCCACGCGCCGAGGCGGACGTCGCCATCGCGAGCGAGCCCGAACGTTACATCCGCGGTCGCTGCAACCTCGAGCATCGACGTCGATCCGGCCGCCGGCGCGGGCTCGGTGATGCTGCGCGCGGCGACGTCCGATCGCTGCGACTGGACACCGACGCCGAGCCGGCCCCAGATCGACCACTCGATCGCCGGCCGCGCCACCAGCTCGGGCGTGATGTCGATGACGCCCATCGTGACGCCGCCCGTTTCGCCGGCCGTGTCGCCGCCCGTGTCTTCGAGCTCGGGCAGCCCCATCTTGATCGTGATCGTCTCTCCCGAGCCAGTGCTCGGATCCGAGCCCACATCCGAGCCATCGACCGTCGCGCTGTCGTCCGGTGGCGGCTCGGCCATCGCGGTGGGAGCGACGGCGAGCGTCGCGCCCGCCAACGAGCTCGCGATCACCGCGAGGTGTCGCCGCGGTCGCGTCGGACAATCGCTCGTCATCACCGTGCCGTCGGGGCGGCGGTAGAACCGGACACACGGGGTCAGGCCGCGGGTTGCGAGCACGGCCGCGGCTTCGGCGCGCGTCATCTCCGAGAGGTTGAAGACCGGACGGTTGCAGCCGGCACAGGCCCGTACGCGGTCGTCGCCGACCATGTCGTCCCAGCGCTGCTTGCACGCGAAGCCGATGCGGACGTTGGGGAGCTCGAGCCCGAGCTCGCCGCCGCCGCCGAGCGCTCGGCGAACCGTCGCCAGCTCGTCGACCACGCGCGCGCTCGACGCGCGAAGCCGCCCTTCCAATCGCCCTTCCAATCGCCCTTCCAATCGTTCGATCTCGCGTTCGAGCGGCTCCATCCGGGCTTCAACGCGCGACTCGGCCGGACGATCGCTAGCAGCGGCTGACGCCCAGCGACGCCACGCTCACGTCGCTGTCACAGGCCGAAGCGGCGCTTCATGCGTTGCACCGTGCTGCGCGCGACGCCGAGCGCGCGGCTCCGGACACGTTGCCGGCGGCTTGCGCGAGCGCGCGGATCAGCGCGTCGCGCTCCGCGTCGATGATCGCGCCGTGCGATGGCCGCGACGGCGCATCGCCGAGCTCGCTCGGCAGATGTCGGCGATCGATCCACACCGAGCCGTCGGTCTTGCCGGCGCCGGCAACGACGCGCGCGACCGCGAGCGCCGACTTGAGCTCGCGGACATTGCCTGGCCACGCGCCATGCGCGATCGCGCCGGCGGCATCGGGCGACAGCACCGCGTGCTCGCCGAGCAGGTGTTGTGCGAGCGCGACGCTGTCGGTGCGCTCGCGCAGCGGCGGGATCCGCACGACCGCGCCCTTGAGCCGGTAGTAGAGGTCTTGGCGAAATGCGCCGCTCGCGACCAGCGCCGGCAAGTCGCGGCACGTCGCGCAGATCACGCGGACGTCGGCGCGTTCGAGCCGCGTCTCGCCGACGCGCCGGAACGAGCCGGTCTCGAGCACGCGGAGCAGCGCAGCCTGCATCGCGGTCGACATCTCGGCGACCTCGTCGAGGAAGAGCGTGCCGCCGGTCGCGGCGCGAAACAGGCCCGCGCGACCTGTGCGCTCGGCGCCCGTGAACGCGCCCGGTGCGTAGCCGAACAGCTCCGACTCGAGCAAGCTCGGCGCGATCGCGCCGCAGTTGACGGCGTGAAACGGGCGGGCCGCGCGCGAGCTCGCCGCGTGGATCGCGTGCGCGAACAGCTCCTTGCCGGCGCCGGTCTCGGCGAGCAGCATGACCGGCAAATCGCTCGTCGCGAGCGCGCGGCTCCACGCGATCGCCGCCGCGACGCCGCGATCGTCGGCGAAGATCGATGCGAACGGATCGTCGACGGCGCGCGCATGCGGTCGCGCGATGGGCCGCGTCGTGATCGCGGGCTCGAAGATCGCGAGCAGCGCGACGATCCCGCCGTGCGGCGCGGCGACCGGCTCGAGCTTCACGCGCCAGCTGCGCCGTGCGATCTCGATCACCGCGTTGCTCGGCGAGAGCGATTCGGCGAGCAACGCGCGCCACTCGAGACCGATCGCGGCGAGCTCGCGCGCACCATCGGCCTGCAACAACTCGCGCGCCGAGGCATTCGCACGCGAGATCACGCCGGGCGCTTCGATCCACAGCGCCGGCTCGCGAATGCGCTCGAGCGAGCGGCCGAGCACGCGGGTCAGCGAGCGGCCGGCGTTCGCGTACGCCTGCAGGCGCAACAAGCTCTCGAGCGAGCGCGCCGCGCCGACGATCGTCGCGGCGATTTCAGGGCTCGCGTGATCGAGACGCGAGGTCGCGTCGAGCACGGCGATCGGCGCGCCGTCGAGCCCGCGCACGGGGGCCGCGTAACACACGAGCTCGTGATAGCTGCGGCCGAAGTGCGCGTGGCCGTGCACCTCGGTCGGCCGATTCGCGACCGCGGCGGTGCCGATCGCGTTGGTGCCGCGCGCCGCTTCGCTCCAGTTCGCGCCTTCGATCAGCCGCACGCTCTGCGCGATCTCGGCGAACTCGCCGCCGCCGCTCGTGCGCACGACGACGCCGTCGGGATCGGCGAGCAGCAGCAAGAAATCGCGCTCGGCCACGGACGCGGTCGCGCGATCGAGCACGGAATCGCCGAGCGCGCGGACCACCTCGATCGGCTCGGCGTGGAGTCGGAGCGCTTCGCCGCGCAGCAAGTGCTCTTCGGGCGCGGCGCCGCCCATCGGTGCGCCGAGCGATTTTGCGCGGCTCCAACACGTCGCGAGCTCCGGAGCGATCGGGGCCGGCACGCCGGCGTGAAACGCCTGCCATGTCGCGACCGCCACGTCGTCCAGCACCAACCGCTCGCTCACCGCGCCAGCGTGCTCCGCGCGAATGACTCGCGCAACCCGCGACCGCCGCGATCGGCGGCAGGTGCGGCGCGGCAGCTGGAGCGTTTCGCGGCACGTCGACGCAGCGCGACACCGCCGCGCGCCGACTTCGCTGTCGGCAAGCTCGTTGCAGCCTGCGCGTTCTAAGGAGAACAGACACGATGAAATACCCACGTCCGAACACCACCGGCAGCAAGCTCAACTACGAGTCGCGGTACGACAACTTCATCGGCGGCGAGTTCGTCCGCCCCGTGAAGGGGCAGTATTTCGAAAACATTTCGCCGGTGACCGGGCGTCCGTTCACCGAGATCGCGCGCTCGACCGCCGAGGACATCGAGAAGGCGCTCGACGCGGCACATGGCGCAAAGACTGCGTGGGGCCAAACCGCGCCCGCAAGCCGTGCGCAGACGCTGTTCAAGATCGCCGACGTGATGGAGCAGAACATGGAGCTGCTCGCGCTGTCGGAGAGCTGGGACAACGGCAAGCCGATCCGCGAGACGATGGCAGCAGACCTACCGCTCGCGATCGATCACTTCCGCTACTTCGCCGGCTGCCTGCGCGCCGAGGAAGGCAGCATCGGCGAGATCGATCACAACACGATGAGCTATCAGATCAAGGAGCCGCTCGGCGTCGTCGGCCAGATCATCCCGTGGAACTTCCCGCTGCTGATGGCCGCGTGGAAGCTCGCGCCTGCCCTCGCCGCCGGCAACTGCGTCGTGTTGAAACCAGCCGAGCAGACGCCGGTGACGATCTTGTTGTTCGCGAAGATGATCAATCACCTGCTGCCGAAGGGCGTGCTCAACATCGTCAATGGCTTCGGCATCGAGGCCGGCAAGCCGCTCGCGCAGAACAAGCGGATCGCGAAGATCGCGTTCACCGGCGAGACCACGACCGGCCGGCTGATCATGCAGTACGCGTCGGAGAACATCATCCCCGTCACGCTCGAGCTCGGTGGCAAATCGCCGAACATCTTCTTCGCCGACGTCCTCGATAAAGACGACGACTTCCGCCAGAAGACGCTCGAAGGCTTCGCGATGTTCATGCTGAACCAGGGCGAAGTCTGCACGTGCCCGTCGCGCGCGCTGATCGACAAGAAGATCTACAGCGCGTTCATGGAGCTCGCGATCGAGCGCACCAAGCGCGTGATGCCGGGCGATCCGTTCGACACCGACACCAAGCTCGGCGCGCAGGCGAGCAACGATCAGCTCGAGAAGATCTTGTCGTACTTCGACATCGGCAAGAAAGAAGGCGCGAAGGTCCGCACCGGCGGCGAGCGCGTGAAGCTCGGCGGCGGCCTCGAGGACGGCTACTACGTCGCGCCGACGATCTTCGAGGGCAACAACAAGATGCGCATCTTCCAGGAGGAGATCTTCGGCCCGGTGGTCTCGGTGACGAGCTTCGACGGCTACGACAACGCGATCGAGATCGCGAACGACACGCTGTACGGCCTCGGCGCCGGCGTGTGGACACGCGATGGCTCGACCGCGTATCGCGCCGGCCGCGCGATCCAAGCCGGCCGCGTGTGGACGAACTGCTATCACCACTATCCGGCGCACGCGGCGTTCGGTGGCTACAAGCACTCAGGCATCGGCCGCGAGAACCACAAGATGATGCTCGACCACTACAGCCAGACCAAGAACCTCTTGGTCAGCTACGACCCCAAGCCGATGGGATTCTTCTGAGCTCGATCGCCGCCACGCCGCTCGCGCTCGAGTGGATCGCGAAGCTGACCGCACAGCACGGCCCACTGATGTTTCATCAGTCGGGCGGTTGCTGCGATGGCTCGGCGCCGATGTGTTACGCCGACGGCGAGTTCAAGCTCGGCGCACGTGACGTCAAGCTCGGCGACGTCGGCGGCGCGCCGTTCTATATGGGCGGCGATCAATACGAGCGGTGGGCCCATACCGACCTCGTCCTGGACGTCGTGCCGGGGCGAGGTGCCGGGTTTTCGCTCGAAGGTCCGGAGGGTGTGAGGTTCCTGATCCGGTCGAACATTTGTGCAGTGTGAACGGGCCTAGAACCGAAAAACGACTCAGATTTAGCGGACATCGATTCTTGACGCACCACGTGCTGCCAACCGGAAGAATCTACACGCGTTAGTCCGGAGATCGCTTGGTAGGAGAAATCGGCTTGACCGATTGCGTCATTGTTTATAAGACGCGCGCATGACGAACGCTCAAGAACGCAAGGCGCAGGAGCGGCAGGCACGTCGACGCCGCATTCAAGAGGCGGCTCGCACGGTGTTCGCAGAGCGCGGCTACGCCGGCGCGTCGATCGAGCTGATCGCTCGCGCGGCGCAGCTCTCGGTCGGCGCGATCTATCTCTACTTCCGCTCGAAAGAGGATCTGTACACCTCGCTGATCGAGGACGCCCTCACGGTGTTCGACGTCGAGATGGGCCAGATCCGCGAGCACACCGAGGTCTCGAAGCGGTTATTCGAGACCTGGCAGGTGCTCGTGCGCTGGGCCGAGCGCGATGCCGAAGGCCCGCGCATCTTGCGCTTGCTCGCGCAGCCCGCGGTTCGCCCGCAGCTGTCCGACGAGGTCGTCGTCGCGGTGTCGGCGGGTATCGCGCGCATTCAAGATCACATCGGCGCGTGCGTCGCCGACGGCATCCACGCAAACGTCTACCGCCAGGTCAACGCGCGCGAGATCGCCGACCTCGCGTGGTCGGTGTTCCTCGGCAGCTTGGACGCGGCCGAAATGCACGCGAACTTGAGCATGCCCGCCGACTCGCTCCAGATCCGCACCGATCGTGCGCTGGCGTTGATCGAGAGCGCGCTGGCTCCGCCGATCGCCGCGACGCTCCGCGCGGTCGCCTAAAACGTTCGCGCGAGCCGCAGCCCGGCCATCACGTCGAACGCGTGATAGACGCCGGCGTTGACCAGCGTCGCCGGCACGTTCGTGTCGTGAAACGGCTCGAGCTCGGCCACGCCGGCCGACGTCACGTCGACGTCGCGCTGATACACGAAGCTCGCGCCGGCGCCGATCTGCCAACCTTCGGCCGCGTAGCCGCCGCCGAGACCGAAAATGAATTTGGGCGCGTCGATCGTCAGCACCGAGACCGTCGCCGGCGGTGCCGCCGCGGTTTCGTAGCCGAGGCCGGCGCCGAGCCGCACGACGCCGAGCTGGACTTCGCCGCCGAGCGAGAGCGCGACGGTGGTCTTGTAGTCGCGCGCGATCGAGACGTCGTGCGCGGTCATCGTGCCGAGCTTGACGTCGTCGAACGCGATGTCGATCGAGTCTTGCAGCGACCACAGCTCGACGTCGGCGGCGGCTTCGACCGAGACGATGCCGTCGTGATACTGCACGCCGGCGCGCACGCTCGGCGGCAGCCAGTACTTTGCCGCGATCGAGGCGCCGGTGAGCGCGAGCCCGCGGAACACGGGCTCGTCGGGCAGCGTGAGGTTGACGCCGCTCGAATCCGAGATCCGCGTCGGCGCCTGCACGACCGCGCCGATCGTGAGCTCGCGCATCGCGTCGTACTGCACGCCGATCGAGCCGCTCGGCGTGAACGCCTGCGTCGCCTTGATCGCGAGCGGCATGTCGTAGCCGGGATCGCAGGTCTGCGCGCCCGGGCACGCCGACGCGGTGATCGCGAGATCCAGGATCGTGACGAGATCTTGCAGCGTCGCGCCGACGCGCAGCCGCGGCGTGATCACGTACGCGGCGCCGACGAGCACCTCGACATACTGTGTGCCCGAGACGCCGGTCGATGCGTAGCGCTCGGAGCCGGCCGGATTGTACGAGCTCGTCGGCGCGTACTTCCAGGTCAGCCCGCCGCCGAGCACCCAGTGATCGTCGACGCCGATCGCGCCCGCGAGTGACGGTAAGCCTTCGCCGGGTTGCTGGTTCGCGACGCGCAAGCCCGGCTGAACGCCAACTGCCGGTGGCGTGTACGTCGTCGGTTGATACAGGTACGCGACGTCAAACTCGAGCCCGGTCGTGCCGTAGCCGGTGAAGCGCGCGAGCCCGGCCGGATTCAACCAGAGCGCATCGGCGTCGTTCGCGCCGGCGACCAGCGCGCCCGCGAGCTCGAGCGAGTGGACGCCCTGAACTGGCAAGAACATGCCGCCCGCGTGTGCCCGATTGGCAACCCCAGCTGCGAGCACGATCGAAGTCGCGAGCCACGACGTACAACGCATCCGCCGACAGCATGGCGCTGCGTTTGCTACGGTTGCAAGGTTGC
>DATBAS010000238.1:0-34474 GCA_036271395.1 Kofleriaceae bacterium
TGCTCGTGCCCGATGCGGCGATGGCGGAGACCCGCGCGATCCAGGCGGAATTCGGCAAGAAGCGTAAACGGCTGCTCGACGGTCTGCGCGACCTCGGCTTCACCGTCGATCTGCCGCCCGAAGGCACGTTCTACGTGTGGGCGTCGGCGCAGCATCTGCCCGACAAGCTCGCCGACGGCATGTCGTTCTTTCGCGCGGCGCTCGAGAAAAAGGTGATCTGCGTACCCGGCGAGTTCTTCGACGTCGATCCGGGCAAGCGCCGCGGTGCGCGCGCATCGCGGTTTCGCCGGCATCTGCGATTCTCGTTCGGGCCGACGATGGACAAGATCGAGCTCGCGCTCGAGCGGTTTCGCGAGCTCTTGGGCACGTAGCTTGCGTCAAGGCCGACGGATGGCGGCAAACGGCGTAGCGATCGCGACAGCGATGTCGTGGATCTTGGGACTGGCAGCGATCACGGCATGCTATCTGGGGCCGCCGTGCGACAACTCGGGCGCGAGCCCGTGCGAGGCCACCGTCGGGCCGACGTTCGCGATCACGAATGCCGCGCCGATGCTCGACTACGACGCGACGCCGCTGCTCGCGCTCGGCGGCACCGAGCCGATCGTCGCGACGCTCGGGAGCGACGTCGTTCCGTTCTCGGAGCTGATGGGCCGCGGCATCTCGCTCGACGACGACGACGGCGTGATCGTCATGCACGGCGATTCCGCGGACGGAATGATCTACTACACCGGCGGCGCCTACGACGCGATTGCTATCGCGCCGTTCGATCACGCGCAGCTGGTCGAGCCGGGCGCGTCCGGGCCGACGCCGCCGCGACTCGCGTGGATGACCGGCTCCGTCAACGTCGGCGTCGTCCTGTTCGACGCGGACGGCGACCAGTTGATCGACACGTCTCTCGCGATCAATGGCCAGCACCACCCGATCGCGACCTGGAATCAAGCGGCCGTGCCCGATGCCGGCGCCGCGCACTATGCGGTCGAGGTCGAGACCGGCGCCGGCGATGCGGCGACGCTCGACGTCGAGGTCGTCGATCATCTCGCGTCGATCGAGCCACAAACCGGTCTCGCTCCCGAGATCGTGTGCTTCGCCGCGTTCGCGGACGACGGCAGCGTCGTGGCCGGCCTGCGTTGGTCGATCACGATCGACGGTGTGCCGGCACCGATCATCTCGAACAGTTGCGTCGCGCCGCACAGCCATGCGATCTCGTTCACGGTCACGGCGACCGCCGGTGGCCTGACGGCGTCGATCGAGCTGAGCAACTGACGCGGCGCGCGCCGGCGGCCAGTCGACCGCGATCACCGTGGCGGGAAGCTGACGGATCGGCGGGGCACGTCGCTTGCGCGCCCGCCATTACGGCGTCGCGATCGAGACCGGTGGTGGCAAGACCGAGACGGTCGACGTCGAGGTCGTCGATCACGTCGCGTCGATCTCCACACGCCGCCCGACGGCAGCATCGCGTGTTTCGCGGCGCTCGCGGACGATGGCGCGTTCATCGCCGGGCTGCACTGGTCGTTCACGGTCGACGGTGTCCCGACGCAAGGCGACACCACATGCGTGCCGCTCTAGAGACGGCGATCACGACCAACTAGCGTTACAATGCGACGTGGCCGCAGCTGACGCCGACGACGACGAGCGCGCGCCCGATCCACCGCCGCCGTCGCGGCTGCGCAGCATGCTCCGCAAGATCTGGTGGCTGCACTCGACCGTCGCGCTCGCGTTCGGCGGCGTCGCGATGCTGTTCGCGCGTGCCGGGCTCGCGCACGCCGACAAAGTCATGATCGCGCTCTGCGTGTCGTGGCTGCTGTTGTTCGTCGCGCTGCGCTTCATCGTCGGGCCGAGCAACCGCCGCGATGACGAAGGCTTCGCGCGCAAGGGCATCCGCGTCGCGACCAACTACGTCATCAAGCAGTTCTACCAGCAGATGTTCTTCTTCCTCGTGCCGATCTACGCGTCGAGCGCGACGTGGTCGTTCGCGTCGCACAACTGGTGGCTCGCGCCGCTGCTCTTGATCTGCGCGGTGCTGTCGACGATGGATCTCGTGTTCGATCACTTCGTGATGGAGCGGCGCTGGCTTGCCTCGGCGATGTACGGGCTCGCGATGTTCGCGTTGCTCAACGTGCTGATGCCGCTCGTCGCCGAGTGCGATCACTTCGCGGGCCTCATCATCGCCGCGGCCGCGACGCCGGCCTCCGTGGCGCTGCTGTCGTTTTCGGTCAAGAGCGTGCTGTCACCGCAGGGCGCGATCCTCACGCTGGCGATGACGGGCGCGCTGCTGTTCGCGGTGTGGGCCGGCCGCGACGCGATCCCGCCGGCGCCGCTCGCGATGCCCGAGACCGCGGTCGGCCACGGCACGCTCGGCAGCTACGAGTGCCTGCCGTCGTCGTCACACCAGCTCCATGCCGATCAGCTCGACGGTTTGCGCTGCGGCTCGCTGCTGCGCGAGCCGGGTGGGCTCAAAGAGCCGATCGAGCACGTGTGGTTTCACGCGGGCATCGAGCTCGCGCGGGTGTCGCCCGAGCGCGTGAGCTGCGACGGCGATGCGCTCGTCTATCGCAGCGTGTTCCCGCCCGAAAAGCTGCCGGCCAAGCCCGAGGGCAAATGGACGTGCGAGACGTTCACGCAGGGCGGCCAGCTGGTCGGCTCGCGCGCGTTCGTGGTGCTGCCGCCGCTGGATCCTCCGCCGCGATCGGCCGGATCAAATGCGCAGCGCTAGGTAGAGCTGCGGGCCGAACGAGCCGCTCGTCGATAGATCGTCGAAGCCGACCGACGCGCCGAAATCGAGGTAGTCGACCGGCGTCCACAAGAATCCGCCCTTGATGAAGAACGCCGAGCTGCCGGTCGACGACTCGCCGGGCACGTTGCCGCCGCCGGCCGGACCGAAATCGTCGTCGAGCCCGACGCGGCCGAAGAACGCGAAGCGATGCGCGTACTGGTACTCGCCGTAGATCGAGATCCGGAGCTGGCCGCGCGAGTTCCCGGTCTGGTTGTTGAGGTTCCCGGCGGCGACCGCATTGTCGAACTCCTGGTAGAAGCTCGGCGCGAAGTTGTGCAGGTTGATGTTGAGCAGGTCGTCGAGCCCACCGAGCGAGAACTTGTCGGTGATGCGAAACTTCATCGGCGCCGCGAGCTGCAGCGAGATCGCGAATGGGCTGACGTAGAACGGCACGCCGACCGAGGCGCCGAGCCAGTCCAGGAACTGATAGGTCGCATCGATGCCGAACGCCTTGCCGACGTGCGCGCCGGTCGACGACGACGTGTTGTCGACGAGGTTGCGGTCCCAGACGCCGAGGTAGACGTAGGTGATGCCGATCTGCAGCTTGTCGGTGATGCCGTACCGCGCGTGGATCGCGTCGGTCGCCAAGAACGGCGAGACCTGCAGGTGCGGCGCGATCTCGATCTCGGTGAGGTTCTGCGTCAGCGTGATCGGCCGTGCGGCGAGCTCGACCGGATATGCCTTCTTCGTCGGCTTGGCGACGACGACCGGCTTGACCGGCTCGTCGGTCGTGAGCGCGTGCGGGTTATCCGGGTTGTCCTCGGTGCCGTTCATCTCGGTCGCCGATGGCGCCTCTTCGATCGGCTCGACGGCGCTGCCCGAGCTCGCATCCGATCCGGACCCGGTGTCCTTCGCGGGCGCGACCGGCGCCGGAGTTTTTTTCGGCGCGGCAGACGTCACGCCCGTGCCCATGAACGCGAAAGCTAGTAGCAAGCGGCGCAAAGCCATGCGCGCACATTACAACAACTACGGGATCGCTTAAAAATGCCCGATCCAGAGAGTTGGCTTCGGATCGGGCTTCGGCGGCTTCGCGGGCGCGGGCTTCGGCAGCCCGAGCATCGCCGCGGCGGCGCCGAGCATCGCGATGAAGGCGCGGCGGGTGAGCTTCATTTCGTGCATTCCGGCGCGTCGAAGCCCTGGACGAGGTCGTTGAGCACGAGCTTCTGGTTGCACGGATCTTCGGCGACGTCGGCCGACGATCGCATCGTCGAGCCGTCTTTGTCGCCGAAATCGTCGGTGATGTTGCTCGGCACCTTTTGCGTGTCGCGCGGATCGATCGTCGCCGGGCCGGCGCTGGCCGCGGCGTCGAGCAGCTGCTGGTTGAACCACGCCAAGAATGCGATCGGGTGATAGTGGTAGACGATCCCGTCGGGCGGCAGCCGGCAGTGCTGCGCGACGGTCTGGTCCCACCACAACCCCGGCGTGATCTGGTCGGCGACGAGCTGGTCGATGTCGGCCGGCTTCATCTTCTGGAAGTCTTTCGGCACGCGCAGCGCCTCGGACCAGCTCGGATCGGCCGTCCACTCGGAGACGAACAGAGGCACCGTGAAGTGCAGCGCGGCGCCGCTGCCGCTGGTGAAGTAGCTCTGCAGCTCCTGCTTCGACAGCATGCCGTCGTGGTTGGTGTCGATGACGTCGTTGATCTGCGACGCGTCGCAAAATCGGCCGCCGCCGGTGCCGTCGACGACGGTCCACGGGTTCGCGCCCTGCATGCCCCCGAACAGCTCCGCGCTCGAGAAGAACTCGAGATGCAATTGCGGTTTGGATTGATCGCCCGGACCTGCGGTGCCGATGCGGCCGAGCTTCTGGCCGGCCTCGATCGGCTCGTCGAGCAGCACGACCGCGCCGGGCCGGCCGTCGCTCTGCCACACCTTCGATTTGACCATCCACTCGACCGGCTTGTCGGCTTGCAGCTCGTCGGCGAGGTGCATGTACAGCGAATAGAACTGCACGCGCGTCGCGGCGAGCGACATGTCGTGGCGCAACAGCGCGAAGTTGACCGAGCCGATCGGCGAGCTCTTGCCCATGCGCGCGGCGACGAGCCGGCCCGGAAACGGCGCGAACACGCCGGCGTCCGATTTGCCCGCGAGGTGAACGCCGCCGTGCCACAGCCGCGCTTCGCCCCACGGCCCGACCGGAAAGAACCCGCCGTCGGCGCGCTGCTCGTTGGCTTTATAGAGCTCGGCGGCGTCGTCCTTGAGATCGTCGGCTAGCTTCGGCACTGCCGGAATCGCGTCGGGCTTGGGCGCATCGCCGTGCGGGAACACGGGATAACAAAACGCGCCGCGCAGCTCGCGGCAGAACGTCTCGAAGTCGAACGGGCCTGGATCCCACTTCTGATTCCACAGGTGGTAATGGCCGATGTAGCCGGCGAAGCGCATCGACGCGTCCTTCGGGATCGTGTCCCACGTCTGCTTGCCGGGTGTGGTCGGCGCTTGCGGAAACTCGGCCGGCAAGTTCGGCAACAGGCGCATCAGCGCCTTGCCGAGCGCCTTGAGCGCGTCGATCTGCGGCGCCGTGTATTCGTAGGCGAGGATCGTGTTGTTGTTGATCTTGATCGCCTTGGTCTTGCGCTTCGGGCCGAACCGGCCGCCGTCGTAGACGCCTGGATATTCTTTGGCGTCGCCCTTGTTGCACATCTCGACGCCGATCGAATCGATGTTCCATTCCGACGCGTGATAGGCCATCAGGCCCAGATCGATCGTCTGATAGATCGTGCCGTCGTTGTCGATCATGAAGTGCACCGACAACCCGCGCTCGTTCTGCAGCACCGAGAAGCACATGTCCGACGACGTGCAGCCGTCGTGGTGGATCACGAACTGCCGGATCGACGCCTTCACCGCGTCGTACGGCGGGTTGAGGCCGTACTGGCGCAGCCGCGGCCGCATCGAATACCGCTTGGTGTACGGGCCGAGCGGCAGCTTGCCGTAGGGCACGCCGCCGACGCATCGGCTGCGCCCGTTCGGATCGGTCGCGGTGTCGATGCCGAACTCGAGCAGCGCGTTCCAGTACGGATGCTCGGTCCAGTTGATCACCGGCGCGTCGACGCGGAAGCGCTGGCCGCCGATGATCAGGTCCCCCGAGGTCCGCGGCATCCGAACCCCTATTGTGCCAAGAATCGCAGCTCGGTGCTGCCGATCTTGATGGTGGCGCCGTGCTGCAGCGGCGCGGTGCTGACGCGTTGGTTGTTGACGAACGTGCCGTTGGTCGAGTTGTGATCGAACAGCTGACAGTCGCCGTTCGCATCCATCGCGATCTGCGCGTGTTGGCTCGACGTGTAGCCATCTTCGATCAGCAGATCCGAGCCTGGCTGCTTGCCGATCGTGAAGCCGTGGCGCAGCAACATGCGCTCGCCGGCGCGCGGGCCGCTCGTGATCATCAGCGCGGGAATCGGCCGGCCGTTCGGCAACAGGCCGGGCGCGACCGGCGCCAGCGTCGGCGCTTTGTTCGGCATCGGCATCGCGACCGGCATGCCGGGCATCACCGACATCGGCGCGCGCGGTTGGCCGCGCTTGGTCATCAGGAAGCCGACGAGCCCGAGCACGACGACCAAGCCGGCGATGCTGCCGCCGATGATCGCGAGCCAGCGCAGCACGTGGTGACCGCCGGCGGCGCTGGCTTCGGCCGCGGCGGCGTTCGCGGCGGCGCTGCCGAGCTCCGGGATCTTGACCTCGTTCGACGACGTCTCGGTGCGACCGACGGTGACGATGTGCAGCTTTTTGCCGGCGAGCTCTTCGTCGGCGGGCGCGAAGAACGTCAACACGTACTGCTTGTCGATCTCGCCGGCGAGCTGCGAGAACGCCTCGGTCCAGCTGTCGATCGTCGGCTTGCGGCCCTGCCCGGGCCAGCGCAGCGTGCCGAGCGAGCGCTTGGCGAGCTCGCCGAGCACGAGCAACGGGCGCCGCAAGTCGGCCGGCGAGTACGCGATCGTGTGGATGCGTACGCCTTCTTTGGCGGCGCGCTCGCCGACGCGAGTCACGCGATCGTGATCGCCGGCGGCGTCGCGGCCATCACCGATCACGATGATCATCTTGCGCGCGTCGGGATCGTTCTTCTTGAGCACGATCAGCGCGCGATCGATCGCGTCCGACAGCGCGGGATCCGCGGTCGAGCCATCGCTCGCGAGCGAGACCTTGCCGCGCAGCTGCTTCGCCGGCGCGAGCTTCGGCACCATCGCGGCATCGCCGAACGTCGCGATGCCGACCTTGACGCGATCGCTCAAGTGGCCGAGCAGATCGCGATCCATCGAGTCGGTGATCATCGGCAGCGACTCCGCGAAGTCCGACGTGATCTGGACGAGCACGACGATGTCGATCGGGCTGCCGGTCGCCGCGTACGTGCCGAGCGCATACGGAAACTTCTTCTCGCTGCCGCCGACGTAGAGCTTGATGCTCTTCGGATCGCTGAGATCGAGCATCTGGCCGCCGATCGCGAGCGCGGACAGATAGACGCGCAGCCGCAAGCCGGTGATCGACGCGGGCTCGAGCTCGGCGCGGTCGACGACGGCGCGATACGCGGGATGCGTCGGATCGTCGTCGGCGCGCGCGGTGATGGTGCCCAGGCCCATCACGAAGAGCGCGATCACCAGCGCACGAAGCACTTCCCTACGTTAGCACTACGGCGGCAAACGGAACCGATAGAGCACGGGCACGAACGACGCGAGATCCATTTCGGCGGTTACCGTGCCTTCAGTCCAGTTGTTGATGACGAGCGGCAGCCCGGCATCATCGACCCGATCCGAAATGATCCCCATGTGATCGGGCCCGGGCCGATCGGGAAACGTGTCCATGAAGATCACGTCGCCGGGGCGCGGTGGATCATCCGGATCGTCGAACCGCGGCGAGTGCGCTTCCCAGTGGCGCTTGAAGTACGGAAGCAAGGTCCCGACGCGGCGCTGATCGATGCTCGGATCGCCGCTGCCTTTGACCATCGGATAGCTCCGCCGCGCGCGCTGGATGTCGTCGTGCAGCTCCTTCTGCAGATCGATGCCGGCGTTGCGAACCGCACGCACGACCACGTCGGTGCAAACGCCGATCGTGCGCGGCACGTCGCCGCCGGGATAGCTCATCGAGATGTAGTCCTCGGCCGCCGGCGTGTAGTGGTCGGCGTTGATCACGAGCTTCTTGGCGCCGATCAGCACGTCGAGCGGATCGGGGATGCCGTCGTTGTCGCGATCGTGCTGCGCTGGGCCGTCGTCGAGCTGGCGCAATAGCGGCGCGAGCTCGTCGCGATCGCCGGGACGCAGCGCGAGCACGGTGCCGCCGACCGTCAGGCTCGCCGGGCCGCCGAGCGGATAGACTTTGCGTGGAAACCGGTCGATCGACAGCACGAGCACGCCGTGGCGTCGATCGATGCGCGCGCCGACGCGGCTCGGATCGAGCTTGGTAGGCAGCGCGAGCTGGACTCGGTCGTCGAGATCGGAGAACACGCCCTGGTCCGGGATGCCGAGGCAGACTTCGGGCTGCGCGATCGGCGCGGGCGTCGCGACCGGGACTGCCGAGATCGGCTGTGCCTCGCTTCGGGTCGTGCAACTCGCTGAAATTGCGGCGCAAAGAATTCCGGAACCGAGGATGGCGCGCGCTGTCATACGTGGGCTGCCGTCTCTAGACACCGAGTAACCGTAGTGATTGCAGGCAACTCTAATTCACCGTACGTTCGATCCGACCGGAGGATCTGATGAGCTTCATGGATTTCTCGTCCTGGCCCCGTGACCAAGAGCAGACCTTCGTCGTGTACGAGCAACACACGTCGGACTCGCAAAGGAAGGCGCTGACGGCCGGGATCATCGCCGCGGTTGGCGTGCTCGTGCTGATGCTCGGCATCTACGCGGGCGTCGAGCCCGATCATCGCGACGTCACGAAGGACATGAACATGTCCAACCTGACGAAGAAGGGCCACGACGTGGCGCCGACGCCGCCACCGGCTGCTTCCGACAAGAAGTAAGCTCTGCGCCTGCGGGCGCTATTCGTTTTCATGATCGCCGCGTGCGCTCGCGCGCCGGCGGAGTTGCCGCGCGAGCCCGATCGCATCGCGATCGTCGTTGCCGAGCGCGGCACGCACGGCGTGCACCTCATCGCGATCGACGAGGCCGGCGATCGGATGCTCGAGCTCGTGCAGCCGACGCCCGAGCTCGGCCGCGATACCAACCCCGCGATCTCGCCCGACGGGAAGTGGCTCGTGTTCGCGCGCGGCCGCGGATCCGGCGCGACGATCGACGAGACGAAGCTGTGGATCGCGCCGGTGGCGCCCGAGGCGATCGCCGCGCCGCTCACGGCCGCCGCGGGAATCGAGACCAACCCGACGTGGACGCGCGATGGCTCGGCGGTCGTGTTCGCGTCGACCGGCAGCGCCGGCGAATACGATCTCTACGAGCTGCCGATCGCAAACGGCCATGCGACCGGCGCGCCGGCGCGCCTGACCAGCTCGCCCGCGCACGAAGTGACGCCGAGCGTCGCGGCCGACGGCACGATCGTCTACGCCGCGCTGACGACCGGCAGCGGAGGCGCGATCGAGAGCCACCTCGAGGCGCGCGCGCCCGACGGCGCGATCACGAAGCTCAGCGATGGTCCGCTCGACGCGGCGCCGGCGATCTCGCCCGACGGCACGCGGATCGCGTTCGCGCGGCTCGTCGTGCATCGCACGCTGCGCGACGGCGATCTGTTCGTGATGTCGCGCGACGGCGGCAGCGCGCACGTGCTGGTCGATCTGCCGCTCACCGACGAGAGCGGTCCGGTGTGGTCGCGCGACGGCCGTTTCGTGCTCGCGACGTCGCTGCTCCGCGGCGCCGCCGGCGACGTCGTGTTCGCGTCGGTGATCGCCGTCGACACGCGCGCGGCCGAGCCGACCGCACGCATGCTCGTCGATCGCACCGGCGCGGTCCCGCGGTTCACGCCGGCGATCGCGAGCGCCGCGCTCGACGGCAGCGCGCTCGACCGCGATCCCGAGTATCTGCCCGAGCTCGCGCGCATCACGGCGCAGGCGATCGTCAACGCCGGGTCGGCACTATGACCGCGATCATCGTGCACGGCGGGGCGGGCGAGTGGGCGAGCGACCGTCACGCACGCGCGCGCACCGGCGTGCGCCGCGCCGCGGAGGCCGGCGACGTGATCCTGCGCGCCGGCGGCAGCGCGCTCGACGCGGTCGTCGCCGCGGTGCGCGTGCTCGAGGATGATCCCGAGTTCAACGCCGGCACCGGCTCGGCGCTGACCCGCGACGGCACCGTCGAGACCGACGCGGCGGTGATGGATGGCGCATCGCGGCGCGTCGGCGCGGTCGGCGCGGTGCCGGATCTCGGGTGCGCGGTCGCGCTCGCGCGCGCCGTGCTCGATGCGGGCGAGCACGTGTTGCTCGTCGGCGCAGCGGCATGGCGGTTCGCCGCCGAGGTCGGCATCGCGCCGGCGCCGGCAGGCTCGCTGATCACGGAGCGCGCACGCGGCCGGTTGCACGCGAAGGGCACGGTCGGCGCGTGTGCGCGCGATGTGCGCGGCGACTTCGCGGCCGCGACCTCGACCGGCGGCATCACCGGCAAGCGCAGCGGCCGCGTCGGTGATTCGCCGATTCCCGGCGCGGGCACGTGGGCCGATCGAACGTGCGCGGTGTCGGCGACCGGTGATGGCGAGGCGATCTTGCGCGTCGCACTGGCGCGGGGCATCGCGGCACGATTGGCCTCGGGCCGTGGCCTCGACGATGCCGTCGGTGAGGCGCTCGCCGAGCTGCGCGACGTCACGGCTGCGAGCGCCGGCGCGATCGCGGTGACGAGCGCCGGCGTGATCGGCGTGCAGCTGTCGCCGGCGATGCCGATCGCGTGGGTCGAGCGGCACGGCGACGCCGCGATCGCGCTCGATTCGCTCGGGCGCGTGATGTAACGTCGCGCGCGATGATGACGAGGGCCGCGCTGCTCGTTTCGACCGTCGCGTTCGCCGCGTGCGGGCCGGGAAATCGCAATTCGCCCGGCGGCGACGACAGCGGCGGCACCGACGCCGGAAATTCGGGCTCGGATTCGGGCTCGGGCTCGAATGCCGGCATCGTCTACGTCTACGCGCACACCGAATCCACGCTGTATCGCGTCGATCCCGACTCGCTCGCGATCAGCGAGATCGGCGATTTCAAGTGGCCGAACAACGCGACCGATACGATGACCGACATCGCGATCGACAAGGACGGCAACATGGTCGGCGTGTCGTTCGACAAGGTCTACAAGGTCGACACCGGCACCGCGCAGACGACGCTGTTATCGGCGTCGCTGCAGGGCATGTTCAACGGGCTGTCGTACGTGCCCGCGACGTACGTCAACCAGACCGGCGATGACGTGCTCGTCGGCACGCGCAACACCGACGGCGCCGTGTTCCAGATCGATCCGATGACCGGCTCGGCGACGCAGATCGGCGATATGGGCAACGGCTTCACATCGAGCGGCGACCTCGTCGCGGTCGCCGGCTTCGGGATCGTGCAGACCGTGCCCGGCAACGGCGGCGATTCGCTCGCGACGCTCGCGAGCGGCACGTTCGCGGCGACCACCGTCGGCAACACCGGCTACGGCTCGATCTGGGGCCTCGCGTTCTGGAAGAACAAAGTCTTCGGCTTCACCGACGATGGCGCGTTCATCACGATCGATCCGCAGACCGGCGCGGCAACGCTCGTGTCGGAGAACTTCGAAGGCTGGTACGGCGCGGCCGTGACGACGACTGCGCCCGTGATCCAGTGAAGCGACTCGTGCTCGCGGTCGTCGCGAGCTGCGCATCGCCGCCGCCTGCGCCCGCGATGTACAACGCCGCTGTGCCGATCACCGGGCCGACCGCGCTCGAAGGCCGCGTGGTCGACTCGGCGACCGGCGCAGCCGTGGCCGGCGTCGGCGTCGAAGCGGCGAGCGGTTCGTCGTCGTCGGACGAGGCGTTCACCGACGAGCACGGCCGGTTTCACCTCGAAGTCGACGCGGGCAGCGCCTACGTGCAGCTCGAATACGGGTCCGGCTCGACGATCGCGCTCGCGGCCAACCACGTCACGCAGCGCGATCTGCGCCTCGATCACGCCGAGGTGTTGCAACGCGCGCAGCGACCGCCGGCGGCGTGCCCGAGCTCACCGCGCGGCGCCGTGATCCTCGGCCACTCCACGCCGCAAGCCGAGATCGACGCGATCGCGCATCGCGTGCTCGAGCGCTACGCCGCGGATCCCAAGACGGTGCCCGATGGCGAGCTCGCGCCGCACATCAGCTTCGTGCGAGTCGATCTAGATCACCATCGCCGGGTCGGCGCCGGAGCGCTCCCGGCCGGCTTCGCCGGCAAGACTCGCGACGAGCTGGCCGGCGAGTCCAAGCGGCTCGGCAGCGACGTCTACTACGTCGACCTGCGATCGATCGACGCCGATCCGACGTGCGCGCTGGTGTGGATCGGCGTGAACTTCGTCGACCGTCCGCGCCCCGGGTCGATCAAGACGTGCTGCTGTTCGGCCGCTCAGCTCTACGAGCTGCGCAACGGCCGATGGGAATACGTCGGCAACACCGAGACCGTCTGCTCGTAACGCTACTTCCAGGCGAGCAACACCTTGCCGGTCGCTTGCTTGGTCTCGAGAAACGCGTGCGCCGCGGCGACATCGGTCGCCGGGAACACCTTGCCGACGTGCGGCGCGAGCTTCATCGCGCTGACCTCGACAAGTGACTTCGTCAGCCGCTCGATCCACGCCGGATCGCGCAACACGTGCAGCGCGTTGAGCGCGTAGACGCCGGTGTTCGCGTCGAACAGCTTGAGCACCGAGATCCGCGGCGTGTGCCACAGCGCGCTCGCGATCTTCATGTAGCTGCGCTTGCCGTCCTTCGTCATCGACGACATGCCGAGGCAGATGATCCGGCCGGTGAGGCCGAGCCGCTCGCGCTGCCACGTGATCGCGGCGCCTCCGGAGCTGTTGATGACGAGGTCGTAGCCGCGCAGCGTCGCGTCGGCGTGAAACTCTTCGACGGTGAACGCGGTCGCGCCGAGCTGCTCGATGAACGGCTTCTTGTGCGGGCTCGTCGTCAGCCCGGTGACCTCGGCGCCGACGTGGCGCGCCATCTGGATCGCGAGCACGCCGACGCCGCCGGTCGCGGGCTCGACGAGGATGCGGTCGCCTTTGCGCACGCGCGCCATCTCGAACAGGCAGAGCTGCGCGGTGAAGTAGTTGACGGGCAGGGCGGCACCGGCTTCGAGATCGGTGCCGCTCGGCAGCTTGAAGACCTGGCGCGCCGGCAGCGTGACGTGCGACGCGTAGCCGCCGAAGTACGTGCCGGCGATGACCGCGTCGCCCGCTTTGACGTCGCGCACGTTCTTGCCGACCGCCGCGATCGTGCCGCTGACCTCGTACCCGGGCACGAACGGCTTCTTCGGCGCGTCCGGATACAGTCCGAGCCGCATCTGGATATCGGCGAAGTTGATGCCGGAGTACGCGACGTCGATCGCGACCTCATCGGCCGCGGGCTCCTTCGCCGCGACCTCGTGGAACGCCAACGCGGTCGCGGGGCCGAACTTTTCGATGCGGATCTCTGTGCTCATGATTGTGAAACTTTCGAATGATTGGTCGAAGCTCTGGACGCGAGCGCGAGTGCTGCACGCAGCGTGGCCAGGCCGATCGGGTCGACCGAGCACGTCAGCTGCTTGCCCTCGCGCTGCGTGGTGATGAGCCCGGCGTCGGCGAGCTCCTTGACGTGATGCGAGACCGTCGGCGCGCCGAGATCGCCGAGCCCGGCGAGCAGCTTCGCCAGGAAGCAATCGTGCACGCGGCCTTTCGCGAGGTCGAGCTTGCTCTCGTCGAGCAAGTTCAAGAACAGCCGCAGTCGTTTCGGATTGCCGAGCGCGCGGAACATGCGCGCGAGGCTGTCGACGTCGTCCTTGGGCACGACGGCATAGTTGTCATAGTATCGAAGTGTGTCAAGTGCCAAACGTTGAGCTATCGTCTCCGCGTGGCCCGCTTTGCCGCTCCCGACATCGAGCGCGTCGATCGCCCCGGCGGCGGATTCATCCTGCGGTCGCGCGCGCCGCTGCCGCCGTATCCGCGCTGTCTCGGCGATCACCTCGTCCATTGGGCGCACGTCGCGCCGGAGCGAACGCTCTATGCCGAGCGCGACGGCTCGGGCGCGTGGCGGCGCGTCATGTATGCCGGCGCGCTCGCCGCGGCGCGCGCGATCGGCCAGGCGCTGCTCGACCTCGGCTTGTCACCATCGCGGCCGTTGCTCGTGCTCTCCGGCAACTCGATCGACCACGCGTTGCTCGCGCTCGCGGCGATGCACGTCGGCGTGCCGATCGCGCCGGTGTCGCCGGCGTACTCGCTGATGTCGACCGACCACGACAAGCTCCGGACCATCGCGGCCCTCGTCGAGGCCGGCGCCGTGTTCGCCGACGGATCCGGCTTCGACACGGCGCTCGTGAAGCTCGCCACGCCGCGCATCGACGTCGCGGAGCTGGCGCGCACGCCGGTCACGCCGGCGGTCGACGACGCGTTCGCGCGCGTCACCGGCGATACGGTCGCGAAGATCTTGTTCACGTCGGGCTCGACCGGCACGCCGAAGGGCGTCATCAACACGCAGCGCATGCTGTGCGCGAACCAGGCCGGGCTCGCCGCGGGCTGGCCGTTCTTGGCCGATCGGCCGCCGGTGATCGTCGATTGGCTGCCGTGGAGCCCCACGTTCGGCGCGAACCACAACGCGAACCTCGTGCTCGCCCACGGCGGCACGCTGTACATCGATGCGGGCAAGCCGGCGCCCGGCGCGTTCGACGCCACGCTCGCGAACCTGCGCGAGATCGCCTCGACGATCTACTTCAACGTGCCGCGCGGCTTCGACATGCTCGTCGGTCAGCTCGAGACCGACGCGAGCCTGCGCGACACGTTCTTTCGCGAGCTCGACGTGATCTTCTACGCCGCAGCGGCGCTGTCGCCGGCGACATGGGCGCGGCTCGGCGCGGTCGCGAAGCTCGCGGGAAAACCTATCGCGATGACCTCGGCGTGGGGCTCGACCGAGACCTCGCCGCTGGTCACGCAAGTCGCATATCCGATCGCGCGCGCCGGCGTGATCGGCATGCCGATTCCCGGCACCGAGCTCGCGTTCGTGCCGGTCGGCGATCAGCTTGAGATGCGCGTCAGAGGTCCGAGCGTCGCGCCGGGCTATCTGGCGCCGGATCATCAGCTCGAGCCGCTACCGCTCGACGAGCTCGGCTTCTATCCGATGGGCGACGCGGGCTCCGTCGGGCCCGAGGGCGTCGTGTTCGAGGGCCGTACGTCGGAGAACTTCAAGCTCGCGAGCGGCACGTGGGTGCACGTTGGCCAGGTCCGGCTCGCGCTGGTCGCGGCGTGCTCGCCGCACGTCGCCGATGCGGTGATCTGCGGCCACGATCGCGACGAGCTCGGCGCGCTGATCTTTCTCGCGCCCGGCGGTGATGCCTCGGTGCTCGCCGGCAAGCTCGCCGCGCAAACCGCGACAACGTCGAGCACGAGCACGCGGATCGCGCGCGTGCTCGTGTTGCGCGAGCCGCCGAGCATCGACGCCGGCGAGATCACCGACAAGGGCTACATCAACCAGCGCGCGGTGCGCGAGCGCCGTGCCGTCGAGGTCGCGCGCTTGTTCTCCGGCGACGCGGACGTCATCGTATGATGGCCGCGTGAGAGCACTCGTCGGGGTGGTGATATTTGCTGCATGCGGGCCGGGCTTGGCGCAGGTCGATACACGCGATTCGGGTCGCGAGACGCTGGCCGTGTCGTCGGATGATGCCGACGAGCTCGAGACGCTGTTTCGCGGCAAGGTCACGAACGGCGGCTTGTGGTTCGCGGATCCGGCGTGCGCTTCGCAGTTCGGCGGACCCGGCGATGTCGCGCCTGCGCAGCAGAAGGCGTTCGCGCGTTGCGTGGCCGGCTTGCACATGCAGCCGAGCACGCGCGACGACGCGCTCGCCGACGTCGTCGTGATGGAGTACGCGCCGGGCATCGAGATCGAAGTGCGCGTCGCGCAGGAGCTCGGCGGTCCGCACCTGTCTTGGATCGGCTTCGAAGCGCGGCGCGAGGACGATCCGATCGTCCCGACGCTCGCCGCGTCGGCATTCGAAGCGCTACGCACGTCGGGCGACCGCAACGGGCCGATCGATCCGAAGCTCGCGAGCACGCTCGCGCTCGATCCGACGCCGACGAGTCACGCGCAGTTCGCGTGGTTCCGGATCTGCCTCGACGACCAAGGCAACATCGCGTCGCTCCGCCAGACGGAAACGACCTCGCACGAAGCCGCGGAGGCGTTTCAAGGCGCCGCGCAGGCATGGACGTTCAAGCCGCTGACGATCGCCGGCACGGCGATGCCCGCGTGCGCGATGGTGCGCATGGCGTATCCGGCCGATCAGGCGCCGGCGACCGAGACGATCCCGATGCCGTCACCACCGAAGCGCGAGAACGTCGAGCCGATCGTGTTCGCGCCCGGCGTCAAGTCCGTCGAGGCGAAGCGCGTCTCCGGCGAGAAGCTGATCAGGCCGGATTCGGATACGAAGCGCGCGATCGCTCACACCAAGATCCAACGCGCGAGCGGCACGTTCCGCCTGTGTCTGGATGCGCACGGCGACGTCATCGAAGTGTTGCCGGTGCGATCGACCGGCTACGCGACGTACGATCGCGAGATCATCGAGCGCATGACGCTCTGGAAGTACTCGCCGTTCGTGATCGACGGCCAGTCGAGCCCCGTCTGCACACACGTCACGTTCGTCTACACGCAGCACTGATTCGAGGCGAGTTGGGCCGCGATCTGCTCGCGGTCGTAGCAACGCGCCTCGATCGCTGATGCGCGCGTCACGCACGCGCGCTCGAAACCTTGTGGGCTCGCGCGCGAGCTGCGACAAGGCTCGCGATGCGCCGAATTGTTATCGCTTCGCTCATGGCACTCGCGGGCGCAACGGCGCACGCGCAGCCTCAACCCGACGCACCGCCACCGCCACGACCGAACCTGACGCTCGGCCAGGATCCATCGCCGACGACCGACGTCTCGCTGTCGCCGAAATATCATCCGCTGCGCGCCGAGCTCACCGTCGGCGGCATGTACGCCGCGTTCGCGGGCTGGATGTACTTCGCGTGGTACCAGCACCACAAAGGCATCCCGTACAAGTTCGGCGGCGATGACGAGAACTGCGGCACGTTGCATGGCTTGTCGCGCTGGTTCTCGGGATGCGCGTTGATCGGCTGGGCAGGCGACACGACGTATGCGGGCGGCGAAGACAAGTTCGGCCACGCGTGGTCGACGATGGCGCTCGCACGCCTGACCGACGAGATCCTCGAGCAGTGGGGCGGCTTCGGCCACCAGACATCGGTCGCGATCGGCACGACGCTGTCGTGGCTGACGTTCGTCGGCGTCGAGGTGCGCGACGGTTTCAACTTCGAGTTCTCGTACAGCGATCTCGGCGGCGACACGGTCGGCGCGCTCGTGGGGCTCGCGCTGATGGAGTTCCCACGACTCGACGAGATGTTCGACTTCCGCGTGCAGTACTTCCCGAGCCAGATGTACCTCCGCAAGCTCGATGGCCAATCGCCGTGCCCGTACGGCACGTGCTCGCGGTGGGACATCGCCGAGGATTACTCGGGGCAGAAGTATCTGCTCGCGTTTCATC
Source organism: Kofleriaceae bacterium (assembly GCA_036271395.1). Taxonomy (GTDB): domain Bacteria; phylum Myxococcota_A; class Polyangia; order Haliangiales; family Haliangiaceae; genus JABFXX01. The sequence goes on from DATBAS010000238.1 coordinate 17,371, forward strand.
TCAGCTCGATCCACTCGCTGCGCGACTATCCGAAGTACGGATTCTTGTCGCGCTTCGTCGATCTCGCGGTCGGCTTCGACACGCGCAACTACAAGCCGACGCCCGACGCGGTGTTGATGGAGCGCCCGCGCCAAGAAGGTTTCATCGCGGTCTCGTTTAACGCGCAGGGCTTCTTCGATTGGCTGCTCGAGAACGGCTCGCACCAGACGCTTCGGAAAGTCACGCATGGTCTCGGCGAGGTGTTCAATCTGCCGTACACGTCACTCAACTTCTTCACGGTCCAACATTCGCCGTGCCCCACGTGTCAGGTCGCGACCGATGGTGCGTTGTAGCGAGCTGGAACAACCGATCTGCAAACGCGCGGTTCGAACAAGCGACCGACCACGTCGTTCGAGCGGCGTAGTCCACGCTAGACGGACCGACCAACTGGTTGGTCGGTCGCGCCAATGAATTCGCCGCGCGTGCACGCGTGCATCGACGTCGACCGCTTCCTCGACGGCATCGACCCAGTCGAGCACGGCAGCACGCATCCGGTGCTCGCCGTGTACAGCCGTACGAAGGGCCGGCCGCCGACCGTGCATCTCGAGATGCTCGAGCTGTCACGCACCGCGGCCTTGGGTGCTCGTGTAGTACGCGGCCTTGCGCGCGCGCATGATCTCGCCGAGCGGCCGGTGAGCCGCGAGCGCGTTCCACGGATCGAACCGCGCGGCTTCGATCTCGGCGGCGACGGCCGTCGGATCTTGTGCGGGTGCGGTCACCCGCGCGACGGTCACGAATGGTGCGGCGGCCTCGGGCCACGCGATCGTCGGGTCCTCGATCGGCGTCGTCGCGGCATCGACGAAGAACTGCAGTTGCAAGTCCCAATGCAGCGGCCCGGCTGCGAGCCGCTCGGTCACGTCTGCTGCCCAATCGACAGCGCGCGCGGCTGGCGCGGCCGCGTTGTCGGGAAGCAGCCGGACCTTCGCCGCGTACGGGCCGCACGCGATCGGCGCCGCCGAGTGCATCGCAGTGCGCGCGAATCCAGCGAATGGCTGACCGAGCCCCTTGGCCAGCCGTCGAACCGCGCCGAGCCCGCCGAACAGCCCGTGACGACCGATCATGTAGCGAAGCACGGCGAGGTTGCCGCGCGGCGCCGCTTGCACGAGCCCCGCGAACTCGTCGGCACTCGCGAGCCCGAACGTCGCCTGGTTGATCAGCAGGAAGTGCTGCTCGGTGGTCGGCCGGCCGAGCGCACCATCGCCGGCGACGCCGAGCACGCGCAGGGCCAAGCCGCGGACGTCCGGCGTCCGATCGGGTTGATGTCGACTCGCGCCGTTCGATAGCCGAAGCTGCGCATCGTAGCGGCCAGGCCGCGCGAACAAGCCGTGGCACGCATAGGCCGGTAGGTCACCGCCGACCTCGCAGCTCGCTCGCATCCCGAGGATCTGCTTGCGATGGAGTGCGCGGCCCGGCGTTCCGCGCTTCGCCGTCTCGGCGGCCTGGAGCTCGCCGATCTGCTTCGCGTAGCGAGCAAACCGTGTGTCTTCATCGGGCGCAACGCGTTCGCGCCATTCCGTGCTGGGGGCAACCATGAGTGCGTGTTACCGCGATTCCACAACGGCGAGCGAACCGAACGGTCTCGGCCACCCGAAAGGGTTGTGGCCATCGACGGCCAGCTGGTGGCCTTCGACGGCGAGCGCGTCGTGCAAGCGGTCCACTTGATCGGCGCCGACGATCTGCGCGGCTTCGAGCGAACGTGCGCATCACCGACTCGAACGAGCTGCGGCGATCGGGTTTCGCGATACGCTCGCGCGAGAGTGCGAGTATGACGACGGTCCAGATCGTGGCGCTCCTCGTCGCGTTGACCGCGGTGTTGGCGTATCTCAACGCGCGGTTCATCAAGCTCCCATCGCAGGTCGGCATGCTGGCGGCCGCGCTCGCGTGCTCGCTCGGTATCGTCGGGCTCGATGCTCTCGGGCTGATCGACGCGAGCCACGTGCGGCACGTCGTGGCGGAGCTCGACTTCGGGCCCACGCTCGTCCACGGCGTACTCGGGTTGATGCTGTTCGCGGGCGCGCTGCACATCCGCGGCGACGAGCTCGCGGAGCTGCGCTGGCCGATCGCCGCGCTGTCGCTCGGCGGTACGATCGCGTCGACGGTGATCGTCGGCGGCGCGATGTACGTGTCGCTCCTGGTGCTGGGCCACGACATCGGATGGCTCGACGCGATGCTGTTCGGTGCGCTGATCTCACCCACCGATCCGATCGCCGTCCTCGGCGTCTTGAAGACGTCGAAGGTGCCGCGCGCGCTGGCAGTGCAGATCAGCGGCGAGTCGCTATTCAACGACGGCGTCGGCGTCGTGCTGTTCACCGTGCTGCTCGCGATGACGGCGGGCGAGCACGTGTCGCTGGTCCACGCTGTCGCGCTGTTCGCGCAGCAAGTGCTCGGCGGCGTCGCGTTCGGGCTGGCTCTCGGCTTCGGCGGCGAACGCATGCTGCGGACGATCAAAGACGGCAACGTCGAAGTGTTGATCACGCTCGGTCTCGTGCTCGGAGGCTACGCCGCGGCCGAAGCGCTTGGTGCGTCGGCACCGATCGCGGCGGTCGTCGCCGGCATCGTGATCGGCGGACGTGCGTGCAGCGAGCACCTCGCGCTGTTTTGGGAGCTGATCGACGAGATCTTGAACGCGGTGGTGTTTCTCGCGCTCGGGCTCGAAGCGACTCGCCTGCACGTCTCGAGCGCGCTCGCGGTCGCCGCCGCGATCGCGGTGCCGGTCGTGCTGGTCGCGCGCTGGCTCTCGGTCGGCGGCTCGCTGCTCGTCCTGCGGCCGTTCAAGCGCTCGCCGGGCGCCGAGCATGCGGTGAAGATCCTGACCTGGGGCGGCTTGCGCGGCGGGTTGTCGGTGGCGCTCGCGCTGTCGCTACCGGTCGGCGCGTACCGCGACGCGATCCTGGTGATGACGTACGCCGTCGTCGCCGTCGCGATCCTCGTGCAGGGGATGACGCTGCCGCTGCTGCTGCGGCGACTCGGACTCGCGGACTGATCTCGGTGAACAGACGCGGCACCGCACCGTCTTCGATCACGAGGGCATCGGTCGCGGGCGCGCGGTTTCTCTCGCAAGGAGGTGTTTCGTAACCTCTCCGCACGCTCGCGACTGCCGCCTTCGCAGCTCAGCGCGCGATCGCCGAACGCAGGAATTCGACGAGCGCTTCCGCATCGACCGGCTTGCGAAACAGCGCGAGCCCGATCGGCGCGTACTGCGGAGAGCCGGTCACGATCGCGATCGGGATCCCCGCGAGCTCGCGGCGAGCCGCGACGTACTCGAGGAGCTCGTTGCCGACGATTCCCGGCATCATCAGATCTGCGACGATCGCCGATGGCGGCGGCCGTCCGTCGAGGATCTCGATCGCCTCGAGTCCGTCCTCCGCGACATCGACAACGAAGCCGCGCGCTTGCAGCAGATTGCGGAGGGCGGTGCGCACGTCGACATCGTCGTCGACGACCAGCACGCGCGGCGGAGGCATGACAACCGATCGACCGCTGTCGGCGCTATTGCATTCCGGCGATCAAGCCGCGGGTTTCGGCCCCGAGGCCGGCTTGAACTCGTAGACGAACGTGGCGCGGCCCTCGTTGCGGTCGGCGGGGTCGAGCGTGAGCCCATCGATCGCCTTCACGACGCAGTCACCGAGCGGCGCTGGCGCGGTCGAATGCGGCGCGTCGACCACGGCGTTCATGATCGTGCCCGACTTCTTTTCGACTACGAACTGAACCGTCACCGTCCCGGCGAGCTTGGTGTTCGCCTTGAGCGCGTCGTCGTAGCAGCTCTGTAGCTGAGCCGAGCGTGTGTCGAGCAGTTTCTGCGTATCCGTGCGATAGGCCTCGAGCCCGCGCGCCGTCCCCGAGCACGCCGTCATCGCCATCAGCACTCCGGCGAACGCGTAGCAAATCGTTCGATTCACGGTGTCCTCTTCTGCGACTGATTGCTCGCGGCGCTGGGCGTCTTGACGTCTTCGCGATTCTCTCCGATCACCTTCTCCGCGCCTGTCTTCGGGTCGATCTCGACCTTCTTCTCGGTCACGTCCTGTTCGAGAATCGAAAACTCGACGCGCCGATTTTTCTCGCGTCCGTCCTCGGTGGCGTTATCCGCGATCGGCTTATCGACGCCGAATCCGAGTGCGGTCAGCCGCGGCTGTGCGATTCCGTGATCGACGAGGTACTTCATCACCGACTTGGCGCGATCGTCGGAGAGCTTCTTGTTGTGGCCGGCATCGCCCTCGGAGCTCGCGTAGCCCTCGATCTGGATCCGCTTGATCTGCGGGTTCTTCGTGATGACCGAGCCGATCTCGTCCATCAGGCTGAACGACTCGGGCTTGATCGTAGCCTTGTCGAGATCGAACTGGATCTTCTCGTGGATCTCGATCTTGTTGTCCCGCACCTCGACGCGCGGCGGCGGCGCTACCTCGGCAACGGGCGCGGTGCCGACGACGGCGAGTGTGGTCTGTCCTTGGAACACGACCGGTTTGCTACAGCTGGCCGCGGCAACGACCAGCAAGACACTGATGATCGTACGCATGATCTCCCCCTTTCAGTTCAGTTCTTCGAGAGCTTGGTGTCGACGCCGAGCTGGTTCGCGAAGCCGCCGCCTTGGTAGAAGATCCAGGCCGCGGTCACCTTGCCGGCGTCGAGCTTGTCAATCGCCAGGAACGGCAGCGAGACCTTCTTGCCGGTCTTCTTGAGGTGCATCGAGGGCAGGTCGCCGTCGTTCGTGCCCTCGAACGTTTCGGTCGCGGCGACGTAGTCACCGGCCGCCCACGCATCGCCGACCGTCAGCTTGAGATCGGAGAACGCCTTCCACATCTCCGGCATGCTGGTCGCGAGATCCTTCTTCGATTGATCTTTCGACATCGCCTGCTCCGACCACACGACGTTGTCGGCCAGGACCGCGCTGAACGCCTTGAGGTCATGTTTGTTGAACGCGTCGCTCAACTGCTGGAACGACGCGAGATTCGCCTTCTCGTGAGCGTCGTCCTTCGCGATCGCGACCTGCTCGGGCATCGTCAGCTTCGCGACGACCGGACGCACGGCGTGGTCTTTCTTCGGCTTGAGCTGGCCGAGCATCGTCGCCATGTCCTCGAAGTCGGACTCGTGGCTGATCTTTCCGGAATCGTCGATCGCGAGCACTTGCCCCGCGTACACGCCGAACTGGTTGTTCGTGGCAGGCAGGTCGTGGGTGGGGAGCTTCAGCGTGCCGGTTTGCTTGCCGGTCAGCAGCGCGATGTCGACGATCTTCTTGCCGTTGACGAGCACGAATTGCGACTCGGCGTTCTCGTTCGGGAACGCCACGCGGAACGACTTGTCGAGCTCGACGATCGCGGCCGCACCGTTGATCGGGCCCATTTTGGTACCCGGCGCTTCCCAGACTGCATCGCTCGCGTAGCAGCTCTTGAAGTCGTCCCACTTGCCGCTGACCCAGTCGGCCCGGCAGTCGTGGTAGCGCTTCACGAGATCGTCGCCGGTCAGCATCTTCGGGGCGGCACTGCCCACCGCCGCGGCGGATCCGCTCCCGGTCATTGCGACTGCGCTGCCGCTGCTCGGCGCCGGGGCCGGCTCCGGTTTCTTTTTGCATCCTGCGGCGAACGTCGTCGCGGCAATCAGCATCACGATCGTCTTCATCCGAGTCTCCTTTTCCTCTAGCTCTACGCGTGCGCGTTGACGCGCGCTAGACGCTTTGAGCTCAAAGTATCGCGATGTTGCGATCTGCGATTTTGCGTGAACACGCGCCGCGACCGCACGTCTTAGAAGTTGCCGGAGGCTGTCCGTGAAGGTCGAGATCGTCATTTCGCTGATGTCGTGCTGTATCGCTGGGTGCTTTTGGGTCACGACAAAGCACGAAGGGGATGCGCTGCAACGAGATATCGACTCGCTCAATGCTCGAACGAGTACGAAGGCACGAGTGCTCGACGCTCAGATCGATCAGCTCCAATCGGTCGTCGATGCGGCGACGAAGGTGCTCAAGCGCAACGACGCCGACATCGGCGCCGACGTCGACGAGCTACACACCGACGTGCGAAGCCTCAACGGGCTCGACGCCTCGATCGCAAACTCGATGACGGGCCTCCAGACCCAGATCACGACATATCAGCGCGCGAACGACGGCCGGATCGATGCGCTCGAACAGCGGATCGCTCAGCTCGAGACGGGGATGCCGAGCCCGAACAGCTCGCCCGACGAGCTCTGGCGACTCGGTAGCGAGGCGTTCAACAACCGCCGCTACACCGACGCGATCGAGATCTTCGGCCGGCTTACGTCGAGGTGGCCGGCGTATCCGCGCGCCGCCGATGCGGTGTACTTCGAAGGTCAGTCGTATTCGGACCTGCACGACTGGGATCACGCGATCGGCATGTACGAGACGCTGCTTCGCACGTTCCCGACATCGATGCTCGCCGATGATGGCCTCTACCTCGCGGCCGAAGCCGCGGAGAACCTCAAGAACTGCACGGATGCGCGGGCCTACCTCGGGCTCATCAAGAAGAACTACCCGAAGTCCAACGTGCTGTCGGAAGCCGCGCATCTCGACACGACGCTGCGCCGCGTCTTGCGCGACAAGTCGAAGTGCCGGCCGTGACGAAGACGGCGGCGAGGCGACCGCGTTCACGATCGAAGTAGACCCGGCACGCGTGGCGTGTTGGTGCATGGGAAATGCGAGCGAGGTGCGCCACGGTTTGCGCAGGGAGGCGACATGCGGTTTCGCAGTCAGTGGTCCGCGGGGTTCGGTGCGCTCGTCGTGTTGATCGCGACCATCGCGATCACCGGAATCATCGCGTTGCACGTCACCGCCGGCCGCGCGGACGATCTCGCGAGCGCGTACGCCGATGACCTCGATCGCGTCCAGCAGCTGCGCTACCTCGCCGAGCGTCTCGTCGCGACGAGTCGCGGTTACCTCCTCGCGGGCGAGCCTACGCTGCGCGAACGATTCGACTCCGCACGAGACGAGCTCGTGGACTTGCTCGGTGGCCTCGCCATCGAGCGCCGAGACGCGGAAGATGTCGTGCGCGTTGCTCTCGACTACGTCGCGGCGACCTCGATGGCCGTCGGCGACCGATCTTCGATGCGAAGCGCGTCGCAGATCGTCCCCATCTTCGATCAGACGCTCGTGCCGCGACGCGCAGAGCTCGAAGCGGACATCGCGGCGTTCACGCAGCGTCGTCGCGTCGTCTTCGAGCGCGCCTTGCGCGAGGTCGACGCCGTCACCGCGCATGCCGAGCTCGTGGTGGTCGCGTGCTCCATCCTCGCGGTCGCGTGCGGTCTCGGGCTGAGCCTGCTCGCGAGCCGTCGACTCGGGCGGCAGTTTCATGCGATCGAGACGGCCACGGAAACGGCCGAGCGCGCGGCCAAGGCACGCGAGGAGGTGCTCGCCGTCGTCTCGCACGATCTGCGAAGTCCGCTGCAGGCGATCTCGCTGAGCGCGACGCTCGTCCGCGAAGTCGCGGAGGACGCGGTCACGCGCGGCTACATCCATACGATTCACAACGCGACCGCGCGCATGGAGCACATGATCGACGAGCTCCTCGAGGCCACTCGCTTCGACAACAACCAAGTCGAGCTGCACCGCGAGCCGGTGTCGTCGCGCGAGCTGCTCGACGAGGCGGTCGAGCTGTTTCGCGACGCCGCACGATCGCGGCACGTCGAGCTGACCTGCGAAGCTCCGGTCGTCCAGGTGCTGGCCGATCGCGAGCGTGTGCTCGAGATCCTCTCGAACCTGATCGGCAATGCGCTCAAGTTTTCGCCGTGCGAGACGCGCATCGCGGCGCGCGCGGAGCTCGTCGGTCCGTCGCTGCGATTTTCGGTCGCCGATGGAGGGCCAGGTATCGCGGCGGACCAGATCCCGCATCTGTTCGATCGATTCTGGCAAGCCGATCGGCGCACGCGCCGCGATGGGCTCGGCCTCGGGCTCTACATCTGCAAGCGCCTGGTCGAGGCGCATCACGGCGCGATCGGCTGCGACAGCGTGCTCGGCGAGGGCGCGACGTTCTGGTTCACGCTACCGGCGGTCGCGAACGCCTGACGACGCCGCCCGCGTCGACGATGACGCCTCACGCTCGTGATAGGCTGAACCGAACGGAACGCGGCCGTGCTGGCCTCGATCGCGTGGAGGTGGCTCGTGATCGATGTCTTGCTCCTGCTGGCGCTCACCGGCCTGATGCAGGCGACCCGAACGTTCCCGAATCCCACCATGACGGGCGGGACCGAGCTCGCGTTCGGCTACCTCTTGCTCGCGGCGTTCTTCACGGCGCGGATCGCCGCGCGCTTCGGCTTGCCGAAGCTCACCGGCTACTTGCTCGTCGGTGTCGTCGCCGGCCCGTACGTGCTGGGCCTCGTGTCGAAAGAGATGGCCGGCTCGCTCGCGGTGATCAACGGCGTCGCGACATGCGTCCTGGGACTCACGGCGGGCGGCGAGCTCCACCTCAAGCGCGTCCGGCCGCTGCTCGGCACGCTCCGCGCCGTGACCGTGCTGTCGGTGCTCGTCGCGATGGTCGTGCTCGCGTTCGTCGTCTTCATCCTGCAGCCGCTGTTGCCGATGTTCACGAAGGTGTCGACCACGCAGTCACTCGCGATCTGCGCGGTCGTCGGCGTCGCGCTCTCCGCGCAGTCGCCGGCCGTCGTGATGGCGCTGCTCGCCGAGACCCGCGCCGACGGCGCACTCAGCCGGATGATCCTCGCCACGGTGGTCGTCGCCGATCTCGTCGTGATCATCGTCTACTCGATCGTCGCTGCGATCGCCGGTGCGCTCGTCGGCGGCGAGCTCGATCTGCGCGAGACGGTGATGTCGATCGGCTGGGAGCTGTTCGGCTCGATGGTGTTTGGCGTGCTGATCGGCATGGTGATCGCCCGCTACCTCAAGTCCGTCCAGCGCGGCGCGGCGCTGTTCGTGCTGATGGTGTGCGTGGTCGTCGCCGAGATCGGTAGCGTCGTGCACCTGGATTCGCTCATCGTGATGATTGCTGCGGGCGTGTGGCTGCGGAATTTCTCGCGAGCGAACGCCGACGCGTTGCTCCACGGCTTCGAGGCCGCCGAGCTACCCGTGTTCCTCGTGTTCTTCTCGCTCGCCGGGTGCAAGCTGAACATCTACGACCTGTGGTCGATCCTCGTGCCGGTGATCGTGATCGCCGCCGTGCGCGCGACGGTGTTCTATTACGGGACGCGCCGCGCCTGTCGACGCACGCATGCCGACCCCGCAGTCTTGCGCTACGGCTGGACCGGCTTGGTGCCGCAGGCCGGTCTCTCGTTCGTCCTCGTCGTGGTGATCCAGAAAAACTTTCCGACGTTCGGCGCCGCGGCCGCGGTGCTGCTGCTCAGCGTCGTCGGCGTGAACCAACTCTTCGCGCCCGTGCTGCTGAGGCTCAGCCTCGTGCGCAGCGGCGAAGCGGGCAAACGCGGCATGCCCGACGCCGCTCACGTCGCGTCGTGATCACCGGCTCGTTCCGATGTAGACGACCGGGCAGTTGACGAGCGGACCGTGCGGCTCGAGCAGCGGCGCCGCGAGTGCGGACGCGGCGTCGTGCACGCGATCGAACGCGGCTCGATCATAGATGTGCACCGCCCACAGCGGCGAGTAGTCGACGTCGCCCGGTACGCTCATCACGACGTTGTGCGTCTGTGGTGTCGTGATCTCGGTACGAAATCCCGAAGCCGGTCCGCCCTCAGGCGGGTTTCGCGCGAACGTGACGTAGATCGGCGACGTCGGGACGTGGCCGTTTGCATCGACCGCGAGGTCGCCGAAGTCGAGGCAACTCACGCGCGCGCCGCGATACCACAGCTCGGAGGCGACGGCCGCTGCCACGCCGTGCGCTTCACGAGCCGTCGAGCCACGCGGCACGATCGGACAGTCGATGATCGTCGGATCGGGACCGATCGGAAATCCGCGCGCTCGGAGCTGCTCGACGCTCGTGATCGACCCGACGATGAAGTCCGCCGGAACCTCGACCCACGCGATCCGCCAGAAGTCGCTGTACCGCGCATCGCCGGGAATCAGGTCGACGAAATCGAGCTCGCCCGGAATCGCCGCGCGAGCACCTGCATGGGTCAAGCGGTATCGCGTTGCCGGCGTATCGGCCTGGATGTCGAAGTTGTAGTACCGCACGATCGAACCATCGGGGCCGATGCCCTGCGTGATGAACGGCGCGCGATCGAGATCGATCGGTTGATCTGGACCGGGCAATCCGTTGGCGCCGGTCCGTACCATCAGATGTCCGGCGGCCTGGCTGAATCGATCGATCGTGGGCCCGTTGCGTCGAGAGCTCGGTCCCAATCCATGCCCCGAGCACGCCGTCACGACCATGAGCGCGAACGCCGTCGCAGACGTGAGCGCGCATGATGGACGGGCTCGAATCACGACCGGCAATGTATAGTTCATCGCGGTGCGTAATTTGGAGCCGCTAGCCCGGTTTGAACGGGCGACCTACGGTTTACGAAACCGTTGCTCTACCCCTGAGCTATAGCGGCGAGGGGGAGCAGATCGATACCTGAGCACGCGAGCGATTGCAAGCGGGCTAACGCGCGGCCAGCTCGGCGCGAACGGCGTCGGCGATCGCCGCAATCGCCGCGACTGGATGGTCTGCGGTCCACGCCGCGCGAATCACCGCGACGGCGTCGGCGCCGGCGCGAATCGCGGCGCGTGCTTCGTCGGGTCCGAGGATCCCGCCGACCGCGACGAGTGTCGCGCGGCCGAGCTTCGTCGCGAACGCGGCTCGATCGATCGGCGCCTTGCCCGGCGTGGGAAACAGCGGGCCGAGCTGGACGACGTCGGCGCCGGCATCGGCGGCTTCGCGCGCGCTCGCGACCGAGTGCCGCGATGCGGCCACCTTTAATGTAGGCGCGAGCCGCCGCGCTTCGGCGATCGGCATGCCCGCTTCGGGCAAGTGCACGCCGGCCGCACCGGCGAGCACCGCGACGTCGACGCGATCGTTGATCCAAACCGGCGCGCCGTTCGCCGCCTCGATGATCGCGCGGGCGAGGGCGAGCAACGCGCCGCCGTCGAGATCTTTCTCGCGCACTTGAAACGCGACGTTTGAAATCGCCGAGATTGCCCGAACCCGATCGATCAGATCCGCGCACAGCCGGCGATCGGTGATGACGACGACGTGCACTACTCGATCAGGCCGGCGGTCGGCGACGACGCGTTCGCGTAGTCGCGGCGCGGCATCCGCCCGGCGCGGAACGCTTTTCGGCCCGCGTCGACGGCGAGCCGCATGGCCTCGGCCATGAGCACGGGTTGCTTCGCGCCGGCGATGCCGGTGTTCATCAGCACGGCGGTGCAGCCGAGCTCCATCGCGATCGCGGCGTCGCTCGCGGTGCCGACGCCGGCGTCGACGATCACCGGCACGGTCACGTTGTCGAGGATGAGCCGGATGTTGTGCGGGTTGCGAATGCCGAGCCCCGAGCCGATCGGCGCGGCGAGCGGCATCACCGCCAAGCAGCCAGCGTCCTCGAGCCGCTTGCACGTGATCAGATCGTCCGAGCAGTAGGGCAGGACCTTGAAGCCGTCGGCGACCAGCCGGCGCGCGGCTTCGACCGTCGCGGTGTTGTCGGGGAACAGCGTCTTGGGATCGCCGATGACCTCGAGCTTGACCAGCTCGTCCATGCCGAGCTCGCGCGCCAGGTGCAGCGTGCGGATCGCATCGTCGGCGGTGAAGCAGCCGGCGGTGTTCGGCAAGAGCACGTACTTGGTGCGGTCGATCGCATCGAGCACCGTGGGCTCTTTGCTCTTCAGATCGACGCGGCGCAGCGCGACCGTGACGATCTCCGCGCCGCTCGCGTCGAGCGCCGCTTTGGTCTCGTCGAGCGAGCTGTACTTGCCGGTGCCGACGATGATGCGCGACCGAAACTTTCGGTCGCCGAGCTGCCAGGTATCGTCTTTCATCTCAGGCTTAGCCTCCGCCGACGAAGGTCACGAGCTCGAGCCGGTCGCCTTCGCCCAGCATGGTAGTCGCGTGTCGGGCACGCGGCACGACCTCGCGATTGCACTCGACCGCGACGCGTCGATCGCCGAAGCCGAGCTCCGCGATGAGCGCCGCGACGGTCATTCCCGGCGCGACGGTTCGAGCCTCGCCGTTGACCACGATCGTCATCGCGCGCGACCCTACCGCAGTCGGACGCTGCCAACACGCGTGTGACGACCACGACATTCGTGGCGTGGTGCTGTACGAAGTTGTGGAGCAAACATCACGGTTGTCTGAGGGGCGCAATGCGGCAAGCTGCTGGAATCGCATGAACCGTAGGGGCTCTTGGGTCGCGGCACGACCTTTGTACTAGAGCGCTCGCGTGGGGCTGGCCCCACGAGGAGTTTCTCTCATGACGCTAGGGATCGCTCGTCCTGTCCAGCCTATGTCCTCGCCGATGCAGCGCGCGGCCGCACCTGAAATGCGGCCCGCGGCGATGCCGCACAACGGTGAAGACCCCGCTCGCATTCGCGCGACGATCGCGCGGGCGCCGTTGTTTGCCGCGTTGCCGATCGGCGCGATCGAAGATCTGACGGCGCGCATTTCGGTCCGCCGGATCGCGGTCGGTGCGGCGATCGTCGCGCAAGACGAGCCGGGCGACGCGATGTTCGTCATCATGTCGGGCCGGATCAAAGTCGTGATGTTCGGCGAGAACGGCCGCGAGGTCACGCTGTCGCTACTTCGCGCCGGCGATTCGTTCGGCGAGATGTCGCTGTTCGATCAAGGGCTGCGCTCGGCGCATTGCCTCGCGATCGAGCCGACCGTCGTGCTCTCGCTGACCCGCGACGAGCTGATGCGCCACATCCAGGCGCATCCGCGCACCGCGATCAACTTGGTTTCCGAGATGGCGCGCCGGCTCCGCCGCGCCGACCAGACGATCGCGCAGCTCGCGCTGTGCGACGTCAACGAGCGCCTGATCCATCGCCTCGTCGGGCTCGCGCGCGAAGAAGGTGCGTCGGGACCGGATGGGCTCGTCGTCCGCCGGCGGCCGACGCAGCAAGAGCTCGCGAACATGATCGGCAGCTGCCGCGAGACGATCTCTCGCGCGTTCAACCAGCTCGCGCGCGACGGCCTGATCATCCCGCGCGGTCGCTCGCTCGTCGTCACGCCCGCGCTGATCGAACGCGCCGAGAAGAAGAAGGCGGCGTAGTTGACACGCTCGGCCTAGCAAGCGCGTAATCGCCGCAGTGGACGTGATGATCCGGCGTACGCGGGTCGAGATCGATCTCGACGCGATCGTCGCGAACGCGCGCGCGTTGCACGTCAAGGTCGGCTCGCAGATCTGGGCCGTCGTGAAAGCCGATGGCTACGGCCACGGTGCGATCGCGGTCGCCAAGGCGCTGGTCGCCGCGCGAGCCGCCCACGGCTTCTGCACCAGCCTCGTCGAAGAAGGCGTCGCGCTGCGCGAGGCCGGCGTCACCGCGCCGATCTTGGTGATGGGGCCGAGCCAGGTCGGCGGCGAAGCCGAAGTCGTCGCCGCGAGCCTGACGCCCGTGATCTCGAGCCGCGAAGAGCTCGATGCGTTCGCGCACGTCGCGCGCGCGCGCGGAGCAGTCGAAGCGCACTTGAAAGTCGACACCGGCATGAGCCGGCTCGGCGTCTCGGTCGAGCAGGCGCCGGCGATCGCGATCGATGCGGCGCGTGCGGGCGTGCAGATCGTCGGCTTGATGACGCACTTCGCGTGCGCCGATGCCGACGATCCTGCGGATCCCGATTCGATGACGCGCGTGCAGCTGCGCCGCTTCGCCGACGTCGACCGCGCCGTGTGCGCGACGGGTGCGCCGGTGCGCGTGCGCCATGCCGCGAACAGCTCGGCGGCGCTGCTGTTTCCCGAGGCGCGCTTCGATCTCGTGCGCACCGGCATCGCGATCTATGGCAACGGCCACTTCGCCGAGCACGCCGGCAAGATGGCGATGCGTCTCGTCACCGCGATCGCGCAGATTCGCGACGTCGCGAAGGGCGCATCGGTCGGCTACGGCGCGACGTGGCACGCGGCGCGCGACAGCCGCATCGCGATCTTGCCGTGTGGCTATGCCGACGGCTTGCCGCGCAGCGCGAGCGGGCATGCGCAGGTGGCGATTCGCGGCAAACGCGTGCCGCTCGTCGGTCGCGTCAGCATGGACATCGCGGCCGCCGACGTCACGGACATCGCCGATGCGCACGTCGGTGACGCCGCGGTGTTGCTCGGCCGAGCGAGCGGCGGCGTGTCGATCACCTGCGCCGAGTACGCGCAGTGGACAGGACTGTCCGAGTACGAGGTAACCTGCGGCATGAGCAAGCGGGTGCCGCGGATCTACCCGCCGGATGTGCCGACGAGTGGGCTGAAATGACCGATCAGACGAGCGAAGACGCGCCGACCGACATCAAGCCAGCGCCCGCGCCGCCGGCGGCGAACAGGAACGCGGCGCCGTCGTACGCGCCCGATCCGACGCCCGAGGCGCCGAAACCGACGGTCGGCCGCGCCGTGATCCAGGGCTTCAAAGACGCCGGCGGTCCGGTCTATCGCTTCCTCGATCTGATCGGCGGCCACTTGATCCTGATCGGCAAGGCGCTGGTGTGGCTGCCGCGCCGGCCGTTCCGCGGCCAGACCTATCTCGACGCCGCCGAGTACATCGGCTTCGGCTCGCTGCCGATCGTGTTGCTGGTCGGTGCGGCGACCGGGATGGTGCTGTCGCTGCAGTCGGTGAACGCGTTCCGCCAGTTCGGGTTGGAATCCTTCGCGGGTGGTACGACGGGCAAGGCGATCGCGCTCGAGCTCGGCCCGGTGCTGACCTCGCTGATGCTCGCCGGACGCGCCGGCGCCGGCATGGCGACCGAGCTCGGCACGATGCGCATCACCGAGCAGATCGACGCGCTCGAGTCGATGGCCGTCAACCCGCATCAATATCTGATCCTGCCGCGCATCATCGCGGCGATGATCGTCACGCCGATCCTGACGCTGCTGTTCTTCGTCGTCGGCATGGGCGGCGCCTATGTCTCGGCGGTCGTGATCGAGCACGTCGATCAGGGCCAGTGGGTTGCCAACCTGCGCGACATCGTGCTGCCGATGGACGTCGGTCAGGGCGTCATCAAGGCGGTGTTCTTCGGCTTCATCGTCGCGACGGTCGGCTGTTATCAGGGCTATCACGCGAGCGGCGGTGGTCGCGGCGTCGGCCTGGGCACGACGCGCGCCGTCGTGATCGCGATGGTGTCGACGGTGGTCATGGACTACTTCCTGTCGGACATCTTGTTGACGCTGTTCCCATCGGTCCGGGGCGGACCCTGATGGACGGCGAAGGCGAGATCATCGGCAGCTCGCCGGCCGAGCAAAAGGATCCGCGCTGGCACATCCGCGTGCGCGCGTTGACGAAGCGTTTCGGCTCGAACTTGGTGCTCGATCGCGTCGACCTCGATCTCGAGCGCTTCAAGGTCAACGTGATCCTGGGCGCGTCGGGCGCCGGCAAGAGCGTGCTGATCAAGCACTTCATGTGCCTGTTGCGGCCCGACAGCGGCCACATCTACATCGACGGCACCGACGTGCTGTCGCTCGACACGGAAGCGCTTGCCGTCTTTCGCCGCAAGTTTGGTCTCGTGTTCCAGTTCGCGGCGCTGTTCGATTCGCTCAGTGTCGAAGAGAACTGCCTGTTTCCGCTCAAGGAGCGCGGCGGCAAATCGCGCGCAGAGATGGCCGACATCGTGCTCGACCGGCTGACCAAGCTCGGCTTGCAACACACGCTCAAGAAGTATCCGGGCGAGCTGTCGGGCGGCATGCGCAAGCGCGTCGGCCTCGCGCGCGCGCTCGTGCTCGAGCCCGAAATCTTGATGTACGACGAGCCCACGACCGGGCTCGATCCCCTCGCCACGCGAAACGTGGATGAAATGATCCTGGCGACCTGCGAGCAGTTTAAGGTCACGTCGGTGGTGATCTCGCACGACATGGCGAGCGTGTTCCGCATCGCGGATCGCATTGCCATGCTCCACAACAAGCGGATCTTGGCGGCGGGCCCGGCGGGCGTGATCGCCGGAAGCACCGATCCGTACATTCACGAGTTCCTGAACGCCTCCGGCGTCGGTGCGGTGCAGAAGCTCGCCGCTGAAGACCACACGATGGACTATCAGCCGTGAAGGGCTTGTCGGCCGGCGTTCGCGTCGCCGTGCTGTTCTTGTTGCTCGCGGTCGGCACGTACATCGTGTGGAAGAACCTCGGGCAAAATCCGGCGGGCAAGAACAACCAGATCTTGTTCGCGCGATTCAAAGACGCGTCGGGCCTGCCGAAGAAGAGCAAGGTCGTCGTCGCCGGGCTGCCGCAGGGCGAGGTGATCGATCTGCAGGTCGAAGGCCGCTACGCGAAGATCACGTTCCGGCTCTCGAGCGACATCGAGGTGTGGTCGGACGCGACCGTGTTCAAGAAGGCCACGTCGCTGCTCGGCGAGAACTACCTCGAGATCGATCCCGGCGAGCAGACGCGCGTCGGTCCCGAGGGCAAGCCCGAGACGTTCACGCGGCTCGGTCCGAAATGCAGCGACTACGATTCGACCGACCTTGCGAAGCACGACGCGTGCCGCTGGGTCAAGAACGTCGTCGAAGCGACCACGCCCGATCAATTGCTCCACCGCATCGAGGAGACGCTGCCGAACGTCGATCGCGTGCTCGACAGCGTGCGCGATCTGTCTGAAGACGTGCGCCGCGTCGTCAACGGGCCGATGACCTCGGTCGCGAACCGCGTCGACGGCTTGGTCCAGCGCGAGGCGAATACGGTCGCGGACGTGATCGAGCGCGCCGATCGCTCGATGCAGAAGATCGAGTCGATCGCGAACGACCTGCGCGACATCTCGAAAGACGCCGATCCGCGGATCAAGGCGATGCTCAAGAACCTCGACGACGCATCGGCGGATGCGAAAGATCTGATCGCGACGGCGAAGACCGAGCTGCAGCAGACCGGCGACAAGCTGCGCGGCAAGCTCGACAAGCTCGACAACGTGATCGACAACACGACGTCGATCACGCACAAGATCGACACCGACACCGGCACGCTCGGCCGCCTCGTCAACGATCCGGCGATCGCCGACAACGTCGAGCAGATCACCGACGACGCCAAAGGCTTCCTCGGCACGCTGTTCAACCTCAAGACGTACGTCGGGCTGCGC